>NZ_QYYD01000017.1 GCF_003591005.1 Rhodopseudomonas palustris
TCACAACCGTTGAGTCCTCATTGTGAGAGCTCGGCCGTAAATGCGCCCTTAAAATCAGGCACTTTCCTATCCCCCCGGGCTGGCCCCCCCGGGTGGGGGGGCGATGACAGTCTTTGAGCGAGGCGCCGAGCGCCAACGTTATTTATGTAGCGCCGATGTCAGCGCCCTCTCCCCTCGTGGGAGAGGGCAGCCCTCGGCGCTTGCCATGCATGCGGCCGGGTGAGGGGGCGGCGCATCGCTCCTGGCGACCCCTCACCCGCCCTCGCTGCGCTCGGGCACCCTCTCCCACAAGGGGAGAGGGAAGAGGATCTTGACGGTTGTGAGAAGTAACTGGCGCTCTGGACTACTGGGTCGCCCGCCTGCGCGGGCGGTGACAGCCTCGCCGGTGGCGCAGCGGTGCGCTGCGCGAGCGGTGTTTGCCTGCAGCTTTGTGCAGGCGTCGTTTCGTCTAACGCGTCGGCTTCGGCTGGGCGCGGCGGCGGTCGCCGACGGGCTGGTAGGCGATGCGCGAGTGGTGGGCGCAGTAGGGCAGGCCGGGCAGCGACTTGCCGCCGCAGAAGAAGAATTCCGGATTGCTCGGGTCGCCGATCGGCCAATGGCAGGTCGCCTCGTTGAGTTCCAGCAGCGACAGCCGCTGGTTCATCGGCACGACGTTGTCGTAGGTCACCGGATCGGGCTCGGCCTCGACCTCGAACACGTGTGCCAGCGCGGTGTTGCCGCGCGCCACTGGCCTCGTCACCCGCATCATATGCTGGGCCGGGCGCGCCTTGCGCTGCCGCGGCGCCGCCGAGGACGGGCTCTTGGCCCGGCCCGACAGGCCGAGACGGTGGACCTTGCCGATCACGGCGTTACGCGTCACGTTGCCGAGCTCTGCGGCAATTTGACTCGCCGATAGCCCGCCTTCCCATAATTTCTTCAACTGCTCGACGCGCTCGTCCGTCCAGGTCAATGCCGTCATCGTTCTATCCCTTCCTGCCGCGAAGCGCTGATCCAGCGCGGAACCGCGGCTGCGAGGTCGTCCAAATGTCTTGCCGGCAGAATCCCTTAGCCCTCGCCGGACAGCCTTGCTGTCCGGACGAATCGCACTCGCCGAGAGCTCAAGAAAGGATTACCAAACCGTGCACGAGATGTCGTACCCGACAAAGAAAACGCTACAATATGCCGTGACTCACGCGCAAGCGTCCGACCTGGTGCGTCCACACCTTCTCGTCGACTGAGTCATAACCGTCACAGCGGCAATGCTGAGGCGGCCCCGCCAAATGTCGTTCCAAGCCCCGGTTGACAGTGACTTCAGCGCACTTAGAATGTCCGTACGTGCCGCCTGGAAAGGCGGCACGTTTCGTTTCCGGGGTACGTCAGGCCCGACCGCGCTGATCGCGGTCCGGCCGGCGGCCCGCTTTTCCGATCGGATCGGCCATGTCGAGCGCAGCTTCTACGTCCCATCTTCTGCCGGTATTCGCCAGGGCGGATGTCGCCTTCGAGCGCGGCGAGGGCGTCTGGCTGCACGGGACCGACGGCGAGCGCTACCTCGATTTCACAAGCGGCGTCGCGGTCAATTCGCTCGGCCATTGCCATCCGCATCTGGTCGAGGCGCTGCAGCAGCAGGCCACCCGGCTGTGGCACATGTCGAACTTGTTCAAGAGCCCGGACGGCGAGCGGCTCGCCGCGCGGCTGTGCGAGCAGAGCTTCGCCGACTACGTGTTCTTCGCCAATTCGGGCGCGGAGGCGATGGAGTGCGCGCTGAAGATGGCGCGGCACTATCACTTCGCGAAAGGCCATCCGGAGCGCACCCGGATCATCACCTTCGAGGGCGCCTTCCACGGCCGCACCCTCGGCACGCTCGCCGCGACCGGCTCGGCCAAATATCTCGAGGGCTATGGCGAGCCGCTCAGCGGCTTCGACCAACTGCCGCTCGGCGACATCGAGGCGGTCAAGAAGGCGATCGGCCCGACCACCGCGGCGATCCTGATCGAGCCGCTGCAGGGCGAGGGCGGCGTGCGCTCGCCCGAGACCGCGTTCTTCCGCGCTCTGCGTGAGCTGTGCGACAGCAACGGCCTGCTGCTGATCTTCGACGAAGTGCAGACCGGCATGGGCCGCACCGGCGAGCTGTTCGCTTATAAGCGGATCGGCGTCACGCCGGATCTGATGTCGCTCGCCAAGGCGCTCGGCGGCGGCTTCCCGATCGGGGCGTGCCTCGCGACCGCCGAGGCCGCCTCCGGCATGGCGCCGGGCTCGCACGGCTCGACCTTCGGCGGCAATCCGCTGGCGGTGGCCGCGGCCAATGCGGTGCTCGACGTGATGCTGAAGCCGGGCTTCTTCGACCATGTGAAGAAGATCTCGCTGCTGCTGAAACAGAAGCTCGCCGGCATCGTCGATCGATATCCGCAGGTGCTGAGCGAAGTCCGCGGCGAGGGGCTGCTGATCGGCGTCAAGGCCGTGGTGCCGTCGACCGATCTGGTCGCCGCCTTGCGCGATCAGAACCTGCTCACCGTCGGCGCCGGCGACAACGTCGTCCGGTTGCTGCCGCCGCTGATCGTCAGCGAGGCCGAGATCGAAGAAGCGGTGACGCGGCTGGAGCGCGCCTGCGTGGTGCTCACAGGCCAGGCGGCGCAGCGGGAGGCGGTGTGATGAGCAACGCCAAGATCAAGGCCCCGCGGCATTTCCTCGATCTCACCGAAGTGCCGACCTCCGAGCTGCGCAACATGCTGGCGGCCTCGGTGTCGATGAAGGCCAAGCGCAAGGCGGGCGCGATCGACGACAAGCCGCTCGCCGGCAAGACGCTGGCGATGATCTTCGACAAGCCCTCGACCCGCACCCGGGTGTCGTTCGACGTCGGCATGCGCCAACTCGGCGGCGAGTCGATCATGCTGACGGGGCAGGAGATGCAGCTCGGCCGCGGCGAGACGATCTCCGACACCGCGCGGGTGCTGTCGCGTTTCGTCGATATCATCATGATCCGCATCCTCAATCACGAGGCGCTGCTCGAACTTGCCGCCAACGCCACCGTTCCGGTAATCAACGGCCTGACCCGCAAGTCGCATCCGTGCCAGGTGATGGCCGACGTGATGACGTTCGAGGAGCACCGCGGCTCGATCAAGGGCGCGACGGTGGCCTGGACCGGCGACGACAACAATGTGTTGGCGTCGTTCGCGCACGCCGCGCAGCGCTTCGACTTCAAGCTCAACATCGCCACCCCGCCGCAACTCGCGCCCAACAAGGCGCTGCGCGACTGGATCAAGGCGAGCGGCGCGGCGGTCACGCTCGGCAATGATCCCGAGGAAGCGGTGCGCGGCGCCGACTGCGTTGTCACCGACACCTGGGTGTCGATGGGCGACAAGGACGGCGAGCACCGCCACAATCTGCTCAAGCCCTATCAGGTCAACGCCAAGCTGATGTCGCTCGCCCACAAGGACGCGATCTTCATGCATTGCCTGCCGGCGCATCGCGGCGAGGAGGTCACCGACGAGGTGATCGACGGCCCGCAATCGGTGGTGTTCGACGAAGCCGAAAACCGCCTGCACGCGCAGAAGGGCATCCTGGCGTGGTGTTTGGGCGCGGTGGCGTAATTACTGTCTGACATGCGAGCAAAGCGGCCGCGGCTCCGATCCCAACCGGGGGAGGCGACCGCACAGACCCCTATTGTTCGCATGCTGAATCCAAAACTCGTCGTCCCCGCGCAGGCGGGGACCCATATCCCCTGGCCTTTCAAGCGAAGAATGGCGTCTGCCTCGCTTCAACCGAGATACTGCGGGGTATGGGTCCCCGCCTGCGCGGGGACGACATGGGGATAGGCAGCGCCAGATCGCCGCTTCAGATGTCACGAGAGCCTGGATGCGTTTGCTCACCGCAAGGGGGAGGGAGACGAAAGCCTGCTCCGCGCATCGCTGCCATTCCGCACCGCCATCCAGCCCTTTCGCTCTTCGCCCTCCGCCCCCAGATAAGCGCCCATGACCTCACAGACCCCTGATCCCCATACCCCCGAAATGCCCCCCGTCCGTGCGCCGTCGGCCGTTCCGATCGACGACAGCGTGCTGCCGTTCGAGGTCGGCGCGCTCGATCTGCGTGGCCGGCTGACGCGGCTGGGGCCGTCGCTCGACGAACTGCTCGAAAAGCACGCCTATCCGACGCCGGTCGGCAAGCTGCTCGGCGAAGCCGTGGTGCTGGCGACGCTGCTCGGCTCGGCGCTCAAATTCGAGGGCCGCTTCATCCTGCAGACCCAGACCGACGGTCCGGTGTCACTGCTGATCGTCGACTTCCAGGCGCCCGACCGGCTGCGCGCCTATGCGCGGTTCGACGAGAGCCGGCTGGAGCCGGGGCTGAGCTCCGGCGCGCTGCTCGGCAAGGGCCATTTGGCGATGACCATCGACCAGGGCCCGGACATGAGCCGCTACCAGGGCCTGGTCGCGCTCGATGGCGGCGGGCTGGAAGAAGCCGCGCACGAATACTTTCTGCGCTCCGAGCAGATCCCCACCAAGGTGCGGCTGGCGGTCGGCGAGGAATGGCGCGGCGGCGAAGGCGGCCGGCATCATTGGCGCGCCGGCGGCATGCTGCTGCAGTTTCTGCCGAAGGCGCCGGAGCGCGCGCGCCAGCCCGATCTGCATCCCGGCGACGCGCCCGAGGGCGCCGAAGTTCACGCCGTCACCGAGGACGACGCCTGGGTCGAAGGCCAGTCGCTGATCGGCACGGTCGAGGACATCGAGCTGATCGATCCGGACCTGTCCGGCGAGCGGCTGCTGTATCGGCTGTTCCACGAGCGCGGCGTCCGCGTGTTCTCGTCGCTGCCGCTGCGCGCGCAATGCTCCTGCTCGCGCGAGGCGGTGTCCGGCATGCTGTCCCGCTTCTCCCCGCAGGACCGCGCCGACATGGTCAAGGACGACAAGGTCGTGGTGACCTGCGAGTTCTGCAGTTCGGTATATGAATTTACGCCGGAAGAGGCGGGGGTGGAGCCCTCGGACTCGTAGGGCAGGTTGGCGGCGAAGCGCGTAACCCACCGACATCTCTCGCCGCGACGATGGTGGGTTACGGCGCTGCGCGCCTAACCCACCCTACAGTTCAACGGCTCTGTCTCAATTCAACGTCCGCTTGCCTTCCGGGCTGTCCAGCGAGAACGCCGGGACGTCGATTTCGAACCGTTCGCCGGTTTCGCTTTCCATCTGGTAGCGGCCGGCCATGAAGCCGGAGGCGGTGGGGAGGGGGACGCCGCTGGTGTATTCGAAGCGCTCGCCGGGCGCGAGCACCGGCTGCTCGCCGACCACGCCTTCGCCGCGCACTTCCTGGGTACGGCCGGAGGCGTCGGTGATCACCCAATGCCGGGTGCGCAGCTGCACGGTCTCGTCGCCCGAATTGGTGATCACCACGGTGTAGGACCAGAAGAACTGTCGGTTCTCGGCCGAAGACCGCTCCGGCAGGTAGTTCGGCTCGACGGTCACCTCGATCTGGCGGGTTATGGCGCGGTACATCAGGCTCGATCCAGCTTGCAACGCGATCATATCGCAAAATCCCAATCTGAAACCAGCGGCTCGGAACGATTTTCAGTCTACGGCGCAGGCGAGCCGCGGTTTCAACATAGTTGCGGCCTAGTTCCGCGGCGACGCCGGGTCGCACCGACAATGCGCCTCAAACCGAGCATTGTCGAAGGGATCCGCAGGCGCCGGTGGTTGCGAAGTGAGCAAACCCGCCGCCGCCTGATCTGCCGTCACACCGTCTCGCCTGCCGCTTGGCAGGCTGGTATATCAGCGCCAAAAGGGGCGCGGCGCTGCGCCTGCCTGGAGCACCATGACTCCCGCCTCATCCGTCGCCGAACCGGTCGTTGAAGCGTCGCCCGTGGTCCTCGAGCCGCAGACCGAAGTCGCGCCGCCACCTGCGGCACCGCCCAAGCCCGCGCCGCGCAAGCCGGCGCCGAAGCGCGAACTGCGGCTCGACCTGTTCCGCGGCCTCGCGCTGTGGCTGATCTTCATCGATCACCTGCCGGCCAACGTGCTGACCTGGCTGACGATCCGCAACTACGGCTTTTCCGACGCAACCGAGATCTTCATCTTCATCTCCGGCTACACCGCAGCCTTCGTGTACGGCCGGGCGATGCGCGACCAGGGTTTTGTGGTGGCGTCGGCCCGGATCATGAAGCGGGTCTGGCAGATCTACGTCGCCCACGTGTTCCTGTTCACGATCTTCCTGGCGGAGATCTCCTACGTCGCCACCAGCTTCCAGAACCCGCTCTATACCGAGGAAATGGGCATTCTGGACTTCCTCAAGCAGCCCGACGTCACCATCGTGCAGGCGCTGCTGCTGCGGTTCCGTCCGGTCAATATGGACGTGCTGCCGCTGTACATCGTGCTGATGTTCTTCCTGCCGGCGATCCTGTGGATCACCCGGCGCTCGCCCGACATCGCGCTGGCGCTGGCGACCGCGCTGTACGCCGCGACCTGGCAGTTCGACCTGCATCTCACCGCCTATCCGAGCGGCGTGTGGGCGTTCAATCCCTACGCATGGCAGCTGCTGTTCGTGTTCGGCGTCTGGTGCGCGATGGGCGGGGCACAGCGCCTGGCGCGGGTGCTGGCGTCGCCGATCACCCTGTGGGTGTCGGCGGCCTATCTGCTGGCGGCGTTCTTCGTCACCCTGACCTGGCATATGCCGCAGCTGTTCCACACCCTGCCGAAATGGCTCGAGCAGTGGATGTACCCGATCGACAAGCCGAACCTGGACGTGCTGCGGTTTGCGCACTTCCTGGCGCTGGCAGCCATCACGGTGCGGTTCCTGCATCGAGATTGGCGTGGGCTCAACTCGATCTGGCTGCGGCCGCTGATCCTGTGCGGCCAGCACTCGCTGGAGATCTTCTGTATCGGCATCTTCCTCGCCTTCGCCGGCTACTTCGTGCTGGCCGAGATTTCGGGCGGTGCCGTCATGCATTTCTTTGTCAGCCTGACCGGGGTGGTTATCATGTCCGCCGCAGCGTGGCTTTTTTCGTGGTACAAGAATGAGGTGGCCAAAGGTGGAACCCCGAAGGGAAGCCCTGATGCCGACCTCGCGGGAGGCGATGCATGATGGCCAGAACGGCCAGCCCTAAACGACTGCGTGCGCTGGTGCTGAGCTTGGGTCTGGCGCTGGCCGGCGGGCCGGCGATCGCTGCGCCTGAGGTCGCGTCAGCCGGCTGCGAGGCGCCGGCCTATCTGCTTGCCACCGATCTGACGATCGGCCGGGTGGTGTCGGGGCTGAGAAACGACCGCAAGCTCGATATTCTGGTGATCGGCAGCCGCTCTTCCAGCATCAGCTCGGCCGAGAGTACGGCCTATCCGGCACGGCTGCAGACGCTATTGCGCGACAAGCTCCCGGGGATCGCCGTCAACGTCTCGCTCGAAATGCGGATGAAGCGCACGGCCGCGGAGGTCGCCTCGGGAATCGGTCAGCTCGTCACCGAGCGCAAGCCGTCGCTGGTGATCTGGCAGACCGGCACTTACGATGCGATCCGCTCGATCGATCCGGAAGACTTTCGCAACGCGCTCAGCGAGGGCATCGAAGCCTCGCAGAAGGCCGGCGCCGACGTCATTCTGATGAATCTGCAATACAGTCCGCGCACCGAGACCATGATCAACCCCACGCCCTATTTGGACAACATGCGGGTGGTGGCGCAGGAGCACGACGTGCCGCTGTTCGACCGCTTCGCGTTGATGCGGCATTGGAACGAGACCGGCGAGTTCGACCTGTTCAGTCCATCGCCGGGGATCGATCTGGCGATGCGGGTGCACGGCTGCCTGGCGCGGGCGCTCTCGACTTTCGTGCTCGATGCGACGCATATCAACCCGTCGGAGCTGAGGACGCTGCGTTAAGATGAGGAGACGAGTTGGCGTAAAGTCCGCCGCCCTCAGTCTGTGGGCGGCGATGGCGTTCGGTGTTCTGATGTCCGGTGCCTTCGCGCAGACCGCCCACACCGAGCCTGCGCCGGCCGCGACCGAAACCACGCCAGACCATGCCGCGGAGCCCGCGACGCCCGCCGCTCCGGCTCAGAAAGGCATCGCCGGTCAGGCGATCGACAAGGTCAAGCAGGCCGCCAAGCAGGCTGGTGACATCCTCACCCGCGTGCCGTGCCTGCCGCCGAAGGGCGCCAGCAAGTCGATGGGCTCGTTGCCTCATGTCGCCCGCAAGCTGGCCGAAGGCGAGCCGGTGGTGATCGTGGCGTTCGGCTCGTCCTCGACCCAAGGCTACGGCTCGACCTCGCCCGCCTACAACTATCCCAACCGTCTCGCCCAGCGCCTGCGCCGCCACTATCCGACCGCCGATATCACCGTGATCAATAGCGGCAAGGGCGGCGAGGACGCGCCCGAGATGATGGCGCGGCTGAAGAGCACGGTGCTCGACGCCAAGCCGGATCTGGTGATCTGGCAGGTCGGCACCAACGCCATCCTGCGCAACCTCGATCCGACCGAGACCGGCAAGCTGGTCGAGGAGGGCATCGCGGCGATCCAGGCCGCGGGCGCCGACATCGTGCTGGTCGACCCGCAATACGCGCCGCGCGTCAACGAGCGCGCCGAGAGCGCCGGAAAGATGATCGCCGCGCTCGGCCGGCTCGCCGAACTGCGCCGCGTCGGCATCTTCCCGCGCTTCGAAGTGATGAAGGAATGGCACGAAAAGCAGGCGCTGCCGTTCGACAGCTTCGTCATCGCCGACGGACTACACATGAACGATTGGGGCTACGCCTGCTTCGCGCAGCTGCTGGCCGACGACATCATCCGCTCGGTCGGTCAGATCAAGCTCGGCGTCACTGTGCCCGCGGACATCCGGGCCTATCGGCCGATGTGAGGCGAAGCCTCCGGTTCAGCGCACCACCACCCGCGTGCCGGCCGGGACCCGCTCGTACAGATCGACGACGTCCTGATTGAGCATCCGGATGCAGCCCGACGACACCGCTTCGCCGATCGTCCACGGCTCTGTGGTGCCGTGAATGCGAAACATCGTGTCCTTGCCGTTGCGATACAGATACAGCGCGCGCGGCCCGAGCGGATTGTTGACGCCGCCCGACATGCCGCCGGCGAGCTTGCCGTAGCGATCCGGCTCGCGCGCGATCATGTTGGCGGTCGGCGCCCAGTTCGGCCACTCGGCCTTGCGCCCGACCTCGGCGGTGCCGGTGAAAGCCAGTCCGGCTTTGCCGACACCGACGCCGTAGCGCAGCGCCTGACCGTTCTCCAGCACCAGATAGAGGAACCGCTTGCGCGGTTCGACCACCACGGTGCCGGGCCGCTCGCTTCCCTTGTAGTCGACCACCTGTCGCACATAGGTCGGATTCAGATCAGCGGGATCGATGCCGTCGATCGGAAATCTCTCGGTGTCGATCGCGGCATAGCGGGCCGCGGCCGCGGGGCTGACCAATGACGGCGATACGCCGATCGGTGATTGGGAGTTGGTGACGCAGCCGCCGAGGGCGAGCGCGGCGGTCGCGAGAACAAGCAGGACGGGGAGTTGCATGGGGATGATCGAATTCGCTGATTTTGCTTGGTGACGGCTACACCGGCCATCGCCTTCTGCGCGAGCGCGGCGTCGGCGCGGCCGCGACGTGGTCGGACCATCGCTGCGTCGTCACCGAGGCAGCTCGCAGGTGATAGCATCACCACCGGCCGTCGCGACCCTTCGCAACTGCGGCATGTCGACGCCCGTGGGTTCCGTGTGTGCTTTTGTTGTCACGAACTACACGTGCTCAGCTGAGCACTTGGCCGCCGATCAGGGCTGACGCGGTTCATCGGTTGATCGAAGCGCTCTCGCCCTCTCCACAAGCGCTGAGTCCTCATCCTGAGAGCTTGGCCAGAAATGCGCCCTTTAAATTTGGGCATGTCCGTCTCCACGCGTCATGCCCGGCCTTGTGCCGGGCATCCACGCCTTGCGACCGGAAATCCAGTCAAGGCGTGGATGGCCGGGACAAGCCCGGCCATGACGGAGTTTGTGAGCTAATTAGCCGACCGCAAAATGTGGCCGAGAAGTCGGCCGTGGTTTTGAGTCAGACTCTGAGGAGCTCGGCGAAGCCGGGCGTCTTCCCGGCCATGACGAGAGTGACGACCGGGCTTTGCTTAGCAGCCGTTCAGCGTCTCTGCCTCACACCTTCTCCAGCGCGGCGATCAGATCCTCGATCAGATCGTCCTTGTGCTCCAGGCCGGCCGACAGCCGGATGAAGCCTTCGCTGATACCAAGCTCGGCGCGGGCTTCCGGCTTGAGGCGCTGATGCGTCGTCGTTGCCGGGTGCGTCACGAGGCTCTTGGCATCGCCGAGATTGTTGCTGATCCGGATCAGCTTCAGCGCGTTCAGGAAGCGGAACGCCTCGGCCTTGCCGCCCTTCACCTCGAAGCCGACCAGCGTCGAGCCGGCGCCCATCTGCTTCTTCACCGTCGCGGCCTGCGGGTGATCGGCGCGACCGGGATACACGAGCCGCGGCACCTTCGCATGGCCTGCCAGCGCGTCGGCAATCGCCGCTGCGGTCTCGGTCTGCTGCCGGACCCGGACGCTCAATGTCTCGAGGCCCTTGAGCAGCACCCAGGCGTTGAACGGCGACAGCGACGGGCCGGTCTGGCGCAGATACATCTGGATATGTTCTTCGATGAACGCCTGCGACGACAGCACCACGCCGCCGAGACAGCGGCCCTGGCCGTCGATGTGTTTCGTCGCGGAGTACACCACGACGTCGGCGCCGAGTTCGAGCGGGCTCTGCCAGATCGGCGTTGCGAACACGTTGTCGACCACGAGCCGCGCGCCGGCCGCATGCGCGATCTCGGCGATCGCACCGATGTCGAGCACGTCGAGCGTCGGGTTGGTCGGGCTTTCAAGGAAGAACGTCTTGGTGTTCGGCCGCGCCGCCTTCTGCCACTGATCGAGATCGAGCCCGTCGACCAGCGTCGACTCGATGCCGTAGCGCGGCAGTAGGTCCTCGACCACGTAGCGGCAGGAGCCGAACATCGCCTTGGAGGCGACGACATGATCGCCGGCGCGCAGCGGCGCCAGCATCGCGGCCGTCACCGCCGCCATGCCGGTGGCGGTCGAGCGCGCCGCCTCGGCGCCCTCGAACTCGGCCATGCGCTGCTCGAAGCTGAACACGGTCGGGTTGGAGAAGCGCGAATACTGGAAGCCGGCGTCGTCGCCGGTGAAGCGCGCTTCGCACTGCTCGGCGCTGTCGTAAACGAAGCCCTGGGTGAGGAAGATCGCCTCGGACGTCTCGCCATATTGCGAGCGCAGGCTACCGGAATGCACCAGCCGGGTTTCGCGGCGGAAATGGGCGGTTTCGGGGATGGCGATCGAAGGCTTCTCAGCCGGGGTGGTAGTCTCGGACATGTGGTCTCCCTTCGTGACCACGCCGGGCGACGTGGGCACAAAAAAACCGGCCTGGGGATCAACCCTCGGGCCGGGAGCGCACTGTCCCCGGCCTGTTTAGCGACTTATTTAACGTGGCTGCAAGCCGGCCGGCTCAAATCACCACGGGATAAGTCGGCTCATAATCCTCCGCACACTTCCCGTCAAGGCAGCGTTCGGATAACCGGAGAAATCCAGTCTGTTCCGCGTCTGGCGGCCCGCCCGCCGTGAGGATCGCCGTGCCGTTCGCGTTGCCGCCCGATGCCGATGGAATTTTGCCCGACCGCATGATCGCGGCGATGGCGGAAGCAGGCCTGATCCTGCCGGAATATCCATTCGTCGAGAGCCAGATCCAGCCGGCCAGCCTCGACCTGCGGCTCGGCCCAATCGCCTACCGTGTCCGGGCCAGCTTTCTGCCCGGGCCGGACTGCACCGTTGCCGAGCGGATCGACGAGCTGAAGCTGCACGAGATCGATCTGTCGGACGGCGCCGTGCTGGAGACCAATTGCGTCTACATCGTGCCGCTGCTGGAAAGCCTGGCGCTGCCGCGCAATATCGTCGCCGCTGCCAATCCGAAAAGCTCGACCGGCCGGCTCGACGTGTTCACCCGCGTAATCGCCGACGGCACCCGCCGCTTCGACATGATCGGAGCCGGCTATCACGGCCCGCTTTACGCGGAGATCAGCCCGAAGACCTTCCCGGTGCTGCTGCGCGAAGGCTCGCGGCTGTCGCAGGTCCGCTTCAGCGTCGGCCGCGCCGCGCTCGATGCCGATGAACTCGACGCGCTGCACGACGCCGAGCGGCTGGTCGATG
This sequence comes from Rhodopseudomonas palustris, assembly GCF_003591005.1. Lineage (GTDB taxonomy): Bacteria > Pseudomonadota > Alphaproteobacteria > Rhizobiales > Xanthobacteraceae > Rhodopseudomonas > Rhodopseudomonas palustris_K. Next base: position 12,136 of record NZ_QYYD01000017.1, read on the forward strand.
CCGACGACGCCGACCTCAATGGCGGCGTCGCGCTCAGCGTCGATCTGTCGGGCGTCAATTCCAACGGCTTCGTCGGTTATCGCGCCAAGCGCCACACCGGCGTCGTCGATATCGACCGCCGCGGCGGCTATCCGGTCGGCGAGTTCTGGGAGCCGATCGCGGCGCGGCCGGACGGCACGCTGATCCTCGACCCCGGCGAGTTCTACATCCTGGCCTCGAAGGAAGCGGTGCAAGTGCCGCCGGACTACGCGGCTGAGATGGTGCCGTTCGACCCCCTGGTCGGCGAATTCCGCGTGCACTACGCCGGCTTCTTCGATCCCGGCTTCGGTTATGAAGGTGCCGGCGGCCTCGGCTCGCGCGCAGTGCTGGAAGTCCGCTCGCGCGAGGTGCCGTTCATCCTCGAACACGGCCAGATCGTCGGTCGCCTGATCTACGAAAAAATGCTGTCCCGCCCCGATGCGATGTACGGCCAACGCATCGGCTCGAACTATCAGGGCCAGAGCCTGAAGCTGAGCAAGCATTTCAAGGTGTAGGCGTTTCAGCTGCTGCCGTGGCCCTCATCTTGGCGCGCTGTCGGTCGAATGCTATGTTTACCGAATGAGACCTTCACCTGCCGCCAAGATCAGCGTCGGCCGGTTCCTCGCTTGGGTCGTCGGGCAGGACCAACGCTATGAGCTGGTCGAAGGCGAGGTGTTCGCGATGGCCGGCGCAGGCAGTCGCCACGACGCGATCGTCGTCAATCTCACTGCGGCCATCCATGCCCAAATCAAGGGCGGCCCCTGCCAGACTTTCACCGGTGATACCTATGTGGCGACCTCAGTCGCGACTCGCCGCATGCCCGATCTCGGCGTCGATTGCGGCAAGCCAGAAGATGAATCTCTCGTCGCAGACAAGCCGGCCTTGTTGGTCGAGGTGTTGTCGCCGACCACCAGCGGATTCGACGTGACGGTGAAACTCGCTGAGTATCAGACGCTCGCGTCGCTGGACTATATTCTGTTCATCGACACCGAGATGCCGAGCGCACACCTCTATCGCCGCGGCGACGATCGAAGCTGGAGCAATGAAGTCTTCAAGGGTCTGGATGCCGCCCTTGATCTGCCGAAACTGGGCGTGCGCCCGACGCTCGCCGAAGTCTACGACGGGCTACAGTTTCGTGAGCGTCCGCGGCTTGTCGAGGATTCGAACGGACGAGATGGTGAGACGTAGTCGTGGCCGGCGCAGCCGCATCGGTTTTACGTCAGCCGCTCGATTGCACAGGCGCACCGTGCGTTGGAACGATCAACGCCTGAGTGGAGGAAGCTCAAGGAGTCGTCGAACAGGTGCTGATTGCCTGGCTGCGTGGCCGAAGCGGTGTGCCGTCGTAGAGGTCGCCGAGCCCGCACTGCAGGCCGAACGCGGGAAGATGCAGTTCGGTTTCGCCGCCGCTCAGCGTCGATGACTGCCAGTTATCACCGATCCTGAGGTCGATCTCTGCTTCGATGCGGTCCTGCCGTACGATCAGCACAGCCTCGCAAGGCCGATGCGCGCGATAGATTTTGCGCTTGGCCTCGATCCAGCGTTCCTGTGTGCCTGGCACGGCGAGAACCTCGTCACTCGCCGAGACCACCTCGGCGAGGAGGTAGACGCGCTCAACGAAGCGCTGCCCTAGGCCGAAGTCCGCTTCGATCACACATACGTCGGGTTCCGGCCGGAAGTCGCCTGTGCCGAGTTCTATGCCGGTCCGCTGGATGGCGATGCGGCTGGGATCATGCGCTGCCAGCGCCTCGTTGAGCAGTCGGCTGAGGTTCGTCGCAATCCAGTTGTGAGCAATGGTCGGGGGTGTCATCATCACGGGAGCACCGGCAATCAGCTCCCATCGCTCGTGGTCAGGACGGCTCTGCTGAAACAGCCGAAACTCCGCGCCGGTCATCCGGCCGGATAGTCGGTCCTGAAGGGCGAGGCCCATGGGATCCTCCTGGCGAGGTCTTGAAAGCTCGACCATATGCCTGCCGCCCCGCGGCCTCAACCGGTGCCGGCTCGGTCCTACCGCGCCGCCTGCTCCCGTCCCGTCGGCGTCACCCGCCAGACCGAGTTGCTGACGTCGTCCGCCACCAGCAGGCCCCCGCGCCGATCGATCGCGACGCCGACCGGGCGGCCCAGCGCTTCGCCTTTGTCGTTGAGGAAGCCGGTGAGGATGTCGCGGGGCGGGCCGGAGGGTTGGCCGTCCTTGAACGGCACGTAGATCACCTTATAGCCGGAATGCGGCTTGCGATTCCACGAGCCGTGCTGGCCGACGAAGGCGCCGCCTTTCATCTCGGCGGGAAACAGATCGCCGGTGTTGAAGGCGAGGCCGAGCGAGGCGGTGTGGTTGCCGAGCGCGTAGTCCGGCTTGATCGCCTTTGCCACCAGGTCCGGCCGCGGCGGCTTGATCCGCTCCTCGACATTCTGGCCGAAGTAACTGTATGGCCAGCCGTAGAAGCCGCCGTCCTGCACCGAGGTCATGTAGTCCGGCACAAGGTCGCTGCCGATTTCGTCGCGCTCGTTGACGACGACCCACAGCTTGCCGGTCTGCGGCTCCCAGGCCGGACCGTTGGGATTGCGCAGGCCCGAAGCAAACACCCGCGTTGCGCCGCTCTGGCGATCGACTTCGAGCACCGCGGCGCGATTGACCTCCTGGTCCATGCCGTGTTCGCCGACATTGCTGTTGGAGCCGGAGGTCGCATACAGCTTGCTGCCGTCCGGGCTCGCGATGAGGTCCTTGGTCCAGTGATGGTTGAGCGGGCCGCCGGGCAGATCGGCGAGCTTGGTGCCGGGCGTCGTGATGCGGGTGTCGCCCGGATTGTAGGTGAAGCGCATGATGCCGTCGGTGTTGGCGACGTAGAAGTCGCTGCCGACCAGCGCCATGCCGAACGGCGAGTTGAGGCCGTCGAGGAAGGTGGAGCGGATTTCCGCGACGCCGTCGCCGTCGGCGTCGCGCAGCAGCGTGATGCGGTTGGCGCTCGGTGTGCGTGCGCCGGCGCGGCCCATCACATATTCGGCGACGATGCGCTTGATGGACTTGCCCTGCTCGGGGCGTTCGGGCGCGTTGGTCTCGGCGACCAGCACGTCGCCGTTCGGCAGCACATGCAACGTACGCGGATGGTCGAGCCCCTGAGCAAAGGCAGCCACCGCCATGCCCTCGGCAGGCTTCGGCTTGGCGCCCTCGGCGAAGCGGACCGCCGGGGCGATGTTGACGGTGGGCAGCAGCTGGCTGTTCGGCTCCGGCAGCTTCGGCGACGGGCCGTAATCCTCACCCTGGGCGAGCTGGGTCTGGTCGCCGCAGGCCGCCAGCGGCAGCGCTACCGCGACACACAAGGCAATACGGCTGATCGTCACGGGTCGTCGCATCACGTCTCTCCACTCAGGAACATGCCACCCCAATAGCGCAGCCCGGCTTGCGTTCGACAACAGGCCATGAAAAATCTGTGAGGCGGCCTGCTGCGGTGACGCAGCGACAAAATGACAACAACGCCGCGGGAACGGGAGACGAAATGTCCGACGCCGAACGCGAGGCGCAGTGGCGCCGCTGGCGCAGCGTGGCCGATCTGTACCACGCCTGCTTCACCGGGCTGGTGCTGACGCTGGTGAGTCGGCGCGGCACGTCGGACGCCGCCGAATTCGTGTTCAATGTGTTTCGCCGCCAACAGCAGGAGCGGTTCGTCGCGGGGCTCAGCAAGCTCGGCCTCGCGCACCTGCCGCCGGCGGTCGCGGCCGCGCAGTATCACTATCTGTCGAACTGGATCGGCGGCGTGCATGTCGAATATATGGTTGAGAGCGACCGCAAGGCATGGATTCGCTACCCGCCGCCGCGTTGGATCTGGCGCGGCACCGCGATCTGCGGCGTGCCGGGCGAGGTGTCCAAGGCGATGCTGCGCGGCTGGCACGGCAACAACGGCATCGCGCTCGGCCACCCCAGCCTCGGCTTTGTCTGCACCAAGCAGAGCGTCGACGGCCAGGACGGCCTCGAAGGCTATTACTTCGACTACGATCACCCGCTCGAGCCGGACCAGCGTGTGGTATTCGCCCGGCATCTCGAGGCGCCGCTGTTCGACCCGGCGCAGGCGCCGGCGCTGCCGGTCGAGAGCTGGCCACGGCCGCGGCTGGAGAAAGCCTATCGCAACTACGCGATGGAATATGTCCGCACCGCCGCACCGGTCGCGGTGCAATTGTTCGGTCCGGTCGATGCCTCGTATCTGTTGCAGCTCACCGGCAAGCTGATCGGTATGCAGTCGTATGACGAGCTTGCTCCCGGGCTCGGCGAAACCGGCCGCGATGCCGCAGGGTTCGCGCGGCTGCTGCAAGCGCTGCTCGCCGCACAGGGCGACGACGTCGGATTGCACGACACCGGCGACGGCTTCGATCTGCGCCAGGCGCGCTGGACGCTGCTGGACGGCATCGGCGATGCCCATCCGGCTTGCATCCGGATCCTGGAAGGTCTGGTCGAGGGGCTGGCGGCGGCTTGCGGGCGGCGGATCACCGCACGGTTGTCGAGCGAAGTGGGCGCCTCGCCATTGGTCTGGTCGGTGCGCTGAGCCGTCCTGATGTTCCCGTCTTTCACCTATGCGTCGCACGGCCTCGCTTTGCGCCGGATCGATGCTAGGAACGAAGGCAAGGCGCGGCATTGAGATCGGGCCGGGAGGAAACGATGTCCGACGTCGCCGTCGCCGAATTGCCGCCCGTTGCGGCCGAGCCGCTGCTGCGGCCCGGCGCCGCGCCGCCGCCTCCACCGAAGAATCCGCTGCTCGACGACGCGATCCTGCCGACACTGCTGCGGCTGTCCTGGCCCAATATGCTGGCGCTGACGGCCGGCACCTGCGTGGTGATCGCCGAGACCTCCTATATCGGCCGGCTCGGCACCGAGGCGCTGGCCGCGATGGCGCTGGTGTTTCCGTTCGTGATCCTGGTCATGACGATGTCGGGCGGGGCGATGGGCGGCGGTGTCGCCTCGGCGATCGCCCGCGCGCTCGGCTCCGGCGATCACGACCGCGCCGCCGCGTTGGCGATCCATGCGCTGCTGATCGGGCTCGGCCTCGGCCTCGTCTCCACGCTCGTGATGCTGCTGTTCGGCGCCAAGGCGCTGGAACTGCTCGGCGGCCGCGGCAATGTGCTGGCGCAGGCGATCGGCTACGTGCACATCTTCTTCGCCGGCGCGGTGGTGCCGTGGCTGATGAACACGCTGGCGGCGATCCTGCGCGGCACCGGCAACATGAAGCTGCCGTCGCTGATCATTTTGCTCTCGGCGATGCTGCAGGTCGTGCTCGGCGGCGTGCTCGGGCTGGGCCTTGGGCCGATCCCGAGCTTCGGCATGCCGGGCGTCGCCGCCGGCACACTGACTGCATTCTCGATCGGCATGGCGGTGATGGCCTGGTACATCTTCTCCGGCCGCGCCCGCGTGCAGCCGAGCCTTCGGACGCTGCGGATTCGGCGCGGCATGTTCGTCGACATCCTCAAGGTCGGCGCGGTGGCCTGCTTCACGCCGCTGCAGTCGGTGCTGAGCATCATCATCTTCACCCACATGCTGGCGCATTTCGGCACGGCCGTTCTGGCCGGCTTCGGCATCGGCGCACGGCTCGAATTCATGCTGACGTCGCTTGCTTTTGCGGTCGGCATCGCCTCGGTGCCGATGATCGGTATGGCGATCGGCGCCGGGCGGATCAAGCGGGCGCGCAGCATCGCCTGGATCGCGGCGCTGGTGTCGTTTCTAACGGTCGGCGTCGTCGCCACCGCGATCGCGTTCTTCCCGCATCTGTGGGTGGACCTGTTCACCAGCGACGCGGCCGTCAAGCTCGCTGGCGAGCGCTATCTGCAGGTGGCGGCGCCGTTCTACGCGTTCATCGGGCTATCGATCTCGCTGTATTTTTCGGCGCAGGGCGCCGCCAAGGTGCTCGGCCCGGTGCTGGCGCAATCGGCGCGGCTGATCTTCGTGGTGATCGGCGGCTGGCTGCTGATGGTGAACCACGGCAGTGCCGGTAATTTCTTCGCGCTCGCCGCCGCCTCGATGGTGCTACTCGGGCTCGGCTGCGTTGTCAGCGTGCTGGTGACGCGGTGGGAGCCGAAGAAAATGGCGGTGATGGCGCCGCCGATGCTCGACTGAGGCTGCTCCTCAGCGCTCCGGCTGGCGCGGCGCGGCGGTCAGCAGCACATCGAATAGGCTCGGACCGCCGGCCGCCAGCGCGCCCTCCATCGCCAGCAGCCGGCGCCGGGTGATGACGCCGCCATTGGCGCAGATGCCGCGGGTGTCGCCGGCGACCGGCAGCGCGCGGTGGCACGGCACGATCAGCGCGAACGGATTGCGGCGGACGGCGTGGTCGACTGCATCGAGCGCGCCGGACGAGCCGGCCTGCTTGGCGAGATCGGCGTGGGTGGCGGTTTGGCCGCGCGGAATGGACCGGATCGCCTCGTAGACGCGGCAATCGAACGCCGGCAGGTCGCCGAGGTCGAGCTGCACGTCCGAGAAATCATGCGGCGCTCCGCGCAGCGTTGCGGCAATGCCGCCGAGCGCGGCGGCAATCTCCACCGACGGCCGGCTCTCGCGGGCGTCGGGACATTGCCGCAGCAAGCGGCGGCGGGTGTCGATCTCGCGGCTCTCGGCGAGCTGCACGGCGAGAACGCCGCCATCGCTCCAGGCGATCCCGCACCGGCCCATCAACGTGTCGAAGATCGTGTACGCAGCCCCCGCCATGCCTCCGACTATAGCAATGGCCTTTACGCGCGCATCTGGATTCTTAGCAAACTGTTAATGGCTGGCCGGCCGGTCGGCCGCGGTGCATCGCGAAAGCCGGGCAAGGCCGCGTCAGCGGATCGCGCCGCAGGCTCTTGGCGAAAGCGGCCGTCTCGGCTAATCAGAGGGACCGGCCGCTTCGCGGCCCGGCTTTCGCGCCAGGCGCGCGGGCGTAGTTCAATGGTAGAACGGCAGCTTCCCAAGCTGCATACGAGGGTTCGATTCCCTTCGCCCGCTCCAGCGGCTTGTCCGCCGGTCACTTCGTGCCTTGGGTTTTCCCGAAAAGCCAAAATATGGGACCGCAAATTCGGCTCTTAGTTTGGGTTCTTTGCAATCGGACGACCTGATCGCCCGCCTTTACTCCGCCTCCGCATCCTTCAAGAAATCCGCTTCCAACATCCCGGTCGCGTGTTCGCCGCCGTCGTCGAGGCTTTCGATGCGGACCATGCGGCGGCCGAACGGGTCGTCCCATTGCTGGATGACTATCACCCGGAAGCCGTTGTAGCGATAGGTCTTCCACATCTCGGCGTCGGCCATCGGAGATCCCTGCGGTCGCTTCGTCGTTTCGGGCGTGACGGCGGTCACGGGGTGATCCAGGTCTCCTGCAGATGCCGCCACACCGGCGTCGGCCGGTCGTCGCGCTGGATCAAGAGCGCGGTGGAGAGGCGGTCGGTGGTGCCGCTGTCCTGGATCTGGCGTTCGCGATAGGTGACGACGGCGGTCTTGTCGTCCTGATAGCGCACCACGACCTCGCTGATCTCCATGATCAGCGTCGGCCGCGAGCCGCGCATCGCCGGCAGGCCTGCGGAGAACGCCTCGAACGGCAGCACCTTGCCGGCCGGCGTGATCATGTTGAACCCTTCGTCGAACCGGGCGCGGATCGCCGCCGGATCGTCGCTGCCTTCGGCGCGGAACCAGGCCTGCAGCAGGCGGTGCAGCGCGTCGGCCTCGAGCGGAACGGCGTCGGCGAATGACAGAGTGGTGGTCATCGGAAGTCCTTCAATTTTTGAATGCAGCGTAATCGCTCAGGGCCGCATCAGCACGGATTTCTCCGGCACGCTCTCGGCCCAGCCCGCCTCGAGCGGTGCCACGAACAGGTTCTCGGTGCGGGTGCGGGCGATTTTCCAGACGCCGTTCTCTTTGCGGAACAGGTTGTTGAGGCGGCTGGAGCGTAGCAGCGACGAGCCGTCGCTGAACACCCAGGGCTGGCAATGCACCCACTGGCCGTCGGCCTCGTCGCCGCGCACATGGATCTGCTCCGAGGTGAGATAGTGCACGTTCAGCACCAGCGCGGGGTCGCGCTTCTGGCCCCAGAAGCCCTGGAAGTGCTTGCGGATCGCGGCCTTGCCGACGCTGCGGCCGAACTGATTGTCGTAATAGGCGCCGACGCCTTCCCAGATCGCGTCCTCGGCGTAGAGATCGACGATGCGCTCGATCCGTTCGGCATCGTCCTCAACGCCGAATTCGGGGCAGGGCGTGTCGCACAGGAACATGTAGCGCGCCTGGATGCGGCGGATCTCCGCCTCGGCGGTCAGCGTCGCCACCTGGTTCTGGAGCGCCTGCACGGTCGCGGCGAGCTGGTCGATGGTCATGTGATACAAGCCTCGTTACGAGTGGCAGACGTCGCGCGCCGGCGCGAGGTCGTGATAGGCGCGGTTGAAGTAGATCAGGCCTTCGGGATGGGCGCCGAGCGCGATCGCCTGCACGCGGCAGAAGAACACGCTGTGGGTGCCGACGTCGGTGACTTGCGCGATGCTGCAATCGAGGCTGACGACAGCATCGGCGAGCGCCGGCGCGCCGGTGCTCAGGACACGCCATTCGGCGCCGGCGAAGCGGTCCTCGACCGAGATTCCGCCTTTGCCGAACAGATTGGACAGCGACTGATGCCGGCTCGCCAGCACGTTGACGCACAGCACGCCATTGGCGGACAGCGCGGCGTGGACGTTGGAGGCGCGGTTGACGCAGACCAGCAGCGTCGGCGGATCATCGGTGACGCTGCACACGGCCGATGCGGTGAGGCCATGCAGTCCGGCCGGGCCATTAGTGGTGATGATGTTCACGGCTGCGCCCAGCCGGCTCATCGCCTCGCGAAACTCGCTGCGTTCGACCGTGGTCATCATCGCCGCCCTCATCGCATGAACAGGCCGCCGTTGACGTCCCAGGTCGCGCCGGAGACGAAACCGGATTCGGGCGAGGCGAGCTGCAGCACGATCTGCGCCACGAAGGCGGGATCGCCGATGTCGCCGACCGGAATGTTCGCCTTGAACTCGGCGAAGCGCTCGGCCGGCACGGTCTTGTGCACGATCGGCAGATCGAGCGGGCCGGGCGCGATCGCGTTGACGGTGACGCCGGACTTGCCGAGATCGCGCGCGAACACTTTGGTCAGCGTGACGATGCCGCCCTTCGAGGCGGCATAGTGCGCGCCGGTGGCGGTGCCGCCGTTCTGGCCGGCGAGCGACGCCATATTGACAATGCGGCCGTGGCCGGCGTCGCGGAAGTAAGCGCCGAACACCTGGCAGCCGAGGAAAGTGCCGCGCAGATTGACGGCGATCACCTCGTCGAATTCCTCCGGCGAAATCTCCATCACCGGCCGCGCCACCGTCACGGCGGCGTTGTTGACCAGCACATGCGCGGCGTTCCAGCGCGCCAGGGTCGCCGCAAGCGCGGCGTCGAAATCGCTCTTACGGCGGACGTCGAGCTTGAGCCCGAGCGCCGTCGCACCGCCGGCATCGAGCCGTGCCGCGACGGCGTGAGCCGCCGCTTCGTCGATGTCGCCGATCGCCACCCGATAACCAGCGCCGTGCAACGCCGCGGCGATCAGTTCGCCGAGGCCGCCGCCACCGCCGGTGACCAGCGCGACGCGAGCGCCTTTTGTCACAACAGCACTCACAGGATGTAGCCGATGCCGCCGAGCGCCTCGGTCGAGTTGATCAGCCAGATCACCTTGCGGCGGATCTTCAGCCCGGACTCGCCGCGTACCAGTTCGAACACCACGTCGCCGGTGTAGGTCCGCTCGCGGCCGCGGCGGAATTCGGTGATGATCTGCGCACAGCGTAGCTCGCACACCGTCTCGCTGGTCTTGAGCATCCGGAAGCGCGACAGCGAGCGCACCGTGCGGGCGACGGGCGAGGCCGAGACCGACTGGCCGCTGAGCAGCCGGTCGACGCGCTTCTTGCGCATCTCGTGGTCGTCATAGGCGTAGTTGACGGCGTTCTCGAAATCGGTGACGCCGGGCTCGATCGGCACGATGTAACGGGCGTCGTCGGTCCACAGCGACAGCCACTCGTCATAGACGGCGTGATCGAGCAGATCGGCTTCATACCAGGCGAATTCCATCGCCTCGGCGAGCGTGATGGTCGCAGCGGTGGTGGTGGGGATTGTCATGGCGATGTTCATGGTCAGACCGTCATCATCCGCTTCCATTGATCATAAGCGGCGCGCATGCCGGTCTCGGCGCTGACGTCGCTGCGATGCCGTCCGTCCGGCAGGCTCTCTTCCTTCGGAAAGCCGCGGTTCAGCATGATCCACATGTCCTCGCCGCCCTGGGCGCCGTGCTGGACGCGGTCCCACACTTCGGCGTCGTCGGGGCTGCCGAAGCCCATCGGGCCCTGGAAGAATTCGTGCAGCCGGATACGGGCGCGGTTCGCCGCCGCCGGGCCGCCGTCCATGCCGATCGCGATGTGGCGGATCTCGGTCTCGTTCACCGACACCGGCTGCAGCACGCGGAAGAACGCCATCGAGCAGGCGAGGTTGGGGAACAGATTGATGTTGAAGCCGGAGCCACCGACGGCGCGGACGATGCGGCGGACTTCCGTGTCGGAGTAGCCTTCCGCGGCCAGCTCCTTGGCGAGGTCGGCGAATTTCTCCGGGATCGGCGCTTCGAGATTGTCGTCGAGGTCGATCAGTTCGGGGATCATCACCATCACGCTGTGGCCGTTGCCGAGATCCTCGACGAAGCCGCCATTGTTCAGCATGTCGAGCTGCTGCTCGGTTTCCTTGTCGACCGCGGTGAGGAACGATTTGTGCACCAGCGGGAAGTGATAGGCGTCGGTGGTGTTCTCGAGCTGGATCTTCCAGTTGCCGGGGAAGCGGAATTTGTGTTCGCCGAGCGTCTTCACCGGATAGCCGCCGCCCTGCTTCATGAACAGGTCGATCCATTTCTTGGCGGGGCCGAGGAAGTCGGCGAGCGGTTCGATGTCGTCGCGGAAGGTCGCGAAGATCAGGCCGTTGTAGTCCTCGACGCGGAGCGACTTCAAAGACAGTTGACTGCGGTCGAGTGAGGTTTCGTCGTAGCCGTTTTCGTAAGGCACGCCGCGCAGTTTGCCGTCGAGCGAGTAGCCCCAGCCGTGATACGGGCAGACCAGGCTGGAGGTCTTGCCCTTGCGTACTTCGCACAGCGTCGCGCCGCGGTGCCGGCAGCGGTTGAGGTGGACGTGCACCTGGCCCTTGCGATCGCGCACCACGATCACCGGCTCGAGCCCGACCTGCGCCATCTTGAAGTCGCCGTTGTTCGGGATCTCGCTGACATGCGCGACCCAGACCCAGGTGTTGTGGAAGATCTTGGTCATCTCGGCTTCGAAGATCGCCGGGTCGGTGTAGAGCGGGGTGCGGACGCGATCCTTGCGGATCAATTCGTCCGGATTGCTGGTGAGCTCCGCGAGGCTGGTCATCGGTCAGGTCCTTGTCGCTGGGAAATCGGCGGAAGCGGGATGAAGACGCGGGATCATGGGAAGCCGGGCACTGAGGGCAGGCCGAGCAGCACGCGGCCGGCGCTCTGCAGCGTGCCTTCGTTGAGGAAGGCGTGCTGCGCCACCACGAAGCTGTCGGTCAGCGCGCGGGCCAGCGGGTGGCCCTGATAGATCGAGGTGGTGCCGGTGAGCTCGGTCGCCATCCGGGCGACGGTGGCGCCGGTCTTGGCCGCGTGGCTGGCGGCGAGCCGCAGCACCGTGGTGGTTTCGACCGACGGCTTGTCGCCGGCGCGCACGATGTCCCAGACTTCCTCGGTCGCTTCGTAGAAGAAGGCGCGGGCCGAGCGCAGTTCGGCTTCGGCCTTGGCGACCGCGACCTGCACATAGCCGCGATCGGCGAGCTTCGGCGCGCCGGTGATCGACACCCGGCCGCCCGCCATCTCGATCACATCGTCGAGCGCGCCGCGGGCGACGCCGAGGCCGACCACGGCCAGCACCTGCGCGGCGAGGCCGAGCGACGGGTAGCGATAGATGTCGGCGTCGACCGAGGCAGCGCCGCCGCGGATCAGCGTCCACTCTTCGGGCACGACCACGTCCTTGACGACGAGGTCGTGGCTGCCGGTGCCTTCGAGGCCGATGACGTTCCAGTTCGGGCGGATCTCGACCTTGTCGGCCGGCATCACCGCGACCCGCGGCAGGCCGCCGGAATGATCGCCCTCGACCTGGATGCCGACGCCGATCAGCGAGGCGCCGGTCGAGCCGCTGCCGAACTTCCAGGTTCCGTTGACGAGGAAGCCATCGGGCGTGCGCTTGGCCGGCTGCAGCGGGAACAGGCCGCCGGCGAACACCACGTCGGGGCCGTTCGCGTAGAGCTTGCGCAGCGTCGGCTCGGGCAGCGCGGCCAGATACGTGGCGGCGGCGCCGAAGCTCGCGACCCAGCCGGTCGAGCCGTCGGCCTGTGCAATCTTCTCGATCATCCGGCAGAACTCGGCCGGGCTCTTCTCGTCGCCGCCGAACATCCGGGCGACCATCGCCCGGTAGATGCCGGCCTTGCGCAGCCGTTCGATGATGTCCTGCGAAACGTGCTGCTGCGCGCTGAATTCGGCGCGGCGGGCGCGGATGTCGGCGATCAGCGCGCCGAAATCCTCGACCGGCGCGGCCGGCTTCAAGTGGATCACGCTGGCGACGTCGGTCATGGTGTCCTCTTTGCGGTTGGCGCTGCGTCCGCGCTGTGAGGAGGTTCGATGCCTGCGATCGTCGGCGTCGACCGTCTCGCTACCTGCAAAAGACAATCATGAACTACTCGAACATTCCAGTGAATTATCGAGCGTCCGCGCATCAATTTCGGGCGTTTGCCTGCACGTGATCTGCTCATCGTGCGAACCGGACAGGCAATCGCGTGATGCTGCGGCGCACGTCCCTCGGTGCGCAAGCGGGGCTGCACGGGTCGTCGGCGGGCGGGCGCGTAGCTCGGACTCAGCGGGAACTGATCGTGTTTTTTCGCGCGATGGCATGCCGCGGTGTCTGGAATAATTGTCGATGAGCCTGCCGAGATATTGTCATTTTCCACGATCTCGGGAAGTGTCACGGCGATGCAGCGAGCGGCGCTGCGCCGCCGCCACGAACCGATCAGACCAGCCAGGACGGACAGATGCAGAGCAAGAACGACGGCATGAAGCGGAGAATCCGGGCCGACGACAGCCGCTTTCTCAGCAACCGCTCGCCGTTCTTCCACAATGTGCGGATGCTGGCGCGCTATTCGGCGCGGATGAACGCGATCCTGAAACCCGCCGGCCTCGACGTGCCGAAATGGCGGGTGCTGATGCTGCTGATCGAAGGGCGGCCGGTCACCGTGTCGCAGATCGCCGACGAGGCGGTGGTCAATATTTCCACCATGGCCAAGATCATCAACCGGATGACCGACGACGGTCTGGTGACGGTCCGCACCTCCAGCACCGACGCCCGCTCGACCGAAGTGTTCATCACCGAAGCGGGCGAGCAGGTGCTCGAACTGGTGCGCGACAAGGTCGCTTACCTGTTCAAGGAAGCGCTGCGCGGGCTGACCAAGGCCGAGGTGCAGCTTCTCAACACGCTGTCGGTCAAGATCTACGACAACCTCTCGCCGTAGCGCGCAAGCCTCGGGAATCGCGATCGTTTTCGCCGATCAGCCGGCGCCGGGCGGTGCTCCGCGGCTGCGCCGATCGCAGGCGATTTGACTGCGAAAGCAGCAAATGCTCGCGAGATTATGTGCAGGCCGCCGCTATAAGTTGCTTGATTGTTCGCTGGAATATTTCACTAATTGGACCCGTCATGCAGACGGGAATTAGTCGCGTTAAAACCCTCTGCAGACCTCCGCGCCTGACCCGAGCGGCCGTAGCCGCGAAGCCGGTGGCGGCCCCGCAACGACGGATCGGAAGAGGGACTCATGCAGACATTCAAGGCGTTCGCGGCCGCGGCGATCCTGACGGCGCTGGCCGGCCCGGCGATGGCCCAGGTCAAGATCGGCGTCATCGCGTCGTCGACCGGGCCGATCTCGGTTGTCGGCCTGCAGCAGAAGAACACGGTGGCGCTGCTGCCGAAGACCATCGGCGACGTCACGGTCGACTACATCTACATGGACGACAACAGCGATCCCACGCAGGCCACCAAGAACGTCCAGAAGTTCCTGATCGAGGACAAGGTCGACGCCATCATCGGTCCGTCGGGCTCGCCCAACGCGGTCGCGGTGCTGCCGTTCATCGCCGACGCCCAGACCGTGATGCTCGCCCCGGTCGGCTCCACCGCGGTGGTGCTGCCGATGGACGACAAGAAGAAGTGGGTGTTCAAGACCACCCAGAACGACAATCTGGTCATGGACGCGCTGGTCGCGCACATGAAGACGAACGGCGTCAAGACGGTGGCCTTCATCGGCACCAACGATCCGCTCGGCGCCAACTTCGCCAAGGCGTTCAAGGCGGTGATCGAGAAGGAAGGCATCAAGCTGGTCGCCGAAGAGACCTTCGGCCGTTCCGATACGTCGGTGGCCGGGCAGGCGCTGAAGATCCTGTCGGCCTCGCCCGACGCGGTGCTGGTCGGCGCCGCCGGCGCGACGACCGTGCTGCCGGAAGTGACGCTGGTCGATCAGGGCTACAAGGGCAAGATCTACCAGACCCACGGCGCCGCGACGCCGGAATTCCTCAAGCTCGGCGGCAAGAAGGTCGAGGGCACCGTGCTGGCCGCGAGCCCGATGCTGGTGCAGTCGCAGATCGGCGACGACGTGCCGTCGAAGGCCTCGGGCCAGGCCTATATCGACGCCTACACCAAGGTCTACAACGTCGCGCCCGGCACCTTCGGCGCCAACGTCTGGGACGCCGGCCTGCTGCTCGAGCGCACCGTGCCGATCGCCGCCGCCAAGGCCAAGCCGGGCACGCCTGAATTCCGCGCCGCGCTGCGCGACGCGCTGGAGAACGTCAAGGAGCTGACCGGCGCGCAGGGTGTCTACAACATGACGCCGGCCGATCACTCCGGCTTCGACAAGCGCAGCATCGTCACCATCACGGTGAAGGACGGTGCCTGGCAGCTGCTGAAGTAACAGCCGCGCGCGCCGCGGATCGCATCACGCGGTCCGCGGCGAGCTCAGTGTCGCTCGACCATCGCCCGGCAGACGACGCCCCGCTCGCGCCGCCCGAAAGGATCTTCGTGAATCTCGTCGTCGCTCTGTTCTTGGCTCAGGATGGCATCGCCAACGGCGTGGTCTATGCGCTGCTGGCGGTGGCGATCGTGGTGCTGTTCTCGGTCACCCGCATCACCTTCGTGCCGCAGGGCGAATTCGTCTCCTACGGAGCGCTGACCTTCGTGACGCTGCAGGACGGCCAGCGGCCGGGCACGATCCCACTGCTCGGCCTGTTGATCGCGCTGCATATCGTGCTCGATCTCGTCGGCGGCTGGCGCAAGCAGCGGCCGACGGCGCTGCTGCTCGCGAGCCTGCGCAGCGTCGCCAGCGCGCTGATCGTGCTGGCGCTGGCCTATGCGGCCACCAGCTTCGATCTGCCGCTGCTGCTGAAAGCGGTCATCGCGATCGCGGTGATCACTGCCGCCGGCCCGCTGCTGTACCGCATCGTCTATCAGCCGCTCGCCGACGCCTCGGTGCTGGTGCTGCTGATCGTGTCGGTGGCGCTGCATTTCGTCATGACCGGGCTGGCGCTGTACATCTTCGGCCCGAGCGGCCAGCGCTCGGCGCCGCTGCTCGACATCACCTTTCCGGTGATGGGCGTGCCGATCGCCGGCCAGACGCTGCTGATCCTCGGCGTCACCGTGGTGGTGATTGCCGCTTTGTACTTCGCCTCGCAGCACACGCTCTATGGCAAGGCCATGCAGGCGGTGGCGCTGAACCGCACCGGCGCGCGGCTGATGGGCATCTCCACCTCGCTGGCCGGCCGCGCCTCGTTCCTGGTCGCCGCCTTCATCGGGGCGCTGGCCGGCGTGCTGATCTCGCCGACCACCACGATCCTGTACGACACCGGCTTCCTGCTCGGCCTCAAGGGATTCGTCGGCGCCATCCTCGGCGGCTTGGCCAGCTATCCGATCTCGGCACTCGGCGCGCTGCTGATCGGCCTGCTGGAGAGCTATTCGTCGTTTTTCGCCTCGACCTATAAGGAAGTCATCGTCTTCAGCCTGATCATCCCGATCCTCTTGGTGCAGACGCTGCGCCAGCACCGCATCAAGGAGGACGACGATCACGGCGCCGAGCCGCTGCCGGCGCAGGCCAATTTGTCGCCGCAGGCGCTGCAGCTCCGCCGCCGCATCAAAACCGGGCTCGGCGTCGCCTTCGTGCTCGCCGTCGCGGCCGCGCCGGTTCTGATCTCGGACTACGAGATCGCGCTGCTGAACTATGTCGGCCTCGCCGCCATCGTGGTGCTCGGCCTGGTGCTGCTCACCGGCGTCGCCGGGCTGACCTCGTTCGCCCAGGCCGCCTATGTGGGCATCGGCGCCTACATCACCGGCTACGTCTCCTCTACCTACGGCCTGTCGCCCTGGCTGACGCTGCCGCTGGCGCTCGCGGTCGCCTTCGTGCTGGCGCTGTTCGGCTCGCTGATCACCGCGCGGCTGTCGGGCCACTATCTGCCGCTGGCGACGCTGTCGCTCGCGGTCGTCGCCTACTATCTGTTCGCCGCGTTGCCGCAGACCGGCGGCCAGGCCGGCATGACCAACATCCCGCCGCTGACCATCGCCGGCTACGCCATGCACAGTCCGAAGGCCTGGTATGTCGGCATCTGGGGCGCGCTGCTGCTGTTGCAGCTGGCGATGACCAATCTGCTCGACTCCCGCCCTGGCCGCGCCATCCGCGCGCTGAAGTCCGGTACCATCATGGCCGAGAGCCTCGGCGTCGACACCTGGAAGGCCAAGATCGCCGCCTTCGTCATCGCCTGTCTGTTGGCGGCGCTGGCCGGCTGGATCTACGCGCACTATCAGCGCTTCCTCAACCCGTCGCCGTTCTCGTTCAACCAGGGCATCGAATATTTGTTCATGGCGGTGATCGGCGGGGCCGGCTCGATCGGCGGCGCGCTGGTCGGCTCGGGCATCGTGGTGCTGGCCAATCAGTGGCTGCAGACCAACCTGCCGCTGCTGCTCGGCATGCAGGGCGATTTCCAGGTGATCATCTTCGGCATCGTCGCGATGGCGATGCTGCAGCTATTGCCGCGCGGCATCTGGCCGGCGCTGCTCGATCTCACCGGGATGCGGCTGCCGAAGGCGTGGTCGATGTCGACCGACACCGCGCCGCTGCCGGCGCGCGACAAACCGCAGCCGGGCGAGACCGTGCTGGCGGTGCGCGGCGTCTCCAAGAATTTCGGCGCCATCGCCGCCAACCGCGACATCAGCCTCGATGCCCGGGCCGGCGAGATCCTGGCGCTGATCGGCCCGAACGGCGCCGGCAAGAGCACGCTGTTCGACCTGATCTCCGGCGTGCAGCGGCCGTCGAGCGGCACTGTGCACTTCCTCGGCCGCGAGAGCAGCTACTTCCCGCGGACGCTGTCGCGCGACGGCATGGGCCGCACCTTCCAGCACGTCCGCATCATTCCCGAAATGACCGTGCTGGAGAACACCGCGCTCGGCACCCACGCCCGCGTCGATACCTCGTTCGCCGCGGCGGCGCTGCGGCTCGACCGAAAGGCCGAAGCGCGGCTGATCGGCGAGGCGCTCCGCCAGCTCGGCCGCGTCGGGCTGGAGAGTAGCGCCACGCAAACTGCCGGCAGCCTGTCGCTCGGCCAGCAGCGCGTCCTGGAGATCGCCCGCGCGCTCGCCTCCGATCCCTGCCTGCTGCTGCTGGATGAACCCGCCGCCGGCCTGCGCCATCTCGAAAAGCAGGCGCTGGCGCGCCTCCTGAAGCAGCTCAAGGCCGAGGGCATCGCGGTGATCGTGGTCGAGCACGACATGGATTTCGTCATGAACCTCGCCGACCGCATCGTCGTCATGCAGTTCGGCCAGAAGCTTGCCGAAGGCACGCCATGCGAGATCCAGCGCAATCCGGCCGTGATCGAGGCCTATCTCGGAGGCGCCGAATGACCGCGACGACGAGCGATCTCCTGTTGCAGGCCGACCGCATCAACATCGGTTACGGCCGCGTCGACGTCGTGCATGGCGTCAGTCTCAACGTCCGCCGCGGCCAGATCATCGCTATCATCGGCCCCAACGGCGCCGGCAAGACCACGCTGCTCAGCGGCCTGATGGGGCTGCTGCCGGTGAAGGGCGCGCTGAGCTTCTTCGGCGAACCCGCCGCCGAGCAGCCGACCGTCGAAGCCCTGGTCGGGCGCGGCGTCACGCTGATCCCAGAGACCCGCGAATTGTTCGGGCCGATGAGCGTCGAGGACAATCTGCGGCTCGGCGGCTTCGCCCGCTATCAGCAGGGCCACCGCGATCTCGAGGCCGGGCTTGAAGAAGTCTACGCGCTGATGCCGCGGCTGCGCGAGCGCAAGGCGCAGGCGGCCAAGACGTTGTCCGGCGGCGAGCGACAGATGCTGGCGATGGGCCGGGCGCTGATGTCGAAGCCGCAGCTGTTGCTGCTCGACGAGCCGAGCCTCGGGCTGGCGCCGCTGATCACCCGCGACATTCTGCGGACCGTTGCGACACTGCGCGATCGCGGCATGTCGTGTCTGCTGGTCGAGCAGAACGCCAAAGCGGCGCTGCGCATCGCCGACTACGCCTATGTGATGGAATCCGGCGCCTTCGTGCTGGAAGGCCCGGCCGCCGAGATCGCGGCCAATCCGGACGTCATCGCCTCCTATCTGGGCGTGCGCACCGCCGCTGCGGCCGACGCTCACTGACACGCGGCCCGCCGAAGCGTCGCTCCGGCGGGGACGGACTTCGTAGCAACCAGGAGCGATCGCTCATGAACGCGCATGCCAAGTTGGACCATATGACCGAAGCCCAGCTCCGCACCGAGCTGGCGCTGTGCTACCGGCTGATCGATTTCTTCGGCTGGACCGAGATGATCTTCAACCACGTCTCGGTGCGGCTGCCCGGCGCCGAGAAGCGCTATCTCGTCAATCCGTTCGGCCTCAACTACAACGAGGTGACGCCGGACAATCTGCTGACCGTCGACGTCTCCGGCGAGCTGGTCGGCACCTCCAACTACAGGCCGAACCCGGCCGGCTTTGCGCTGCACGGCGCCATCCACTCGGCGCGCGAGGATCTGCACTGCGTGCTGCACGCCCACACCACGCCGATGTCGGCGGTGGCGCAGAAGGCGGGCGGGCTGAGCCATGACAGCTTCTACGGCGCGCAGCTGACCGGGCGCGTCGGCTATCACACCTTCGAGGGCATCACGCTGTACGACGACGAGCGCGAGCGCATGCTGGCGAGCCTCGGCCAGGGCGACGTGCTGATCCTGCGCAGCCACGGCGTCGCGGTCGGTGCGCCGGATATTCCGCGCGCCTTCATGCTGCTGTGGACGGTGCAGCGTGCCTGCGAAATCCAGTGCGCGGCCGGCGGCATTCCCGGCCCGGATACGCCGCTTCCGGATCAGGTCAAACAGCAATGCGTCGACAGCTCGAAGGATCTGATCGCCGAAAGCAGTTTCGCGCGGCTGTTCTTCGACGCCGCGGTGCGCCGCATGACCAAGGCGCAGGGGCCGGCGTTCTGAACGCGGGCGTTGCACACGCCATGAGCGACAGCGTGCCAGGCGCGGGCGCCACCGGGGCATCGGTGGCGTCCGCTACTCGCCTGAAACTGTGCGTGGTCGGCGCCGGCGCGATCGGCACCGCGCTGGCGGTGCGGCTTGCCGCCGGCGGCCACGAGGTCGGCGTACTGGCGCGCGGCGCCCGGCAGACCTTCATTGCCGCACACGGCCTGACGCTGCGCGATGGCGACCTCGATCTGGCGTTCCGGCCGGCTTTGGCCAATCTCGCAGATCTGTCGGCCTACGACCTGGTGATCGTCGCGGTCAAAGCCGGCGCGCTGCCGGCGCTGCTGCCGCGGCTGGCGCAGGCGATGCGGTCGGATGCGCTGCTGATGCCGGCCATCAACGGCCTGCCGTGGTGGTATGGCCTCGGCGAACGCGCGCCGCTTGGCGGCCGGTCGCTGGCAGCTGTCGATCCGGACGGCGCGCTGCTGCCGCTGTTCGCGCCGGAGCGGCTGATCGGCTGCGTCGTGTACAGCCGCGTCACAATGCTGGGCAGCGGCCACGTCATCGTCAGCGGCCGGCAGGACTTGCAGCTCGGCGCGGTCGGCGGCGTGCCGCCGATTGCAGCCATCGCGGCGCAATTCTCCGCAGCCGGCATCGCGGTTCGGGTCGAGCCGGATATCCGCCGCGCGGTGTGGCGCAAGCTGATCCGCAATGCGGCCACGAACGTCGTCACCGCGCTGACCGGCGCGACGCTGGAGCAGCTCGGCCATGATGCTGAGGCGCTGCGGATCGCCACCGATATCGCCGGCGAGGTCGCGGGCCTTGCCGCGCGCTGTGGCCGCGGCGTCGATCCGGAGATCGACGAACTGATCGCGGTGCTGCGCAGCGCCGGGCCGTTCGCCACCTCGATGCTGCAGGACGTCCGCCACGGCCGCGAGCCGGAGCTCGGCGCGATCGCGCAGGCGCCGCTGCAGCTGGCCGAACTGCTCGACCACCCGATGCCGAATCTGCGCGCCGTCGCGGCGCTGCTCAGGCTGCACGTCCGCTCCCGCTGAGGCGGACGAGTGAGTGCCCGCGTGGGTGCATTGCCTCTCAGCGTACATGCCAATGGCTGGACGTGCCTCACGCCAAAGACCAAGCCCAGAGTTGATCGGCATCAACGTCGTTTGGCTGCAGCAGCGCGATGCTGCGGCCACTGCATCTCATGCAGGGGGATCACGATCATGATGAACTTCGACATGCTGCTGATCGCGGCCGCGGCCCTGTCCACCGCTGTCATCCTGTTCGGTGTTGTAATCATGAGTTGTCACGAGGCCGATCATCAGCACGCCCGCGCGGTGCTGCCGCCCCGGCAGAAGTAACAGCGCAACGAGCCGATGGCGGTCGCCAGCGGCAATGGCCTTCCGCTCGGCGGGATGACGTCAGCGACGGGTAGCTTCGCTGAGGTCCCGCTTGATGGTCTCGAGCAAGGACGCCAGTACATCGGTGGCTGGCGGAGTGTGAGCCGCGGGCAAGGACCGCCGCAGCGCGCCGGCATTGACCGCGAACGGCGGAGGCGCGGCCGTCGACGCAATCGTTTGCGCCACGGGCGCGGCCGCCTTTTGCGCCACAGGCGCGGCTGCCGGTGGGATCGTCGCGGCAGCGCTGACGTTGGCTTGCGGCCTTGCGTTCGGAGCGGCCGGGTTGGTCACGGCCGGCTTGATAGAGTCCGGCTTGGCCATGGCTGCACGCAGCGGCAGCTGTTGTCGGCCGGCGGCGGCCGGCGCTAGTACCTCGGGTGAGGCCGCCGCCTGCTCCGCCGATGCGGACCGCAACTCGGTGGCGATCGTCCCCGCCGGAGCGGCGGTGTTTGCCGCGATGCGCGGACGGCGCGGTAATTCGGGCGGCCACTCCGCGCGGTTCGATTGGGGACGTGGCTCGCCAGCCACCGGCATCGGGATCACGAACGAGCCGTACAGCACGTCCTCATGCCGCCCGACCAGCCACAACGCCAGCCAGTATGCGGCAGCGATGGACATCACGCCCAGGATGCTGAGCTCAAGCATGGCCCACCGCCAATGTGAGGTCGGTCATGCAGGACATCACGCAGCGCCCAGGATCTGGTCGCCGGCGCTCCCGATCAGCATGTCGAATTGAACTAATTCGCATCTTCAGCCCTCGGGAACTGATTGATTCCGGAAGGTGGACCGCCACGCAAGCGGATTCTGGGGTGCAGGTACTCGCACTTGCAGACAAAAGCGCCGGGCGTGAGCCCGGCGCTGCCGATCAGGCCGTAATCTGTGAGTTCGTTCAGCGGCTGAGCAGTACCGGCAGACCGAGCATCGACGAGAACGGCGCCGGATCGTTGATCAGCTTCGCCGAACCGTTCTGATTGGCTGAGAGCTGCGAGAACGGCTTCTGGCTCGAAGTCAGCGACGACCACGGCTTCTGACTCGCAGCCAGCGACGAGAACGGCTTCTGCGACGCCGATAGCAACGGCCCGAAGATCGACGACAGGAAGAAGTTCGAACTGGTCAGCTCCGGAAAGATGCCACCGAGCGTGGTGCGCGACTCGGTCAGGCGCGGCGCGCCGGTCAGGTTGGCGGACGAACTCAGCGGAGCGCTGGCGTAGCTCGGTGTCGCGCTCGACGGGCCATGGCGATTGAGAATGGCTTCGGCCTGCCCGCCCTTGCCGAACGGCGGGTCCACGCTTACCAAAGTACCGCTACCGTTGCGGCTGATCAGTTCGGCATTGTCGAACGAAGCTGCCTTCAGCTCGGCGACCGCCGCCTGAGCCTTCTTCGCGTCGTCGTATGCTTTCACAATTTGCGTCATGCTTACCTTCCTCGATCGTGGTGGGGCAAAGGAATCTCAGTATTCACCGACAATTCCAACGCCGGAACCCAGTTCCCAATCTCGCATATAATCACGTTGCAGCAAGCCAATTTGCGCATTGGATTACCGGTGACAACGCGTCGCAGCAAACTAAGTAAGCGTGGCGTCAACTCGCTTGCTCAGGATCAATCTGTTCGCCGGATTTGATTACCGCAGCATCATCCATTGGTATGGCTAGGGGGTAGGTCGATCCGGGTCGCGCCTCCGCAGCTTGCGGATGCAAAGTGGTCGCGGAATCTCTAGCCGATCGCCGGGCACAGTTCTGTCCGGGGTCTTCCGGACAGGTGTTCACGCCGCCGACGCATCCCTGTGCCATCAGACGAAATCGGCCGCCGCCGGAACAAGGCCGGCCAGCCGGGCTTTGTGTGACGCACAACAAGAAAAGGAAAGCCGATGGAGAGCGTGTCGAGCCCGTCCTGGTGGGCGAGTGGGGTGCTGTACCAGATCTATCCGCGCTCGTTCCAGGATTCCAATGCCGACGGCATCGGCGACCTTCGTGGGGTCATCGACCGGCTCGACCATCTCTCCGACCTCGGCGTCGATGCGCTGTGGCTGTCGCCGATCTTTCCGTCGCCGATGGCCGATTTCGGCTACGACGTCGCCGACTATGTCGGGATCGACCCGATCTTCGGCAGCATGGCGGATTTCGACGCGCTGATTCTGACCGCGCACGCCCGCGGCCTCAAGGTCATTCTCGATCTGGTGCCGAACCATTCGTCCGACCGGCATCCGTGGTTCGTCGAGAGCCGCTCGTCCCGCGACAACCCGAAGCGGGACTGGTATCTGTGGCGCGACCCGGCGCCGGATGGCGGTCCGCCGAACAATTGGCTGTCGGAATTCGGCGGCAGCGCCTGGGAGTTCGACGCGGCGACCGGCCAATATTATTACCACGCCTTCCTGAAACAGCAGCCTGACCTCAATTGGCGCAACCCCGACGTTCGCGTTGCGATTTACGAGGCGATGCGGTTCTGGCTGCGCAAGGGCGTCGATGGCTTTCGCGTCGACGTGATCTGGCACCTGATCAAGGACGATCAGTTTCGCGATAATCCGCCCAATCCCGATTTCGGCCCGGGACTGCCGCCGCACGCCGCGCTGATGCCGGTGCACTCCACCGATCAGATCGAGACGCTGGACGTCGTCGCTGAAATGCGCGCCGTGCTCGAGGAGTTCGACCACCGCCTGCTGATCGGCGAGATCTATCTGCCGATCGAGCGGCTGGTCGCCTATTACGGCAAGGAGCTCAACGGCGCGCAGCTGCCGTTCAATTTCGCGCTGCTGGGGACGCCGTGGAATGCGCGCGAGATCGCCGCTCTGATCGACCGTTACGAGCGGGCGCTGCCGCCGGGCGCCTGGCCGAATTGGGTGCTGGGCAATCACGACCGGCCACGGGTCGCGAGCCGGGTCGGTGAGGCGCAGGCCCGCGTCGCCGCGATGCTGCTGCTGACGCTGCGCGGCACGCCGACGATGTATTACGGCGACGAGATCGGGATGCCCCAGGTGCCGATTGCCCCGGAGGACGTGCAGGATCCGTTCGAGAAGAACGTGCCTGGCATCGGGGTGGGCCGCGACGGCTGCCGCACGCCGATGCAATGGGACGCCTCACCAAACGCCGGCTTCACGGACGGCAAGCCGTGGCTGCCGCTGGCGAAAGACGCAGTGCACGACAACGTCGCCAATCTGCGGGCCGACAATCAGTCGATCCTCAATCTCTATCGCGCGCTGCTGCGGCTGCGCCGGAGCTCGCCTCAATTGGCGCAGGGCGACTATCAGCCGCTCGCCGCGGAAGGCGACCTGCTACTGTATCGACGTCAGCACGAAGGTCACTCGCTGCTGATCGGCCTCAATCTGGGCGACGAGCCGATTTCGGCGGCGTCTAACGCCTTCGGGCTTGACGGCGAGGTGCTGCTGTCGACCCTGATGGACCGCACCGGGGAGCGCGTCGGCGGCACGCTCGATCTGCGCGGCAACGAAGGCGTGATCATCGGCCCGGCGCCCGAGCCCGTGGTATAACGTCGGCTTGTAGGCGGCAAATTCTTCGCCTCGCGCCGCGCCCGTCAATCCGGGGCGCGCCACCGGGTCCGGCCTTTGGCTGGCCCGATGACGGGCTCCGCGCGTACCCGGAATCCCGAAATGTTCTGCACCTTCCGTCGTTTCCACAACGTCGGGATTCCGGGTTCGCGCGCAAGTGCGCGCGCCCCGGAATGACGGAAAGTGGGGCGGAAGGAAAAGCGACGAGAGGCAGCCTCGTGCTGAATGGATGGAGGCTAACTGCTCAGGCGCATTGGCCCTGGTGAACAGCGCGGCCGTTGCGTCTGCCGGTCAGCCCGGATGGCCGGACTGCGCGTTGTCGATGTCGCTCCGCTTCAGCAGATAATCGAGTCCACCAGCGCGGTACCAGCGGTAGCCGTAGGCGTCGAGCATGACCGTGTGCCGCCCGTTTGAAGCCGCCGTACTGTGGTCGTCGCCGAGCAAGTCGATCAGCCGCGCGCCGGCTTCGCCCGGCAGGCCGGTCGCAAACGAGATTTCGTGCGGCCGTTCGTCGAGGTTGTGCACGAACAACACCGAGTTGCCGCGCCAGTCATAGCGGACGATCAGCACCGCGGGATTGCGTGACGAGATCACCTTGAAGTCGCCCCAGCCGATCTCGGGAACCTCCTTGCGCATGCGGATGATGCGCTCGGTCCAGTTCAGCATCGATTCCGGATCGCGGCGTTGCTGCGCGACGTTGACGTGCTGATAACCGTAAGGACCTTGGTCGATCACCGGCACATCCGGCTGGTCGCTCTTGGTGAAGCCGCCGTGCGGCTCGGTCGACCACTGCATCGGCGTGCGGGCGCAGCCGCGCTCCGGCAATGCCAGATCGTCGCCCATCGCGATCTCGTCGCCATAGCGGAGCACGGGCGTCCCGGGCAGTGTGAACATCAGGCTGTAAGCCAGCCGCAGTCGCCGCGCGTCGCCCCCGAGCATCGGCGCCAGCCGCCTGCGAATGCCGCGGTCGTAGAGCTGCATCGACTTGTCGGGGCCGAATTTGGCGAACACCGTGTTGCGCTGCGCCTTGGTGAGCCGGCCGAGATCGAGTTCATCGTGGTTGCGCAGAAACAAGCCCCACTGCGCAGTCGCCGGCCTGGGCTTGGTCTCGGCCATCGCCTTGGCGAGCGGCCGGGTGTCGGCCGAGGCGAGCGCGTAGAACAGATGCTGATTGACGTGAAAGTTGAACATCATCTGCATCCGGTCGCCGTCGTCGCCGAAATACTCGAAATCGTCTTCGGGCAGCACGTTGGCTTCGGCCAGGATGATCGAGTCGCCCTTGCGCCATTGCAGGAATTCCCGAAACGTCCGCAGCATGTCGAACTGTTCGACCGGCCTGCGTACTTTCGGTCCCTTGGTGGCGATCACGAACGGCACGGCGTCCATCCGGAAGCCGGAGACGCCGAGCTGGATCCAGAACCCCATGATCTTCAGGATTTCCGCCTGAACATGCGGGTTGGCCGTGTTGAGATCGGGCTGGAATTCGAAGAAGCGGTGGAAGTACCAAGCCTTCGCCTGCTTGTCGTGGGTCCAGGTGGTCTTCTGCACGCCGGGAAACACCATGCCCTGATCCGCATGGGCGGGCTTCTTGTCCGACCAGACGTACCAGTCGCGATACGGCGAATTCTTGTCGGCGCGCGCCGCCTTGAACCACGGATGCTGATCGGAGGTGTGGTTGACCACCAGGTCAATGATGACCCGAATGCCGCGTTGTTTGCAGCCATGGGTGAATTCGACGAAGTCGCCCAGCGTGCCGTAGCGCGGATCGACGCTGTAGTAATCGGAAATGTCGTAGCCGTCGTCCTTGCCGGGCGACGGCTGGAACGGCATCAGCCAGATCGCGGTGACGCCGAGGCCGGACAGATAGTCGAGCCGCCGCAGCAGCCCCCGGAAATCACCGACGCCGTCGCCGTTCGCGTCCATATAGGTCGCGACGGACAGGCAATAGATCACGCCGTTCTTGTACCAGAGATCGTCGATCATCGAATGCGCGCAGAGGCTGGGGGAAGGGCGATATCGTAGGGTGGGCAACGCGAAGCGTGCCCATACGGACACAAGCAGGGCCCGCAGGCGTGGGCACGGCGCTTGCGCGCCTTTTGCCCACCCTACGGAGGCCTGTTAGGTCAGCGCCACGCCGTAATAATCGTCGACCTTGCGGGCGCCCTTCCAGTCGTACTCGTCGTCGCGGGCGTAGTGCGGCGCGTTCTCCAGCTGATCGTTGGTGATCATGGTCTGATAGCCGCCGAGCTCGACATTGTACTTCAGCGAGTGCCACGGAAGAGGATAGTGGTCGTCGCCGATGCCGAGAAAGCCGCCGAAGCTGAGCACTGCGTAGGACACCTTGCCGCTGACCTTTTCGATCATGACCCGCTCGATGCTGCCGATCTTTTCGCCGTCGGCGCCGTACACCACGGTACCCTGCACCTTGTCGCTGCCGATCAGGCTGACGGTTTCGTCTGCTTCCGCTGTCATGCTGGCTTCTCCCTGTGAGCGGGAACAACCAACAGATCCCGTGCCTGTTCCGCGACTCGGCGATCGGCAGCGCGCGGGGGCTTTGCAAACCGAAGAATCACTCCTATCTTGAGGCTTCATGAAACAACGAAAGGAGGTGATCCAGTGTCTCACTCGAAACGCTGTCACCTCGCTGGGGACGCCCGCTGAGGTTGGCTCCTGATTGAGCCGCTCAGCCAGGGCGCCCCGGCGCCTGGGAACCAGCGAGAACGAGGGGCGCGTCGGCGGACACCGTCGGCGCGCCTTGTCGTTTGTGAAGTACTCAAATTTCCTGCAGCCGCGATGAAGCGCAGCGCAGTCGCGGACCTTAACCCCGCATTCCGCTTCGCTGCATGCGGGCTACGAGGCCGCTTTGCCCGCAATCACCCCCTCGCGCTTCTTCACCGCGTGATAATACGCCCACCACAGATGCGCCGCGGCGCCGCGCAGCGGGCGCCAGGGTTCGGCGAGCGGCGTTGTCTGCTTGACCGTGCCGCGTCTCCTGGTAATCGACGTCCCTTCCCGGGCAACGACTATGTAACCCGACTAGGAGTAATTGCTGTCTTTATCAACCTGGAATTGTGATTAGATTTCAAATTTCTTTTTAGTGATTCGGGGGGGCTCAAGTGGCTGGTTTGGAGCGGATAAGTTTCGATAAGATCGATCCAAAAGATCCGTTTTTTGATTCTCTGAGAGCAGATTATGAAGAGTTTGACAGCTGGTTTGCAAAGAAGGCGAAAGTTGCCGAGCCAGCGTACACCGTGAAGACGTCGTCGGGAAAGCTCTCTGGATTTGTGTACCTCAAGAAAGAGGTTGGTCAGCTCGATGACGTCGACCCGCCGCGGAAGGCTGCGGCTCGGCTTAAGGTTGGTACGCTGAAAATCGACGCCCATGGGACAAAGTTGGGCGAGCGAGTGATAAAAAAGATCTTCGATCACGCGATCGATGCAAACGTCACCGAAATATACGTGACGGTCTTTCCTCAGCATAAGGCGCTTATCAAGCTCTTGGAACGTTACGGATTTGCTGTGTCGGGCGTCAAGACTTCGAAAAATGGAGAGGAGTTGGTTCTCGTACGAGATATGGGGGTATTTGTCGGCGATATCGTAAAGGACTATCCGTTCGTACACGTCAAGGATCGCAAATTTTTCTTGTTAGCTGTCTATCCAGATTATCACACGCAGCTTTTTCCAGATTCAATTCTTCGGAATGAGAAGTCCGACATTCTCGAAGACGTGTCGTACACAAATACAATTCATAAGATTTACATTGCTAAGCTCGCTCTTACTAGGATGAAGCCGGGGGATGTCGTTGTAATTTATCGAACCACGGATCGTGAAGGGCAGGCCCGTTTCCGTTCCGTCGTGACCTCAGTGTGTGTAGTGGAGGAAGTCAGATCAAAGAAGGAATTTCCAGATGAGAAGTCGTTCGTGCGATTTGCACTGCCTCACAGTGTCTTCACTAGGGATGAATTGCGCGATTTCTTTAAAGAGCAGCGGGTTTATGCTGTAAAGATGACCTATAACGCCGCCTTCGAACGTAGGACGATTCGGGGCAGACTCTTGGATGAAGTCGGAATTCCAGAGCAGCCTCGTTGGGATTTGAAGCCCCTGACGCGGGAACAGTTCGATAGAATTATGGAGTTGGGTGAGGTCAATGCGCGTCTTATTGTCGATTAAGCCGGAATTCGCAGCGCGAATTTTCCAAGGAGAGAAGCGCTTTGAGTTCAGAAAGTCGGCATTCAAGGATGATCGGGTAAAGATCGTTGTCGTTTATGTAACGAGTCCGGTATGTAAAATTGTGGGCGAGTTTGACGTTGTTGAGATATTGTCGGACGAGCCGTCTCGCTTGTGGAGCCGCACAAAAGAATACGCTGGCATAAGTGAAGCTTTTTTCTGGGATTATTTTTCCGGACGAACTAGGGCGGTCGCATTAGCCATAGGGGATGTTCGAGAGTACTCTCGCCCAATTAATCCGTCTAAGCTGATAGCAAATTTCACGGCTCCACAATCTTACATGTATCTCGATGACCAACTACAGCCTGCACGTCGGGTGTCTGAGCAATATTCGTTGGCGATATAGCTTGACGTTACAACGTAGTCCTAATGATCACGCCCTCGCGCTTCTTCACCGCGTGATAATACGCCCACCACAAATGCGCCGCCGCGCCGCGGAGCGGCCGCCAGGGTTCGGCGAGCGGCGCCATCTGCTTCGGCGTCGGCCGTGCCTTCAGCCCGAGCCCGATCCGCATCGCTTCCTGCACCGCCAGATCGCCCGCCGGCCAGGCGTCGCCATGGCCGAGGCAGAACAGCAAATAGATGTCGGCCGTCCACGGTCCGATGCCGTGCAGCGCCGTCAACGTCGCATGCGCGACATCGGCGTCCTCATTGGCGAGGACATCCAGATTGAGTCGCTCGTCGTGCAATTCCTTGGCGAGCGCCTTCAGCGTCTTGATCTTCGCGGCCGAGAGGCCGAGCCGACCGAGCCGGTCGGTGCGCGCCCGCTTGATCGCCGTGTGGTCGAACGGATCGTACGCATCGCTGACCCGCGTCCAGATCGCCGCCGCGCTCGCCACCGACAATTGCTGGCCGCAGACGATCGCCGCCAGGCCCTTGAAGCCGGGGTCGCGTCTGCGCAGCGGCGGCATGCCGGCGGTCTTCAGCACCGGGCGCAGCCGCGGGTCCTGCTTCACCAGCGTCATGATCGCGGCTTCGAGGTCGTCCTGGGTGTCGAGGTGGATGGTCATCGGGCGGTAGGGCTTTCCGCGGGCGTCGTGCGCGGGCTTGACCCGCGCATCCATCCGCTATCGTAAGAAGACACTGTCATCCGATAAATTGCCGGATCAAGCCCGGCAATGACGGCGAAGGATTCGATGCCGCCACCCGTTTTCCGTTTCGCGCCGAGCCCGAACGGCTACCTGCATCTCGGCCACGCCTATTCGGCGCTGCTGAACGCCGATCTGGCGCGGGCCGTCGGCGGCCGGCTGCTGTTGCGGATCGAGGACATCGACGCCAGCCGCTGCCGGCCTGACTACGAGCAGGCGATCTATGAGGATCTGGCCTGGCTCGGCATCTCCTGGGAGCCGCAGGTGCGGCGGCAGTCGGATCACCTCGATCTTTATCGCGACGCCGTCGAGCAGCTTGCGGCGCGCGGGTTGATCTATCCGGCTTTCGAAAGCCGCGCCGACATCGCTCGGCTGGTCGCCGCCAAGGACGCGGACGCGCCGTGGCCGCGCGATCCTGACGGTGCACCGCTGTATCCCGGCGCCGGCAAGCGACTGAGCGCGGCGGAGCAGGCGCGGGCGCAGGCATCGGGCGCCCCTTACGCGCTCCGGCTCTACATCGAAGCCGCGCGCCAGATCGCCGGCGAGCTGGACTGGTGCGAGCTCGGCGAAGGCCCCGGCGGCGAGGCCGGGATAGTGGCCGCGCGGCCGCTGGATTGGGGGGATGTCATCATCGCCCGCAAGGAGACGCCGACCAGCTACCATCTGTCGGTGGTGATCGACGACGCGCTGCAGGGCGTGACCGAGGTGGTGCGCGGCGCCGATCTGTTCTGGGCCACCAGCGTGCACCGGCTGCTGCAGGCGCTGCTCGGGCTGCCGGCACCGCGCTATCGCCACCACGGGCTGATCCGCGATTCCGACGGGCGCAAGCTGTCGAAATCCACCGCCGCGACCGGGCTGCGCGAATTGCGCGCCGATGGCGTCACGCCCGAGCAAATCAGACGCATGGTCGGGCTGCCGGCTGCCTCCTAATTGTGCCGCGCCGCCGGGCCTGCCGCCGTTTTCAACGGTGACTCTGTTAACGGCCTCATGGCATGGTGCCGCCCGTTTGGGTGGGGGAGCTATGGCAGTGAAGTCGCGCGCCCTGCGGAGCGGGCGAACGGCGCTCAAGCGGGCGCCGCTCAAACGCGCGCGCAACAAGAAGGCCGAGACCTCCAGTATGGTCGAGACGGCGCTGGCGGCGTTTGCTCACGAGGTTCGCACGCCGCTTACGGGGATCCTGGCAGTCAGCGATCTGCTCGCCACCTCCGACCTCGGCGAACGCGAGCGCCGCTGGGTCGACACCATCAAGGCCGGCGCCGAGCATCTGTCCGGGCTGGCGACCCTGTTCGTCGACGCGGCGCGGCTGGGCGCGACCGGGCTAGGGGCCCGTCACGACTTCTTCGATCTGCGCGCACTGGCGCGTCATGCGGGCGATTCGCTGTCCGGCCGCGCCGCCGCCAAGGGGCTGCGCGCCGCGGTGACGATCTCGTCGCGGCTGCCGGCCTTCGTCGTCGGCGACGCCGTACGGCTGCGGGCGGCGCTGGAAAATCTCATCGACAACGCGGTGAAGTTCACCGAGCACGGCGACGTCGCCCTCAAGGTCAGCTCCGCCGGTGCCGGCAAAGACGCCGTGCTGGTCAGCTTCGCCATTTCGGACAGCGGCATCGGCCTGACCCTGGCCGAGATCAAGCGGCTGTTCCGGCCGTTCTCGCAGGCCAATGTCAGCATCGCATCGCGGTTCGGCGGCGCCGGCCTCGGCCTGTCGTCCGTCCGCCAGATCGCCCGCGCCATGCAGGGCGATGTCGCGGTGACGCAGCGGCCCAAAGGCGGCGCGGTGTTCACCCTCACGGTCAAACTGGCCCGTGCCAAACCGCCGAAACTGGCAACGTCCGACGAGTTTGCCTCGGCCGGCAGCTGGAGCCGACCGCTGCGGCTGCTCAGCGTCGAGGACAACCCATTCGGCCGGGTCGTGCTCAACGCCATCCTGACCGAGCTCGGCCATCACACCGAATTCGTCGGCAGCGGCGAAGCGGCGCCGGAGCGCCTGGCCCACGCCGACTACGACGCGGTGCTGATGGACATGGTGCTGCCCGGCATCAGTGGTCCGGAGGCGATCCGCAACATCCGGGCGCTCGCACCGCCGCTCGGCGGGGTGCCGATCATCGGCGTTTCGGGGCGCGAACAGGACGAGGCAGCAGCGCGCCAGGCGGGGGCCGACGCGTTCCTGCTCAAGCCGGTTTCTCCGCGCGCGCTCGCAACTGCGCTGCTTGCAGCGTCACGCCGTCCGGCAGCCGCGACTTGATGATCGCGGCATTGAGTTCGCCGCCATACACGAAGATCGCGGCGATGAAATACAGAAACACCAGCGCGATGATCACCGAGGCGAGCCCGGCATACATCGTCACGTAGTTGTTGGCGAACCGCGCCAGATACATGCCGAAGCCGACGCCGGACAGCACCGAGGCCACGATGGTGAAGACGATGCCCGGCACGATCTGCCGGATCGAGCGGCGCCCGGCGGGCAGCCGCGCGTGCAGGATGAACAGCGCGACGGTCAGCGCGCCGACCGCGATGCCGTAGCGGGCGACGGTCAGCAGCATCTGATTGTCCTCAACCATCAGCGGAACGTAGTGCCGCGCGGTCGCCAGGATCAGCGGGCCCAGCACGATCAGAAACGCCATTGCCAGCGCCGTGAACGCCGCCACCAGCGTGTAGCCGATCGATTCCAGCCGCAACATGTACCAGGGCCGGACCTCGATCACCGCATAGGCGCGGTTGAGTGCGACGCGCAGGCTCTCGACGCCGTTGGAGGCGAAGTACAGAGCCAGCAGCAACCCGATGGTCAGCGCGCCACCGCGGGTGGTGGTCAACACGTCGTGGATTTCACCCGACAGCGTGCTGGCCACCTGCGCCGGCCAGATGTCCAGCATCAGCTCCGCCGCCTTGTCGGCCAGCTCCCGCGAGCCGACGAAGCCGGCCAGCGAGGTCAGCACGATCAAAAAAGGGAAAAGCGCCATCAGCGACGACAGCGCAATATGGCTGGCGATCGCCCACCCGTCATCGGCTAGAAACGTATAGAACGCGTCCATCACGACCGCATAGACGTAGCGGATATGCCTCACAGGTCACCTGACTGACGGTTGCGGCGCGGGAGTGTAGCATCGGGTACCAACCCGTTCCAATCGACTTCGTTGCGCCTGGCCGGGTGGCGCAGCTAAGAGGGCGGTGCTATGAGACCAGAATGGCGACGTTTCTGAGCACGCTTCTACTCCCGATTGCGCTGTGCGCGGTGGCGCTTGTTCTGCTGCTCGGCCTCATCAATATGATGCGGGGCGGCTCGCCGAACCGGTCGCAAAAGCTGATGCGGATGCGCGTCCTCCTGCAGTTCGCGGCGATTGTGGTGACGATGCTTGCGATCTGGGCGCTGGGCCGCTAGCCAACAGTCGGTCCCCATTCTTCTTCTTTCCGACAAGCCGGTAGCTCGCCGAGGGTTTGCGCCATGGTCGTTCTCAATCGAATTTATACCCGGACCGGCGACGACGGCTCCACCGCGCTCGGCAGCGGCGAGCGGCGGCCGAAATACGATCTGCGCATCGCCGCCTATGGCACGGTCGACGAAACCAACGCGGCGATCGGAGTGGCGCGGGTGCATCTCGGCGGCCTCCCGGAGATCGATGCCATGCTGGGGCGGATCCAGAATGATCTGTTCGACCTCGGCGCCGATCTGGCGGTCCCGGACCGGGACGGCAAGGCCGAGCGGCTGCGGGTCGTTTCGACGCAGGTGGAACGTCTTGAGGCCGAAATCGATCAGTTGAACGAGCGGCTCGCGCCGCTGACCTCGTTTTTGCTCCCTGGCGGCCAGCCCGGCGCTGCTTATCTGCATCTGGCGCGCACGATTTGCCGCCGCGCAGAACGCGTGATGGTGGAACTGGCGGCGCGACCGGAAGAACGGGTCAATCCGGCGGGCGTGCAGTATGTCAACCGGCTGTCGGATTTCCTGTTCGTCGCCAGCCGCGCGGTGAATAATGACGGTGCCGGCGACGTGCTCTGGGTTCCGGGTCAAAACCGCTAGGTTTGGGTCGTTTTCGGCTCAGCCGCGTTGACCGCCGATATCCGGGGCTTTAGGTTCCGCCGCCACGACAAGTAAACCCAGCGAAAACGAAAGAGGATCGATGAAGGTTCTGGTGCCGGTCAAGCGGGTGGTCGACTACAACGTCAAGATCAGGGTCAAAAGCGACGGATCGGGCGTTGAACTCGCCAACGTCAAGATGTCGATGAATCCGTTCGACGAAATCGCAGTCGAGGAAGCGCTGCGGCTGAAGGAAGCCGGCAAGGCGACCGAAGTGGTCGTCGTTTCGATCGGCCCTGCGCAGGCGTCCGAGACGCTCCGCACCGGTCTGGCGATGGGCGCCGATCGCGGCATCCTGGTCAAGGTCGACGGCAACGTCGAGCCGCTCGCGGTCGCCAAGATCCTCAAGGGCATCGCCGGCGAAGAGCAGCCCGGACTGATCATCCTCGGCAAGCAGGCGATCGACGACGACAGCAACCAGACCGGCCAGATGCTGGCCGCGCTGCTCGGCTGGTCGCAGGCGACCTTCGCGTCCAAGCTCGAGGTCGAAGGCTCGGACTTCAAGGTATCGCGCGAAGTCGACGGCGGCTCGCAGACCCTGCGGCTGAAGGGCCCGGCGATCGTCACCACCGACCTGCGGCTCAACGAGCCGCGCTACGCCAGCCTGCCGAACATCATGAAGGCCAAGAAGAAGCCGATCGCGGAAAAGACCGCGGCAGATTACGGCGTCGATATCGCGCCGCGTCTGGAAGTCCTGAAGACCGTCGAGCCGAGTGGCCGCAAGGCCGGCGTGAAGGTCAAGGACGTCGCCGAACTGGTCTCGAAACTCAAGAACGAAGCGGGTGTTATCTGATATGGCCACGCTGCTGATTGCCGAACACGACCACGCCGAGCTCAAGGACGCGACCAACAAGGCGCTGACTGCGGCCGCTGCGCTGGGTGGCGAAGTTCACGTCCTCGTCGCCGGTGGCGGCGAAGGCACCAAGGCGGCCGCGGAAGCCGCCGCCAAGCTGCAGGGCGTCGCCAAGGTGCTGGTCGCCGAAGGTCCGGCCTATGGGCACGATCTTGCCGAGCCCATGGCCGCGCTGATCGTCTCGCTCGCCGGCAACTACGACGCCCTCGTGGCGCCAGCGACCTCCCGCTTCAAGAACGTAATGCCGCGCGTCGCAGCATTGCTCGACGTGATGCAGGTGTCGGAGATCATCAAGGTCGTGGCGCCCGACACGTTCGAGCGGCCGATCTATGCCGGCAACGCGATCCAGACCGTGAAGTCGAAGGACGCCAAGAAGGTCATCACCGTCCGCACCTCGACCTTCCAGGCGACCGGCGAGGGCGGCAGCGCCACCGTGGAGTCCGTGGCGGCGGCGGAAGATCCCGGCCTGTCGACCTTCGTGGGCGAGGAAGTCGCCAAGAGTGATCGTCCGGAGCTGGCCTCGGCCAAGATCATCGTCTCCGGCGGCCGTGCGATGCAGAGCCGGGAGAACTTCACCAAATATATCGAACCGCTCGCCGACAAGCTCGGCGCCGGTGTCGGCGCCTCGCGCGCCGCGGTGGACGCCGGCTACGCGCCGAACGACTGGCAGGTCGGTCAGACCGGCAAGGTCGTGGCGCCGGAGCTTTATGTCGCGATCGGCATTTCCGGCGCGATCCAGCATCTCGCCGGCATGAAGGACTCCAAGGTGATCGTCGCGATCAACAAGGACGAGGACGCGCCAATCTTCCAGGTGGCCGATTACGGCCTGGTCGCCGACCTGTATCAGGCGGTGCCGGAACTGACCGAACAACTGGGCAAGCTCGGCAAGTGATCGCCAGCTGGCAGACGGATCCGGCCACGGCCGGATCCGTTGTCATATTATAAGTGTTGTTGCGATACTGCTCTCCAGCCGGCGGATGCCCGGTGCGGACAAGGCCACCATAGGCCGGTCAGGCGCGTTGCGCGACCGAGCCTCAACGAGATGACAGATGGCGTTCACAATCAAGAAGGTCGGCGTAATCGGCTCGGGGCAGATGGGCAACGGCATCGCGCATGTTGCCGCGCTCGGTGGTTTCGCCGTGGTACTGAACGACGTCGCGGCCGATCGGCTGAAGTCGGCAATGGCCACCATCAACGGCAATCTGTCGCGACAGGTCTCCAAGAAAGTCATCACCGACGAGCAGCGCAAGCAGGCGCTCGCAAACATCACCGCGACCGAACAACTCGAAGGCCTGGCGGACTGCGATCTGGTGATCGAAACCGCGGTCGAGAAGGAAGAGGTCAAGCGCAAGATCTTCCACGACCTGTGCGCGACGCTGAAGCCCGAGGCGATCATTGCCTCCAACACCTCGTCGATCTCGATCACCCGGCTCGCCGCCTCGACCGACCGCCCGGAGCGTTTCATCGGCATTCATTTCATGAATCCGGTGCCGCTGATGGAGCTGGTCGAGCTGATCCGCGGCATCGCCACCGACGACGCGACATTCGAAACCGCCAAGGCGTTCGTCGCTCAGCTCGGCAAGCAGATCGCGGTTTCGGAGGATTTCCCGGCCTTTATCGTCAACCGCATTCTGCTGCCGATGATCAACGAGGCGATCTACACGCTGTACGAAGGCGTCGGCAACGTCGAGGCGATCGACGCGGCCATGAAGCTCGGCGCGCATCATCCGATGGGCCCGCTGGAGCTGGCCGACTTCATCGGCCTCGATACCTGCCTGTCGATCATGCAGGTGCTGCACGAGGGCCTCGCCGACTCCAAATATCGGCCGTGCCCGTTGCTGGTGAAATACGTCGAAGCGGGCTGGCTCGGCCGCAAGGCCAGCCGCGGCTTTTACGACTACCGCGGCGAGAAGCCGGTCCCGACGCGCTGAGCGCGGCGCTTCTTGCCGGCCTGCCAGACCGGGCGGCAAGTCATCATCAGTTACTTCCGTCATGGCCGGGACAAGTCCGGGCATGACGAACTATCTGGGGTCATCGTTCATTCGATCCCTGGCACGGTCTTGATCTGCTCCGCCAGAAAGTCGATCAGCAACCGCACGCGCGCGATATCGGCGCGCTCGGGCACGATCAGCAGGTTGAGCGGCACCGGCGGCAGGCGATACTCCGGCAGGATTACTTCGAGGCGGCCGTCGGCCAGCAAGTCGTGGACCAGCCAGCGGTGCGACGCCGCAATGCCGCGCCCCGCGATCAAAGCCTCCCGGGCCACAAGGCCATGGTCGATTCGAAGCCGGCCGCCGAACGGCACGCGGTGCGTCTCACTGTCCGGCCCTTCGAGCACCAACATATCGCTGCCGGCAACGTTCAGCATGCGGATGCCTTGATGGCGCGACAGATCCTGCGGGGTCGTCGGCCGGCCGTGAGCCGCCAGATAGTCCGGCGATGCCACCATGAGACGTTGGCTCTGGCCGAGCGGCCGTAGCTTCAGTGAGCTGTCGGTGAGCGGCGCCAGGCGGAGCGCGAGGTCGACGCCCTCGCGGACCAGATCGATGCGATGATCGGTGAGGCCGAGATCGATGCCGATGTCCGGATAGCGGGCCTGAAACGCGAAGATCAGCCGGCTGGCGTGCAGCACGCCAAACGACGCCGTGCACGACATCCGGATAGTGCCGGCCGGCGCTCCCGATGAGCCGAGCGCTTCGTCGCTGGCCTGTTCGACCAGCCGCAGGATCTGCACCGCGCGGGCGTAATAGCGGCTGCCCTCTTCGGTCAGCGTCAACCGGCGCGTAGTCCGGCTCATCAGCGGCGCGCCGATCGCCGCCTCGAGCTCCTGCAACTGACGGGTCACGGTGGACTGGCCGACATTCAGGTCGCGCGCGACCGCCGACAGGCTGCCGCGTTCGGCAACCCGAACGAAGGTGCGGATGCGCTCGATCGTGACGGCTGATTTATCCATTTCTCGGCATAATGATATCGAAATCCAATGGCTTCTGGAATAGTCGTCGCGCGTCTACGTCGAAGCTTCGAGTGTTCAAACAAGGAGCCCGCCGTGAACGTTCTTCTGGTGTATGCCCATCCCGAACCGCGCTCGTTGAACGGCGCATTGCGCGACGTCGCGGTCGCGGAGCTGCAGTGCCTGGGCCATGAGGTGCAGGTCTCCGACCTTTATGCCATGGGCTGGAAGGCGGCGATCGACCGCGCCGATTTCCCCACGCTCGCGGCCGACGAGCGGCTGGCGATCTCCGACGCCTCCAAAGCGGCGTTCAAGGCCGGCGAGCTGACGCCGGACGTCCAGGGCGAGATCGACAAGCTGCGCTGGGCCGACGCGGTGATCCTGCAATTCCCGCTGTGGTGGTTCAGCATGCCGGCGATCCTGAAAGGCTGGGTTGACCGCGTCTATGCCCGCGGCTTCGCCTATGGGGTCGGCGAGCACAGCGACAAGCGGTGGGGCGACCGCTATGGCGAAGGCAACCTCGCCGGTAAGCGCGCGATGCTGATCGTCACCACCGGCGGCTGGGAGACGCACTACGGCGCCCGCGGCGTCAACGGCCCAATCGACGACCTGCTGTTTCCGATCAATCACGGCATTCTGTTCTACCCGGGCTTCGACGTGCTGCCGCCGTTCGTCGCGTACCAGGCCGGCCGCATCGACGAGGCGAAGTTCGCAGCCACAGCCGAGCAACTGCGCGAACGGATGCGCACGCTGGCGACCGCGCCGCCGATCCCGTACCGGCGCCAGAACGGCGGCGACTATCTGATCCCCAGCATGGAGCTGCGCGCCGGCCTGGGCGCTCCAGGTACGAATGGCTTTGCGCTCCACCTCGGAGAGGGCCCGACAGCGCATCCTGCTATCGACCGCGGAACGACTGCGGGCGACAAAGCCAAGGATTGTTAACGCCTCGTCGCTAGGTTGCGGTCATGGACATGAGCATGGTCAGTGCGGCGCTTGCGATGCAGGCGTCGAGCACGCAGATGCAGATCGCGACGACGATCCAGGCGTCGAACGCGCGGATGGAGCGCGACACGGTGCAGACATTGCTCGGCATCGGCCAGGGCGGAGCGCCGTCGCTCGCCAATGTCGGCGCCGGCGTCGGCGGCAACCTCAACGTCACCGCCTGATTCTCCAGCCGACTGCTACACCAGCTTTTTGAAGCCGCCGTAGAACATCCGCTTGGTGTCGAATGGCATCAGCTTCGGATCCATGCCGCCCAGCCGCGGGTCCTGCATGGCTTTCGTCATCACCCTGTCGCGCTGCTTGCGTGACTTGTAGACAATGTAGGAAAACACCACGACCTCGTCCGGCTTCAGCTTTACGCTGCGCGGAAACGACGTAATCTTGCCCGGCGGCACGTCGTCGGCGACCCACTCGCGATAATCGATCGCCCCGTGGTCGCGAAACACCTTATCGGCCATGCGCGCCAGTTTCTTGTAGTCCGCGAGCTTGGCCTTTTGCACCGGCACGACGAAGCCGTCGACATAGGACATCTGTTCTCCTCCCGATCTGTCTGCGCCGCGCAGGCGGCTCTCAGCAGGACGATCGAGCGTACAGAAATCCGACATCGCGACTGCCGGGGCTGATTGTCGCGGCAGTTACTTCGGCAGCGCGGCCTTCACCAAGGCCTGCGCGTCGGCGCTGTCCCATTCGGCCGGACCGGCGATGGTGGCGAGTTCGCAGCCTTCGCCGTCGACCAGCACCGAAGTCGGCATGCCGAGGGCGCGGCCGACGCCTTTCAGCTCCTGAAACACCCGGGCCGAAGCGTCGCTGAAAAAGTTCAGCTTGGTCAGCTTTTCGTCGTCGAGAAACTTCTTCGGCTTGGCCGGGTCGCGGGTGTCGATGTTGATCGCCACCACTTCGAATTGCGGGCTGCCGAGCTTGGCCTGCAGATTGTCGAGCGCCGGCATCTCCTTGCGGCACGGCACGCACCAGGTCGCCCACAGGTTGACCAGCACGGTGCGGCCGCGGAAATCCGACAGCTTCCTGGGCTGGCCGCTGCCGTCCTCGAACGCCAGATCCGGCAGCTTCAGCGGCTTGGTCGCGACCGTCACGGCGGCGACTTCGCCGCGAGTCAGCGGCTTCAGCTGCTGCGCCAGCGCGACGGCGGGGCGGCAAGTGGGATCGCCTGCATTGCGCTGCAGGGCGCCGATCCCGTATACCCCCGCTGCTCCGGCGACCACCAGCACGGCCATCGCGGCCAAAATCAACGTCTTGCGGCCCTTGCGGCGTGGCGGGACGAGGTCGGGTCGGCTATCAGTCATCGGGCACTCGGACTCGGCAGCGCGGACGCAATCGCCGGCTGGTGGGGTTGAGGCAAAGGTGAGGCGGGCATGATCGTGAGCAGCAGGCAGTGAGCGGCGAACAAAGCAACAAGATGTGGGGCGGCCGGTTCGCCGAGAGCCCCGACGCCATCATGGAAGAGATCAACGTCTCGATCGACGTCGATCGGCATCTTTATGCCCAGGACATCACCGCGTCCAAGGCCCATGCCGCCATGCTCGCCGCGCAGGGCATCATCACCGCGAACGATGCGAAAAATATCGGCAAGGGTCTAGACACGATTCTGTCAGAGATCGGCGCCGGCAAATTTACGTTCAAGCGTGCGCTCGAGGACATTCATATGAATGTCGAGAGCCGGCTGTCCGAGCTGATCGGCCCGGCCGCCGGGCGGCTGCATACCGCGCGCTCGCGCAACGATCAGGTCGCGACCGACTTCCGGCTGTATGTTCGCGACGTGCTCGACCAGACCGACGCGGCGCTGGCGGCATTCCAGCACGCGCTGGCCGAGCGCGCGCTCGAGCACGCCGACACCGTGATGCCGGGCTTCACGCATCTCCAGACCGCGCAGCCGGTGACCTTCGGGCATCATCTGATGGCCTATGTGGAGATGGCGGCGCGCGACCGCGGGCGCTTCCAGGACGCCCGCAAGCGGCTCAATGAAAGTCCGCTCGGCGCCGCGGCGCTGGCCGGCACCTCGTTCCCGATCGACCGCCATGCGACGGCGCAGAAGCTCGGCTTCGACCGGCCGATGGCCAAC
Source organism: Rhodopseudomonas palustris (assembly GCF_003591005.1). Classification (GTDB taxonomy): domain Bacteria; phylum Pseudomonadota; class Alphaproteobacteria; order Rhizobiales; family Xanthobacteraceae; genus Rhodopseudomonas; species Rhodopseudomonas palustris_K. The sequence goes on from NZ_QYYD01000017.1 coordinate 52,831, forward strand.
TCGCTGGATGCGGTGTCGGACCGCGACTTCGTGCTGGAGACGCTGTCGGCGGCGTCGATCTGCGCGGTGCATCTGTCGCGCTTCGCCGAGGAGATCGTGATCTGGACCTCGCCGCTGGTCGGACTGGTGCGGCTCTCCGACAAGTTCACGACCGGCTCGTCGATCATGCCGCAGAAGCGCAATCCCGACGCCGCCGAACTGGTCCGCGCCAAGACCGGCCGCGTCATCGGCGCGCTGAACGGCCTGTTGATCGTGATGAAGGGCCTGCCGCTGGCCTATCAGAAGGACATGCAGGAAGACAAACAGGGCGCCATGGAAGGCTTTGCGGCGCTGTCGCTGGCGATCCGCGCCATGACCGGCATGGTCCGCGACATCGTGCCCGAGCCGGACAAGATGCGCGCCGCCGCCGGCGAAGGCTATGCCACCGCGACGGATCTGGCCGACTGGCTGGTGCGGACGCTGAAGATGCCGTTCCGCGACGCCCATCACGTCACCGGCCGCATCGTCGGCCTCGCCGCCAAGGCCGGGGTGGCGTTGCACGAACTGCCGCTCGCAGAGATGCAGGCGGTGGAAAAGCGCATCACCAAGGACGCGCTGGCGGTGCTCAGCGTCGACTCCTCGGTGAAAAGCCGCACCAGCTATGGCGGCACCGCGCCGAAAAACGTTCGCGCCCAGGCCAAGAGCTGGCTCAAGCGCCTCGAAAAAGAGCAGAAATCCCGCTGATCCTGGGTCGGCCGCCGCCCGGTGTTGCGCGCCGGCTCTCGCCAGAGCCCGGCAATCTTTGTATGGTGCCGCCGCAATTGGGGAAATCGACGTGAACCGCACTGCCGGCCCATCCCGATGGGCGCTTGTTGTGATCGCCGCGGCGACGCTGGCCCTCGCGGGCTGCGGCCGCAAGGGCGGATTGGATCTTCCGGCCGGCGCCGCCGATACGCCCGGCGCGCCGACGGCGTCTGCCGCGCCGGCCGCCAAAGGCGACGTGTTCGACCCGTCCTACGGCACCAATGCGCCGCCGGTCGCCGGCAAAGGCCAAAAGAAACGCATCATTCTCGACCCGCTGCTGGACTGATTAGCGATGCGCCATTTCGACTATCGCAACGGCGTGCTGCACGCCGAAGGCGTCAGCCTTGCCGTGCTGGCGCGCGAGGTCGGCACGCCGGTCTACTGCTACTCGACCGCGACGCTGGAGCGGCACTACCGCGTGTTCAGCGAAGCCTTCGCCGGGACCGACGCGCTGATCTGCTACGCCATGAAGGCGAACTCCAACCAGGCGGTGCTGCGAACGCTGGCGAAGCTGGGCGCCGGCGCCGACGTGGTGTCGGGCGGCGAGATGCAGCGGGCGCTGGCGGCCGGCATTCCGCCGAGCAAGATCGTGTTCTCCGGCGTCGGCAAGACCGAGGCTGAACTGCGCGCCGCGCTCGGCCACGACATCAAGTGCCTCAACGTCGAGTCCGAGCCTGAACTCGAACTGCTATCGCGGCTAGCGGTCGAGATGGGCCGCACCGCCAGGATTTCGATCCGGGTCAATCCGGACGTCGATTCCGGCACGCACGCCAAGATCTCGACCGGCAAGTCCGAGAACAAGTTCGGCATTCCGCTGGCGCATGCGCGCGAGGTTTATGCCCGTGCCGCCAAGCTGCCCGGCATCCAGATCAGCGGCGTCGACGTGCATATCGGCAGCCAGATCATCGACCTGGCGCCGATGGAAGCGGCATTCAGGCTGGTCGCCGAATTCGTCCATGTGCTGCGCGGTGACGGTCACACCATCAGCCACGTCGATTTCGGCGGCGGCCTCGGCATCCCGTACTACGAGGATCGCGACGCGCCGCCCGAGCCGTTCGCCTATGCGGAGATGGTCAAGCGCGTGACGCACAATCTGGGCTGCGCGCTGCTGTTCGAGCCGGGCCGGATGATCGTCGGCAATGCCGGCATCCTGGTCGCGCAGGTGATCTATGTGAAGCACGGCGACGGCAAGACCTTCGTGATCATCGACGCCGCGATGAACGACCTGATCCGGCCGACGCTGTACGAGGCGTATCACGAGATCCTGCCGGTGGCCGAGCCGGCGCCGGGCAGCGCCACGATGGTCGCCGACGTCGTTGGCCCGGTATGCGAGACCGGCGATTACCTGGCGCTCGATCGCAAGCTGCCGGAGCTGAAAGCCGGCGACCTGATCGCCATCATGACGGCCGGCGCCTACGGCGCCGTCCAGGCGTGTACTTACAACACCCGCGCGCTGGTGCCGGAAGTCCTGGTCAAGGACGATCAGTACGCGGTGGTTCGACCGCGTATCGAGGTCGAGCAGTTGATCGCGATGGATCAGCCTGCGCCCTGGCTATGAGCGCTGGCGCGACGAGTATCATCTTCGACGGAGCGAACGCTCAAAGCGTGGATGCCCGCGACAAGCGCGGGCATGACGGGGCGTTGGCCGGGACGGCGAGTTCAGCCGCAGTTGAGCTGGACTGGAAAGCGAAGTGGGACCGCCAGAACGCGGAGTACAAAATCTGGCGGTCCCGTTCGCACGTGTGCAATCCCGCCGGGAACGTGCGGCGTCCGCCGGGTACGTGCGACGGCGCGAGATTATCCGCGTGACGTCGGTCGGCAACGCAGACTGTTGCTTAACCTAACCTATCAACCTTAACGCGCCCGCCGTGTCCCGGGGCGTCGCCGCTCCCCCTCTGCCGCTTGCGGGACAGCGCCGGGGTGAGGGCGTCCAGGCGGTGATCCCGCGACTTGCGACGCGACAGGTCGTCAGCTGTTCTGCTGATGCGCGGTGGGCCCCACGCTGCCGCATCCTGCGTCACGCATTCGTGTGCTGCGACAAGGGGGCCGCGGCCGTCCCCGTGATGTGCCTCATTGCCGCCGCTGTGGTAGGCTGTCGTACCTACAACCCGGAGAGCTTGTTGAGCGGCCGCAGCCCCGACCCGTCACAGACCCCGCAGGATCCAGACGCGTTGGCGCGGCTGCGATTGGACACGTCGCTCCGGCGCGCGACCTTCGCGATCGCCTGGGAGCGAAGCTGGCCACTGCTGGTCCGGGTGCTGAGCGTCGTCGGCCTGTTTCTCGCGGCGTCCTGGGCCGGGCTTTGGCTGGTGCTGCCGTTCAGCGGCCGCATGATCGGCCTCGCGGCGTTCGCCGTGTTGGCGTTGGTCGCACTGTATCCTGCCTTGAAGTTCCGCTGGCCGAGCCGCGACGATGCGCTAGCCCGGCTCGATCGCAACACAGGCCTGAAGCATCGTCCCGCCACCGCATTGACCGACACGCTGGCCTCGACCGATCCGGTCGCGCAGGCGCTGTGGCGGGTGCAGCGCGAGCGCACGCTGGCGACGCTGCGCGGCATCCGCGCCGGGCTGCCGACGCCTCGGCTGCCGAAGCACGATCCCTGGGGACTGCGCGCGATGGTGGCCGTGCTGCTGGTCGCCACCTTCATCGCCGCCGGTGAGGAGCGCCGCGCCCGGGTTGCGGCGGCGTTCGACTGGAACGGCGCGCTGGCCGGCCCGAACGTCCGGGTCGATGCCTGGGTGACGCCGCCGGTCTACACCAACAAGCCGCCGATCATCCTGTCGGCCGCCAATCGCGATCTCGCCGCGAGCGATGCCGCGCTGCCGGTGCCGGCCGGCTCGAAGCTGCTGGTGCGCTCCAGCGGCGGCGATCTCGACGTCGCGGTCAGCGGCGGCGTGACCGAGGCAGCGTCCGAAGCCGAGGCGCCGAAGGGCACCACCGAGCGCCACTTCACGATCGCGAGCGACGGCACCGCGCAGGTCCGCGCGCCGTCCGGTCAGCCGCAATGGTCGTTCAAGGCGACGCCCGATCATCCGCCGTCGATCGCGCTCGCCAAGGAGCCGGAGCGGCAAGCGCGCGGCTCGCTGCAGCTGTCCTACAAGATCGAGGACGATTACGGCGTCGTCGCCGCCTACGGCGTGATCGCGCCGACCATGTCCGCCGAGCAGAAGGCCGGCACGCCGCGGCCGCTCTTCGAGCCGCCGCATTTTCCGTTGACGCTGCCGAATGCGCGCACCCGCGCCGGCGTCGGCCAGACCGTCAAGGATCTCAGCGAGGATCCCTATGCGGGCGCCGAGGTGACGCTGACGCTCACCGCCAAGGACGAGGCCGGCAATGAGGGCCGCAGCGAGCCGCACACGATGCGGCTGCCGGAGCGGCTGTTCACCAAGCCGCTGGCCCGCGCGCTGATCGAACAGCGCCGCATCCTGGCGCTCGATGCGAACAAGAATGGCGACGTCTACACGGCGCTCGACGCGCTGCTGATCGCGCCGGAAGCGTTCACGCCGGAAGCCGGCCAGTATCTCGGACTCTACACCGTGGCCGATCAGCTCGAGCGCGCCCGCACCGACGAGCAGCTGCGCGAGGTCGTGGCCAATCTCTGGTCGCTGGCGCTGAGCATCGAGGACGGCGACACCTCCGACGTCGAAAAGGCGCTGCGTGCCGCGCAGGATGCGCTGAAGCAGGCGCTCGAACGCGGAGCCTCCGACGAGGAGATCAAGAAGCTCACCGAGAATTTGCGCGCCGCGCTCGACAACTACATGCGCCAGCTCGCCGAGCAGCTGAAAAACAACCCGCAGCAGCTCGCGCGCCCGCTCGACCCCAACACCAAGGTGATGCGGCAGCAGGACCTCAATAACATGCTCGAGCGCATGGAGCGGCTGTCGCGCTCCGGCGACAAGGAAGCCGCCAAGCAGCTGCTCGAACAACTCGCCCAGATGCTCGAGAACCTGCAGATGGCGCAGCCCGGCCAGGGCGGCGACGACGACATGCAGCAGGCGATGAACGAGCTTGGCGACATGATCCGCAAGCAGCAGCAGTTGCGCGACAAGACCTTCAAGCAGGGTCAGGATCAGCGCCGCGACCGCATGCGCGGCCAGCAGGGCGAACAGAATCTCGGCGATCTGCAGCAGGATCAGCAGAACCTGCAGGAGCGTCTGCGCAAGCTGCAGCAGGAGCTCGCCAAGCGCGGCATGGGCCAGCAGGGTCAGCAGGGTCAGCGCGGCCAGAAGGGTCAGAAGGGCGAGCAGGGACAACAAGGCCAGGGTCAGCAAGGCGAGCAGGGCGATGGCGACGGCGGTCTCGATCAGGCCGAATCGGCGATGGGCGACGCCGAGGGCCGGCTCGGCGAAGGCAATGCCGACGGCGCCGTCGATTCCCAAGGCCGCGCGCTGGATGCGCTGCGCAAGGGTGCGCAGAAGCTCGCCGAAGCGATGCAGCAGGGCGATCAGCCCGGGCAGGGCGAGGGGCCTGGTAATCGACCCGGCCGTCAGCAGAGCAGCGGCAACGACACCGATCCGCTTGGCCGTCCGCTGAAGGGCCGCGAATTCGGCGACGATCTGTCGGTGAAGATTCCCGGCGAGATCGACGTCCAGCGCGTCCGCCGCATCCTCGAAGAACTCCGCCGCCGCCTCGGCGACACCAACCGTCCGCAGATCGAACTCGACTACATCGAGCGCCTGCTGAAGGATTATTAGAGCAATTAACTCGCGCCGAGCACGGCGCACCTCTCCCGCTTGCGGGAGAGGTCGACGCGCGCAGCGCGGCGGGTGAGGGCACTCCTCTCAACGCATGGCTAAGTCACTGCCTGGGGCGCACCCCAGCCCTCTCCCGCAAGCGGGAGAGGGAGCGCTGCGGAGCGGAGGAGGCGCATCGTTAATCTATCAAGGTTGATCGAAGCATTGCTGATCGGCAGCGTTGTTGACGGCAGCCTCGCGCCCCGCACGACGCAACCTCTCCCGCTTGCGGGAAACGGGGCGCGTTGTGCTTGGGGTGGACGCTTGTTGTAAACGCTGAGGGTTAGTTCTTTTTCGCCGCCAGCGCGTTGGCGACGGCGGTGCGGATGTCTGTGACGGAGAAGGGCTTGGTGACGACGTCGTGGACAATGGCGTCGAGGCCGGAGGCGCGTTCGCGTTGGTCGGCGTAGCCGGTCATCAGCAGGATGGTGAGGTCGGGGAAGTCGCGCGCGGCGGTGAGTGCCAGAGCGATGCCGTCCATGATCGGCATCTTGATGTCGGTCAGCAGCAGGTCGAACCGGCCGGCGCTCTCGACCAGGATCTCCAGCGCCTCGCTACCATCCTCGGCGGTGGTGATGTCGTGGCCATCCAGCGCGATGGCGCGGGCCACCAGCAGGCGCATCGATTCTTCGTCATCGGCGATCAGGATACGCGACATTCCAGGATCCTAGGCTTGCTGCCCTTAGTGCGGCCGGCCGTTCGAAAAGCACATCATCGCAGCGTCCAGGCATCGGGCTCGGCTGTCTTCGACGAAAACCTTCTAGGCGCCGCCGGTGGCGATATCGCGCCGGTTGAAGAAGCGCACGTCGATGGTGCGAGCCTCGGCGGGCGGCGACGCCAGCCGCGACCGGAACCAGGCCTGCTCGCCGGGCCGCAGCACGGTCTGCTCCAGCACGGCGTTCCAGGCGTAGATCTCGGTGCCGCGGTCGTCGCGGACAACGAAGCGGAGCCGCGGCAAATCCGCCGGTTTGCGGCCCAGCCCCATGATCGTGCCCTCGATCACCAACACCGGCTTGGATTCGACGGTCTCGCGGCTGATCTTGACGTCCTTGATGGCGAGCGAGCGCAGATTCACTTCGAAGCCGACCAGCCGGTAGAAAGTCGCGGTCTGCGGCAGCATCCGCACCACGTCGACGCGCCAGATCAGCAGCGCCATCACCAGCGCGCCGAACGCCGCGCAGGCCATTGAGGCGGTCATGACCGATTTGATGGCTCCGAGCGGGTCCTGCTTCAGCGGTTCGATCAGCGCTCTGAAGCCGCGCGCCCGGCGCGATCCGAACGAGCGCTGGCCGCGCTGGCGGCCGGCGGGCAGTTCGGGCTCCGCGGGCGGCTCCTGCCGCTGGCCGAACACGTCGCGCTCGTCGGGCGACGGAATCTCCGCCGCGATCGGCGGGCTTTCGACCACCGGCGTCTCGTGTTCATCCTCGGTCACGCCCCAGCCCGGATCGTCTGCCAGATCGTCGGTGGGGCGTTTGTCTTCCACCGTCATCGCCGCGACACGCGCGTCGGTCTGGATCACGTCTTCGGGATGGGCCAGCCAGACTTCCTTGCAGCGCGAGCAACGCACGGTGCGGCCGCTGTCGCCCAGTTTCGCCGGATCGATCGCATAGGATGTCGTACAATGAGGGCAAACGATATGCATGACGAATCGCTGGCTGTGGTCCTCGCTCGATCCTATCCGGCGTCCGTTAACGAACCGGAAACCATAACCGCCTCACAACCTTGGAGAGGGCAGACGGCGCGCGTTGCCCTGGCTTGTTGTGTCGCTCGGTCTCGGAGCTGAACCGTGGTCCGCTTCGAAAATGTCGGCCTGCGCTATGGGCTCGGTCCGGAGATCCTGCGCGATCTCAATTTCGCGATCCCGGCGCATTCCTTCCAGTTTCTGACCGGCCCTTCGGGCGCCGGCAAGACGTCGTTGCTGCGTCTGTTGTTCCTGTCGCTGCGGCCGACGCGCGGGCTGGTCAATCTGTTCGGCAACGACGTGTCGCTGCTGACCAAGGACGAAGTCTCGGCGCTGCGCCAGCGCATCGGCATCGTGCTGCAGGATTTCCGGCTGCTCGACCACATGACCACCTATGAGAACGTCGCACTGCCGTTCCGTGTCACCGGGCGCGAGGAGGCGAGCTATCGCAAGGAAGTCATCGATCTGTTGAAATGGGTCGGGCTCGGCGAGCGGATGGACGCGCTGCCGCCGGTGCTGTCGGGCGGCGAGAAGCAGCGCGCTGCGATCGCGCGCGCGGTGATCGGCCGGCCGCAATTGCTGCTCGCCGACGAGCCGACCGGCAATGTCGATCCGACGCTCGGCCGCCGGCTGCTGCGGCTGTTCATCGAGCTCAACAAATCCGGCACCGCGGTGGTCATTGCCACCCACGACATCACCCTGATGGACCAGTACGAGGCGCGGCGCCTGGTGCTGCATCAGGGCCGGCTGCACGTCTATGAATAAGCCGCCGCCCAACCGGCCGTCGCGCCCCCGCTCCGACCCGCGCGACGCAATGGTCGATCTCGGCGACGAGCGGCCGCAGGTGCCGGCGCGCGCCCGCAACGCCTCGCCGATCGTGCCGCGGGCGTCGATCGCCGGCCGCGCGCTGGTGGCGGTGGTGGCGATCATGGCGTTCCTCGCCTCGATGACCACCGGCGTGGTGCTGCTGGTCAGCGCCTCGGCGGCGGAATGGCAGTCGGACGTCGCCAGCGAACTCACCGTGCAGGTCCGCCCGGTGCAGGGCCGCAGCCTCGATCGCGATTCCGCGACGGTGGCCGAACTGGTGCGCAGTCAGCCCGGCATCGTCGAGGTGCAGCCCTTCACCAAGGAAGAATCCGCCAAGCTGCTGGAGCCGTGGCTCGGCAGCGGCCTCTCGCTCGACGATCTGCCGGTCCCGCGAGTGATCGTGGCGCGCATCGCGCCCGGCACCACGCTTGACCTCGAGGATCTTCGCCGCCGCATTGCTCAGGCCGTGCCGAGCGCCAGCGTCGACGACCATCGCGCCTGGATTGAGCGGATGCGTTCGATGACCGGCGCCACGGTGTTCGCCGGGATCGGCGTGCTGGCCCTGGTGATCATCGCCACCATCATCTCGGTATCGTTCGCCACGAGGGGCGCGATGGCGGCCAATCGGCCGATCGTCGAGGTGCTGCATTTCGTCGGCGCCAGCGATCGCTTCATTGCCGATCGGTTCTTCCGCCACTTTCTGATGCTCGGCCTGCAGGGCGGGCTGATCGGCGGTGGCGCCGCGGTGTTCGTGTTCGGCTTCTCGGAATCGGTTGCGACGTGGTTTTCCGGGACGCCCGTCGGTGACCAGTTTGCGGCGCTGCTCGGGACCTTCTCGCTGCGCCCGATGGGGTATCTGGCGCTAACCGGGCAGGCGGTGCTGATTGCCGCCATTACGGCGTTGGCATCGCGGCGGACGCTGTTCAGCACGCTGAATTCGATCGAATGACGGCGGCGGTGCGCCGCCGGGCAGGTCCTGAGTTGGAGGCTCCGACTCCCTTTCGCCCGAAAAGGCACTAGAGTCCGGACAGTTTTCGGCGATCGGGTTCGACCAACGAAGCTGCATCGAAAGCTCGCAATCGAGGTTATATCGGCATCCAATGGATCCGCGTTCTGCCCAGCTCCAGCCCGATCTGCGCCCGGCCCGGCCGCGGCGCCGGTTCGGGATGCTCCGCGCCGCCGCGTTGGCGGTGCTGGCGCTTGGGCTGGTGGGCGCCGGCGGCTTCGTGGCATTCCTGATGCAGCTGCGGGTCGAGGAGGCCAGGCCGTCGCGCGTCGCAGACGGTATCGTGGTGCTGACCGGCGGCTCGTCGCGGGTGTCGGACGCCGTCGACCTTCTGGCCTCCGGCTACGGCAAGCGGCTGCTGATCTCGGGTGTGCATCGGACCAACGGGGCCAGCGACATCTCGCGCTCGGTGCCGGAGAGCAAGGACTGGTTCGGCTGCTGCGTCGATCTCGACCGCTCTGCCGTCAACACCCGCAGCAACGCCGCCGAGACCAAGCGCTGGGCGAGCGAGCGCGGCTTTCATTCGCTGATCGTTGTCACCTCCAACTATCACATGCCGCGCGCGATCGTCGAAATGTCGCATGCGATGCCGGACATCGAACTGATCCCGTTCTCGGTGATCGGCGACAAGTGGCGCGACGAGGTGTGGTGGAGCAGTGGCGCCACAATGCGGCTGCTGCTATCCGAATACGCCAAATATCTCGCCGTCGAAGCGCGGGTGCGGCTGGCGCGGCTGGGGATCGAGATCGCGCCTGAGGCGTCGGAGCAAGCGCCGGAGCCGTCTGCGCATAAGCCGACGACGGCGCTCGCCAACTGACCGGATCGTTTGATGACGCGTATTTTCGTCCGCTCGTTGATCTACAACGTGCTGTTCTATCTGCTGCTGGTGTTCTGGATCCTGGTGGCGATCCCGACCTTCCTGCTGCCCCGCCGCGCGCTGATCAAGGTTGCCAAGATGTGGGGCCAGAGCAGCATCTGGCTGATGCGCATCGTGTGCGGCACCAGGGTCGAATTCCGCGGCCTCGAGAAAATTCCGAAAGGTCCGCTGATCGTCGCGCCCAAGCATCAGTCGATGTGGGAGACGTTCGCGCTGCTGCAGCATTTCGACGAGCCGCTGTACATCCTCAAGCGCGAGCTGACCTGGATTCCGTTCTTCGGCTGGCTGCTGCTCAAGGCCGACATGATCGCCATCAACCGCCAGAAGGGCGGTCGCGTGCTGATGGAAATGGCGCTGCGCGCCAGTGAGGAAGTCAATCGCGGCCGGCAGCTGATCATCTTTCCGGAAGGCACCCGCACCGCGGTCGGCGCGCCGCCGCGCTACAAGGCCGGCATCGCGCAGATCTACGCCGATTGCAACGTGCCGTGTCTGCCGGTGGCGCTGAACTCCGGCCTGTTCTGGCCGCGCCGGCAGTTCATGCGCTACCCCGGCACGATCGTGGTCGAATTCCTCGATCCGCTGCCCGCGGGGATGTCGCGCCGCGAATTCTTCGACACCGTCAGCGAACGCATCGAAACCGCAAGCCAGCGCCTGATCGAAGCCGGCCGGCGCGAACAACAAGCGCTGTTCGGCGGCGTGCCGAGCACAGCGCCCGTCGACGCGCCCGCAGTGCCCGACCGCACCGCCAGCAACCAGTAACCACCTCTCCCCACCCGCAGCGCGCTCCCTCTTCCGCTTGCGGAAGAGGGCTGGGGTGAGGGCGCCCCAGGCGCTGACTCAGCGATGCGGCGGCGTTTCGTCGCGCAGGGCTTCGGCGAGGCGGTGCAGATGCGGGTCGCGGCAGCCTTGGGCTTCGAGCGAATGCACGGTCGACAACACGTAGTCGCGGTTGGGGCCGGAGCGGCCGTGGCCTTGGCGGACCAGGCGCAGCTGTTCGGCGGGTGTCAGCCGGCCGGCATATTGCGCATGGCCGCGATCCACCACATAGGCCAGCGCGCTGACCCGCCGCCGCGGATCATCCGCCAGCCACACCGAGCGCTTGACCTCACGGTATACGCTGGTGACCTGCTCGCGCTCCCGCAGGTAAGCCACCGTCTGCGCCCGGTGCTGGTCGGCAACGCGAAAGGCGATGCCACGGCAGGCGCCGCCGCGGTCGAGTCCAAGCACCAGCCCAGGCTGCTCAGGCGTGCCACGATGCACGAAAGAATACACGCACAGCGCCCGATGCTCACCGATCAGCCGTGCCGGCTGCTGTTCGACGAAGTCGAACCCCGGCCGCCACATCAGCGACCCATAGCCGAACACCCACAGGTCGCCCTCGGTGAGTTCGGCATCGGTCAGGATCTTGGCGGACATCAGGGCAAGACTTCAGGGACTCAAGGAGCACGACTTCGAGGCAAGACTTCGCGCAAATGACAAATTCCGTGTCTACCGCATCGTGCCGGTCAATGTCAGCGCTTTCGCGGCGGAGGCTATGGGCCGGTCCCGCGATTTGCCTTTTCGGGGGCACACTCTAAGTAGGCTCGATGACCGATCACACGCTTCCCACCCGCCGCCGGCTGTGGCCGTTGTTCCTGCTGCCGGCGCTGCTGCTCGTCGCGGCGATCGCCTGGACCGGCTTCTGGTTCTTCTCCGTCGCCCAGGTCGACCGTATCGTCGATTCGTGGCGGGCGCGCGAAGCCGCCGCCGGCCGCGCCTATGATTGCGGCGACCGCTCGATCGCCGGTTTTCCGTTCCGCCTCGAAGTCCGCTGCACCGATGCCAGCGTGGCGTTGACGGCGCAGACCGCCGAGCAGGTCGCGAGCCAGACGCCGGTGACGGCCAAGCTTGGCGAGATTCTGGTGGTGTCCCAGATCTATCAGCCGAGCCTGTTGATCGCCGAGTTCAAGGGCCCTGCAATCTTCGCCGATCGCGGCCAGCCGCCGTCGCTGCAGCTCAACTGGGCGACCGCGCGCAGCAGTGCCGCCGGCCTTCCGGGGCCGCCGCAACGGGTGTCGCTGGTGTTCGAAGCGCCGGCGCTCGACCGGCTCGGCGGCGCCGCGCCGCTGCCGTTGGCCCGCGCCCGCCATGTCGAGATGCACGCCCGCCAGCTCGAAGGCCCGGCCGGCGCCGCGCCGCGGATCGTGACCGACTTGCAGTTCGAGGCCGCCAGCGTCCAGGACGTGCATCCGCTGCTCGCCGAATTGTTCGACGCGCATCTGCGCGTGGTGCTGAGCGGGCTCCGGGATTTCCGGCCGAAGCCGTGGCCGCAACGCTTCCGCGAATTGCAGGCCGCCGGCGGCCGGATCGAGATTACCCAGGCACGGCTGCAGCAGGGCGAGACCATCGCCACCGCAATCGGCGCGCTCGGCCTGACGCCGACCGGCAATGTCGACGGCGAACTGCAGATGGTGGTGGCCGGGCTCGACCAGGTCGTGCCGAAGCTCGGCATCGACAAGGTGCTGGAAGAGGGCGTGTCGCAATCGACGATCGACCGGCTGGCGCCGGGCGTCCGCGCGGGCGACGTCAACAACATGCTTGGCGCACTCGACCGCGCCATCCCGGGCCTCGGCCGCATCGTCCGTCAGAACGCCAATGTCGGCGTCGCCGCCGGCATCAAGGCTCTCGGCCAGGAAGCGACGTTAGAAGGCCGCCCCGCCCGCGCCTTTCCGCTGCGCTTCGTCGACGGCGCCGTCATGCTCGGCCCGATCAAGGTCGCGCAGATGAAGCCGCTGTTCTGAGCATCTTGGTGATCTGTTGAAGTAAGCGCCGCCCCGACCGCAGCGCGCCCCCTCTCCCGCTTGCGGGAGAGGGCTGGGGTGAGGGCGACGCGGGCACCGTGCCTGGGGACCCCACCCTCGACCCCTCCCCGCAAGGGGGAGGGGAGCAGAAGCCGCGCCTCGCGGCAACTAACTATCGGGTAACTAACTATGCAACCCCGGCGCCTCGTGGCCGGTTCGTGCCACATACTCCGTGTAGCCACCGCCGTATTTGTGGATGCCGTCGGGGGTCAGCTCCAGCACGCGGTTCGACAGCGCGCCCAGAAAATGCCGGTCGTGCGACACGAACAGCATGGTGCCTTCGAAATCCGACAGCGCCTTGATCAGCATTTCCTTGGTGGCGATGTCGAGATGGTTGGTCGGCTCGTCGAGCACCAGGAAGTTCGGCGGGTCGTACAGCATCTTGGCCATCACCAGCCGCGCCTTCTCGCCGCCGCTGAGCACCCGGCACTTCTTCTCGACGTCGTCACCGGAGAAGCCGAAGCAGCCGGCGAGCGCGCGGAGCGAGCCTTGCCCGGCTTGCGGAAACCATTCTTCCAGCGAGGCGAACACGGTGAGCTCGCCGTCGATCAGGTCCATCGCGTGCTGCGCGAAGTAGCCCATCTTGACGCTGCCGCCGAGCGCGACGCTGCCGTCGTCGGGCGGCGTCGAGCCGGTCACCAGTTTGAGCAGCGTCGACTTGCCGGCGCCGTTGATGCCCATCACGCACCAGCGCTCGCGCCGCTGGATCTGGAAGTCGAGCCCTTCATAGATGGTCCGGCTGCCGTAACGTTTTGATACGCGCTTGAGGCTGACGACGTCCTCGCCCGAGCGCGGCGCCGGCAGGAAGTCGAACGCGATGGTCTGGCGGCGCCGCGGCGGCTCGACCTTCTCGATCTTGTCGAGCTTCTTGACCCGGCTCTGCACCTGCGCGGCATGTGACGCGCGCGCCTTGAAGCGCTCGATGAAGGCGACTTCCTTGGCCAGCATCGCCTGCTGGCGCTCGAACTGCGCCTGCTGCTGCTTGTCGGCGAGCGCGCGCTGCTGTTCGTAGAATTCGTAGTTGCCGGAGTAGCTGGTCAGCGTGCCGGCATCGATTTCGATGATCTTGTTGACGATGCGGTTCATGAACTCGCGATCGTGCGACGTCATCAGCAGCGCGCCTTCGAAGCCGCGCAAGAATTGCTCGAGCCAGATCAGGCTTTCGATGTCGAGATGGTTCGACGGCTCGTCGAGCAGCATCACGTCGGGGCGCATCAAGAGAATACGGGCGAGCGCCACGCGCATCTTCCAGCCGCCTGAGAGTTTGCCGACGTCGCCGTCCATCATCTCCTGGGTGAACGACAGGCCGGCCAGCACCTCGCGGGCGCGGCCTTCCAGCGCGTAACCGTCGAGCTCCTCGAAGCGGTGCTGCACCTCGCCGTAACGCTCGAGGATCTGCTCCATCTCGTCGGCCTTGTCGGGGTCGGCGAGCGCGTCCTCGAGCTGCTTCAGCTCGGCCGCGACTTCGCTGACCGGGCCGGCGCCCTCCATGGTCTCGGCCACGGCGCTACGGCCCGACATCTCGCCGACGTCCTGGCTGAAATAGCCGATGGTCAGGCCGCGATCGACCGAGACCTGGCCCTCGTCGGGCGTCTCGGTGCCCTTGATCATCCGGAACAGCGTGGTCTTGCCGGAGCCGTTGGGTCCGACCAGACCGATCTTCTCGCCGCGAAGCAGCGTCGCGGACGCCTCGATGTAGAGGATCTGGTGGGCGTTCTGCTTGGAGATATTGTCGAGACGGATCATGGGCTCACAGCGCGTTAAAATGCTGCGGCGCGTTTAGCGGAAACAGAGGCAATGCGCCAGACGCGCACAATCCACGCACGTCATTCCGGGGCGCGCAGCGAAGCGGCGCGAACCCGGAATCCCGCAGTGTTCTGCGACTCGGCCGTTTCCACAACTGCGAGATTCCGGGTTCGCTCGCAAGGGCGAGCGCCCCGGAATGACGACCGCGGGGAGGGCGCTCATTCCGGAAGGATGAGCGCGCGGGGAGAGCACTCACCCCTCCGGCAGCACCGCGTTGCTCGGCGTCACGCGGTCGCTGATCTGCATGCCGAACAGGCTGCCGATCAGCTCGACGGCAACACGCGCGGTGCGGCCGCGCTCGTCGAGGAACGGGTTGAGCTCGACGACGTCGACCGAACGCACCAGCCCGGAATCGTGCAGCAGCTCCATCACCAGGTGCGCTTCGCGATAGGTCGTGCCTCCGGGCACGGTGGTGCCGACGCCCGGCGCCACCGCGGGATCGAGCACGTCGACGTCGAACGACAAATGCAGCACGCCGCCCGCGGCGCGGACGCGGTCGATGATGCGGCGGATCAGTACGGCGACGCCGAACTCATCGATCGCCCGCATGTCGACCACCGGGATGGCGCGAGCGCGCACCAGTTCCTTCTCCAAGGGATCGATCGAGCGGATGCCGAACAGATCGAGTTGGCTCGGCGGGATCGAAACCCGCGGCTCAGCGCCGAGCAGATGATCGAGCCCGGGCTCGCCGCATAAAAAAGCCGCCGACATGCCGTGCATGTTAGCGCTGATCGTCGTCGCCGGCGTGTTGTAGTCGGCATGCGCGTCGAACCAAAGCACGAACAGCGGTTTGCCCTGCTGCTGCCAATGGCGCGCGACGCCGTTGATCGAGCCCATCGACAGGCTGTGATCGCCGCCCATGAACAGCGGCACGGCGCCGGTTCTGGCGAGATCGTAAGCGCGCGCCGAGATCGCTCCGACCCAACTCCTCACCTCGTCATAGTAATTGGCGTTGGCCGGCGCCGGATCGTCGCTGCGCGTCACCGGCGGATGCGGCATGTCGCCATGGTCCTCGACCGTGAAGCGCAGTTGCTCGAGCACGCGGCCGATGCCGGCGGTGCGGAGCGCCGCGGGGCCCATCAGCGTGCCGCGTAGGCCGGCGCCGATCTCGATCGGGACGCCGAGCAGCGCGACGCGGCGGGCTGGGTCGGGCGGAAGCAAAGAGGAGGGCGTCATGCGCGGCGCCTTTCAAGAGGAGCGCAGGTCAGACAACCGCGTAGCCGCGCCGGATGACGACCGTGCGTCCGTGCTGATCAGGCCTTGAAATAGGTGATCTGATGCGTGGTCGCCAGCAGCTTGCCGCTGGGCGCCCACAGCTCGCCGGTCTGATCGCTGAAGCTCTTGTGGAACACGTTGGCGTCGGCGACGCCGAGCACCGCGGTGATCGGTTCGGCGGCGAGGTCGTCGGCGTCGACGTGGAAATACGTTGTCATCGACACCGTGCCGATCGGCAGCAATTCGCCGCGGACATGGAAGATCCGGGCGAAGAACGCGTCGGCGATCGCCGACAGCGATAAGAGGTCGAGTGTGCGCGGCACGGCGTGAGCGATCCAGGCCTTGGTATGCGCGCTGGCCGGGCCGTCTTGCGTGCCGCTGCCGAAGCTCGGCTCGTTCTCGACGAAGCGGAATTCGAACTGCCGCACCCACGAGG
This sequence comes from Rhodopseudomonas palustris, assembly GCF_003591005.1. Classification (GTDB taxonomy): domain Bacteria; phylum Pseudomonadota; class Alphaproteobacteria; order Rhizobiales; family Xanthobacteraceae; genus Rhodopseudomonas; species Rhodopseudomonas palustris_K. The sequence continues at coordinate 69,015 of NZ_QYYD01000017.1, forward strand.
CCGCGACGCCTTCGCGGGAGTACACCGGCGCTTGGTCATAGGGCAGGGTGCGCGGCATCTGCGTCGGCCGATGCGTCCAGGTCTCGCGCCGCTGTGCGAACACCGCGGTGGCGAAGGCCTCGACGTCGCCATCCTCTTGCGTCAGTTCGATGCCCCAATGCTGGGTCGAACGCGTCGCCTTGATCAGCCGCGGCGTCAGATCGAAAGCGCCGGCGGCGATCGGCGCGCAGAAATTCACCGTGAAGGCCAGCGGATCGCCGGCGCGCTCTTGCTGCGCCATCAACGCCCGCAACAGCGTCGCCGCGGTGGCGCCGCCGAACTGGCCGACAAAGGCGTGATAATCGTCGCTGGTGGCCCCCTGCCAGCGCCCGTCGCGCTGCGCGACTTGCGTTGCTACGTCGAACGGATGCGCGCTCTCCACCTTGGCGTCCATGGTCGCTCCCTGTGTTGTTGTTTTTGGGCGTTGCTGTTCATGCCTACCGCAAAGCACAATCTGCCCCGCACCGACCCAACGCGCAATGGCTGCCGACCATCATATGATCACGAAGAGGCCGCCTTGAACCGCAGCGCACTCCCTCTCCCGCTTGCGGGAGAGGGCTGGGGTGAGGGAGCCCCAGGCACTGGCTCAGCGATGCGCGGATCGGAGTGCCCTCACCCGCCGCGCTTCGCGCGTCGACCTCCCCCGCAAACGGGGGAGGTGCGCTGTGCGCGGGGAGGGTGCGCCAAGTCACCGCGAGGCAGTCACAAAAAAGCCGGCGCGATTGCTCGCGCCGGCTTGGTTGGTTCAGCGTTCGTGCGAACTCAGTTGAGCTTGCTGCGGACGTCCTGGATGCCTTTGGTCAGCAGGTCGTCGGCAACCGGGCCCTTGACCGACTGCGACAGGATCGACGCGGCGGCGGAGACGGCGGCTTCGGCTGCGGCGGCGCGGACGTCGGCGACGGCCTGAGCCTCCGCCAGCGCGATCTTGCCTTCCGCGGTCTTGGTGCGGCGGGCGACGAAGTCTTCCAGCTTGGTCTTGGACTCGGCCGCGATGCGTTCGGCGTCGGCCTTGGCGCTGGCGACGATCGCTTCGGCTTCCCGCTCGGCCTGGGCGCGGCGGGCGCGATAGTCGGCGAGCAGCTTGGCGGCTTCGTCCTTGAGCTTGCGGGCCTCGTCGAGCTCGGCCTTGATCCGGTCGCGACGATTGTCGAGCGCCTTGATCACCGTCCGGTGCACGCCCAGATAGGCGAACAGGCCCATCAGGATGATGAACGCGATGGCGACCCAGGTTTCTGCTTCAGCGAAGATTTCCATCAGCCTCAACCTTTGAGCGACGCGTCGACCGCGCTGTTGACCGCGTTGCCGTCCGGCGTCACGCCCGACAGCTGCTGCACGATCGCGGAGGCGGCGTCGGCGGCGATGCCGCGAACGTTGCCCATCGCAGTCGCGCGGGTCGCAGCGATGGTCTTCTCGGCATCGGCGAGCTTGGCCGCCAGCCGTTCTTCCAGCGTCTTGCGCTCGGCTTCCGCCTGCGCATTCAGCTTGTCACGGGTTTCCGCGCCGATCGCCTGCGCCCGGGCTCGGGCCTGGGCCAGTTCGGTTTCGTAGGCCTTCAGCGCTTCGTCCGATTCGGCCTTCAGCTTCTGCGCGGCTGCGAGATCGCCCTCGATGGCTTTCTGACGGTCATCGATCACACCGCCGACGCGCGGCAGTGCGATCTTCGACACGATCAGGTAGAGCGCGACGAACGCGATCGCCAGCGACACGAGTTGCGAAGCGAAGGTTTCCTGCTGGAACGGCGGAAACGGGGCCTTGTGGCCGTCCGCCGCCGTGTGAGCAGTGGTTCCCTTGGCGTCGCCAGGACCTGTAGCCACGGGCTTCTCCTGTTCGGGGCCGGTCACGACCTCAGCGGCGCGACCGGATTGGATCTTAGAGGGCGAACAGCAGCAGCAGCGCGATCAGCAGCGAGAAGATGCCGAGCGCTTCCGTCACCGCGAAGCCGAAAATCAGGTTGCCGAACTGACCCTGAGCGGCCGACGGGTTACGCACCGCAGCGGCGAGGTAGTTGCCGAAGATGATGCCCACGCCGGCGCCAGCGCCGCCCATGCCAATGCAGGCAATACCAGCGCCAATGTACTTCGCGGCAATCGGATCCATGTAACGAACTCCTGTTGGGGTTTTGGTTTGACGTCGAGGAATGGGCCGTTAGTGACCCGGATGAATTGCATCGTTGAGATAGATGCAAGTCAGGATGGCGAACACATAAGCCTGCAGGAACGCGACCAGCAGTTCGAGCGCGGTCAGCGCGATGGTCAGGCCGAGCGGCAGCACCGCGCCGAACCAGCCGACGACGCCGAGCGCGCCGAGCATCGCGATGAAGCTCGCAAACACTTTCAGCGCGATGTGGCCCGCCAGCATGTTGGCGAACAGACGCACCGAGTGCGACACCGGCTTCAGGAAGAACGAGATGACTTCGATGAACACCACCAGCGGCAGGATGTAGATCGGCACGCCGGAGGGCACGAACAGCTTGAAGAACTTCAGACCGTTCTTGCTGAGGCCGTAGATCAGCACCGTGAGGAACACCAGCATCGCCAGCGCGACGGTGACGATCAGGTGGCTGGAGACCGTGAAGGTGTAGGGGATGATGCCGATCAGGTTCGACACCGCGATGAACATGAACAGCGAGAACACCAGCGGGAAGAACTTGAGGCCTTCCTTGCCGGCGGTCGACCGGATCATGTTGGCGACGAATTCGTAGGACAGCTCGGCGACCGACTGCATGCGGCCCGGCACCAGCTGGCGGCCCGGCACCAGCATCAGCGCGGCGATCACCGCCACGGTGCCGAACATGTAGGCCGACGAATTGGTGAACGCGATTTCCTGTCCGCCAATGTGACCGAGGGAGAAGAGCTTGGTGATCTGGAACTGATGGATCGGATCGGCGGCCATTCGTTTCTCAGTCTGTCGGTGTCGCGAGCTTGCGCGGGATTCGAACGATGGTGTGCACTTCGGTCCCGTTCAGAGCCGCTCGGACTGCTTCGCCATCACTCCCGCCGCCCGCATCACGTTGATCACGCCGGCGATGAAACCGACCAGCGACAACACGATGAGGCCCCAGGGAGAGGTCGACAACAAACGATCGAAACCCCAGCCGAGAGCCGCTCCGCCGAGAACGCCCGCGACCAATTCGGAGGACAGGCGAAAACCGAGCGCCATCGCCGAGGCTTTGGCAGGTCCGTCTTCACTTGAACCGGATTGATCAGACTGGAGTTTCCGACTCTCCCGCGAATGAGCGAGTCGTTGTTCCAGGCTTCCGAGCCTAGCGGAAAGCGCAGCTTCCTCAGGCGACCCGGTGCTGCTCTCGTCACTCCGCCGGCTGCCCTTGTGCGTGTCGTCCGCCATGTCGTGGAGACCCGAAAAAGCTGCCGTTGATCGTGAAGTAAACGCCCCGTGACCCTTGAAAAGCCGGGCGGACCATACTGACCGCCTGTTGGCAAGTCAAGATTCGGTCGCGGCCCATTACATTGTTGTTTTGGCTGATTTTATTGAGGATTTGCCGCGTCCTGCGATAACTTGTCCGCAGCGTTTGATGGCGCCCCGCGCGACGATCCGGCTTGCGCGGCAGGATCGGCTCTGATCCGATGCGGCGATCACGGCGACCGCTTCACAATTCCTTCCGGCCGCCTGCAGCCGGAGTGCGCATGCCGCGTCAGATCGACTACTACTTTTCGTTTCAATCGCCCTGGGCCTATCTTGGCCACGCGCCGTTCCGGCAGCTGGTCGAGACCTATGAGGTCGCCGTGACGTACAAGCCGGTGCTGCTGACCGGGCTGTTCGCCGAGACCGGCGGCCTGCCGCTCGCCAAGCGGCACCCGGCGCGGCAGCGTTATCGGCTGGTCGAGTTGCAGCGCTGGCGCGACAAGCGCGGCGTCGACTTCAAATTATGGCCGAAACATTGGCCCTTCGACGCGCGGCTCGCCGACGGCGTGGTGCTGGCGGCGCTCGCGGCCGGGCTCGATCCCGAGCCCTATGTACAGCGAGCGTTTCCGGCGGTTTGGCAGAGCGAGCGCGACCTCGCCGACCCGGCGGTGCTGATCGAGCTCGCGAACGCCGCCGGCCTGCCGGGCGACAAGCTGGTGGCGCATGCCGCGTCGGATCAGATCCGCGCCGCTTACGAGCAGAACCGCCAGGATGCCATCGCGGCCGACGTGTTCGGCTCGCCGTCTTATGTGCTGGATGGCGAGGTGTTCTGGGGCCAGGACCGGATCGAACTGTTGGCCGATGCGTTAAAATCCGGCCGCGGGCCGTACCGTCCGCCGGCCTGAGCCCCCATATCGGGCGAATCTCGATCTGCCAGCGGAGCTTCCGATGATCATCGCCCGTATTGAACCGTTCGCTGCCGCCCTGGCGCGGCGCCGGCTGCAGATCGCAGCCGTGTCGGTCGTGCTGACGCTGAGTGGTGGCGGCGCGATGGCGCAGCCTTTGCCCGACAACGAGAACGGCCGCTACACCTTCACCCCGACCGCCGACGGCGTGACCCGGCTCGACACCCGTACCGGCAAGGTTTCGACCTGCAAGGACAAGGGCAATGGCTGGGCCTGCGAGGCGGTCGCCGACGACCGCGCCGCATTCGACGCCGAGATCGGCCGGCTGCAGGGCGATGTCGACCGGCTCACCAGGGAAGCGCAGGCGCTGCGGGTCGAAAACGACAGCCTGAAGACCAAGCTGGCGCAGCGTGGCCCGACCGTTTCCGGCAAGATCGACGAGGCGATGCCGAAGACCGACAAGATCCCGGCGCCCGAGGTCACCACCAAGGACGGCCAGCGCAAACTCGAAATCCCCCTGCCGAGCGATCAGGACGTCGACCGCGTGGTCGGCTTCCTCGAACGGGCGTGGCGGCGGCTGATCGAGATGGCGCAGCGTATCCAGCGCGAGACCACGGGCGACGGCAAGACCTGAGCGCCAAGAGGTTGGAATGAATGCACCCCGCACCGCGGCGCGCGCGCCGGTGACGTCGGCCCCGGTGACACATGTCGCATCGTCGCTGCTGACGGTGCAGACCAGCGGCGCCGGCTTTGTCGATATCAGCAGTGATGTCGCGAAATTCGTGGCCGAGGCCGGTGGCCGTGAGGGCGCGCTGACGGTGTTCGTGCGCCACACTTCGGCGTCGCTGACGATCCAGGAGAATGCCGATCCAACCGTGCTGGTCGATCTCACCACGGTCCTGAACCGCCTCGCACCCGAGAACGCCGGTTGGGCGCACGACACCGAAGGCCCGGACGACATGCCGGCGCACGTCAAGTCGATGCTGACCGCGACCTCGCTGCAGATCCCGGTGCTGCAGGGCCGCCTCGCGCTCGGCACCTGGCAAGGCATCTACCTGATCGAACACCGCCGCCGCCCGCACCGACGTGAAGTGGTGCTGCAGTTTCTGGGGACGACGGGATAGAGCCGTCCCTCAGTTACTTCGTCATTGCGAGCCAACGGGTCGGCGTTCCGCGTGACAGGCTCCGCGAAGCAATCCAGCTCCGTGCACTGCGCTCCTGGATTGCTTCGCTGCGCTCGCAATGACGCTGGGGCAGATTTCGGCGCAGACTGAAACAGCCGCAGCGCGCTCCCTCTCCCGCTTGCGGGTGAGGGCTGGGGTGAGGGCGCCCCAGGCACGATGCCGGCTGCAAACAAAACGGCCGCGGATTGCTCCGCGGCCGTTTGCGTGTTGGTCGACGGTCCGGCGCGCATCGGCCGGACCGCGCCAGATCAGGTCTTGCTGATGTCGACGTCCTTGGTCTCGGGCAGGAAGATCAGGCCGATGACCACGGTGATCGAGGCGAAGATGATCGGGTACCACAGGCCGGCGTAGATATCGCCGGTCGAGGCCACGATCGCGAAGGCGGTCGCCGGCAGCAGGCCGCCGAACCAGCCGTTGCCAATGTGATAGGGCAGCGACATCGAGGTGTAGCGGATGCGGGTCGGGAACAGTTCGACCAGCATCGCGGCGATCGGCCCGTAGACCATCGTGACGAACAGCACCAGGATGAACAGCAGTCCGATCACCGCCGCGGTGCGGGCTTTGAAGATGTCAAACGGGTTCGACATCTTGATGATGTCCGGGTTGCCGGCCTTCGGATAGCCGGCCGCCTGGATCGCCGCCAGCACTGCCGGGTTCGAGGTCTTGGCGTCGGTGTAGGGCACCTCGGTGCCGTTCACCACCACCTTGACGGGCGAGCCCGCCGGGGCCTTCGCGGTCGAGTACTTGACCGACGACTGCGATAGGAAGGCACGCGCGGTGTCGCAGGGCTTGGTGAAGACGCGGGTGCCGACGGGGTTGAACAGGTCGCCGCACTGCGCCGGGTCGGCCACGACCTCGACCTTGACGGTCTCGATCGCCTTTTCCAGCGCCGGGTTGGCGTTGGAGGTGATGCCCTTGAAGATCGGGAAGAACGACAGCGCCGCGATCGCGCAGCCGGCCAGGATGATCGGCTTGCGGCCGATCTTGTCCGACAGCCAGCCGAAGAAGATGAAGAACACGGTGCCGAGCAGCAGCGACCAGGCGATCAGGAGGTTCGACGTGTAGCCGTCGACCTTCAGGATCGATTGCAGGAAGAACAGCGCGTAGAACTGGCCGGTGTACCAGACCACGCCCTGACCCATGACGCCGCCGAGCAGAGCGATCAGCACGATCTTGGCGTTGCCCCAGTTGGCGAAGGCCTCGGTCAGCGGCGCTTTCGAACTCTTGCCCTCTTCCTTCATCTTCTGGAACACCGGCGATTCGTTGAGCCGCAGCCGGATCCAGACCGAGACGCCGAGCAGAACCACCGACACCAGGAACGGGATGCGCCAGCCCCAGGCGGCGAAGTTTTCCTCGCCGAGCACGGTACGCGTCGCCAGGATGACGATCAGCGACAGGAACAGGCCGAGCGTCGCCGTGGTCTGAATGAAAGATGTGTAATAGCCGCGTTTGCCGGGGGGCGCGTGCTCCGCCACGTAGGTGGCTGCGCCGCCATATTCACCGCCGAGCGCCAGGCCCTGCAGCAGGCGGAGGCAGATCAGGATGATCGGGGCCGCGATGCCGATCGTCGCCGCGTTGGGCAGCAGGCCGACGATGAAGGTCGACAGGCCCATGATCAAAATGGTGACCAGGAAGGTGTATTTGCGGCCGACAATGTCGCCGACCCGGCCGAACACGATGGCGCCAAACGGACGCACCAGGAACCCGGCGGCGAAAGCCAGCAGCGCGAAGATGTCCCGGGTGGCGGGCGGGTAGGCGCTGAAGAACTGCGCGCCGATGATCGCGGCAAGCGACCCGTAAAGATAAAAATCGTACCACTCGAAAACAGTACCGAGCGACGATGCGACAATGACGAAACGCTCGTCCTTTGTCATTCCGCCCGAACGCGACTGCGTCGCGGCATAAGTCGACATTAGCAAATACCTCCCTCTGACCAATGGAAACTGTTGTTGTTTTTGCTGTGCCGCGGCAGCAGACACAGTACGTTAGATGCAAGGTAACATCGTCGAGTTTGTCAGGCATTACGACTTTCGGCCTGTGTTCCGTCTCCGTTCTTGCGCTTGCTCAATGTTTTGGATCGCAAGTGAGGGCATGATGGTACGCGAAGGCAGCCGAACACGATTTGCCGAACACGATTTGCCGAACACGGACTTGCCGGACACGACTTGCCAGCCGTCGACCTTTGGGGCGACACTTCCTCTGACCTGCGCGCGCGCGGGCCTGAAATGCGAAACTGTTGATTATCGCTTGCGCACAAGGGACATCATGAGCACGCCCGCCAGCACGCATTTGATCATCGCCGACGACCATCCGCTGTTCCGCGACGCCCTGCGGCTCGCCGTTTCCAGTGTGGTGCCCGGCGCGAAAATCGGCGAAGTCGGTTCGTTCGAGGACCTCACCGCGCTGCTCGAGCGCGACGGCGACGTCGACCTCGTCCTGCTCGACCTGAAGATGCCGGGCATCAGCGGGTTCTCGGGGCTGATTTATCTGCGGGCCCAGTACCCGGCGATCCCGGTGGTGGTGGTGTCGGCCAGTGACGACGTCGAGACGATCCGCCGCTCGCTGGATTTCGGCGCCTCCGGCTTCGTGCCGAAGCGATTTGGCGTGGAAAAGCTCGGTGACGCGATCCTGCGGGTGCTCGACGGCGACGTCTGGGTTCCGCCGGATGTCGACCTGTCGGCCGCCGCCGACCCCGAGACCAGCAAGCTGCGCGACCGCCTGGTGACGCTGACGCCGCAGCAGGTGCGGGTGCTGATGATGCTGTCCGAGGGGTTGCTCAACAAGCAGATCGCCTACGAGCTCGGCGTCTCCGAAGCCACCATCAAGGCGCACGTCTCGGCGATCCTGCAGAAACTCGGCGTCGAAAGCCGCACCCAGGCGGTGATCGCCGCCGCCAAGATCTCCGGCAGCCAATGGCGCCAGGACGAACCGGTGGCGTGAAGGCGCGCTGACGGAAGGCTTGGGCGCCTCATCGGTCCCGGCCTATCAAGCTACACTTTTGCCTCTCACGCGTCATGGCCGGGCTCGTCCCGGCCATCCACGCCTTTCTCGTGTCTCCGTCAGCCAGGCGTGGATGCCCGGCACAAGAGCCTGTGCTCGGGCCGGCGAAGCCGGACCCGAGTGCCGGGCATGACGCGGCCGTCATTGCGAGCGAAGCGAAGCTGTCCAGCGCGGTGCACGGAGCTGGATTGCTTCGTCGCCTTCGGCTCGCAATGACGGGGAGGGGATGCAGCACTCCTCGATGCAGAACTACTCCGCCGCCACCACCGATTGCTGCGCGTGCCATTGGCTCAAGAGCGCGCGCAGCGATGCGGCCTTGACCGGCTTGTTCAGCACGGCGATCTCTTCCTGGCGGGCGGCGGCGCGGACGCCGGGGCTGCGGTCGGCGGTGATCAGGATCGCCGGCATCTGGGCGCCGAACCGGGCGCGGATGTCGCGGATGGCCGCGATGCCGTTGCCGCGGTCGAGGTGGTAGTCGACCAAGAGGCCGGTGACGCGGCGGCCCGCGGCTTCGATCGCGCGGATCGCCGCCTCCGGATCGGCGACCGCGATGACGCTGGCGTCCCATGTGGTGAGCAGCGTCTTCATGCCGTCAAGAATCGCCGGATCGTTCTCGATGCACACCACCAGGCTGCCACTCATCGACGACCGCGCCAGCGGCGTCGCGCTGGTCACGGCTGTGGTGTGGTTGACGACCGCCGCGACCGGCACCGTCACCGAGAAGCACGAGCCGCCGCCGCGATTGCCGTCGAGCGCGATGCCGTGGTTGAGCACCCGCGCCAGCCGCTCGACGATCGACAGGCCGAGGCCTAGGCCGCGGGCGATTCGGGCGCCCTGTTCGAGCCGGTGAAATTCCTTGAAGATCTCGCCGCGCTTGAGGATCGGCACGCCGACGCCGGTGTCGTAGATGCCGATCCGCAGCGACTGGCCCTGCCGCCGGCAGCCGACCAGCACGCGGCCCTGCGGGGTGTATTTGATCGCGTTCGAAATCAGGTTCTGCATCAGACGGCGCAGCATCAGCCGGTCCGACTGCACCGGCAGCGAGCACGGCACGAAGGTCAGCTTCAGGCCCTTGGCGCGCGCCGCCGGGGTGAACTCGATCTCCAGCGAGCGCATCAGGTCGCCGATCACGAAGTTGGACAGCGACGGCGTCATTGCCCCCGCGTCCAGCCGCGAGATGTCGAGCAGCGCGCCGATGATCTCCTCGATCGCTTCCAGCGATTCGTCGATGTTCTCCACCAGCCGTGAATCCTCGCCGCCGTTCTGGCGCTCGACCAGGCTGGTGGCGTAGAGCCGCGCAGCGTTGAGCGGCTGCAGGATGTCGTGGCTGGCGGCGGCGAGGAAACGCGTCTTGGAGATATTGGCTTCCTCGGCGGTGCTCTTGGCCAGCGCCAGCTGCGAGTTCAGCCGGGTCAGCTCCTCGGTGCGTTCCCGGACGCGGCGCTCCAGCGTGGCGTTGGCGCGCTCCAGCGCCTCGGCCGCCTCGAAGCTCGGCGTCACATCCGAGAAGGTGATCACCAGCCCGCCGTCGGGCATACGGTTGGCGCGGACTTCGATCACCAGATGCCGGTCGTGCAGCCGCTCCAGGAACGGCTCGCCCTCCGTCGTGTAGGAGGCGAGCCGCATCTGGGTCTGCGCTTCGGCGTCGGCCGGATTGCTGCTGGTGCTCGACAGGAATTCGAGGATCTCGATCAGCGGCACGCCGATCTGCACGATGTGCGGCGGCAGCCCGAGCAGTTCGCCGAACTGCCGGTTGGAGCAGATCAGCTGCAGACCCGGATTGAACACCGCGATGCCCTGGCGGACGTGGTTGAGCGCGGTCTGCAGGATCTCGCGGTTGAAATGCAGCGCCGCATGCGAATCGTCGAGCAGCTTCAGCGCCGCCTCGGCCGACACGGTGCGCTTGCGCAGCAGCAGCGACAGCACCAGCCGCGACGACGCCGCGCCGATTGACGAGGCGATCAGATGCTCGGCGTGTTTGAGGAGTTCAAAGTCCGCCGGCGCATTCGGATCGAGCGTCAGGCCGCGGCCGATCGCGAACGACCGGAACGACTCCCGGGCGCGTTCGGGGCCGAGATATTGGCCGACCGCCCCGACGATGTCCTGCACCGTCACCGTGGTGCGCCAGCGCCGAAATGCCGGCGTCATTGGCGTCAGCGTGTCGGGCACGAATACTTCGGCCTGCAGCCGGTCGATCGACGACGGCTGGCTCAGCAGCGACAGCGCCACATAGGCGAGCAGATTGAGCGACAGGCTCCAGACCACGCCGTGCACCAGCGGCGGCAGGTCGGTGCCGAACAGCGCCTGCGGGCGCAGCGTGTCAAAGCCCCACGGCCCGTGCTGCAACAGCAGCAGCCCGGCGGTGCTGCTTTCCATGAAACTCGGGATGAACAGCGTGTAGGCCCACACCGCGAAGCCGATCAGCATGCCGCCGATCGCGCCACGCGCGGTGGCGCGCCGCCACACCAGGCCGCCGAAGAACGCCGGCGCGAACTGCGCGATCGCCGCGAACGACAACAGCCCGATGGCGGCGAGCTGGGTGTTGCCGAGCGCCCGGTAGTAGAAATAGGCGAGGATCAGGATGGCGAAGATCGCGACCCGCCGCACCAGCAGCAGGAAGCCGCCGAAACTGCGCTGATCGTTGCGCGGCGCGCCGTGGCGCTTCAGCACCAGCGGCATCACCAGATCGTTCGACACCATCACGGCCAGCGCGACGCACTCGACGATCACCATCGCGGTCGCGGCGGAGAGGCCGCCGATGAACACCGCGAGGCTCAGCAGCGGGGCGTTAGCATCGATCGGCAGCGCGAGCACGAACATGTCGCTGTCGACCGCGCCGAACGGAAACCGCACCAGGCCGGCGAGCGCGATCGGAATCACGAACAGGTTGATCAGCACTAGATACAGCGGAAACAGCCAGCGGGCGCGGCTGACCTCGGCGTCGTTGGTGTTCTCGACCACGCCGACATAGAACTGCCGCGGCAGCATCAGGAAGGCGCAGAATGACAGCACCGTCATGGTGACGAAGGTGGCGGGCGACGGCGTCGATTCCAGCGCGCGCATTGCCTCCGGCATCTGCATCGCGCGTTCGATCAGCTCGGTCGGGCTGAACATCCAGAAGGTGACGAAGATGCCGGCGGCCAGGAACGCCACCAGCTTGACGATCGACTCGGTGGCGATCGCCAGCATCAGGCCGTGCTGGTGCTCGGTGGCACTGGCGCGCCGCGTGCCGAACAGCACTGCGAACAGCGCCATCGCCAGCGCCACGATCAGCGCGATATCGCCGACGATCGGGATATCGGCGATGTTGTGGTCGTCACCCAGGATGGTCTGCAGTGACGACGCCACCGCCTTGAGTTGCAACGCGATGTACGGCACCGAGCCGACGATCGCGATCAGCGCCACGGTGGCGGCGACCTTCTGGCTCTTGCCGTAGCGCGCCGCGATGAAGTCGGCGATCGAGGTGATGTTCTGCGACTTCGCCAATCGAATGACGCGACGCAGCAACGGCGTCCCCACCGCGATCAGCAGGATCGGGCCGACATAAATGGCGAGGAAGTCGGCACTGGTACGGCTGGCGAAGCCGACCGAGCCGAAGAATGTCCAGGAGGTGCAGTAAATCGCCAGCGAGAGCGGATAGATCAGCCCGCCGGCGCGTTCGCGTTGCTGCTGCGACAGCCGGTCGCCGATGCTGGCGATGTAGAACAGAAAGCCGATATAGGCGAGCGCCGCTGCGATCACGCCCCAATCGTGCAGCATCGTGGTGGTGCTCCCTTGCGTCGGGCGATTAGTCGGCCGCTCCTCGCTGATCGGATGCTGATCTGCCAGGAGCGGTTAGCAGTCTAATAGAGCTTGGAGCGCGAATGAAACAGAACCTGCGGGACACCGTATGAGCCCGGGCATGACGGGGAGGGGCGCAACTTCCATCGCATGAGCCAGTGCTATTCGAGACAAGCGACCCATGCAGAAAGGGCGCCTGCGGCAGGTTCATCCCGTCGCGAGCGCCCCGCTGAATTCAGGCCGCGCAGAGTGCGGCGGTTTACTCCGCCGCGATGGCCTTGGCGCCGAGCGGAAGGCCGAGTTCACCCCAGACCTGCACCAGCGCTTCGGCCAGCGCGTCGATCAGCTTGTCGTCGTGATACGGCGACGGCGTGATCCGCAGCCGCTCCAGGCCGCGCGCGACGGTCGGGTAGTTGATCGGCTGGATGTAGATGCCGTGCTGCTCGAGCAGCAGGTCGGAGGCCTTCTTGCACTTCTCGGCGTCGCCGACGAACACCGGCACGATGTGGGTGTCGGTCGGCATCACCGGAATGCCGGCATTGTTGAGCACCGCCTTGACGCGCGCGGCGCGGTCCTGATGGCGTTCGCGCTCCCAGGTCGAGGCGCGCAGATGCTTGATGGCGGCGGTCGCGGCGGCGCAGATCGGCGGCGGCAGCGCGGTGGTGAAGATGAAGCCGGGCGCGTAGGAGCGCACCGCGTCGATCACCTCGGCGCGGCCGGTGATGTAACCGCCAAGGCAGCCGAACGCCTTGGCCAAAGTCGCCTCGATGATGTCGATCCGCGCCATCACGCCGTCGCGCTCGGCGACGCCGGCGCCGTGCGCGCCATACATGCCGACGGCATGGACTTCGTCGCAATACGTCATGGCGTTGTACTTCTCGGCGAGATCGCAGATCTTCGCCAGCGGCGCGGTGTCACCGTCCATCGAGTACAGGCTCTCGAACGCGATCAGCTTCGGCCGGTCCGGGCCGGCGGCGATCAGCAGTTCTTCGAGATGCGCCGTGTCGTTGTGGCGCCACACCACGCGTTCGCAGCCCGACTGGCGGATGCCTTCGATCATCGAATTGTGGTTGAGCGCGTCGGACAGGATCAGGCAGTTCGGGATCAGCTTGCCGAGCGTGGAGAGGCCGGTCTGATTGCTGACGTAGCCCGAGGTGAACAGCAGGGCGGCTTCCTTGCCGTGCAGCGAAGCAATTTCCTGCTCGAGCTGCACCAACGGATGATGCGTGCCGGCGATATTGCGGGTGCCGCCGGCGCCGGTGCCGATCCGCGTGGTGGTCTCGACCATCGCGCCGATCACCTTGGGGTGCTGACCCATGCCAAGGTAGTCGTTCGAACACCAGATCACGACATCGCGAGGACCGGATGCGGAGTGCCAAAGCGCGTGCGGGAACCGGCCAGCAATCCGTTCGAGATCGGCGAACACACGGTAGCGACGCTCGTCATGCAGGCGGGTGAGAGCGTCCTGAAAGAACTGATTGTACTGCATCGCGAAGACCTGATTGAGAACGGACGAGGGTCGAGCAACGAAGGCTTGGAGCCGCTTAGGAGCCCATAGACGGCTATCTAATTAGAACCCTTCCACCAAGGATGTCGAGGCGCAATTGGACGATTTGTCTGCGCCCGCAGCGACCTATACTGCGCTTTGCGCAGGTCAAAGCTTGATACGGATCAATGATATGCAGCCAGGCTCTGGTTTGTCCGGGATCACTCGGACAAACGTCGGCTGGCCCTGAAGCGCAGCACGCCGTCGCCCTGGTGCACCAGGCTGAGACGGCCCTCCGCCAGCATGTAGTTGACGTGCGCAATCAGCTCGCCGGCGGCAAACCCGGTCTGATGGGCGTCGAGCACGTGTTTATGAAACACCACGGGGACCAGTTCGGCGGACGTTTTCGGCGCTTCGCGACAAGCGTCCGCGATCATGTCGCAACGTTCCTGGTGATGATCGGCGAGCTGCTTCATGCGGATGTTGACGCCGTAGAACGGCAGCCCGTGCCCGGGAAGTACCAAAACGTCGTCCGGCAATGCGGCCGCCAGCGCCGCCAGCGACTTTAAATAGGAGCCGAGCGCGTTCTCGTCGGGCTCGTGCGCCCAGACGCTGACATTCGGCGAGATCTTGCTCAGCACCTGATCGGCGGACAGGAACAGCTTGTCGGCGGCGCAATACAGCATCACCTGGTCGGGCGAGTGACCGGCGCCGGTGAAGATGCGAAACGTCCGTGATCCGATCTGAATATCATCGCCGGCGCTGAGGCGGCGGTAGGCGGCCGGCAACGGCACAGTCTTCTTCAGATAGTCCTGGCCACGGCCGAGCAGCTGTGCGGTGATCGCCTCGTCCATGCCGTGGCGCTGAAAGAACTCGCGCGAATTGACCACGCGCTCGTCGGTGCGGCGGTTCTGGTGATAGACGCCCTGCAGATATTCGATTTGCGACATATAGAACGGGCAGCGGAAGCGCTGCACGATCCATCCGGCCATGCCGACATGGTCGGGATGCGCGTGGGTGACGATCACGCGGCTGATAGCGAAGCCTTTCAGCGCGCCGGCGAACAGTGTTTCCCAGGCCTCGATGGTGGCATCGTTGCCGAAGCCGGTGTCGACCATCGCCCATCCACCGCCGTCGGCCAGCAGATAGATGTTCACATGGTTGAGCCGGAACGGCAGCTTGAGCCGCAGCCACAATACGCCAGGGGCGATCTCGACGGTCTGGTCGGGGCCGGGATGGCTTTCGAGCGGAAAGCGCAGTTCGTGGTGCGAATGGTCTAGGGCGTCGGTTTTCTTATGCATTTGGCGCAGGCTCCCACATCCGGCTTAACCGGACAAGCCCGGCTGCACCAGCCGAAAAACCGCCGGAGCGGCCCGCGCCAGCCGCGCACCGCCACATGAAAAAGGCCGGCGACCTCGCGGTCGCCGGCTCATTGTCACCGTCCGCGGCAGGATCAGGCGGCGCGGATGCTGACCAGGAAGCTGTCGATCTCGCCGCGCAGCATCACGGCCTCGTCGCGGAGCACCCCCGACGCCGCCAGCACCTGGGAGGCGGCCGAACCGGCCTGGCTCGACGCGGCGCTGACGCCCACGATATTGCCCGAAACCTCGGTCGTTCCTCCGGCCGCCTGCTGAATGTTGCGGGCGATCTCCCGGGTTGCGGCGCCCTGTTCCTCGACCGCCGCGGTGATGGCGGTGGTCACCTCGTTGATCGATGTGATGGTCTGGCCGATGCTTCGGATCGCCCCGACTGCAGAGCTCGTGACCCCCTGCATCGAGGCGATTTGCGAGCGGATCTCCTCCGTTGCCTTGGCGGTCTGGCTGGCCAGATCCTTGACCTCGGCTGCCACGACGGCGAAGCCGCGGCCGGCGTCGCCGGCGCGGGCGGCCTCGATGGTGGCGTTCAGCGCCAGCAGATTGGTCTGCGATGCGATGCTCTGGATCAGGTCGATCACCGCGCTGATCCGCTCGGCGTTGTCGGCCAGACCCTGCATCGTGGCGTCGGTCGCGCCGGCTTCCTGCACGGCGCGGTTGGCGATCTCGGCCGAGGCCGTCACCTGCCGGCTGATCTCGTTGATCGAGGACGACAGCTGATCGGTGCCGGACGCGACGGTCTGAACGTTGACCGAGGTCTGCTCGGCAGCGGAGGCCACCGCGGTGATCATCGCGCTGGAGCGTTCCGCGGTCGTCGCCATGCTTTGCGCGGTTTCCTGCATGGCGTCGGTCGAGGCCTGCAGCTTGGCCATGGCGGTCCGCACCGTCGCCTCGAAGTCGGCGATACGCGCTTCGATTCGGGCGGTGCGTTCGGCCTTGGCGGCGCGGTCCTTGTCCTGTTCGTCGCTCAGCGCCCGCGCCTTGATCATGTTGTCGCGGAACACTTCCAGCGATTCGGCCATCACGGCGATTTCATCGCGGCGGCTGCCGCGGTCGATCTCGGCGTCGAGATTGCCGGCGGACAGCGACTGCATCGAACGCTGCAGCCCTCCGATCCGGCGCAGGATGCTGCGGCCGACATACAGCCAGACGAACAGCGCCGAGCCGATCAGTGTCAAGGCGCCGAGGCCGATCATGATCCGGGTCGCCAGCGCGATCTGCTGCTGGGCTTCGGCCGCCGCGGCGCTGGTGTCGTTGCGGACGCTGTCGACCAGCTGCTTGACGCTGATGCCGAGGCCGGCATTGAGCTTGCGGGTCTCATCGAGGATCAGGTCGCTGTAGTCGCTGGCGTCGATCTCCTTCTGCCGCATCTTGAAGATGCTGGCTTTGCCGTCGCCGAGCGCCAGCAGCTTCTGCGCCGCCGCCTTGATGGCGGCGGAGGTCTCACCGGCCGGCAACGCTTCGATATTGGCATTGACCTGCTGGCTGGCCTGCTTGAACGAGGTCTCCACCGACTCCAGCGCATCGGCATCGCGCGCCGACAGCGCTGCCATCAGATTGGAGGCAGCGAGGTTGCTGAGCGCGATGACGTTGCCGAGCTGATCGATTCGGCGGCCGGCTTCGGTGGCGTCGTCCTGCGACAGATTGGTCGATGCCAGCACCGCATTCATCTGGGTTTGCGCATTCAGCATCGCCGGGTTGGCGACCGCGATGAACTCGTTATGCGACTGGCGCAGCGAGTCGTAGACCTTGTTATGGGTCTGGGCGAGATCCAGCCGTTCCTGCGCCGCGGCGCCGAGGCTGCGAATCGTGTCGGAGATGTTGCGCAGCGTCTCCGACATGGCGGCGACGACGGTTGGATTCGAGCCATAGCTGGTGAGCTCGGCGAGCTTTTCGGTGGCGATGCCTTGCGCCTGTTTCATCTGCGCCGACCGCTCTTTGAGCTGATCGGGAGTGGCCGACACCAGCAACATCGGCGCCAGGCTGGCGAGACGCTCGCTTTCGGTCGCAAGCTGCAGGCTGGCGGTCAGTTTGGGAATGTCGCGGCTGCTCAGCTCGGTCATGGTGACGCCCAAGCTTCGCAGGCTGACGCCGGCGCCGGCGCTGATCAGAATCGCCGTGCCGGCGATCACCGCAAAGGCTGCGAACAAACTGCCGCGAAGCCCAAGTTGCGGCATGCGAACGCGCAGGCGCGCGCCCTTACCTTGTCGTCCAAACATTCCCGCCCCCAAACACGCTTTCACACTGTCTTGGTTGTGACCAAGTCCAGTGCACTATCCGGGTAGGGAGTTACTTTTTTGTGCGATTTCGAGCGTACCGATTTGAGCAAACTTGCTGAAGCCTTAAGGCTTGCCGCCGTTCACAGCGCAAATTGTCTGATCTTCACCAGACAAATGAAAAGGGCCGGCGCGAGGCCGACCCTTTCATCCCCGAAGGGAATGATCTCGTGAGAGATCAGGAGCTCAGAGCTCAGTACTTCGCGACGACCGGGCCACCCCAGTTGAAGCGGTAGTTCAGGCCGGCCTTGACAACGTGCTCGTCGTTCTTGGCGGTGAAGCCCGGAGCGAGGGTGACGTTGCCGAAGTCGTAGTACTGGTACTCGATCTTGCCCGACCAGTTCGGAGCGAACAGGTACTCGAGACCGCCGCCGACGGTGTAGCCATCGGTGTGGCTGTCAACCGCAACGCCCACGCCGTTGAAGGTCAGGCTGCTGCTGTAGTCGGCATAGGCCCAACCGCCCTTGACGTAGAGCAGCGCCGGACCCCAGGTGTAACCGAGACGGCCGGTGACCGAAGCCAGACCGCGCTGGTTGTCAGCGTAGGTGTAGACCGCGCCCGGAACGCCGAAGGACACCGACGAGTTGGTGCCGCTCAGCCAGGAGTACTGGCCTTCAACACCGAGCACCCAGTTCGGGGAGAACTGCCAGTCGTAACCGGCCTGCACACCGCCGAGGAACTTGCCATCGTTGCTGGCAGTGACGCCGGTGCCGATGCTGTTGTCGCCCGAGAAGGCGCCGCCGATGTGACCACCGATGTAGAAGCCGGTCCAGTTGTAGATCGGCATCGGGGGGGCGTAGGCCGGAGCCTTGGTGTAGGGACGAGCCGCGAGGTCAGCGGCGAGGGCCGGAGCCGCGCCGAGGGCGACGAGCGCGACGGTGCCGAGAAGGATCTTTTTCATTGTGGTTCTCCAGGAGTCTTCATCAGAGGCAACGTGATGTCGTCACCATCTGCCAAAGGATTAGCGCGGTCCTGCGTAAAAAGCTGTCACCGGGAGGCAACACTGAGGTCGGAACTAAACGCATGAGTTTGCACAATTTTTCTTGCTTAATGGAACCTAAAAGAAACCTTAAATTGGCCTTAATTGAGTTCCCGCCGTCTTGCTCAGAAAACGTGCATTTTTACTTGGCTGTGAACCGATTGCTGATCTGTTGAGCGGCGATAGCTAATCCAATACCGCACTCGCCATCAATATTGCGCTCCACCGGTTGATCATCGAGCCATTCGTGCTGTTATAGTGTAACACACTGGTCCTGTTTCCCGGTTCGAGCGGTCAAATGGACGCGTCCCAAACAGAATTATTTTCCGGTCCCGCTCCGGCCACGTCGGCCCACATCCATGGCCACGGCCACGTGCATGGTGCCGATTCGCCGCACCCGATGCAGCCGCCGCCCTGGTCGATCCTGCGGATGACACTGGGCGCGCGCTTGCTCGCCGCAGGGGCCATCAGTGTGGTTCTTTGGGCGATTGTCCTGCTGGCAATGAGGTGACCTGTGGCCGCGCAGCTCCAGTTTAATAATGTCACATTGGGTTACGACCGCCATCCCGCCGTCCATCACCTGAGCGGCGCTGTCACGTCGGGAGCGCTTCTGGCGGTTGTCGGGCCTAACGGCGCCGGCAAATCCACGCTGTTCAGAGGCATCGTCGGCATTCTCAAGCCGCTGTCCGGCTCGATCGAGCGTGGTGGCCTCGATGTCCGCGACATCGCCTATCTGCCGCAATCCGCCGATATCGACCGTACCTTCCCGATTTCGGTGTTCGACTTCGTCGGCACCGGGCTGTGGCGCAGCAGCGGGCCATTCGGCGGGCTCGGCAAGGCGGCGCGGAGCAAGATCGTGCAGGCGCTTGGCGCCGTCGGCCTGTCCGGCTTCGAGAATCGCAATATCGGCACGCTGTCGGGCGGCCAGACCCAGCGCATGCTGTTCGCCCGGGTGTTGTTGCAGGATGCCCGCGTGATCGTGCTCGACGAGCCGTTCAATGCCGTCGATGCCCGCACCGTCGACGATCTGGTGGCGCTGATCGGCCGCTGGCATGCCGAGGGCCGCACCGTCATCGCCGCGTTGCACGATATGGATTTGGTCCGCGCGAGCTTCCCCGAGACGTTGCTGCTGGCCCGGACGGCGGTGGCCTGGGGCCCGACCGCCGAGGTGCTGACCGCCGCCAATCAGGCCGAGGCGCGGCGGATGTGCGAGGCGTTCGACGACGGCGCCGCCGCCTGCACGGCCGACGTGCCGCCGTCACGGGCGGCCTAGGCGATGCCGATCTACGAGGCGCTGATCGCGCCGTTCACCGAATTCGAATTCATGCGCCGCGCGCTCGCCGGCGTGCTCGCGCTGTCGCTTGGCGGCGCGCCGATCGGCGTGTTTTTGATGCTGCGACGGATGAGCCTGGTCGGCGACGCCATGGCACACGCGATTCTGCCCGGCGCCGCGATCGGCTTCCTGCTGTCGGGCCTCAATCTGTTCGCAATGACGTTCGGTGGACTGATCGCCGGCTTCGCGGTGGCGATCCTCGCCGGCGTGGTGTCGCGCGTCACCGAATTGAAAGAAGACGCGTCATTGGCGGCTTTCTATCTGGTGTCGCTGGCGCTCGGCGTCACCATTGTTTCCATGAAGGGCACCAATATCGACCTGCTGCACGTGCTGTTCGGCAACATCCTGGCGATGGACGACCGCACCTTGCTGGTGATCGCCTTCAACGCCACGCTGACGCTGCTGGTGCTGGCGGTGATCTGGCGGCCGCTGGTGATCGAATGCGTCGATCCGTTGTTTCTGCGCACGGTGAGCCGGGCCGGTGCGCCGGCGCATCTCGCCTTCATGGCGCTGGTGGTGATCAATTTGGTCAACGGCTTCCACGCGCTCGGGACTCTGCTGGCGGTGGGTCTGATGATCCTGCCGGCCGGCATCGCCAAATTCTGGGCGCGCGACATCACCGGCATGATGATGGTGGCGGTCGGCAGCGCGATGCTGTCCGGCTACGCCGGGCTGGTGCTGTCGTTCGTCACCCGCGTGCCATCGGGGCCGGCGATCATCCTGATCGCGGCGCTGCTCTATCTCGCCTCGCTGCTGTTCGGCCGGAACGGCGGCGTGGTGCACAAGCTGTTCACCGGCCGCCATCTCGAGGCGTGAGGCCATGATCCGGATTGCCGTCGTCGCTCTGTCGCTGCTGGCTGCGCTGGTGCCCGCCCGTGCGCAGGAGCGCATCGGCGTGGTTGCGAGCTTCTCGATCCTCGGAGATTTCGTCCGCAGCGTCGGCGGCGAGCGGGTCGCGGTGACCACCCTGGTCGGGCCGACCGGCGACGTCCACGTCTACACGCCGTCGCCGCGCGACGCCAAACAGATCGCCGACGCCAGGCTGGTCGTGGTCAACGGGCTCGGCCTCGAAGGCTGGCTGCCTCGGCTGGTGCAGTCGTCGGGCGGCAAGGCCACCATCGTCACCGTCACCAAGGGCATCAAGACCCGCGATGCAGACAAGGACGGCGAACCGCATGGGCATGACCACGGCGACGAGCACACCGATCCGCACGCCTGGCAATCGGTGCCGAACGCCAAGATCTATGTCGCCAACATTCGCGACGCGCTGATCGCGGCCGATCCGGCCGGCGAGGCCAGCTACAAGGCCAATGCGGCGGCGTATCTGGCCAAGCTCGACGCGCTCGATCGCGAGGTGCGCGAGCAGGTGGCGAAGATCCCGGCCGGCGCCCGCAAGGTGATCTCGACCCACGACGCCTTCGGCTATTTCGCCGACGCCTACGGCATCAGCTTCATCGCCCCGCTCGGCGTCTCGACCGAATCCGAGGTCAGCGCCCGCGACGTCGCCCGGATTATCAAGCAGATCCGTGCCGCCAAGATCCCGGCTGTGTTCCTGGAGAACATCAGCGACCCGCGGCTGATCCAGCGCATCGCCGCCGAGACCGGCGCCAGGATCGGCGGCACGCTGTATTCCGACAGCCTGACGGCCGAAAACGGCGACGCCCCCACTTACATTGATATGGTCCGGCACAATATAAGGACGCTGACGAGCGCGCTGGGCCACTAGCGGCCGCTGCCGCGCCCATCCCGAGGAGTCCGCCGCCCGGCAGGCTTTCGACGGATTAACCACCTTTCACCCGCAGCCTCCGAGACGCGCGTCGCGTGCTCCGCGGATGCGGGCTTGTTCGGAGCACCTGCCTGATGACGACGCCGTCCACCTCGAAGATCCCCGTCACCGTGCTCACCGGCTATCTCGGCGCCGGCAAGACCACGCTGCTCAACCGCATCCTGTCGGAAAACCACGGCAAGAAGTACGCGGTGATCGTCAACGAGTTCGGCGAGATCGGCATCGACAACGACCTGATCATCGGCGCCGACGAGGAAGTGTTCGAGATGAACAATGGCTGCGTCTGCTGCACGGTGCGCGGCGACCTGGTCCGCATCCTCGGCGGCCTGATGAAGCGCAAGGGCAAGTTCGACGCCATCATCGTCGAGACCACCGGCCTCGCCGATCCGGCGCCGGTCGCCCAGACCTTCTTTGTCGACGAGGACGTGATGGCGAACTCGCGGCTCGACGCGGTGGTCACCGTCGCCGACGCCAAATGGCTGAGCGACCGCCTCAAGGACGCGCCCGAGGCGAAGAACCAGATCGCCTTCGCCGACGTCATCGTGCTGAACAAGACCGACCTCGTCAGCAAGCCCGAACTGCTCGAGGTCGAAGCGCGGATCCGCGCGATCAATCCCTACGCCAAGCTGCATCCGACCGAGCGCTGCCAGGTGGCGCTCGCGGACGTGCTGGAGCGCGGCGCGTTCGATCTCGACCGCATTCTCGAGATCGAGCCGGAATTCCTCGAGGCCGACGATCACCACCATCACGATCACGACCACGGGGACGGCCATCATCACCATGATCACGGCCACGGCCTGAAGCATTATCACGACGAGGACATGCAATCGCTGTCGCTGAAGAGCGACAAGCCGCTCGACCCGCAGAAATTCATGCCGTGGCTGCAGCAACTGGTGCAGACCGAGGGCGGCAAGATCCTGCGCTCCAAGGGCATCCTGGCGTTCGCCGGCGACGATGATCGCTACGTGTTCCAGGGCGTGCACATGATGCTGGAGGGCGACCACCAGCGGCCGTGGAAGGACGGCGAGGCGCGCCAGAGCCGTGTCGTGTTCATCGGTCGCGAACTGCCCGAAGACGCGATCCGCGACGGCTTCACCAAGTGCATCGTGCCATGAGCGCCTTCGAGGCTCCGGGCGAGGCCGGCTCGATCGCCTCCGTCACCGACCGCGTCGTTGCCGTCGCGACCGGCGGCGCCGTGACGGCGGTGCACTTCATCGGCGACACCGCGGTGTTCGTCGGCGCTGAGGAGAACGCCGTGCTGGCGACGCTGGCCGGCGAGACCTCGACGGTCGCGCTGCATGGCGGCGCGGTGCTGAGCGCGGTGACCGACGGCAAGCGTCTGGTGACCGGCGGCGACGACGGCAAGGTGGTGCAACTCGACGCCGCCGGCAAAACCGAAGTGCTCGCGACCGACGCCAAGCGGCGCTGGATCGACAACGTCGCGCTGCATCCCGACGGGGCGGTGGCGTGGTCGGCCGGCAAGATTGCTTACGTCCGCGCGCCGAAGGCCGAGGAGAAATTCTTCGAGGTGCCGTCCACGGTCGGCGGGCTTGCGTTTGCGCCGAAGGGAATGCGGCTGGCGATCGCGCATTACAATGGCGTGACGCTATGGTTTCCCAACATGGCGGCCAATGCCGAATTTCTCGAATGGGCCGGCTCGCATCTCGGCGTGATGTTCTCGCCCGATAATCGATTCCTTGTCACCGCGATGCACGAGCCGGCGCTGCATGGCTGGCGGCTGGCCGATTCGCGGCACATGCGGATGACCGGCTATCCCGGCCGCGTCCGGTCAATGGGCTGGACGACGGGCGGCAAAGGCCTCGCGACCTCGGGCGCCGATGCGGTGATCATCTGGCCGTTCGCCAGCAAGGACGGGCCGATGGGCAAGGAGCCGGCGATGCTGGCGCCGCTGCAGGCGCGCGTCAGCATGGTGGCGTGCCATCCCAAGAACGACATCATGGCCTGCGGCTATAGCAACGGCACCGTGCTGATGGTGCGGCTCACCGACGGCGCCGAGATTTTGGTGCGTCCGACCGGCCCGGCGCCGATTTCGGCGCTGGCCTGGAATGCCAAGGGCACGCTGCTGGCGTTCGCTGACGAAGAGGGTGCGGCGGGAATGCTTCCGCTGTAAGAGAAAGCCGGTTTGTTCAGCCGGCAAGTCTCATGCGCTTTCTCGCGACCTTCCAGACCACCGATTTCTTCGACACGCTGTTCAGCCTCGCCGTCGCCTTCGTGCTCGGCATGCTGATCGGCGCCGAGCGGCAGTATCGCACACGCGCCGCCGGGCTGCGCACCAACGTGCTGGTCGCGGTCGGCGCCGCCGCCTTCGTCGATCTGGCGATGCATCTCGCCGGCGCTGACGGCGCGGTTCGGGTGATCGCCTATGTGGTGTCGGGCATCGGCTTCCTCGGCGCCGGCGTCATCATGAAAGAGGGCATGAACGTCCGCGGCCTCAACACCGCCGCGACGTTGTGGAGTTCGGCCGCGGTCGGCGCCTGCGCCGGCGCCGATATGGCCGCGCAGGCGGTCGCGGTGACGGTGTTCGTGATTGCCGGCAACACGCTGCTGCGCCCGCTGGTCAATGCCATCAACCGCATCCCGTTCGACGAGCGCACGTCGGAGGCGACCTATTCGGTGCGGCTCACCGCCGGCAGCGCCGCGGCCGACAAGCTCCGCGACCATCTCGAGGAGCGCCTCGAGCAGGCCAACTATCCGGTCGCCGACGTCGAAGTCGAGACGCTGGAACATGCCGGGGACAAGGTCGAAATCGTCGCTACGCTGGTCTCAACCGCGGTCGAGCCCGACGAACTCGATATCGTCATCGCCGATCTCGAGCGCCGCCCGGGCGTCGATCACGCCAGCTGGGAAACCAGTACTAAAGATTGATTCACTTTGTAACTGATTTCGACGCATCGGCCGCATGTGCGGCGATGGAACCCGGAACGATGGTCCGGCGCGCCGGTTGTCATCCCGTGCAAGGGATGAGGGCCATGACCAAGTTCGAAAAACAGAGCGGTTTGCGACGGGATCTGCTGCTGGCCGGGTTCCTGATCGTCGCCGGCATCGGCGTGTCAGGCGTCGCGCTGACGCAGGTCGACAACAGCGGCCGCCTGCAGTTCGCCCAGGCGACACCTCAGCCGCCGCAATCGACGCCCGGCGCCGAGAGCAAGCCGGCCGCGCCGTCGTCGGATACCAAGTCGGACGCCCGACCCCACGACATTCCGCCGCAACCCGCGCGCCCGGACGCCGACGCCGTGCAGTCCGGTGCCAAACCGGCGCTGCCACCCGCGCCGCCGGAGAAGGTCGGCGATCCGATCAAGCCGAAATAACAACCGTCACGAAGAAACTACCGATCATCACCTCACCGGGCTCGCCATCGCGGGCCCGTTTTTTTGCCTCGCGAGATGGTGCTCACAACATCTGGATTCCACGCAGCTTCGCTGCGCGCCCCGGAATGACGGTGTGTGGGGCCAGGAGAGCGGTGTGACGATCTTCAGGCACGGCGCGCTCCCCTCCCCCTTGCAGGGAGGGGTCGGGAGTGGGGGTCCCCAGGCACTGGGTGCGCTCCGTCTTCAAACAGGCACTGCGCTTGCGTCGCCCTCACCCCAGCCCTCTCCCGCAAGCGGGAGAGGGAGCGCGTAGCGGTCGGGGTGGCGCCTCAGCGCACCAGCACGTTGCGGAACTGCCACGGGTCCGACGTGTCGATGTCTTCCGGGAACAGGCCGGGGCGGTCGGTCAGCGGGGTCCAATCCGTGTAGTAGCCTTTAACCGGGCCGAGATACGGCATCTGCACTTCGAGGCAGCGCTTGTAGTCCATCTCGTCGGCTTCGACGATGCCGGCTTCCGGATTTTCCAGCGCCCACACCATGCCGGCCAGCACCGCCGACGACACCTGCATGCCGGTGGCGTTCTGATACGGGCAGACGTCGCGGGTCTCGTCGATCGAGAGCTGCGAGCCGTACCAGTAGGCGTTCTTGGCGTGGCCGTAGACCAGCACGCCGAGTTCGTCGATGCCGTCGACGATCTCGTTTTCGTCAAGGATGTGCCACTTCGGCTGCATCTTGCCGGTGGCGCCGAACATTTCGTGCAGCGACAGCACCGCGTCGTTGGCCGGGTGATACGCGTAGTGGCAGGTCGGGCGATACACCACGTTCTGGCCGTCGCGCACCGTGAAGTAGTCGGCGATCGAGATCGACTCGTTGTGGGTGACCAGGAAACCGTATTGCGCGCCCGGCGTCGGGCACCAGCTGCGCACGCGGGTGTTGGCGCCCGGCTGCAGCAGATAGATCGCCGCGCCGCAGCCTTCGCTGTGGGTGCGGCCGTTATCCGGCATCCAGGTCTCGTGGGTGCCCCAGCCGAGTTCGGCCGGCTGCAGGCCTTCAGAGACGAAGCCTTCGACCGACCAGGTGTTGACGAACACGTTCATCGGCTTCGGCGTCTTGGCGCGCTGGGTGTCGCGCTCGGCGATGTGCACGCCCTTGACGCCGAGCTTCTGGGCGAGTTGCGCCCAGCCTTCACGGCTCTTCGGCTCGTTGAATTCGGTGCCGGTATCGCGCGCGATGTCGACCAGCGCCTGCTTGACGAACCACGACACCATGCCGGGATTGGCGCCGCAGGTGGAGACCGCGGTGGTGCCGCCCGGCTGCTTCGCCTTGGCGGCCAGCAGCGTCTCGCGCAGCGCGTAGTTAGTGCGCTTCTCCGGGCCGGCGCTCTTGTCGAAGTAGAAGCCGATCCACGGCTCGACCACGGTGTCGATGTAAAGCGCGCCGATCTCACGGCACATCGTCATGATGTCGACCGACGAGGTGTCGACCGACAGGTTGACGCAGAAGCCCTGGCCGCCGCCTTCGGTCAGCAGCGGGATCAGCAGTTCGCGGTAGTTCTCCTTGGTGACGCCCTGCTTGATGAAGCGCACGCCGTGCTGCTTGGCAAGTTCACCATCCTCGTGCGGATCGATGATCACGAAGCGCGACTTGTCGTACTCGAAGTGCCGTTCGATCAACGGCAGGGTGCCTTTGCCGATCGAGCCGAAGCCGATCATCACGATGGGGCCGGTGATCTTGGCGTGGATCTTCGAGGTGGGCGACATCAGGTGTGAACTCCGGAAAAAGGGGTGAGGAAACAGGGTGGGACACCGCCGCGATCGGCGGTCAGTTCGGGGTAGGGAATACGACGGGGGCGTGAAAAGCGGATGTCACCTCGGTTCGGACACGCTGAGCACGGTCAGGGAGCGCTGCTCGCCCGACGGGGTCTCGAACGCGATCGACTGGCCGACGGAGAGGCCGATAAGCGCCGCTCCGATCGGGGTCAATACCGAAATGCGGCCAGCCTCGACGTCAGCCTCCGGCGGATACACCAGGGTGACGCGCTTTTCCTTGCCGGTCGAATTGTCGCGGAAGCTCAGCTCGGATTCCATGCAGACCACGCCCGGCAGCGGTGCCTCGTCCGGCGCCACCTTGGCGCGCTCGACCTCGACGGCGAGAAACTCCGCGGTCACCGGATGGCGCTCGGCGGCGGCGTCGGCGAGGTGGCTGAGACGTTCGGCGTCGGTGCTGCGCAGCGTGATCGGCGGGCGCCGATGAGCGAGAGACTGGATCATGGTTTAACGGCTCCTGTCATGCCGGGCGCAAAAAAATACGCCGGCATCTCGGGTGGTGTCAGGACGATGGGACGAAAAGGGAAAGGTCGACGAAAGTGCAGTTGCCCGGATCGCGCACACGCGCGTCCGGGTCACCTTCCTGCTTGAAGGCGACCAGCGCGCAGCGTCAAACGGTTGCGGGGCAAGTTCGTCATGGGTCTGAAACTGGGGGCTCCCCGCCGCAAAGTCAACGGGAAGCCGATTGTCGAGCGTTTGTTAGAACTTAGCTACGGCGCTTGGCGGTGACTTCGATCTCGATCTTCATTTCGGGCTTGTACAGGCCGGCGACCGCCACGATCGTCGCCGCCGGGCGAATCTCGGCGAGATTCTCGCCGCACACCGCGAACACCGCATCGGCGTCCTTCGGATCGGTGATGTAGTAGGTGGCGCGCACGATATCTTCCATCGCAAAGCCGGCCTCTTTGAGCGCCGCGCCGATCGTCTTGAAGCAGTTGCGGGTCTGCGCCGTGACGTCCTCGGGCAGCGTCATGGTGGCGTAGTCGTAGCCGGTCGTCCCGGAGACGAAGACAAAATCACCATCGACCACGGCGCGGCTGTAGCCCGCGGTCTTCTCGAACGGCGATCCGGTGGAAATCAGGCGACGAGGCATGGGTAGATCCTGGAATTGAGAAAGGACGCGCAGCCAATGCCGCGTCCGGGTCGGTAAATCAAGGCTGGTGCCCTCTGCTCCCCTCCCCCTTGCGGGGAGGGGTCGGGGGTGGGGGTCCCCAGGCACTGAGTGCGCGTCGCCCTCACCCCAGCCCTCTCCCGCAAGCGGGAGAGGGAGCGCGCTGCGGTTCGGGGCTAAGTGCTGCGGCCTGCAGGGTCGCTCGTGAATGCGAACTACGCGGCCGTCGTCTCGGCGCCGCGGTTCTTTCGGCGGCGCAATGCGTCGACGGCGATTTTCACGACGAACACGGTGAGCACCAGCGCAGTGACGCGGGGGCGTTTGGCCGGGTCGCGATTGGCGAAGACGCGGTGGGTCGGGCGGGGGAAGCGGAAAAGACGCACGATCCCCTCCTTACGCGGCGCGGCGAAGACGCGGCCGGTCGGCGCGCGCCGGCTTGGCGGCAGCGCCGGTGGCGACGATCAGGCCGGCGGCGCCGTCCAGCGCACCGTCGCGCAGTTCGAGGCCGAGCAGGCGGTCGCGCTCGAACGGGCCGGGCAGCGCCAGATCGGCCATCTTGTCGGCGGTGAAGCCGAACCGCGCGTAGTAAGGCGCGTCGCCGAGCAGGATCACCGCGCCGTGGCCGCGCGCCGCCGCTTCGGCCAGTGCCGCACGCATCAGCGCGCCGCCGAGGCCGAACTCGCGGCACGACGAATCGACGGCGAGGGGGCCGAGCACGAGTGCGGCCCGGCCCCCTGCGTCGACATGCCAGAGCCGAACGGTGCCGACCAGCCGACCTTGACGGACCGCCGAAAAGGCCAGGCCTTCGGCGGGCGCGCGTCCATCACGCAAACGCTGGCAGGTGCGCGCATGTCGGCCTTCGCCGAAGCACGCATCGAGCAGGCGCTCACGCGCAGCAATGTCGGAGCTCTTTTCCGCACGGATCGCGAACGGAACAGCTGCGACGTTCAAGGCAGTCAGGTTGGTGGCGAGAACGTTGGTCATGGCACGTCGATCCCCACGCTGTCCGGCGAACCGCGCCGGCAGCATGTTGTCAGCAGATAGCGATGTGACGGGGAGAGGCCGGCAAAGCCGGCCTCAATGGTTCTGCTCCCTCTCCCGCGCGCGGGAGAGGGCCGGGGTGAGGGCGACGCGAGTCGCTGCCTCACCCTGCTATCCGGCCTCCGCGGCGCGGAGGAGTGGACCGTTAGATGTGGTAGGTCCGCAGCGGCGGGAAGCCGTTGAAGGCCACCGACGAGTAAGTCGACGTATACGCACCGGTGCCTTCGATCAGCAGCTTGTCGCCGATCTCGAGCGTCACCGGCAGCGGGTACGGCATCTTCTCGTACATCACGTCGGCCGAATCGCAGGTCGGGCCGGCGAGCACACAGGGCGTCATCTCGGCGCCGTCGTGGCGCGACTTGATGGCGTAGCGGATCGACTCGTCCATCGTCTCGGCGAGACCGCCGAACTTGCCGATGTCGAGATAGACCCAGCGGACCTCCTCGTCGTCGCTCTTCTTCGAGATCAGAACGACTTCGGTCTCGATCACGCCGGCATTGCCGACCATGCCGCGGCCCGGCTCGATGATGGTCTCCGGGATCTGGTTGCCGAAGTGCTTACGCAGCGCCCGGAAGATCGAGCGGCCGTACTGCACCACCGGCGGGACTTCCTTCAGATACTTGGTCGGGAAGCCACCACCCATGTTGACCATCGACAGCGTGATGCCGCGCTCGGCGCAGTCGCGGAACACGGTCGCGGCCATCGCCAGCGCACGGTCCCACGCCTTCACCTTGCGCTGCTGGGAGCCGACATGGAACGAGATTCCATAGGCTTCCAGGCCCAGACGCTTGGCGGTGTCGAGCACGTCCACCGCCATCTCCGGATCGCAGCCGAACTTGCGCGACAGCGGCCACTCGGCGCCGGCGCAATCGTACAGGATACGGCAGAACACCTTCGACCCGGGGGCCGAGCGCGCGATCTTCTCCACCTCGGCGACACAGTCGACCGAGAACAGGCGAATGCCGAGCTCGAAGGCGCGCGCGATGTCGCGCTCCTTCTTGATGGTGTTGCCGAACGAGATGCGGTCGGGAGTCGCGCCAGCCGCCATCGCCATCTGGATCTCCTGCACCGAGGCGCAGTCGAAGCACGAGCCGAGCGAGGCCAGCAGCGACAGCACTTCCGGCGCCGGGTTGGCCTTCACGGCATAGAACACGCGGCTGTCCGGCAGCGCCTTGGCGAAGCTGGTGAAGTTGTCGCGCACGACGTCGAGGTCGACGACCAGGCACGGCTCGAGATCGAGACCCTGGGTGCGACGGTCGCGCAGAAATTCCCGAATACGTTCGGTCATGGCACTCTCCCAAACGCCCAGCGACGGACGCGTTCAACAGTGACGTCGGCCCGACGACTGCGACGCCGTCACGCGATGGAGGCGCGACGAGCGGTCAGCTCGGGAAGACAGATCTGCCGTCGATTGGTTGGGAGTGCTCCCGCCCGCTCGCCTGGCAATGAAGGACAAGCCTCTTCGGTATTCGCGCTGGCTGATGGAAAGCCAGCAGAGACCAAAAAAGCCCGCTCCGTCGTTGCTTTAAGTCGCGTCCCCCGTTGAGAGCGGGGTGCGCCGGTTCGCCTCCGGCTGCCGATCACGGTTGCAAGAGAAGAAGTCACCTTCAACGGCATCCCTTGAGAGAGATGCTGGCCGCTTTGATCTGACGATCGAACGACCCTCGGCTTCTTCATCCCTTGGCGGCTGTCCGGCCTCTTGTCCGGATACCTACCGATCGACACACGACCACAGGCACGTGCGAAATTGGGCAAGACGGGAGATAGGTGTTTCAGTCCGCGTTCGCAAGGATTTTTTGGGTCGCGCGACGGATTTTTCCAACGTCGCCGCGTAGCGTTGCTAATGAGCCACGCGGAAGACGCGCCAACATGAACGTCTGTTCAAACTGACTAACAAGTGGTGACGATCGGAGGGGCGGCGCTCGGACCGTCACAATCGCAGAAATAGCTGTGCTGCGGGACTAACTGGCGCGTACCAGGTGATATAATGGCGCGGTCGCCAGAGATGAAGATGAAGTTAATCGCTGCGGCCCGCGCATGCGCGGAGTTCTCGCTCAGCGCTTGAAGAATGGCTCGATGCGCTGCGCGTTGCGGATGAACGCGGCCATCACCACGACGCCGAGGACGAACAGCACCGCCTGCAGGATGTGGGTCGACATGTCATCGAGCCCGAACAGGATCGCCAGCGCCCAGCCGCCGGCGAAAGCAGCGCCGAACACTTCGGCGCCGATCAGGATCGCGGCGCTGATGACGGTGACGACGCTCGGCCAGGCGATCTGGCGGGCGGTTGGGGCGGAGGTCTTGCTCATTGGTCTCAAATCCTCTGGGGCGGCGCGCAATCTCTCCGAAAATGGCCGCCGCGGCAAGCGCAAGCCGATGATCCCCTAAAGTGTCAGCACTTGGGCGGCGACTTGGGCATGGCGGCCTGCGATGAATAATCGCGCGCCAGCCGGGCCCGATGGCGCAAAAAAGCCCTACCGGGTGCTATATGTTCGCAAGTCGCGACGCCAACGCAGGATTCCTTGATGTCTGAAAGCTCCGGACCGATTGCCGCAGCCCCGCGCGCGGACAATCCGCTGCTCGATGCCTGGACCACGCCATTCGAAACCCCGCCGTTCACCGCCATCGCGCCGGAGCATTTCCTGCCAGCGTTTGAGCAGGCCTTTGCGGACCATGCGGCCGAGATTGCGGCCATCACCCACGATCCGTCCGAGCCGGATTTTGACAACACCATCACGGCGCTGGAGCGCTCCGGGAAGCTGCTGAACAAGGTCGCGGCGGTGTTCTACGACCTGGTGTCGGCGCACTCCAATCCGGCGCTGCTCGAGATCGACAAGGACGTGTCGCTGCGGATGGCGCGGCACTGGAATCCGATCATGATGAACGCGGTGCTGTTCGGCCGCATCGCGGCGCTGCGCGACAAGCGCAATGAGCTGAACCTGACGCCCGAGCAGCAGCGGCTGCTGGAGCGCACCTATACCCGCTTCCACCGCTCCGGCGCCGGCCTCGATGACGCCGCTAAGGCGCGGATGGCCGAGATCAACGAGCGCCTGGCGCAGCTCGGCACCAGCTTCAGCCACCATCTGCTTGGCGACGAGCAGGAGTGGTTCATGGAGCTCGGCGAAGGGGACACCGAAGGCCTGCCGGAGAGCTTCGTCGCCGCCGCCAAGGCGGCCGCGGAGGAGCGCGGCCTGCCCGGCAAGGCGGTGATCACGCTGTCGCGTTCCTCGGTCGAGCCGTTCCTGAAGATGTCGAGCCGCCGCGACTTGCGCGAGAAGGTGTACCGCGCCTTCATCGCCCGCGGCGACAACGGCAACGCCAACGACAACAACGCGCTGATCGGCGAGATCTTGAGCCTGCGCGAAGAGAGCGCCAAGCTGCTCGGCTATCCGACCTTCGCGGCCTATCGGCTCGCCGATTCGATGGCCAAGACGCCGGAAGCCGTGCGCGGCCTGCTCGAGCGCGTCTGGAAGCCGGCACGGGCCCGCGCGCTCGCCGACCGCGACGCGCTGCAGGAATTGGTCACCGAAGAGGGCGGCAACTTCAAGCTGGCGCCGTGGGACTGGCGCTATTACGCCGAGAAGCTGCGCCAGCGCCGCGCCAATTTCGACGACGCCGCGATCAAGCCGTATCTGTCGCTCGACAACATGATCGCCGCGTCGTTCGACACCGCCACGCGGCTGTTCGGCGTCACCTTCGAAGAGCGCAAGGACGTGCCGGTGTGGCACCCTGACGTCCGCGTCTGGGAGGTCAAGGATGCAGACGGCGGCCATCGCGGGCTGTTCTATGGCGATTACTATGCCCGTCCGTCGAAGCGCTCCGGCGCCTGGATGACCTCGCTGCGCGACCAGCAGAAGCTCGACGGCAATGTCGCGCCGCTGATCATCAACGTCTGCAACTTCGCCAAGGGCTCGGAGGGCGAGCCGTCGCTGCTGTCGCCCGACGATGCCCGCACGCTGTTCCATGAATTCGGCCACGGCCTGCACGGCATGCTGAGCGACGTCACCTATCCGTCGCTGTCGGGCACATCCGTATTCACCGACTTCGTCGAGCTGCCGTCGCAGCTCTATGAGCACTGGCAGGAGCAGCCGCAGGTGCTGCAGCAGTTTGCCCGTCACTATCAGACCGGCGAGCCGCTGCCCGACGATCTCCTGAAGCGCTTCATCGCCGCGCGAAAATTCAACCAGGGCTTTGCCACCGTGGAGTTCGTGTCGTCGGCGCTGCTCGACCTCGAATTCCACACCCAGCCGGCCGCGAGTGTCGGCGATGTGAAGGAATTCGAGCAGCGCGAACTCGCCAAGATCGGCATGCCCGAGGAGATCGCGCTGCGCCACCGGCCGACCCAGTTCGGCCACATCTTCTCCGGCGATCACTACGCCTCCGGCTACTACAGCTACATGTGGAGCGAGGTGATGGATGCCGACGCGTTCGGCGCCTTCGAAGAGGCCGGCAACATCTTCGATTCCGCCGTCGCCAAGCGGCTGCGCGACGACATCTACGCCTCCGGCGGCTCGCGCGATCCCGAGGAAGCCTACATCGCCTTCCGCGGCCGCGCCCCCGAGCCCGACGCCCTGCTGCGCCGCCGCGGCCTGCTCGACACGCCGGAGGCTGCGTAGGTGATGGCTGTGTTGTCCGGTCAGTTCTCCACGCCGTCATTGCGAGCGAAGCGAAGCAATCCAGCTCCGTGCACTGGGCTGGATTGCTTCGTCGCGGAGCCTGTGCCCGGACAGCGCGCAGCGCTGATCCGGGTGCTCCTCGCAATGACGAAACGCGTGGTGATGGGGCTTATCGTCACCGTTGGTCTCGGCCTCACAGCCGCCCACGCCCATCCCCACGTCTGGATCACCGCCACCAGCGAACTGGTCTACGCACAGGACGGCTCGTTCACCGGTGTCCGCCACGCCTGGGCGTTCGACGACATGTTCTCGACCTACGCGTTGCAGGGCATCGAGACCAAACAGAAGGGCGTGTTCACCCGCGAGGAACTGGCGCCGCTGGCGCAGACCAATGTCGAATCGCTGAAGGAGTTCGCCTATTTCACCTTCGCCAAGGTGGCTGGCAAGAAGCAGAAATTCGGCGAGCCGGTCGATTACTATCTGTCCCACAAGGACGGCGTGCTGACGCTGCACTTCTTCCTGCCGCTGAAGGCGCCGGTGAAGAGCCCCGAGCTCGCCGTCGAAGTGTTCGATCCGAGCTACTTCATCGACTTCACCTTCGCCGAGAAGGACCCGATCAAGCTCGCCGGCGCGCCGGCCGGCTGCGCGCTGAAATTCGAGCGCCCCAATGACGGCACCGCGACCGCGCAGCGGATGAGCGAGGACAACTTCATGAACGGCGACAACTCGAACTACGGCGCGATGTTCGCCAACAAGGTCGAGGTGAAGTGCCCGTGACGGAGCCGAGACGCGTCATCACGTCGGATGGTCAGCACCGAGCCAGCCCCGTCATTGCGAGCGCAGCGAAGCAATCCAGAAGCCCCGCGCACGGCGCTGGATTGCTTCGTCGCGGAGCCTGTACTCGGACGGCGCGAAGCGCCGATCCGGGTGCTCCTCGCAATGACGCGGAGGGGTGGTCGCCTCGCGCCTTAGTCATGCTCTGCGTCGCCCTGCTCGCCGCTAGCCTGTTCGCCGACGCCTCCCTGCACGCCGCCTTGGCGCAGAATCCGTTCGGCGCCCCGAAATCGGCGCCTGAGCCGCAGGCGGGTGGGGTGATCGGCTGGCTGCTGGCGCAGCAGTCGGCGTTCTACAAGCAGATGTCGGCGACGATCCGTGCCGCCAAGGCGGACGGCAGCGCGGTGTGGACGCTGCTCGGCATCTCGTTCGCCTACGGCATCTTCCACGCCGCCGGCCCTGGCCACGGCAAGGCGGTGATTTCGTCCTACATGATCGCCAATGAGGAAACCGCGCGGCGCGGCATCGTGCTGTCGTTCGTGTCGGCGATGCTGCAGGCGCTGGTCGCGGTGCTGATCGTCGGCGTCTGCGCCTGGCTGCTCAACGCCACGGCGAAGACAATGTGCAGCGCCGAGCGCGTCATCGAGATCGCCAGCTATGGCCTGATCGCGGCGTTCGGCGCGCGGCTGGTATGGAGCAAGGGCGGCGGCTTCTTCCGCGCGCTGAGTGCGACCCGCCGCCCCGGCCTCGCGCTCGCCCCGGCGCCGGCACATGCGGGGCACGGCCACGAGCACGCGCATCATGACCATGATCATCATCACGGTCACGACCACAGCCATGCCTTGCAGGCCCATGCCGGCCACGACCATCACCACGGTCACGACCATCATCCCAGTCATGACCACGGCCACGCTCACCAGGATCATGATCACCATCACGCTGCTGGTGAAGCCTGCGACCATTGCGGCCATTCGCACGGTCCGGAGCCGGCGGAACTCGCCGGTCCCGGCGGCTGGCGGCGTGGGCTCGGGGCGGTGCTGACGGTCGGCATTCGGCCGTGTTCGGGTGCAATCCTGGTCCTGGTGTTCGCGCTTGCTCAGGGGCTGTTCTGGGCCGGCGTCGCCGCCACCTTCATGATGGGGCTCGGCACCTTCATCACGGTGGCGGCCATCGCCAGCATCGCGGTTTCGGCCAAGGGCCTGGCCAAGCGGCTGTCGGCCGGTCAGGCCGGCGGCGGCGCGCTGGTGATGCGCGGCATCGAATTCGGCGCCGCCGGACTGGTGCTGCTGTTCGGCATCGGGCTTCTCCTGGGCTATGTGGCGGCCGAACGCGTGACCTGTCTTTAACCAGCCGGTCGTAACTTCGGGGATGTCCCGGAGACGCGGCGCCGCACCCGTTGTGAATCGGCGATCGAACCCCAACTACCGAGTCGTGCGACCGCGTTGACCGCAGATCCCGCAGTCACCGCGTCGTCTTGACAACGATAGGCCAAAGCGCGAAGCCAACCAGCATCATGACGGTGATTGTACCCCTCCACGGCCCCGCGCCCGTTCCGGCCCCCGCGCCCGAGCGCGTCGGCGTGCTGCTGGTCAATCTCGGCACCCCCGACACCTGCGACACCAAGGGCGTGCGGGTCTATCTGCGCGAGTTCCTGTCGGACCCGCGGGTGATCGAGAACCAGGGCATCTTCTGGAAGCTGGCGCTCAACGGCATCATTTTGAACACCCGTCCGGCCCGCAAGGCCAAGGACTACCAGAAGATCTGGAACACCGACAAAAACGAATCCCCGCTCAAGACCATCACCCGCGCACAGGCCGAGAAGCTCGGCGCTTCGCTGGCCGGCCGCAGCCATCTGGTGGTGGATTGGGCGATGCGCTACGGCAATCCGTCGATGCGCGACCGTATCGAGGCGCTGGTGCGCCAGGGCTGCTCGCGCC
Organism: Rhodopseudomonas palustris; assembly: GCF_003591005.1. Lineage (GTDB taxonomy): Bacteria > Pseudomonadota > Alphaproteobacteria > Rhizobiales > Xanthobacteraceae > Rhodopseudomonas > Rhodopseudomonas palustris_K. The sequence goes on from NZ_QYYD01000017.1 coordinate 105,153, forward strand.
TCCTGGTGGTGCCGCTATATCCGCAATATTCCGCCGCCACCTCGGCCACAGTGTGCGACCAGGCGTTCCGCGTGCTGCGTGAGCTCCGCGCGCAGCCGACGCTGCGGGTGACGCCGCCGTATTTTCGCGACGTCGCCTATATCGACGCGCTGGCGAACTCGATCAACAAGCACCTCGCCACGCTGCCGTTCGAGCCCGAGCTGATCGTGGCGTCGTTCCACGGCATGCCGCAGGCCTATATCGAGAAGGGCGATCCGTATCAGTCGCAATGCGTCGCCACCGTCGAGGCGCTGCGCGAACGGATGGGGCTCGACGACAAGAAGTTGCTGTTGACCTTCCAGTCCCGCTTCGGCTTCGATCAGTGGCTGCAGCCCTACACCGACAAGACCATCGAGAAGCTCGCCAAGGACGGCGTCCGCAAGCTCGCGGTGGTGATGCCGGGCTTCGCCGCCGACTGCCTCGAGACGCTGGAAGAAATCGCGCAAGAGAACGCCGAGATCTTCATGCACAATGGCGGCGAGGAATTCTCCGCCATCCCCTGCCTCAACGACAGCGACGACGGCATCGACGTCATTCATCAGCTCGTGGTGCGCGAGCTGCAAGGCTGGTTGTAGCGGCCCGCTGTAGCGGCTGCTGACAGAGCCGATCCTCCTCGATGGATTCAAACTGCATTTCCACACGGTGCCGTCATCCTGAGGTGCCCGCAGGGCCGCGCTCAGCGCGGCCCTGCGGGCCTCGAAGGATGAGCCGCAGGGCACCTTGGCCGCATCCTTCGAGGCGCACTACGCGCGCACCTCAGGATGACGACTCTGTGCTTGAGGACATTTCGATCGATCTGATGTCATGCTCCAGCTGCCGCAATCGCCGCAGGATCGCCGCTCGCTTTCGCGGCGCGCTAACCTTACACTCCTGACCGACGACCCATCACCGAGTTTCGCCGCGCGGGCGAGCGCATTGCCGTCGCCGCGCCGGCTTGCGCGCGCGGGCGGCCCCCAGGAGACGCCAAATGTATAATCTGTCCGGCTTCGACATCTTCGCCATCCTGATCGTGCTGCTGGTGATCCTGACGCTGTTCGCCGGCGTCAAGACGGTGCCGCAGGGCTACAACTGGACGATCGAGCGGTTCGGCAAGTTCACCCGCACGCTGGCCCCGGGCCTCAATCTGATCATCCCGTATTTCGATCGCGTCGGCCGCAAGATGAACGTGATGGAGCAGGTGCTCGAGATTCCGCAGCAGGAAGTCATCACCAAGGATAATGCCAGCGTCACCGCGGACGGCGTCGCGTTCTTCCAGGTGTTCGACGCCGCCAAGGCGAGCTACGAGGTGGCCAATCTGGAGCAGGGGATCATCGTGCTGACGATGACCAACATCCGCTCGGTGATGGGCTCGATGGATCTCGACCAGGTGCTGTCGCATCGCGACGAGATCAACGAGCGGCTGCTGCGCGTTGTCGACGCCGCGGTGTCGCCATGGGGCGTCAAGGTCAACCGCATCGAGATCAAGGACATCGTGCCGCCGGCCGATCTGGTCGAAGCGATGGGCCGGCAGATGAAGGCCGAGCGCGTCAAGCGCGCCGACATCCTGCAGGCCGAAGGCGCGCGGCAGTCGGAGATCCTCCGTGCCGAGGGTGCCAAGCAGGGCCAGATCCTGCAGGCCGAAGGCCGGCGCGAGGCCGCGTTCCGCGACGCCGAGGCGCGCGAACGAAGCGCCGAGGCCGAAGCGCGCGCCACCCAGATGGTCAGCGAGGCGATCTCCAAAGGCGACGTCGCGGCGCTGAACTACTTCATTGCCGACAAATACATCAAAGCGTTCGGCCAGCTCGCCGAGTCGCCAAACCAGAAGGTGATCATGCTGCCGGTCGAGGCGATGAGCATGTTGGGCTCACTCGCCGGCATCGGCGAAATTGCCAAGGCGACGTTCGGCGAAAGCGCCGCCTCCGCCCAAGCCGCCGCCCGCCGCAGCGGCTCCGTGCCGCCGGCCGGGCCGACGAAGGCGTCGTGAGCGCTGGCGGGACCGCACCGACCTATCGCAATGAGGCACCACCTCTCCACCCGTCATGCCCGGCCTTGTGCCGGGCATCCACGCCTTACTGACGACAACGCAGAAAAGGCGTGGATGGCCGGGACAAGCCCGGCCATGACGGGGAGAGGCAAGCGTGACACGCAAAGTTCGAGCAAGGCCAACCACCTCTCCCCGTCATTGCGAGGAGCGCAGCGACGAAGCAATCCAGGAGCCCCGTACACGGCCCTGGATTGCTTCGCTTCGCTCGCAATGACGGGCTACACTGAGCGCCTCTGCAAGGTGCGATCATGACTGACCTTTTCATCTCGCTCGGTGCCTGGAATTGGCTGATCGTCGGCTTCATCCTGATGGCGCTGGAGCTGCTGGCGCCGGGGATCTTCCTGTTCTGGCTCGGCCTCGCCGCGCTGCTGACCGGGCTGGCGACGTTTGCGTTCGCGGCGGTGGCCGCGCTGTCGTGGCAGGCGCAATTCCTGCTATTCGCCGTGCTGGCCGTCGCGGCCGTGCCGCTGTGGCGTCGGGTGGCGCGCGGCGGCGAGGCGGAATCCACCGCCACCAACCCGTTTCTCAACCGCCGCACCGACGCGCTGGTCGGCCGCGAATTCACTTTGGAAAGGCCGATCGTCGGCGGCGTCGGCTCGGTGCGGATCGACGACACCTTCTGGCGCGTCACCGGCCCGGATGTCCCGGCGGGAAGCCGCGTGAAGATCGTGCAGGCGGACGGGGTGAATTTGATCGTGGCGGCGGTGTAGCCGACTTCGTCCTTTGCCTCACGCCCGGCGTCATCCTGAGGCGCCGCCGCGCAGCGGCGGCCTCGAAGGATGGGCCACAAGGATCATGCGCCGGCGCGCGCGTCCGCATCCTTCGAGGCTCGCCTCACGGGCGAGCGCCTCAGGATGACGGCGCAGAATGCGGGGAGATGCCGAGCCGACGGGCGTGGGCCTTACGCCACCCCGGCCCGCAGCAAATCGTGCAGGTGCACGATGCCGACCGGCTTTTTGCCTTCGGTCACCAGCAGCGCGGTGATCTTCGAGGAGTTCAGCAGCTCGAGCGTCTCGCCGGCCAAAAGGTTCGGGCTGATCGTCTTCGGGCGCTTGGTCATCACCTCGTCGACGGTGGCGGTCATCAGGTCCGGGCGCATGTGGCGGCGCAGGTCGCCGTCGGTGACGATGCCGGCGATCGCGCCGCTGCCATCGACGATGCCGACGCAGCCAAAGCCCTTGGCGGACATCTCGACCAGCGCGTCCGACATCTTGGTGCCGAGCGGCTTCAGCGGCACGGCGTCGCCGGTGTGCATCAGGTCGCGGGCGTATTTCAGCATCGCGCCGAGCTTGCCGCCCGGATGCAGCACGCTGAAATCGGTCGAGGTGAAGCCGCGGCTCTCGAGCAGCGCGATCGCGATCGCGTCGCCGAGCGCCAGCATCATCAGCGACGAGGTGGTCGGCGCCAGATTGTGCGGGCAGGCCTCGCGCGCCTTCGGCAGCGTCAGCGCGATGTCGGCGGCCTGCGCCAGCGTCGAGCCCGGGTCCGACGTCATCGCGATCAGCGCGATTTTGAAGCGCTTGGCGTAGCTGATCAGGTTCTTCATTTCCGGCTGCTCGCCGGACCACGACATTGCCAGGATGATATCGTCGGCGGTGATCATGCCGAGGTCGCCATGGCTGGCTTCCGAGGCGTGGACGAAGAACGCCGGCGTGCCGGTCGACGCGAAGGTCGCAGCGATCTTGCGGCCGATATGGCCGGACTTACCGAGGCCGGTGATGATCAGCCGGCCCTTGCCTGACTGCACCATCTCCACGGCGGCCACGAAGGCGGCGCCGAGCTCGCCGCGCAGCGCCGCGGCAAGCGCCGTGACGCCATCGGCTTCCGACTCCAGCGTGCGCAGGGCCGAGGGAATGGCGGCAAGGGCAGGAGCGGTCATCGCGGATTTCGTGGTGCGGGGTTTGGAAAGAGCCATGCAAATTCCCGAAGCATGAGCCGAAGCGGCCGGACCTCTTCCTAGCATGCCACGGTACGGGAAGCGACGCGCCCGGGCACGAACCGGAAAGGTTCTCAACCGCTCGTTAGGACCGTTTCTCAACCCCTCCTTAACCATAAACGTTTTAACTCCATTAACGATGATCAGCGCCGCTCCGCTGGCTCGTCCGCGTATGAAATTGAATTTGTTGAGGTTTTTAGGTCGTGACGGCGGCGTCAGCATTGCGCTCTTCCCGGCCAGCAGCATGGCTGCTGGCCGCTGCCGCGTGCGCGCTGCTGGTGCCGATCGGCCCGGCGCAGGCGCAGAGCCTGACCCGCGACCTGTTCAGGGCAGAGCCGGGCGCTTTCGTCCCAGCCCAGGATCGTCCGCTGCAGCGCCTCGCGCAGCCGGCACGGCCGGGGCAGGCCGATCCGTTCGATACCGACGACATGCGCGGAACGCGCAACGCGCGGGCCCGGCCGGGCGCCGCGCCTGAATTCGGGCTGCAGCGCCCGAGCCTCGGCGCCGGCGGCACCGGCTATGACGCGCTCGGCCGCAAGCGCCAGCAGCCCAAGATTCTGCCCGGTGCACCGCGGCCGAGATCGATCGGCCCCGGCTCGCCGGTGGTGACGCCTGTGCCGCCGCCCGCCCGGCCGCTGCCGCCCTCACAGGCCGCCGCCAAGCAGCCGGTCGCCGCCGCCTTCCGGGGCACGCTGCCCGGCCAGCCGCTACGCCGCCGGCTCAAGGTCGACGACGATCCGTTCGGCCCGGTCGGCGACTACGCCGGCAGCTTCCTGATCAAGGGCGCGCTCGAGCTGAACGGCGGCTACGATACCAATCCGGGCCGCATTGCCACGCCGCAGGCGTCCGGCTTCTACAAGGTGTCGCCCGAGCTGATGGTGAGCTCGGACTGGGACCGGCACGCGCTTGTCGCCGATCTGCGCGGTTCGTTCACCGGCTACGGCCACGAGTTCAACAATCCGACCAGCGGGGTCACCTCGGCGCCGCGGGTGCTGGACCGCCCCGATTTCGACGGCCATATCGACGGTCGGCTCGATGTCAGCCGCGACACCAGGCTGCTCGGTCAGGGCCGTGTGATCGTCGGCACCGACAATCCCGGCAGCCCGAACAACGTGGCGGGTCTACAGAAATTCCCGGTCTACACCCAGGTCGGCGTGTCGGGCGGCGTCGATCAGACCTTCAACCGGTTGCAGGTCACGGCGATCGGCGGCGTCGATCGTCGCACCTTTCAACAGTCGGTGTTCACCGACGGCAACACCGAGCCGAACACCGACCGTAACTTCAACCAATATGCCGGCACCGGCCGTGTCAGCTACGAAGTGTTGCCGTGGCTCAAGCCGTTCGTCGAGGGTCAGTACAGCGAGCGCCAATACGAGACGCCGGTCGACCGCTACGGCTATCGGCGCGACAGCACGGGCGGTTACTTCAAGGGCGGCACCAGCTTCGAGCTGAGCCGGCTGCTGACCGGTGAGGCCTCGATCGGCTGGGCGTCGCGCACCTACACCGATCCGCGGCTGCTTCCGCTCGACGGCCTGCTCACCAGCGCGTCGCTGATCTGGACGGTGACGCCGCTGAGCAGGTTTCGGCTCACTGCCGACACCTCAATCGATGAATCTCCGCTCGCCGGCGTCTCCGGCGTGCTCACCCGCACCTACACGGCCCAGGTCGACCACGACTTCCGCCGCTGGCTGACCGCGATCGGCAAGTTCACCTATGCGACCTACGACTACCAGGGCTCCGGCCGCAACGACCGCTTCACCTCGGTCGAAGGCAACCTGGTCTACAAGATGAGCCGCCAACTCTGGGTCAAAGGCACCCTGCGCCGCGACCAACTCGACTCCAATGTGGTCGGCGGCAGCTACAACGCCACGGTGGTGATGCTCGGCGTCAGGTTGCAGAACTAAGCCTCTCCCCGCGCCCCGCGCGCTCCCTCTCCCGCTTGCGAACCCGGAATCTCGAGCTTGTTGCAAAGAACAGTGGTCCAAACTTCTGGATTCCGGGTTCACGCAGCTGCGCTGCGTGCCCCGGAATGCCATGCTTGGGGCATGGAGGAAGCCTCTCCCGCTGCACAGCACGCTCCCTCTCCCGCTTGCGGGAGAGGGCTGGGGTTAGGGCGACGCGCACTCAGTGCCCGGGGACCCCCCACCCCCAACCCCTCCCCGCAAGGGGAAGGGGGGAGGCACAGTGTGCCCTCCTCAATACGGCCGTCGCGCCTTGATCCTGCGGAACCGCACGCCGCTGCCGTCGGGTAGGCGTGTGGCCACATAGCCGGCGTCGAGGCAGGCTTCGCGCTGCGGCATTTTTTCTTCCGGCGCACGGGTCGAATCCCACCACGAGGCGCGCTGCGACGCGCGCGGCAGGTCGAAGCCGAGCATCTGTTCGATCTCGTCGATGCTCAGCACCAGCTCGGTCGCGGTCTGCCGCTTCAGGTGATCGCGCAGCGGATCGAATTTGCTCACGTCTGCAGGTCCTCGTTCGCGCCCGATGCAGGAAAGTACAGGGCCGGTCAGTTGTCGGTCGAGCTCGGCGCGTATCGGTGAAATGCGCCGTTAACCGCCGCCCCTGTCATGGTCGCAACTTAAACGCTCCGCAAGTTTTGCGTGGCTAGCGTCCGCCATGGACAGCAGCGGCGGGCTCTTCGAACGGATCAGGCAGGAAATGCGGCGAGGCCGGCGGATGTCGGCCCGGCTCCTGATCATTTCGTCGATCGTCACGGTGTTGGGCTTTTCCGGCGTCTGCGGCAGCATCATGCTGGAGATGCGCCGCAGTGCCCAGGAACTGGCGCGCCAGACGCAGGAAAATCTCGCCTCGACGATCGGCGCCGACATCAACCGCAACATCGAACTGTACGACCTGTCGCTGCGAGCGGTCGTCAGCAGTCTCGCTCTGCCCGAACTGGCGCAGGTCGACGCCAAGATCCGCAATCTGATCCTGTTCGATCACTCGGTGTCGGCGAAGCATTTCGGCCCGATGCAGGTGTTCGATCCGACCGGCAGGCTGTGGCTGGACTCGGCGACGCTGACGCCGCAGAGCGTCGATCGCGCCGGCGAGGAATTCTTCCGCGTCCATGTCGAGCAGCCCGATCTTGGCCTGTATATCAGCCGGCCGATGCAGCATCGCGGCACCTATTCGGTGGTGCTGAGCCGGCGCGTCTCGGCACCCGACGGCAGTTTGGCCGGCGTCGTCGCCGGCTCGATCCGCTTCAGCTATTTCAAGGACCTGTTCAACCGCCTGCATCTCGCCCCGCAGGACGTCATCGCGGTGGTGGCACGCGACGGCACGCTGATGATGCGAACGCCGTTCGATCCCGGGCTGCTCGGCACCAACGTGATGACCAATATCGGCATCGACAAGCTGCTCGGCCAGCGCCGCGGCTGGTTCAGCGGTCACGGCAAGATCGACAAGATCGGCCGGATGTACGTCTGGGCCGACAGCAGTCGGCCGCTGATCGTGCTGGTCGGCCGGTCGTGGGACGACGTCTTCGTGATGTGGCGACAGGAGGCGCTGCGGATCGGCGCCATTCTGCTGGTGCTCGCCGTCATCGTTGCCGGCTTCACGGTATTCTTCATCCGCGAGATCGACCGCCGTGCCGACGCCGAGCGCCGGCTGGAAGAGCTGGCGACCACCGACGGGCTGACCGGGCTGACCAACCGCCGCAAATTCGATCTGGTGATGGATCGCGAATGGCGCCGCGCGGTACGTTCGGCAACGCCGATCTCGCTGCTGATCATCGACGCCGATCACTTCAAATCGTTCAACGACAATTTCGGCCATCAGGCCGGTGATCAGGTGTTGGTCGGCATCGCGCTGTGCATCGCCGACTCGGCGGCACGTGCCGCCGACTGCGCCGCCCGATTCGGCGGCGAAGAATTCGCCGTGCTGCTGCCGGGCATGAATGCAACGCAGTCGCAGGGCGTCGCCGAAACGATCCGCCGCAAGGTCGAGCTGTGGTCGGAAGGGCAGGCCGGCGTGACCGTCAGTATCGGCGTCGCCAGCATGACCCCGGCACCGTCACAACATTGGTCGGTGCTGTTCGAGGCCGCTGACAAAGCGCTGTATGCCGCCAAGGACCTCGGCCGCAACCGCTGCGTGGTCGCGGCCAGCCGCGCCGACCTTAATCTGGTCGCCTGAACTTTGCCTCAGCCGCCAAGATAGCGCTTCATGTCGGCCACCAGGCCGTCGCGCAGGTCGGGACGGCGCATCCCAAACGCGATGTTGGCGCGCAGGAAGCCGGCCTTCGAGCCGCAATCATGACGCTCGCCCTCGAACTCGACGCCGTAGAACTTCTGCGTCCTGGCGAGCCCGATCATCGCGTCGGTCAGTTGAATCTCGCCGCCAGCGCCGCGCTCCTGCGTGGCCAGGATCTGGAAGATCTCCGGCTGCAGGATATAGCGACCCGAGATCGACAGGTTCGACGGTGCCGTGCCGGGCGCCGGCTTCTCGACCATGCCGTCGATTTCGAACATCTTGCCGTCGCGCTTGCCGACGCCGCAGATGCCGTATTGATGCGTCTTGTCGGTCGGCACTTCCTCGACCGCGATGACGTTGGTCTTGTCGCCGAGCTTTTCGGCCGCGAGGATCATCTGCTTCAGGCAGCCCGGATCGTTCAGAACCAGCTCGTCCGGCAGAACCACCGCGAACGGCTCGTTGCCGACGATGTCGCGCGCGCACCACACCGCGTGACCCAGCCCGTGCGGCGCCTGCTGGCGGGTGAAGCTCATCGCGCCGGCTTCCGGCTGATCCCGCGCCAGGATGTCCATCTCGCTTTTCTTGTTGCGCTTCTCCAGCGTCACATCGAGCTCGAACTGGCGGTCGAAATGATCCTCGATGACGCCCTTGTTGCGGCCGGTGACGAAGATGAAATGCTCGATCCCGGCTTCCTTGGCCTCGTCGACGACGTATTGTATCAGCGGCTTGTCGACGATCGTCAGCATTTCCTTCGGCATCGCCTTGGTGGCGGGAAGGACGCGGGTGCCGAGGCCGGCGACCGGAAAAACGGCTTTGCGGATTTTCATGGGGCGATGATCTTTCGAAAGCGGCAGGAACGAGCGGGGGATCGTTGCAGCCTGCAACCAAGGCGGATGTGTGAAGGTTCCTTGTTGGTAGCAGGACGTCGTTAACGGCAGAATGTCACGTCCGACGCCGCGGCGTCGGACCAGGATGGCACATCAAAACAGCGGCGTCCCCGGGACAAAAGCATCGAACGCCGCCCAGAATTGTTGTCGGTAGCGATCCTGCTCCTGCAGAATCTCGTGCTTGGCGCCGGCGATCACCAGATGCGAGCCGGCGCGCAGGTGATAGGCGAATTCTTCGATCGCGGAAGTCGATACCACGGTGTCGTGGCTCGCCGCCATCATCAGGATCGGCTGGCGGATCTTCGACGGATAGTCCGCGACACGGAAGCCGTGCATGGTGCGGAACGCGGTGTCGGCCCAGGCGGCGGTCGGCGAGGCGAGGCCCAGCGTCGGGTCTTCGGCGACGATCGCGGCGTTACGGGCGTAGCGAACCGGATCGGAGGTCAGCTTGTTGCCGACGAACGGCTCCGTGTTGGCCAACACGTCGTTGCCGCCGGGCACGTAGCGACCGCCCTGGCCGGCCAGCCGCATCGCCCGCAACAACAGCCGCACCGGCAGCGAGGTGGCGCGGCCCGGCAGGTCGATCATCGGCGCCGATAGCACCATGCGATCGAACCAGCGCTTGCCGGAATGCGCGATGCGCAGCATCACCGCGCCGCCCATCGAATGCGCCAGCGCGAAATGCGGCGGCGGGCAGTCCGGCAGCACGATCTCGCGGACGAAGGTTTCGACGTCGACTTCGTAGTCCGCGAAATTGCGGACGTAGCCCTTGCGCGGATCGCGCAGCCGCCGCGCCGAATGGCCCTGGCCACGCCAGTCGATCATCGCCACCGCAAAACCGCGGTCCTGCAGATCGCGCACCGTCTCGAAGTACTTCTCGATCTGTTCGGTGCGGCCGGTAAAGACACAAACCGTACCCTTGCGACCCGCCGGCGCCGGCCAGCGCGCATAGCGCAGCTCGGTGCCGTCCGGCGTCTTGATGGTGCCGGAGACCGCTCCCTCCGGGACCGGATTGGCGGGTATCGAGACGAGCGTCATGAGCCATGTCCGGAGGGTTAAAGCGCTGGGAGACAGGGAGAAAAAAACGTCGGCCGGAAGATCGCGGAGACCTCTTGAACCCCGCAACGACCCTCCCATATCATTTTCGTGCAGGCCACACCACGGCAGGACCTGAGTTTCAGAACCTGCTCCGGCTGCACCCAGACGATGCCCGGCCCGATGGCGGGCGGGTACTCAACCAGTCGCTTCTAGGAGGACTTGACCATGCGTACGTTTGATCTCACCCCGTTCTATCGCTCCACCATCGGCTTCGACCGCCTGTTCAATCTGCTGGACCAGAACGCCAGCGATGCGTCGGCGCCCGGCTATCCGCCTTACAATATCGAGCGCACCGGCGATAACGCGTATCGTATCACCGTCGCCGTATCCGGTTTCTCCCCGGCCGAACTGTCGATCGTGACCAAGGAGAACCAGCTCACCATCAAGGGCGAGAAGACCGCGAACGAGAACGGCAGCAAATCCGAGGTGCTGTATCGCGGCATTGCCGCGCGCGCCTTCGAGCGGGCCTTCCAGCTCGCCGACTACGTCACGGTGAAGAACGCCAGCCTCGAGAACGGTCTGCTGCACGTCGATCTCGTCCGCGAGATTCCGGAGGCCAAGAAGCCCCGCAGCATTCCGATCACCACCTCGGCGCAAGCCGCGCCGCAAGTGGTCGATCAGACCGGCGAGAAGGCCGCCGCCTAACCGCAGCGCCACTCACCAACGACACGCGACGCCCCGGGAAACCGGGGCGTTCTGTTGTGAGGTGGTCCTGACAATCATTGGGTGTTGGCTACGGACCTCGTGCTTCGTCATGACCGGGGCGCCTTGGCCAGACCCCCGGCATGGCGAAGGAAATTGAGAGCGACGATGCTGCGCGTCGGGCGGCGTCAGCGCGGCGCGTTGACGCGGGGTGCGAACGGTCGCACCATGGATCAGATTCTGTCCAGGTGTGCGCGTGACTGCTCTGAGCCAACGTCAATCGGAAATTCTCAACCTCGCCCGCGCTTCGGGGCGGGTGATGGTGGACGATCTCGCCCGGCGCTTCGACGTGTCGGCGCAGACCATCCGCAAGGATCTCAACGATCTGTGCGACCAGCGCTCGCTGACGCGCATTCATGGCGGCGCGATTATTGCGTCCGGGGTCGAGAACCTCGCTTACGAGGCGCGCCGCTTCGTTGCCGCCGATGAAAAGCGCGCGATCGGCGCAGCGGCGGCGGCGCAGATCCCGAACGGCTGCTCGCTGTTCATCAATATCGGCACCACCACCGAGGAAGTCGCCGGAGCGCTGACGGCGCATCACGAACTGTTGGTGATTACCAACAATCTCAACGTCGCGATGCAGCTCTACAAATATCCGCGCATCGAGGTGATCGTCGCCGGCGGAACGGTGCGGCGCGCCGACGGCGCAGTGATCGGTTCGGCCGCGATCAGCCTGATCGGCCAGTTCAAGGTCGACTACGCGATCATCGGCGCTTCGGCGATCGACGAGGAAGGCGCGCTACTCGACTTCGACTACCGCGAAGTGCAGGCCGCGCAGGCGATCATCGCCAATGCACGCAGCGTGATGCTGGTGGCTGACTCCACCAAGCTGCGCCGGAGCGCGCCCGTGCGCATCGCGCATCTCAGCCAGATCCAGACCTTCGTCACCGACGAGGCGCTGCCGCCGGCGCTGCAGACGATCTGCGAGGCCCACGGCATCGAGGTGATCGAAGCGCTGCCGAAGCGGGCGGACGAGGTCGACGACACCGCGGCCTGACGATCCAGACGACTGCCACGCACCGACAAGTCTCGCCATAGCCGGGCTTGTGCCGAGCATCCCCGCCTTTCTTGCGGCCTCCGCGGCAAGCCGTGGATGCCCGGCACAAGGCCGGTCATGACGAGTCGAGAGGCCGCAGCTTTGGGCCTGGCCACCTCTAATGGGTGCTATCTCCTCTTATCAACTTCAGATTGCGTTACCGCATTCGCAAGACGATGCACGACCGGTCACATCCCGCTTGCTTTCGTTTTGTATTCTGATCTATTTCGCTTCGAAAGAAATTCGACAGAAGCGAAAGCTGCAGTGCAGCAATTCGCAAGCTTGCGAGGAGCGCCGGTGGGGAAAGTTTTCGATCTCGCGATCATTGGCGGCGGGATCAACGGCTGCGGCATCGCCCGCGACGCGGCCGGCCGGGGCAATTCCGTGTTTCTCTGCGAGATGAACGACCTCGCCAGCGGCACCTCGTCGTGGTCGACGAAGCTGATCCATGGCGGGCTGCGCTATCTCGAATATTTCGAATTCCGGCTGGTGCGGGAGGCGCTGATCGAGCGCGAGCGGCTGTGGCAGATCGCGCCGCACATCATCGGGCCGCTGCGCTTCGTGCTGCCGCATCATTCCGGGCTCCGGCCGGCGTGGCGGCTGCGGCTCGGGCTCTTCCTTTACGACTATATCGGCGGCCGCAAGCTGCTGCCGCCGACGCGCTCGGTCGATCTCGCGCATGACGAGGTCGGCAAGCCGCTGATCCCGGGCCGCTTCACCAAGGGCTTCGAATACTCCGACTGCTTCGTCGATGATGCGCGGCTGGTGGTGCTGACGGCACGTGATGCGGCCGAGCGCGGCGCGGAGATTCGCACCCGCACCCGCGCGGTCGAAGTGCGTCAGCACGACGGCATCTGGCACGTCACCACTGAGGATCGGCGCAGCGGCGCGCGCAGCACCATCCAGGCGCGGGCGCTGGTCAATGCAGCCGGGCCGTGGGTCGAGAACGTGCTGGCCGCCGGCTCCGGCGTCAACGCGACCTCCAAGGTGCGGCTGGTGCAGGGCTCCCACATCGTGGTGCCGAAGCTGTATGCGCACGACCGCGCTTACATTTTCCAGAACGCTGACGGCCGCATCGTGTTCGCGATCCCGTACCAGGGCGAATTCACCCTGATCGGCACCACCGACCGCGACTACCAGGGCGATCCGTCGCAGGTGAAAGCGACGCCGGAGGAGATCGCCTATTTGTGCGACGCGGTCAGCGGCTACTTTGCCAGGCCGGTCAAGCCGGCGGACGTGGTGTGGACGTTCTCCGGGGTGCGGCCGCTGTATGACGACGGCGCCAGCGAAGCCAAGGCGGCGACGCGCGACTACGTGTTCGAGCTCGACAAGCCCGGCGGCGCGCCGCTGCTGTCGATCTATGGCGGCAAGATCACCACCTATCGGCGGTTGTCCGAAGAGGCGCTGGAGAAGCTCGCGCCATATCTGAAAGGCACGCAGGCGCAGGAAGGCTGGACCGCGCAGCAGCCGCTGCCGGGCGGCGATTTCGCGGTCGACGGCGGCCCGGCGCTGGTGGCCGACTTGACGCGTGACTATCCGTTCCTGGCGCAGCCGCATGCGTATCGACTGGTGCACGCCTACGGCACCCGCGCGCGCAAATTGCTGGGGGAAGCGCGGTCGATGGCCGATCTCGGCCGCGACTTCGGCGCCACATTGACGGAGGCCGAGGTCCGCTATCTGATGAAACACGAATGGGCCTGCAGCGCGGACGATGTCGTCTGGCGGCGATCCAAGCTCGGACTGCGGCTGACGCCTGCGGCGATCGCCGAACTCGACGCCTGGATGGCCGGCCACGACGCCGCCGAAAACGCCCAGCAACACGCGGGAGGCCGGGCATGAGCGTCAGCCTGGAGCACGTCACCCGAACGATCGACGGCCAGCCGGCGATCCGCGACGTGTCGCTGACCCTGGAGCGCGGCACGCTGAGCGTGCTGCTCGGGCCGACGCTGTCCGGCAAGACTTCCATCATGCGGCTGCTCGCAGGCCTCGACAAGCCGACCAGCGGCCGCGTGCTGGTCGACGGCAAGGACGTCACCGGCGCCGACGTGCGCAAGCGCTCGGTGGCGATGGTGTATCAGCAATTCATCAACTACCCGTCGCTCACCGTGTACGAGAACATCGCCTCGCCGCTGCGCGTGCAGGGCAAGCCGCGCGCCGAGATCGAGCGCCGGGTGCAGGAAGCCGCCAAGCTGTTGAAGCTGGAGCCGTATCTGCAGCGCACGCCGCTGCAGATGTCCGGCGGCCAGCAGCAGCGCACTGCGATCGCCCGCGCGCTGGTCAAGGGCGCCGATCTGGTGCTGCTCGACGAGCCACTCGCCAACCTCGACTATAAGCTGCGCGAAGAACTGCGCACCGAGCTGCCGAAGATCTTCGAGGCGTCGGGGGCGATCTTTGTTTACGCCACCACCGAGCCGTCGGAAGCGCTGCTGCTCGGCGGCCGCACCATCTGCATGTGGGAAGGTCAGGCGCTGCAGGTCGGCCCGACCCCGATGGTGTATCGCAAGCCGGATACGCTGCGCGTCGCGCAGGTGTTCTCCGATCCGCCGCTCAACCTGGTCGGCGCCGAGAAGAAGGCCGGCACGGTGCACTATTCCGGTGGCGTCACCGCACCGGCGACCGGCGTGTTCGCCGGGCTCGGCGACGGCGCCTACCGGGTCGGCTTCCGCGCGCATCAGATCGCGGTGAAGGGCGCTGATGCGGATCGTCACGCGTTTCAGACCAAAGTGGCGATCACCGAGATCACCGGCTCGGAGAGCTTTGTGCATCTGAAGCGCGGCGACGACAATTGGGTCGCGGTGCTGCACGGCATTCACGAATTCGAGCCCGGCCAGCCGCTCGACGCCATCCTCGATCCCGCCAATCTCTTCGTGTTCGACGCGGCCGACCGCCTCGTCGCCGCGCCGAAGCCGAACTGAGGGGCAGCCCGATGGCGCGCATTGACCTCGTCGATCTCGCTCACTCCTATCTCGTCGGCGACGACCTGCCGCCGGCCGCCTACGCGCTGAAGCCGGTGTCGATGACCTGGCGGCAGGGCGGCGCCTACGCGCTGCTCGGCCCCAGCGGCTGCGGCAAGACCACGCTGCTCAATATCATCTCCGGCATCGTCACGCCGTCGCGCGGCAAGATCCTGTTCGACGGCAAGGACGTCACGCAACTGTCGACGCGCGAGCGCAACATCGCCCAGGTATTCCAGTTTCCGGTGATCTACGACACCATGACGGTGCGCGAGAATCTCGCGTTCCCGCTGAAGAACCGCGGCGTACCGAAGGCCGAGATCGACCGCCGCGTCGCTGAGATCGCCGACCTGCTCGACCTCACCGCCAATCTGAAGCGCAAGGCGACGCGGCTCACCGCCGACGCCAAGCAGAAGATCTCGCTCGGCCGCGGCCTGGTGCGCAGCGACGTCGCGGCGATCCTGTTCGACGAGCCGCTGACGGTGATCGATCCGCATCTGAAGTGGGAGCTGCGCAGCAAGCTCAAGGCTCTGCACCGCGCGCTCGATCTGACGATGATCTACGTCACCCATGATCAGACCGAAGCGCTCACCTTCGCCGACACAGTTGTGGTGATGCACGATGGCCGCGTCGTGCAGAGCGGCACGCCCGAACAGCTGTTCGAGAAGCCGGCGCACACCTTCGTTGGTTACTTCATCGGCTCCCCCGGCATGAACATCGTGGCTGCGCAGGTGAAGGGCCGCGAGGCGCTGGTCAGTGACCACGCCATCCGGCTCGCGCGCGGCTACGACAATCTGCCGGCCGGCGCCAAGATCGAGATCGGGGTGCGGCCGGAATTCGTGCACCTCACCGCCAAGGCGCCGGGGCTGCTGTCGGGCCGCATTGAGCGCATCGACGATCTCGGCCGCGTTCGCTTCGCCTCGGTGCGGGTCGGCGACGCCAAGTTCGCCGCGCGCGTGCCGGACGGCTTCACGCCGAACGGCGAAGAGGCCGGGTTGCGGTTCGAACCGTCGCACATCCACGTCTACGCCGACAGTCAGATTGTCGAGGGCAGTGCATTGGAGCAAGTCGCCTGATGGACAAGGTCGTCAACCAGAAGGCCTGGTTGCTGGTGCTGCCGGTGTTCGCCATCGTGGCGTTCTCGGCGATCCTGCCGCTGATGACGGTGGTGAACTATTCGGTGCAGGACACCTTCGGCAACAACCAGTTCTTCTGGAACGGGGTGGGCTGGTTCAAGGAACTGCTCGATCCGTCGAGCGATCTCGGCGGCCGGTTCTTCGCCTCGCTGGGGCGCAATCTGGCGTTCTCGATGATCATCCTGGCGATCGAAGTGCCGCTTGGCATCGTGGTGGCGCTGGCGATGCCGCGGCATGGCTGGAGCGTGGCGTTCTGCCTGGTGATCATGGCGCTGCCGCTGCTGATCCCGTGGAACGTGGTCGGCACAATCTGGCAGATTTTTGGCCGCCCCGACATCGGTCTGATGGGCTACACGCTGAACAGCCTCGGCTTCAACTACAACTACGTCTCCAATGATTTCGACGCCTGGGCCACCGTGGTGGTGATGGATGTCTGGCACTGGACCAGCCTGGTGGCGCTGCTCTGCTACGCCGGCCTGAAGTCGATCCCGGACGCGTATTATCAGGCGGCGCAGATCGACGGCGCGTCGCGCTGGGCGGTGTTCAAGGCGATCCAACTGCCGAAGATGCACCGCGTGCTCCTGATCGCCGTGCTGCTGCGCTTCATGGACAGCTTCATGATCTACACCGAGCCGTTCGTCGTCACCGGCGGCGGGCCGGGCAATTCGACCACCTTCATCTCGATCGAGCTGGTCAAGATCGCGCTTGGGCAGTTCGATCTCGGTAAGGCCGCGGCGCTGTCGATCGTCTACAACCTGATCATCATCATCGTCTGCTGGGTGTTCTACACCGTGATGACCAATGCGGGCGCCGAGCGCCAGCCGACCGAAGGGAACGCGTGATGCATTCGATCCCCGGCCGCCGCATCGTGATGGCGCTGTATCTGTTGTTCCTGATGGTGCCGATCTACTGGCTCGTCAATATGAGCTTCAAGACCAATGGCGAGATCGTCTCGACCATGACGCTGTGGCCGCACCAGCCGACGCTGGAAAACTACCGGACGATCTTCACCGATCCAAGCTGGTATTCGGGCTACATCAACTCGCTGCAATACGTCGTCATCAACACCGTGCTGTCGATCTCCTTCGCGCTGCCGGCCGCCTACGCGTTTTCGCGCTACCGCTTCCTCGGCGACAAGCATCTGTTCTTCTGGCTGCTGT
This sequence comes from Rhodopseudomonas palustris, assembly GCF_003591005.1. Classification (GTDB taxonomy): domain Bacteria; phylum Pseudomonadota; class Alphaproteobacteria; order Rhizobiales; family Xanthobacteraceae; genus Rhodopseudomonas; species Rhodopseudomonas palustris_K. The sequence goes on from NZ_QYYD01000017.1 coordinate 122,312, forward strand.
CCAACCGAATGGCGCCGGCCGCCGTCTATGCGCTGCCGTTCTTCAACCTCTATTCGGCGATCAACTTGTTCGACACGCCGTGGGCGGTCGCGCTGGCGCACTGCCTGTTCAACGTGCCGCTGGCGGTGTGGATTCTCGAAGGCTTCGTGTCCGGCGTGCCGAAGGAGATCGACGAGACCGCGTTTCTCGATGGCTATTCGTTTCCACGTTTCTTCGTAAAAATCCTGATGCCCTTGATCGCCTCGGGTATCGGCGTCGCGGCGTTCTTCTGCTTCATGTTTTCCTGGGTTGAGCTGCTGCTGGCGCGCACGCTGACTTCGGTCAACGCCAAGCCGATCTCTGCGGTGATGACCCGCACGGTGTCGGCCGCCGGCATGGACTGGGGCCTGCTCGCCGCCGCCGGCGTGCTCACCATCATCCCGGGCGCGCTGGTCATCTGGTTCGTCCGCAACTACATCGCGCGCGGTTTTGCGCTGGGGCGGGTGTGAGGATGGCCACAATGCACCCACGTCTCCCCGTCATTGCGAGCGAAGCGAAGCAATCCAGCGCGGTGCACGGCGCTGGATTGCTTCGTCGCTTCGCTCCTCGCAATGACGGGGTTGATGTCGTCGCGCGTAATGATCAAAGGGGAGCGCTCTGATCATGGACTCCTTCGCCTGGATGGCGTGGACCTGGCCGACGGCGATCTTCTTCGTCGCGCTGGCGGGCACGCTTGCGACCATGACGTGGCTTGCGGTGGCCTATTCGGAAGTCGAGCGCGTCGGCGTGCTGCGGATTCCGACGACGCGCGGCGACCGTTTGTTCGTTTCCCTGATTCTTGCCGCGGTGATTCACCTGGTGTGGATCGCGGTGGTCGGGACCGATCCGCTGCTGACGCTGCCGATCGGAGAAGGTGTCGAAGTGTCGAGCCTGTGGCTCGCCACCGGGATGTCGCTGCTCTCAGCCGTTGCGATCTTTCGCACCGTCTGAGCGCGGCGAATAAGGACCAGATCCGGGATCAACCCGGACCTGAAGTTTGTCGTTAAACGGAGGATCCAAGGATGCGACGCTCAGTTGGACGCAAGACACACAGCCGCGCGCGGCTGATGACGATGGCGAGTGCCGCGGCGCTGGTCGCGGCTTCGATGACGTTGGCGGCGCCGGCGTGGTCGGCCGATGACGCCGTGCTGAAGAAGTGGATCGACGAGGAATTCCAGCCGTCGACGCTGTCCAAAGAAGACCAGATGAAAGAGCTGCAATGGTTCGCCAAGGCCGCCGAACCGTTCAAGGGGATGGACATCAACGTCGTCTCCGAAACCATCACTACCCATGAATACGAAGCCAAGACGCTCGCCAAAGCGTTCTCCGAAATCACTGGCATCAAGCTGAAGCACGATCTGATCCAGGAAGGCGATGTCGTCGAGAAGCTGCAGACCCAGATGCAGTCCGGCAAGAACGTCTACGACGGCTGGATCAACGATTCGGACTTGATCGGCACGCATTTCCGCTACGGCCAGACCATCGCACTGTCGGACTACATGGCCGGCGAGGGCAAGGAAGTCACCAATCCGGGGCTCGACATCGAGGACTTCATCGGCCGCTCGTTCACCACGGCGCCCGACAAGAAGATGTATCAGCTGCCGGACCAGCAGTTCGCCAACCTGTATTGGTTCCGGTACGACTGGTTCACCAATCCGGAGTACAAGGAGAAGTTCAAGGCCAAGTACGGCTACGAGCTCGGCGTACCGGTAAATTGGTCGGCCTATGAGGACATCGCCGAGTTCTTCACCAACGACGTCAAAGAGATCAACGGCGTCAAGGTCTATGGCCACATGGACTACGGCAAGAAGGATCCGTCGCTCGGCTGGCGCTTCACCGACGCCTGGCTGTCGATGGCCGGCAACGGCGACAAGGGCCTGCCGAACGGCCTGCCGGTCGACGAATGGGGCATCCGCATGGAAGGCTGCCGTCCGGTCGGCTCGTCGATCGAGCGCGGCGGCGACACCAACGGCCCGGCAGCGGTGTACTCGATCGTCAAATATCTCGACTGGATGAAGAAGTACGCGCCGCCGCAGGCGCAGGGCATGACCTTCTCGGAGTCGGGCCCGGTGCCGGCGCAGGGCAACGTCGCCCAGCAGATCTTCTGGTACACCGCCTTCACCGCCGACATGGTGAAGCCGGGCCTTGCGGTGATGAACGCCGACGGCACGCCGAAGTGGCGGATGGCGCCGTCGCCGAAGGGCGCGTATTGGAAGGAGGGCATGAAGCTCGGCTATCAGGACGTCGGCTCCGGCACGCTGCTGAAGTCGACCCCGCCGGATCGCCGCAAGGCCGCCTGGCTGTATCTGCAGTTCATCACCTCCAAGACGGTGAGCCTGAAGAAGAGCCACGTCGGTCTCACCTTCATCCGTGAGAGCGATATCTGGGACAAGTCGTTCACCGAGCGCGCGCCGAAGCTCGGCGGTCTGGTCGAGTTCTATCGCTCGCCGGCCCGCGTGCAGTGGTCGCCGACCGGCAACAACATCCCGGACTATCCGAAGCTGGCGCAGCTGTGGTGGCAGAACATCGGCGATGCGTCGTCCGGTGCGAAGACGCCGCAGGCGGCGATGGACTCGCTCGCCGCCGCGCAGGACTCCGTGCTGGAACGCCTTGAAAAGTCGAAGGTGCAAGGCGACTGCGGTCCGAAGCTGAACAAGAAGGAGACCGCCGAGTACTGGTACGAGAAGTCCGCCAAGGACGGCAATATCGCGCCGCAGCGCAAGCTGGCGAACGAGAAGCCGAAGGGTGAGACCGTCGACTACGACACCCTGATCAAGTCCTGGCCCGCCTCGCCGCCGAAGCGCGCGGAAGCAAAGTAAGTCTCTCTCACGATAATCGAGGAGGCCGGTCTCCGGCCTCCTTTCTTCTTCTCACCCGTTTCGGCTCACTGCCGGATACAGGGCCAGCCGAGCCGAACCCGCTCGCTGGATTCCCACAAAGCGACCACGCGGGTTGCGCCGCCTCGATGGCGGCGGCGATCCAATGCGTGCAAAAAAACTCCAACAAGGAAACCTATCGTGCGATCATCACTGTCGCCGAACCGAAACCGGTTCTGGCTCGCCATCTCCCTGATCTTCTTCGTCATCTCTGCGGTCGGCGCCTGGCTGGTGCAGACCTCGGCCGGACAAATCGAAGTCCGCGACCTGCGCTGGGAAACCCCGTCCGGTCTGGTACTCAGCGCGCTGCTGTTCAAGCCGAAGGGCGTCAGCGCCGACAAGCCGGTGCCGGGCATCGTCACCAGTCACGGCATGCTCAACAGCCGCGAGATGCAGGACTCGACCTATGTCGAGCTCGCGCGCCGCGGCTATGTGGTGCTGGCCATCGACATGTATGGCCACGGCTTCTCGCAGGTGGTGACCGGGCCACAGCGTGACCGCGCCCGCGCCACCGGCATGTATGACGGCGTCGAGCTGATCGCGTCGCTGCCCTATGTCGACAAGGACAAGATCGGCATCACCGGGCATTCGTTCGGCGGCCGCTCGGCGAACTGGTCGATGCCGTTCGACAACAAGCGCGACAAGCCGCTGGTGTCGGCGGTGTTGCTGCAGACCGCGGACGCGACCTATATCGACCCGAAGACCAAGCAGTATTTCAACGACTACGGCTCCCGTCACGTCGGCATCATCGCCGACGAATGGGACGAGTTCTTCTTTCGCCAGAAGGGCGCCGACGGCAAGATGAGCAAGCCGGGCGCGTTCCTCTCGACCGACAACGCGCAGTCGTTCCTGCATTTCGGCGCGGATCCGAAAGCGGTGAGCGACAAGCGCGTCGCCGATGCGGTCTATACTGAAACGATCGACGGCAAGCAGGCCTCGCGTGTCATCTACATGTTCCAGAACATGACGCATCCGTGGGCGCCGTTCTCGGAGCGGTCGACCGCGCGGATCGTTGAATTCTTCGATCGCGTGTTCGGTGCGCCGGTGCCGATCGATAGCCACTCCCAGATCTGGCAGTACAAGGAAGCCTTCAACGGCCTCGGCCTGATCGCCTTCGCGATCTTCCTGGTGGCGTTCACCAAATGGATGTTGGAGACGAGGACGTTCGCCCCCCTGCATACGCCGGCCGGTCCGGTCGGCCCGATTGCCACCACGTCCGGCCAGCGCTGGCTGTGGGGCGGCCTGGTGGTGTCGGCGATCGTTTCGGCGGGGTCCTACCTGCTGCTGTTCGATCCGGTGCAGAACCTGCAGCCTGGATTCCGTACGCAATATCCGCCGCTGTTCATCGGCATCTGGGCCGCCGTCAACGGCCTGTTCGCGATCCTGTTCATGTGGGCGTATTACCGGACTGCAGGCCGGCGCGACGGCGTGGATCTGGCCGCGACCGGCGTGACGATGCCGGCGCGCAAGCTCTGGCTGACGGTGCTGCTGGCGATCACCGTCGTCGCGGCAGCTTATGCGATCGTGTTTGCGGCGGACTATCTGCTCAAGGTGGACTTCCGGCTGTGGGTGCTGGCGGTGAAGCCGTTCGGTGTCGACCGCATTCCGTTCGTGCTGGCGATGCTGCCGCTGTTCGGTCTGTACTTCGTCGCAAATTCGGTGGCGCTCAACGCCTTCGACCGCTTCACGCTGCTCGGCCGCGAATGGGTCAACACGACCGTGGTGGGGCTGTTCAACGTGCTCGGCGGTGTCATCGTGCTGCTGCTGCAATACGGCACGTTCTTCACAACCGGCGAGATGAGCCCGTTCATCCAGGCAATGGAGGGCATCTACATGATCCCGATCGTAGTGATCCTGTTCGTCACCGCAGTGATCGCCCGCAAGATCTATCGCGCCACCAACAATCCGTATCTCGGCGGCCTGATCAACACGCTCGTCGTGACGATGATGACCATCGCCAACACGCAGACGCTGTATCCGAGCTGATCGGCTGCGCGTACCGCGGACAAGCGAAAGGCCGGGAGCGATCCCGGCCTTTTTGTCTTCGACTGCAGTTGTTCTCCGCAGGCCCCTCCGCGAGTCATTCCGGGGCGCTTCGCGAAGCGAAGCGAACCCGGAATCTCGCAGTTGTGGAAAGGCTGAGTCGCAGAACGCTTCGGGATTCCGGGTTCGCGCTACGCGCGCCCCGGAATGACAGTGGGTGGGGCTGGGCGGCTTACTGCGCCGCTTGGGCCGATTCCAGCGTCGGGTAGTCGGTGTAGCCCTTGGCGCCGCCGCCGTAGTAGGTGGCCTTGTCGCCTTCGTTGAGCGGAGCGTTCTGCCTCAGGCGGTCGACCAGATCGGGGTTGGCGATGAACGGCTTGCCGAAGGCGATCAGGTCGGCGGCGCCGGAGTCGAGCTGCCTGTTGGCGAGCGTGAGGTCGTAGGCGTTGTTGCCGATGTAGGCGCCGCTGAAACGCTTGCGCAAGGACGCGTAGTCGAACGGCGCGACGTCGCGCGGGCCGCCGGTGGCGCCCTCGATGACGTGGATGTAGACCAGCTTCAGCTTGTTCAGCTCGTCGGTGATGTAGTCGAACAGTGCCTGCGGATCTGAGTCGGAGACGTCGTTGGCGGGCGTCACCGGCGAGATGCGGATGCCGGTGCGCTCCGGACCGATCTGCTTGGCCACGGCCGCCGCTACTTCGAGCATCAGCCGCGCGCGGTTCTGGATCGAGCCGCCGTATTCGTCCGTGCGTTTATTGCTGCTGTCGCGGGCGAACTGATCGAGCAGATAGCCGTTGGCGCCGTGGATCTCGACGCCGTCGAAGCCGGCCTTGATGGCGTTGGCGGCGGCCTTGCGGAAATCGTCAACGATGCCGGGAATCTCGTTTAGCTCGAGCGCGCGCGGCTCGGAGACGTCGGCGAACTTGCCGCCCACGAACGTCTTGGTGGCGGCCTTGATGGCCGACGGCGCCACCGGCTTGCCGCCGTTCGGCTGCAGGTCGACATGCGAGATGCGGCCGACGTGCCAGAGCTGGATGAAGATCTTGCCGCCGCGCTTATGCACCTCGTCGGTGACCTTCTTCCACGCCGCCACCTGTGCGTCCGAATAGATGCCGGGCGTGTCCTGGTAGCCCTGGCCCTGCTGCGAGACCTGGCTGGCCTCGGTGATCAGGAGGCCGGCACTGGCGCGCTGGCCGTAATATTCAGCCGCCAGCGGGCTCGGGACCAGTCCTTCAGGAATCGCACGATTGCGGGTCAGCGGCGCCATTACGATGCGGTTGGCGAGGGTGATGGGGCCGAGCTTGAAGGGCTCGAAAAGCTTGGATGTCGACATAAGGCCGTCCTGAACGATTGCGGATGGCCTGGAACTGGGGGCGAAAGGCCGGAATCACAAGCGGCTGGCCAAAAATAGATGCGCCGGCATGAAATTTGTCGGGGGACGGAAGAATGTGCTGGAAAAACGCTCGGCGGGGCGACGTTCTCCCCGCCGAGCGATGACGGCTCAATGCGCGGAGGCGGTCGCGGCCCGGTTGCGGCTCTTGCTGGTCAGCGCCGGACGCTGGCGGCGGAAGAACCAAAAGGCGAACGGCGCCACGAACAGCGAGCCGAATGCCGGCAGCGCCGCGGCGCGCAGGATCTCGCTCGCCCCGAGGGTCTCGCCACCGACGCCGAAGCGGCCGAGCACGATGGCGATCACCAGCGTGACGATCGGCGCCACGACGATCGTGCCGGCGCCTGCGGCCTGCGAGACCAGCCGGCCGGCCGGAGCTACGGTTGCGGTCACGCGCGCCAGAGCGATGGCTGCGGCGAAAGCCAGTGCGGTGAGCACGATGAGCAGTGTCATGTCCAACTTCCTGTTTGCTTGGACAAACCCGCAAGCCGGTATCGGAATGGGCGGGATTGTCTTGTCGGTGGAGCGCGACGCGGGAGAGAGCGCCCCGAACGGCAACAGGATACTTTGTGCAACTGCACATAGGTTTGATCTGGCGCAGATCATACCGCCCGGCTGGCGCGTCAGGACCGCGCATCGGGCTTGCCCTACGACTTTGGTTGCGGTTCAACCTGCCGGTTTTGAGCCACCGCGCAGCCGGCCGACGATCCCGGTCGGGAAGAAATAGACGCTGAGCACGAACAGCACGCCGAGCCACAGCAGCCAGCGGTCGGGATGCAGCAGCCCGGGCAGCAGCGGCAGCCCGGCATCGGCGGCGGCGGTCGAGGCGGCGCCCATCAGTGCCTGCAGATAGTTCTGCGCCAGGATGAAGATGGTGGCGCCGATGATCGCGCCGTAGATCGTGCCCATACCGCCGATCACCACCATCAGCAGGATGTCCAGCATGATCGAGAAACTCAGCGACGTATCCGGCCCGGCATAGCGCAGCCACATCGCGTTGAGCACGCCGGCCGCGGCCGCGACCAAAGCGGCCAGCACGTTGGCATAAGTGAGGTGGAAGACGGTGCGATAGCCGAGCGCCTCGGCGCGGAAACGGTTCTCGCGGACCGCCTGCAGCACCCGGCCGAACGGCGAGTTCACCACCCGCAGCAGCGCCAGGATCATGCCGGCGCAGCCGATCAGGATGATGTAGTAGGTCAGGATGCGGCCATTGATCCGCACGCCGAAGAAATCTTTGACGAACACCGTGCCGGGCCGCAGCAGCTCCGGCAGGCTGAAGCTGCGGCCGTCCTCGCCGCCGGTCAGCCACGACAGCTGCGACGCCAGCACGAGAAACGCGGAGGCCACCGCCAGCGTGATCATCGCAAAGAAGATCGCCTCGACACGCAGTGAGAACAGCCCGATCGCCAGCGCCAGCAGCGCGGCCAGCGGCAGGCCGATGACGATGCCAGCGCCGACGGCGGCCCAGCTCGGCCCCATGCCGTACAGCGCGATCGCCACCGCATAGCTGCCGATGCCGTAGAACATGGTGTGGGCGAACGACACCGTACCGGTGTAGCCGAGTAGCAAGTCATACGACGCCACCAGCGCCGCGAAGATGCAGATCTTGGCGGCGACGTTGAGCGGCTTGGCGCCGGGAAACAGAAATGGCGTCAGCGCCAGCACGGCGACGATGATGATCAGCAGCAGCGCCAGCACCCGGCTGCGCGGCGGATCGCCGGACAGGATCATCATCGTGACGTCACCGCATAGAGCCCGCGCGGCCGCCACATCAGGATGGCGACCATCAGCAGGATGTTGGAGACCAGCGCCAGCTTCGGCAGCAGGAAGCCGCCGTAATTGGCGACCATCGCCACCAGCAGCGCGCCGATGAAGCAGCCGCCCACCGAGCCGAGCCCGCCGATGATCACCACGATGAAGATCAGGACGGTGAGCTCGTTGCCCATCGAGGCGTGGACCTGCTCCCGATACAGCGCCCACATGATGCCGCCGAGCCCGGCCAGCGCCGAGCCGACCATGAACACGCCGAGGAACAGCCGCTTGACGTGATAGCCGAGCGCTTCGACCATCTCCCGGTTCTCGACGCCGGCGCGGATCAACAGGCCGATCTTGGTGCGGTTCAGCGTCAGCTGGATGCCGGCGAACACGATCAGCCCGACCAGCATCACCAGCAGGCGATATTTGGCGATGGCGATGTCGCCGATGATGAAGGAGCCGCGCAGCGTGTCCGGCAGCGGCAGCGGAATGATCTGCGGCCCCCACAGCGCGTACAGCGCTTGCTCGGCAACGATCAGCCCGCCGGTGGTCATCAGGATCTGCTTCAGATGCTGGCCGTACACCGGCAGGATCAGCACGCGCTCGACGACAAGGCCAAGCGCTCCCGACACCGCCATCGCGGCCAGCGCCGCCGGCGCCAGCACGGCGAGATTGATCAGCAGCGAGTCGGATTGCGACATCGCCGCCAGCGGCAGCAGCACCAGCGTGGCGATGTAGGCGCCGACCGAGATGAAGGCGCCGTGGCCGAAGTTGAGTACGTCCATCAAGCCGAACACCAGCGTCAACCCGGACGCCATGGTGAAGATCATCATCCCCATCGCCAGCGACGCGATCGTCAGCGTCACCCACGACGAGAACGACCCGACCAGCGGCAGCATCAGCAGCGCCAGGATCACCGGCAGAAGCACCGGCAACAGATCGCGCTTGGCCTTCGGCAACGGATCGGAGGTGGAGGCGGGGAAGTCGGTCACTGATGCGCCTCCAAGCTGAGCATGTAGCCCGCATGAGCGAAAGCGACATGCGGGGATGACGCGATGACCCGCATATCGCTGCGCTCATGCGGGCTACGCGCTGCGCTTCTCGCAATGACGGGGAGAGGGCGGTGAGCGATCGTCACTGATGCGCCTCCAGGCTTAATCCGAGGAGCTTCTCCTGCAGCGGCACGTCGGCGGCCAGCTCCGCCATGGCGCCGCGGTGGACGATCATGCCGTTGTCCATCACCAGCACGCTGTCGCCGATCTGCTGGGCGACGTGAAAATTCTGCTCGACCAGGAGGATGGTGGCGCCGCTGCGCTTGATCTCGGCGAAGCACTCGATCAGCGCCCCGATGATCGCCGGCGCCAGCCCCTTGGTCGGCTCGTCGATCAGCAGCAACTGCCGAGGCTCGATGATGGCGCGGGCGATCGACAGCATCTGCTTCTGTCCACCGGACAGCGAGCCGGCCCGGGACAGCCAGAACTTCCGCAGCGCCGGAAAGAAGCCGAAGATCCAGTCGAGCCGCGCCGTCTCCATCGCGCGTTCACGCGCGGCCAGGATCAGGTTTTCCTTCACGGTGAGATCGGAGAACACCGCCATCGTCTCGGGCACGTAGCCGATGCCGAGCCGTGCGATCTCCGGAGTCGCCAGCGCCTCGATGCGCTTGCCTGCGAGGGTGATCTCGCCTTTCGAAGCCGGCCACAGCCCCATGATGGTGCGCAGCGTCGTCGTCTTGCCGGCGCCGTTGCGCCCGAGCAGCATCGTGGTCTGCCCCGCCGGCACGACGCAGTCGACGCCCTGCAGGATGTGATAGCGGCCGATATTGGTATGCACGCCGGAGAGGGTGAGCAGGTCGGTCATGCTGCGCTCGCTGATGAGGAGCTGTGACCTCTCTCCGAAGCGAGGTCTGCTCCCCTCCCCCTTGCGGGGAGGGGTCGGGGGTGGGGGTGCCCCAGGCACCGTGCCCGCGTCGCCCTCACCCCAACCCTCTCCCGCAAGCGGGAGAGGGGGCGCGTTGGCGTGCGGGGAGGGGTCGCGGCCAACACCTGCGCTGGGTCGATCACCATCACCCTCACGCCGCGCTCTTCCCCGGCGCGATGCCGAGATACGCCTCTTGCACGATCGGCGAGGCGATTACTTCGGCGGGTTTGCCGGCGGCGACGAGTTTGCCGTGGTGGAGTACAATGATGCGGTCGGCCAGCGAACGGACGACGTCCATCTTGTGCTCGACCAACAGGATGATCTTGGACGGATCGGCCTTCAGCCGCGCGATCAGATCGAGCACCACCGGGACCTCGTCGACGCTCATGCCGGCGGTCGGCTCGTCGAACATGTAGACCTTGGGCTCCAGCGCCATCATCAGCGCGACTTCGAGCTTGCGCTGGTCGCCATGCGACAGCGCGGTGGCGGCGACAGTGCGGCGGCTGCCGAGCGCGACGCTGTCGAGGATGGCGTCGGCGCGCTCGATCAGATCGCGCCGCGTCCGCCAGGGCCGCAGCATGTCGTAATGCGTGCCGCTATGCGCCTGCACGGCGAGGCGGACGTTCTCCTCGACGCTGAGATTGGGAAACAGGTTGGTGAGCTGGAAGGCGCGGCCGAGTCCGGCGCGGGTACGCAGCGGCGCGGTCATTTTGGTGATGTCAGCGCCGTCGAACAGGATGCGGCCGGCGCTCGGCTTAAGCTGGCCGGACATCAAATTGAAATACGTGGTCTTGCCGGCGCCGTTCGGCCCGACAATCGCCGTCAGCTCGCCCGGCCGAAACGCACAGCTCACCCCATCGACCGCGACATGGCCGCCGAAGCGAATTGTGAGGGATTGGGTTTCGAGGGTGGTCATGGCTGAACAGTTGGATCCGGCACAACGTCAGAGTTCGTCATTCCGGGGCGCGAGCGAAGCTCGCGAACCCGGAATCTCGTCGCCACAACTTCGGGCTTCCGGGTTCGCGCTTCGCGCGCCCCGGAATGACTCCCTTGTGGCTGTTACTTCTTGTTCTTGATCGGGATGGTCATCTCCTCGATCTTCAGCTCGCGCACCGGTTCGAGTACGGCCCAGGCCAGCGCCGGGTCGACCTTGACCTTGAAGTGATACATGCTCTGCAGCGCCTGATGGTCTTCCTTGCGGAACATCATCTTGCCCTTGGGCGTGTCGAACTCCATGCCTTCCATCGCGGCGATCAGCTTCTCGGTGTCGGTCGACTTCGCCTTCTGCACGGCGGTGACCACCGCCATCGCGGCCGAGAAGCCGCCGGCGGTGAAGAAGTCCGGCGGCGCGTTGAAGCGCTTCTGATGCTCGGTCACCAGCCAGTCGTTGATCGGGTTCTTGGGGATGTCGTAGTAGTAATAGGTCGCGCCTTCCATGCCGGGCAGACGCTTGTAGGCGGCGAGCGCGGGCAGGATGTTGCCGCCGGTCGACAGCTCGATGCCGTAGCGCTTCGGGTCCATGTCCTGCAGCTTGGTCAAGGGATCGCCGCCGCCGGCCCACACCACCCAGATGATTTTCTTGCCCGGCTTGTCCTTCAGCGCATCGAACAGCCGCTGGCCAACCGCGGTGAAGTCGGTGGTGGTGGTCGGGACGTATTCCTCGGCGGCGAGCGTCGCACCGGTCTTGGCGAGCGCGTCCTTGAAGGCGGCGACGCCGTCGCGGCCGAACGCGTAGTCCTGCGCCAGCGTCGCGATGGTGACGCCCTGCTTGCCGATCGCGACCGCATTGGAGATCGCGTCCTGCGAGGAGTTGCGGCCGGTGCGGAAGATGTAGCGATTCCACTTCTCGCCGGTGATCTGGTCGGCGACCGCCGGCTCGACGATCAGGATCTTCTTGTTCTCTTCGGCGACCGGCAGATCGGCCAGCGCAGCGGCCGACGACGAGGTGCCGATCGCGATGTCGGCGCCGTCGTCCTGATAGGCTTCGGCGAGGGCGGCCTTGGAGAGGTCGGGCTTGGACTGATCGTCCTTGGTGATCACCACGATCTTGCGCCCATCGAGCGTCATCGTGCCCTTGGTGGCGTATTCCAGCCCCATCATCAGGCCGGTCTCGGTCTGTTTGGCATAGGCCTCGAGCGGGCCGGTCTTGCCGTAGATCAGCGCGATCTTGAGATCGTCGGCCTTGGCGGCGACCGCTCCGGTCAGCGCAAAAGCAGCGGCAGCAAGGATGGAGAGATGACGCACGTTGTTCCTCCGGATGTCGTTGCGCGCGACCCTAGAGCAAGACGACGAAAGTTGGAACGTGCCGGCAGATGAAATTTAGCTATTGCGGTAAAGGCGGCGGCAGGCGTCGCTGACGCTGCGCCGGCGGCGCGCCGGCCGGGCGGAATGGCGGCTCGGCGGAAGCGGATGGCGCGGACGACGCCGAGCCGCCCATCCGGGTGAGCAATTCGGCGGTCGGCCAGGAATCCGCCGGAAGGCCGTATTTAATCTGCATCGCCTTGACGCCGGTGCGGGTCTGCTGGCCGAGGATGCCGTCGACCTTGCCGACGTCGAAGCCGGCGCGCGCCAGCAATTGCTGGAGCTGCTTCATCTCGTTGAACGACAGTTGCGCGACCTGCGCGGACGGCTTGCGCATCGGCGGCGCGCCCGCGATGCGGGTGGCGAGATACGCCGCCGTGGTCGAGTAGATCAGTGAGTTATTCCATTCCGTGTAAGCGGCAAAGTTGGCGTAGGCGAGGAACGCCGGGCCGTGCCGGCCCATCGGCAGCAGCAGCGACGCCGGCATCTCGTCCTTCGGCAGCGGCCGGCCGTCCGGATAAGTCACGCCCCATTGCGCCCATTGGGTGCGCGGCTGCTTCACCAGCAGATCGGCCTGATCCCATGGCAGATTGGCCGGGACCTGCACCTCCTGCAGCCACGGCTCGCCGCGCCGCCATTTCAGGCCGGCGGCGATGTAGTGCGCGGTCGAGCCGATCACGTCGGGCGCACTGTGCAGCAGGTCACGGTGGCCGTTGCCATCATAGTCGACCGCGTAGTCGTAGTAGTGCCGCGGCAGAAATTGCGTCTGGCCGAGCTCGCCGGCCCACGAGCCGATCATCTCGTCCGGCGAAAGATCGCCGCGGTCGACGATCTTCAGGGCCGCGATGGTCTCGGCCTGAAACATCTCGGAGCGGCGGCAATCATAGGCCAGCGACACCAGCGAGCGCAGCGTCGACAGATTGCCCTGCACCGCGCCGAAATCGCTTTCCAGCGCCCAGAACGCCGCGATCACCGCCGGCGGTACGCCATACTCCTTCTCGGCGCGCGCGAACGCTTGCGCGTACTGCTTGATCAGCTGCTGGCCCTTGACGCGGCGGCCTTCAGTCGCCATCCGCCCGGCGAACACGGTGAAGATCTGCCCGAACACGCGCTGGCCGCGATCGCGATTGACGATGCCCTGGTCGTAGACGAGATACGGCGACGCCTGCGCGATCGCGCGCTGCGACACCCCGGCCGCGACCGCCTGCTGCTTCAACCCGGCAAGGAACTGATCGAAGCTCTGCCCGCCGTGACACGAGGCGCCGCGCTGGGCGAATGCGGGGGAGGCGGAAACGGTTACTGCTGCTGATAATGCCAGCGCGGCGACGAACCCGCACGACCGTTCCAGCATCGAATTGATCCGTTGCATCGCCACCTCACCAAACGTCATCGCCGGGCTCGCCCGGCGATCCATCAAATCAGAAGAGCCGACTGTTGTTGGGATGGATGGCCGGGTCAAGCCCACGGCTGTCCGGTTTAAATTTGATCAATACTGAGGCTCAACTGTCGCTGATCTTTGATGGTCGGCGGCGGTTTGAGCAGGGCGTCGATCG
>NZ_QYYD01000018.1 GCF_003591005.1 Rhodopseudomonas palustris
GGGACGCCCCCCCCTATCGCTGCAACGCTAGGCCGCCCGACACCCTCGGGGCCCCCCGGGGCCGCGCCCGGCGCGCCACGACGGGCCTCGAAGGATGGGCCCCATGCGCCGCCGCATCCTTCGAGGCGCGCTGCGCGCGCACCTCAGGATGACGATTCAGCATTTGAGGGACCCCCGCCAGTTACGCGACAAAATAAGGGCTGGAGTTTCGCGGCGGGTTCGATCAGAACCGATGCCGGCGAATGCGACAAGAAACCCCAACGACAAGAAACAACGACGGAGACGGTGGCATGCTCGGGCGGCTCAACCACGTGGCGATCGCGGTGAAGGATGCGGTGTCGGCCGCGAAAATCTACGGCAGCGCCTTCCAGGCCGAAATTTCCGACGCGGTCGAGCTGCCGGAGCACGGCGTCATCACCGTGTTCGTGACGCTGCCGAACACCAAGATCGAGTTCATCCAGCCGCTCGGCGAGGCCTCGCCGATCGCCAAGTTTCTTGATCGCAACGCCGACGGCGGCATCCATCATGTCTGCTACGAAGTGCCGGATATCATCGCGGCGCGCGACACGCTGATCAAGGAAGGCGCCCGCGTGCTCGGCGACGGCACTCCCAAGATCGGCGCGCACGGCAAGCCGGTGCTGTTCCTGCACCCGAAGGACTTCTCCGGCGCGCTGGTCGAGATCGAGCAGTCCTAAGCCATGATCAGCCAGATCGGCGGCCTGCTGGCGATCTACTTCGTGCTGTGGTGGATCGTCCTGTTCATGGCGCTGCCGTTTGGCGTCCGCAATCGCGCTGAAGCCGGGCAGGCCGACGAGCTCGACGGCACCGATCCCGGCGCGCCGGTCGCGGCGCTGATGGTGCGCAAGGCGCTGTGGACCACGCTGATCTCGGCGGTCATCTTCGCATTTGCATTGTATGCCTATCGGGCCGGCTGGCTCGGGCTCGATCGCTTCGTCAAGCTGATGGGCATTCCACTGTAGAGCGGCGCGACGTTCTCAGACCAACGGCCCAAATCTCCGACTCGCTGACGGGTTCTCAAATCTGGTAGATTCGGGATCGACAGTGCATCTCGACACGGGAGCGGATCGATCGGGGTGGCTCGATCTGCGCGATGCGGCAGCGCCAGCCCCGACCACCAAGGCTTCCTAATGAGCTTCACCGACATCGCCACCAGGGTCCATAATCACAACTACCGGATGGACCCGGTGGTTCGCACGCTGCTCGATACCGACTTCTATAAGCTGCTCATGCTGCAGCTGATCTGGATGAAGCACCGCGACACGCCGGTCACCTTTGGGGTGATCAATCGCTCCAAGGCGGTTCGGATCGCCGACGAGATCGACATCGGCGAATTGCGGGCGCAACTCGACCACGCGCGGACGCTGCGGCTGTCGAAGCGCGAAATGATCTGGCTGGCCGGCAACACGTTCTACGGCAAGAAGCAGATCTTCCGCCCCGAGTTCTTGTCATGGCTCGAGACCTTCGCGCTGCCGGAATACGAGGTCGAGGTCCGCGACGGTCAGTACGAACTGCGCTTCGCCGGGCCATGGTCGCTCACCACGATGTGGGAAATCCCGGCGCTCTCGATCATCAACGAGCTGCGCGCGCGAAAAGCGATGCGCAACATGGGACGGTTCGAGCTCGACGTGCTGTATGCGCGCGCCAAGGCCAAGCTGTGGGGCAAGGTCGAGCGCCTGCAGCGGCTGAAGGAGAACGGGCGGTTGAAGGTCGGCGATTTCGGCACCCGCCGCCGGCACGGCTATCTGTGGCAGAGATGGTGCTGCGAAGCCCTGCAGGAAGGCATCGGCGACGCCTTCATCGGCACCAGCAACGTCCACGTCGCGATGGAGATCGGGTCGGAAGCGATTGGTACCAACGCGCACGAATTGTCGATGGTCTACGCCGCACTGGCCGGCGCCGACGATCGGCGCGTCGCCGACGCGCGCTACACGGTGCTCGACGACTGGCGCAATCTGTATGACGGCAACCTGCTGGTGATCCTGCCCGACACCTACGGGACGACCTCGTTCCTGCGCAACGCGCCCGATTGGGTGGCGGACTGGACCGGCGCGCGTCCTGATAGCAAGCTGCCGATCGAAGGCGGCGACGAGTTCGTCGCCTGGTGGCAGGCGAAAGGCAGGGATCCGAAGGAGAAGCTGCTGGTGCTGTCCGACGGGATGGATATCGATTCGATCGAGCAATCCTTCCGGCACTTCAAGGACCGCGTCCGGGTCAGTTTCGGCTGGGGCACCAACCTCACCAACGACTTCCGCGGCTGCGCCCCGAACGGCGGCAATGCGCTCGATCCGATCTCGCTGGTGTGCAAGGTCGTCGAGGCGGCCGGACTTCCGGCCGTGAAGCTGTCCGACAACCCGACCAAAGCCACCGGACCCGACGCCGAAGTGCAGCGCTATTTGCGCATCTTCGGCACCGAAGGCATGGCGGATCACTCCGTCACGGTGTGATCAGTCGCTGGTCCGGGCAAGTGATCGGCCGACCTGATCGGCTACGAACTTCTCCGCGTCATGCCCGGACTTGTTCAGGGCATTTACGCCTTGCTGAGCATCAACGCGGAAAGGCGTGGATGGCCGGGACAAGCCCGGCCATGACGAAATTACTTAGCCAGGAGAAACTTAAAACACCCGGAAAAGAAAAAGCAGGGCTCGCGCCCTGCTGAAAACCTTGTCGACCCTAATATTAACCCGAATGATTTGGATTTATTGTTGTGTTGTACGGGCGACGCGACATTGTTGCGCGTCAGGGTTCCTCCCGAGACTTGGACCACCCAGACTTTCGCTTAACGCGAAGCCTGTTGGCATATTGGTAGCCGAAGTTTTTTGACTTGTCACCATTTACGGCAACGAATGTTCAAATTTCGGGCACGCTGTGAAATGAACGGAAACTCAACACTTGCAGTTGATTTGCAGGGACTTTCGTCGGTTCGTCTGCCCGGGCGCGGGCTGGCCGGTGCGATCGACAGCGGTAGATCTGCATGTTAATTCGCCAGCATGGAGGACAGGCCGTGATGCGCCGATCCCTGAAGCGGCTGATTCCGGTGTTCGCGCTGGCGCTGCTGGTGCAGCTGCTGTCGCCGATCGGCGCCATCCGATTCGTCGCCGCGACGGCTCTCGACCCGCTCGCCGGGGGGCAGCTGTGTTCGGCCATGGCGGCCGAGCAGGACGATTCGACGTCCGGTTTGCCGCATGGCGGCTGCTGCGCGATTTGCGCGGTGGGACTGGGCGGCGCCGCGCCGCCGGCCGCGTCGGCGCCTCTCCAAGCCGCGGTCGCGCGCAGCTATCAGTCACTGTCCTGGCCACACCGTGAGCCCGCGCCATCGCTGCGGCGGCTCAGCGCACATGCCCAGCCGCGCGCGCCGCCGAGCGCCGGCTGACCGTCCCGCGCCTGTAGCCACTGCTGCATCTTTCGACAACCAACTCATGGGATCGAGCCCCGGGTGCCCGCGCGATCGCGACTCGGATCGATCCTCTTCACGCTATCTCATCGAGGATTCCTGACATGACCAAGCTCATCCGCACACTTGCGTCCGCCGCCGTGATCGGCCTGTTCTCCGCTGCCACCGCTCAGGCCGCAGAGGTCAAGGCCGGCGATCTGGTAATCGATCAGGCCTGGAGCCGCGCCACGCCGGGCGGCGCCAAGGTCGCCGGCGGCTATCTAACCATCACCAACAAGGGCGCGGCCGCCGACCGGCTGGTCTCCGCCACCGCCGACGTCTCGCCCAGAGTCGAGATCCACGAGATGTCGATGGACGGCGGCGTGATGAAGATGCGGATGCTCGACAAGGGGCTGGCGATCGGGCCCGGCAAGACCGTGAAGCTGGCGCCCGGGGGCTACCACATCATGTTTCAGGAGCTGAAGGCGCCGCTGAAGGAAGGTGAGAAAGTGCCGGTGACCCTACAGTTCGAGAAGGCCGGCAGCGTGCAGGTGACGTTCGACGTCCAGGGAGTCGGCGCCAAGGCGCCGGGCGACACCGGCGGCAGCATGAAAAGGATGGACCACGGCACGATGGATCACAGCGGTCACGGGATGAAGAAGTGATGCGGCGGTCATTCCTGCTCGGAGCAATGGCCTGGGCGGCCGCGGTGGTCAGTGCCGCGCCGGCGCGGGCTCATGTTTCGCTTCAACCAAGCGAGGCGGTCGCGGGAAACTACTTCCAGACGTCGCTCAGCGTGCCGCACGGCTGCGACGGCACCGCCACGGTTGCGGTCCGGATCAAGATCCCGGACGGCGTGCTGTCGGTGAAGCCGCAATTCAAGCCGGGCTGGACCGTCGAGTTCAAGACCCGCAAGATCGAGGGCGAGCAGCCGAAGCTGCACGGCAAGACCATCACCGAGACGGTCGACGAAGTATCGTGGCGCGGCGGGTCATTGCCCGACAATCTCTACGACACCTTCGGCCTGGTGATGAAGCTGCCCGATGCCGCCGGCAAGACGTTGTACTTCCCGGTGGTGCAGGAATGCGAAAAAGGCGTGCATCGCTGGATCGAACTGCCGGCGGCCGGGCGGGCCGCCGATGCGTTGAAGGAGCCGGCGCCGGGACTGCGGCTCAAGCCCAAAGCGCCGTGACCGTCGGCATCGCTGACCATGCAAACGTGATCGGGCGCGTAGCCCGATCACTTCAATACGTGTGTAGGCGAAGCTGGTTGATCGCCGTTGCCGCCGTGCTGCTGCTGCCGGCGCTCGCACACGCCCATGCAGGTCTCGTTTCCAGCGATCCGGCGGCCGAGGCAGTGCTGGCAACCGCGCCGGCGACGCTGTCGCTGACCTTCAACGAGCCGGTCGAGCCGCTGGCGTTGAGTCTGATCGACGCGCAAGGCAACTCGCATCCGATCACCGAGATTGCGCGCGATGGCGCCAGCCTGCGCTTTGCGCCGCCTTCGGCGCTGAGCACCGGCGGCCACGTGCTGAGCTGGCGGGTGGTTTCGGGCGATGGCCATCCGATCGGCGGTTCGCTGACGTTCTGGATCGGCGCTCCCGGATCGGCCCTGCCGGCGATCATCGTGCGGGACGATCCGGCTCGGCGGACGGCGATCTGGCTGACGGGAGTTTTCGTCGAGCTGACGCTGTTCACCGCGGTCGGCGGCGCAGTGTTTGCCGCCTGGATCGCCGCGGCACCGCTCGCGGGCGTCGGACTCGTTAGTGCAGGCCTCGCGCTGCTGGGCCTCGCAGCACTGATCGGCTCGGTCGGGCTGCAGGGGCTGGACGCGCTCGACCTGCCGCTTCGGCACATCCGCGACGTTGCCGTGTGGCGCGCCGGCGGCACGGGATCGTTCGGCGACGCCGCGACGCTGACGGGGCTCGCCTTCGTGCTGGCGCTGGCGGCGCTGCGCTGGCGCGGCTGGAACGCGCGATGGCCGTCGCTTGGTGCGGTCGTAAGCTTGGGGACGGCATTCGCGGTCAGCGGCCACGCGGCGACGGCTGAACCGCGCATGGTTGCCAGCGCCGCCATCTGGGTGCACGGCGCCAGTCTGGCGCTGTGGATCGGCGCGCTGCTGCCGCTGGCAATGGGCGTGAGCAGGCAGGCCGGGCCGCAAGCGCTGCGCCGGTTCTCGCGCGCGATTCCGGTGGCGATCGCGGCGCTGCTGATCAGCGGTATCGTGCTGAGCGTGCTGCAACTCGGCCGGGTCGAGGCGCTGTGGAGCTCCGGCTACGGGCGTATCCTGATCGCCAAGCTCGCGCTGGTCACGCTGCTGCTGCTGATCGCGTTGTGGAATCGCGCTCGCCTGACACCGCGGCTCGAGGCCGGCACGGCGGGGGCCGTGCAGATGCTGCGCCGGACCATCGCGGCGGAGCTGGTGCTGGTCGTAGCCATCCTGGGAGTGGTCGGCCTGTGGCGCTTTACGCCGCCGCCGCACAACGCCGCCTCAGGCGTCGGCGCCAGCGCCAGCGCCAGCGCATTTGTGCACCTTCACGGCGAAAAGGCGATGGCCGGCGTGACCTTGATGCCCGATCGCGCCGGGCCGATCGAGTTCAGCGTCGTGCTGCAGACGCCCGACGAGGCACCGCTCGCCGCGCAGGCGCTGACTGTAACACTGGCCAATCCAGCCGCCGGGATCGAGCCGGCCAGTGCTGAAGCGCAGCGTCAGCCGGATGGCGCGTGGCGGGCGCGGATGCCGGCACCGCTGCCGGGCAGCTGGACGCTGACGCTCGGGATCCTGATCTCGGATTTCGAGAAGGTCAGCATCGAAGGGCCGGTGGTGATCCGGTAGCGGGACGCCGCGATGAGAGCGGACGGCCGCGCCGACTGCAATGAAACCGGCGGTTTTTAGAAAGTTGCATACAGCCGCCCTTGTGTTTTGCGGCCCGATCCGGTTTCACTGGCGCCACATCCAGCGCCCCCTGATTCTCTGAGCAAATCCCATGCGTTTGTCGCGTTACTTCCTGCCGATCCTGAAGGAAAACCCGAAGGAGGCCGAGATCGTCTCGCATCGGCTGATGCTGCGCGCCGGCATGCTGCGGCAGGAGGCCGCCGGCATCTACGCCTGGCTGCCGCTCGGCCATCGGGTGCTGAAGAAGATCGAGCAGATCGTCCGCGAAGAGCAGAACCGCGCCGGCGCGATCGAGCTGTTGATGCCGACGCTGCAGCTCGCCGACCTGTGGCGCGAAAGCGGCCGCTACGACGCCTATGGTCCGGAGATGCTGCGCATCGCCGATCGGCATAAACGGGAATTGCTGTACGGCCCGACCAACGAGGAAATGATCACCGAGATCTTCCGGGCCTATGTGAAGTCCTACAAGAGCCTGCCGCTGAATCTCTATCATATTCAATGGAAATTCCGCGACGAGCAGCGTCCGCGGTTCGGCGTGATGCGGGGCCGCGAATTCCTGATGAAGGACGCGTATTCGTTCGACGTCGACGAGGCGGCGGCGCGCAAATCCTACAACAAGATGTTCGTTGCTTACTTGCGGACCTTCGCACGGATGGGCCTGAAGGCGATCCCGATGCGCGCCGAAACCGGCCCGATCGGCGGCGATCTTTCTCACGAATTCATCGTGCTGGCCGAGACCGGCGAGTCCGGCGTGTATTGCGACAAGGACGTCCTCAACCTGCCGGTGCCGGACGAAAACGTCGATTACGACGGCGACCTGACGCCGATCATCAAGCAGTGGACCTCGGTCTACGCGGCGACCGAGGACGTCCACGAG
Organism: Rhodopseudomonas palustris; assembly: GCF_003591005.1. GTDB lineage: Bacteria > Pseudomonadota > Alphaproteobacteria > Rhizobiales > Xanthobacteraceae > Rhodopseudomonas > Rhodopseudomonas palustris_K. The sequence continues at coordinate 7,164 of NZ_QYYD01000018.1, forward strand.
GCGGCGCGCTATGAGAGCGAAGTGCCGGAGGCCAACCGGCTGCAGACCCGCGGCATCGAGGTCGGCCAGATCTTCTACTTCGGCACCAAATATTCCGACTCGATGAAGGCCAGTGTGGCCGGCCCGGACGGCACGGACACGCCGATCCACGGCGGCTCCTACGGCGTCGGCGTGTCGCGGCTGGTCGGCGCGATCATCGAGGCCTGCCACGACGACAACGGAATCATCTGGCCGGAGGAGGTGGCGCCGTTCCGCGTCACCATCCTGAACCTGAAGCAGGGCGATGCGGCGACCGATGCGGCCTGCGAGCAGCTCTACAAGGAATTGACCGCCAAGGGCGTCGATGTGCTGTACGACGACACCGATCAGCGCGCCGGCGCGAAGTTCGCGACGGCGGACCTGATCGGCATTCCGTGGCAGGTGCATGTCGGTCCGCGCGGGCTAGCCGAAGGCAAGATCGAACTGAAGCGGCGCAGTGACGGATCGAAAGAGTCGGTCGCACTGGCGCAGGCGGCGGCGCGGCTCGCGCCGTAAGATATCCACGGGCGGCTCGGCTGAAATTAGCCCGAATCGTGTGAAATTCGGAGCATGGATCACAGCATGACTGAGCCAGTTCGAACTCCCCCCTTCGCGCCATTCGAATGGCTCCTCTCCGGGCGCTACCTGCGTGCGCGCCGCCGTGAGGGATTCATCTCGGTGATCGCCGGCTTCTCGTTCCTCGGCATCATGCTCGGCGTCGCGACGCTGATCATCGTGATGGCGGTGATGAACGGCTTCCGCAAGGAACTGCTCGACAAGATTCTCGGCCTCAACGGCCATCTCCTTGTGCAGCCGCTGGAAAGCCCGCTGACCGACTGGAAGGATGTGGCCGACCGCATCAGCGGCGTGTCGGGCATCAAGCTCGCGGCGCCGGTGGTCGATGGTCAGGCGCTGGCGTCATCGCCGTTCAACGCTTCGGGCGTATTCGTGCGCGGTATTCGCGCCGATGACCTCAACAATCTGTCGTCGATCGCCAACCACATCAAGCAGGGCTCGCTCGAGGGCTTCGACGAGGGCCAGGGCGTCGCGATCGGCCGCCGGCTCGCCGACCAGCTGTCACTGCACGCCGGCGACAGCGTCACCCTGGTGGCGCCGCGCGGCGCCGTGACGCCGATGGGCACCACGCCGCGGATCAAGCCCTACAAGGTCGCGGCGGTGTTCGAGATCGGCATGTCGGAATACGACTCGACCTTCGTGTTCATGCCGCTGAAGGAAGCGCAGGCCTACTTCAACCGCAACAACGACGTCACCGCGATCGAGGTCTACACCACCAATCCGGACCGCATCGACGTCTTCCGCAAGGCGGTGACCGAGGCGGCCGGGCGGCCGGTGTTCCTGGTCGACTGGCGGCAACGCAATTCGACGTTCTTCAACGCGCTGCAGGTCGAGCGCAACGTGATGTTCTTGATCCTGACCCTGATCGTGCTGGTGGCGGCGCTCAACATCGTCTCCGGCCTAATCATGCTGGTGAAGGACAAGGGCAGCGACATCGCCATCCTGCGCACCATGGGTGCGACCCAAGGCTCGATCATGCGGATCTTCCTGATCACCGGCGCGGCGATCGGCGTGGTCGGCACGCTGACCGGCTTCGCAGTGGGCCTGCTGATCTGCATGAACATCGAGTCGATCCGGCAATTCCTGTCGTGGGTCACCAATACCGAGCTGTTCTCGCCGGAGCTGTACTTCCTGTCCAAGCTGCCGGCCGAGGTCGACTTCGCCGAGACCAGCGCGGTGGTGATCATGGCGCTAACGCTGTCCTTCCTGGCGACGCTGTATCCGTCGTGGCGCGCGGCTCGGCTCGATCCTGTCGATGCGCTCCGCTATGAGTGAGGCGCCGGAGATGGAGCAGGGGGCTGAAGACATTCCGGTCGTGTATCTGCACGACATCAAGCGGCAGTACGTCCAGGGCGAAGCGCAGCTGACGATCCTCAACGGCGCCAAGCTGGCGCTGTGGGCCGGGCAATCGGTAGCGCTGGTGGCGCCGTCCGGCTCCGGCAAATCGACGCTGCTGCACATCGCCGGGCTGCTCGAGCATCCCGACGAAGGCGAGGTCTATGTCGGCGGCACCGCGACCTCGGCACTGACCGACGCCGAGCGCACCCAGATCCGCCGCACCGACATCGGCTTCGTCTATCAGTCGCACCGGCTGCTTCCCGAATTCACCGCGCTGGAAAACGTGATGATGCCGCAGATGATCCGCGGCCTGAAGCGCAGCGAAACCGTCAGCCGCGCCAAGGAAATCCTGGCCTATCTCGGCCTCGGCGACCGCATCACCCATCGCCCGGCCGAGCTGTCCGGCGGCGAGCAGCAGCGCGTCGCCATCGCCCGGGCGGTCGCCAATGCACCCCGGGTGCTGTTCGCCGACGAGCCGACCGGCAACCTCGACCCGCACACCGCCGACCACGTCTTCCAGGCGCTGATGCAACTGGTGCGCGCCACGCAAGTGTCGATGCTGATCGCCACCCACAACATGGAACTCGCCGGCCGCATGGACCGCCGCGTCTCGATCGAAGACGGCGTGGTGGTGGAGCTGGAGTAGGCCGTGAGGCCTGCCACCGGCTCGGCAGTCTAGCTTCTAAGTCGTATGCTTCGTTACGATCCGTCGTGGCCGGGCTTGTCCCGGCCATCCACGCCTTTCTCGCAGCATCTGCCGCAAGGCGTGGATGTTCGGGACAAGCCCGGGCATGACGTGGGGAGAGGACAACGACGAAAGCCCCGTCGTCATCACCTGCGAATGCAGGTGATCCAATGTCGCTGAACGCAGTTACCTGAACCGCAACGCTCTGGGACACTAGGTCGCCGGTCAAGCCGGGCGATGACGTGGGTGGGTGGGCGCAGCCCCGCGCGCGACTTCACGCCGCCGTTCAGCCCCGCTGCCGCTGCGGCCGCCGCGGCTTCTTGCGCGGCTCGGGGCCCTTGTACCACGGGTTGGTCATGCAGTCGGCGGCGCGGCCGGAGGCGGACATCCGGCACTGTGCCATGGTGTCGTAGCTGCACTCGTCGTACCAGTCGTGATAGTTCAGATAGACCCGCAGGCAGACCGGATAGTCCCGCGCCTGCGCGGCCGGCGTGCCGACCAGTGTGATGGCGAGGGCGGCGAGCAGCCCGCTCAGCATCGTGGTACGCATCTTGAAGTCTCCCAAGAACCTGGCGCCGCTCAGCGCCCGCGATGGCGCCGCGCCGGTGCGCTCGGCGGCTGATACCATGGATTTGTGACGCACTGGCCGGCGATGCCGCTGGCTGATGGTCGGCACTGCTCGATCGAGACGTAGCGGCACTCGTCATAGCGCACCGGGCCATAGACGCGCAGGCAGACCGGGTAGTTGTCGGTGGGCTGTGCCATGGCCGCAGAAGGCAGGGCGAGCGGCAGTACCAAGCCCGCCAGCAGATATATCGAATGAACGCGCATGTTCGTCTCCAGCTCGAGGCGGTGAGGCGAACGCGCTGACGACTCCCGCGTCGACTCTCCTTGGCCCGACCGCCAACCCGTGCGCCGTGTCGCCGTTCCCGTCAACGGTGGGAAGCGGGGACAACATCGGGGCGTTTACGTCTTGTTAGGCCTTCCGAACGCAGCGCGCCGATCCGCTTGACTCTAGAACAAAAGAAGAACTATGTTCTGCATATGTTCACGAGGTCAGAGGGAGGCGGATGATGTTGAAGGTTTTCATTCAGGAAGCAGCGGCGCTGACGTCCATCGTACTGTTCATCGGCATGGTTGCGGTCTGGGCTCAGGTGTTGCCGCAGCTCTGAGCTGGCGGCAGATCCCGCTCGCATGCCGGCGCTGTGGCAATAGCGGGGACAAGGGCAGCGGCCGGCTTGCGCGGCCGCGTCCGGGGTATCACCATCGAGGGCGAGTCGGCTGTGCAGCGCACGCTGGCTGAGCACCTCCACCCCACACACTGCGAGACGGCCGTCACGGACCGCCGTCCCTCCGATCGAGAGCCGCCGCGCGATGAGCCAAGCCGGATTCGTCCATCTTCACGTCCATTCGGCCTATTCGCTGCTGAAAGGCTCGATGAAGATTGCCAAGCTGGCCGAGCTCGCCAAGGCCGACCACCAGCCGGCGCTGGCGCTGACCGACACCGATAACATGTTCGGCGCGCTGGAATTCTCCGACAAGCTGTCCGGCAGCGGCATCCAGCCGATCGTCGGCCTCGAACTCGCGATCGACTTCGGCGATCAAGACCCGACCTCGCGCAACGCGGCGCTCGCGTTGCCGTCCCGCGTCGTGCTGCTGGCGACGCGCGAGCGCGGTTATCGCAGCCTGATGCGGCTGAATTCGCGGGCCTTCCTGGAGACGCCGGTCAACCAGGCGCCGCACATCAAGTTCGATTGGCTCGACGGCGAGACCGAGGACGTCATCGCGCTGACCGGCGGGCCGGAGGGGCCGGTCTCGCTGGCGATGCTGTCCGATCCGGCGCTGGCGCGGCTGCGCTGCGAGCGGCTGGCGCAGGCGTTCGGCGACCGGCTCTATATCGAACTGCAGCGCCACAACACCGACGCCGAGCGCCGCGCCGAATCCGGGCTGATCGACCTCGCATATGATGCCGGCCTGCCGCTGGTCGCGACCAACGAGCCGCATTTCGCCAGCACCGACGATTTCGAGGCGCACGACGCGCTGCTGTGCATCGCCTCCGGCAAGCTGATCGCCGAGGCCGACCGCGTCCAGTTCACCCCCGATCATCGTTTCAAGACTCGCGCCGAGATGGCGGTGCTGTTCGCCGATCTGCCGGAGGCGCTGGCCTCGACGGTGGAGATCGCGCAGCGCTGCGCCTACCGGCCGCTGACCCGCAAGCCGATCCTGCCGCTGTTCACCGTCGGCGCCGACGCCAGCGATGCCGAAGCGGCCGCCGCCGCCGAGGCTGCCGAGCTGCGCCGCCAGGCCGAGCAGGGGCTCGAGATGCGTCTGCGCGTGCACGGCCTGTCGCCGGGCATGACCGAGGAGGACTATCGCAAGCGGCTGGCCTTCGAACTCGACGTCATCACCCGTATGAAATACGCGGGCTACTTCCTGATCGTGTCGGACTTCATCAAATGGGCCAAGGCCCAGGGCATTCCGGTCGGCCCGGGCCGCGGCTCGGGCGCCGGCTCGCTGGTGGCGTATTCGCTGACCATCACCGACCTCGATCCGATCCGCTTCGGCCTGCTGTTCGAGCGCTTCCTCAATCCGGAACGCGTCTCGATGCCGGACTTCGATATCGACTTCTGCCAGGACCGCCGCGGCGAAGTGATCGACTACGTGCAGCAGCGCTACGGCCGCGATCAGGTCGCGCAGATCATCACTTTCGGGACGCTGCAGGCGCGCGGCGTGCTGCGCGACGTCGGCCGTGTGCTGCAGATGCCTTACGGACAGGTCGACAAGCTGACCAAGCTGGTGCCGCAGAACCCGGCAGCCCCGATCTCGCTGAAACAGGCGATCGAGGGCGAGCCGAAGCTGCAGGCGTTTCGCGACGAAGACCCGGTGGTGGCGCGCGCCTTCGACATCGCGCAGAAGCTCGAGGGCCTGACCCGCCACGCTTCGACCCACGCAGCGGGCATCGTGATCGGCGACCGGCCGCTCAGCGATCTCGTGCCGATGTATCGCGATCCGAAGTCCGACATGCCGGTCACCCAGTTCAACATGAAGTGGGTGGAGCCGGCGGGCCTCGTCAAATTCGACTTCCTCGGCCTGAAGACGCTGACGGTGCTCGACGTCGCGGTGAAGCTGCTCAAGCAGCGCAACATCCATGTCGATCTGCCGACGCTGCCGATCGACGACGCGCCGAGCTATCAGATGCTGGCGCGCGGCGACGTGGTCGGCGTGTTCCAGGTGGAAAGTCAGGGCATGCGGCGCGCCCTGGTCGACATGCGGCCGGACCGGTTCGAAGACATCATCGCGCTGGTGGCGCTGTATCGCCCGGGCCCGATGGCCAACATTCCCACATACTGCGCGCGAAAACACGGCGACGAGGAGCCGGAATATCTGCATCCGATGCTGGAGCCGATCCTCAAGGAGACGTTCGGCGTCATCATCTACCAGGAACAGGTGATGCAGATCGCCCAGGTGATGGCGGGCTACTCGCTCGGCGAAGCCGACCTGCTGCGCCGCGCGATGGGCAAGAAGATCCGCGCCGAGATGGAGAAGCAGCGCGCGATCTTCGTCGAAGGCGCGATGAAGAACGGCGTCGCCAAGGACGCTGCCGATACCATCTTCGACCTGCTCGCGAAGTTCGCCGACTACGGCTTCAACAAGAGCCACGCGGCTGCCTATGCGCTGGTGTCGTACCACACCGCCTACATGAAGGCGCATTACCCGGTCGAATTCCTCGCCGCGTCGATGACGCTGGAAATCAACAACACCGACAAGCTGTCGGAATTCCGCGCCGAGGCGCAGCGGCTCGGCATCAAGGTCGAGGCGCCGTCGGTCAACCGCTCCGGCGCGACCTTCGAGGTCGGCCAGAACACGATCTACTACGCGCTCGCCGGCCTCAAGGGCGTCGGCATGCAGGCGGTGCAGCAGATCGTCGAGGCGCGCGGCGACAAGCCGTTCGCCTCGCTGGCCGATTTCGCCGCGCGCGTCAGTCCGCGCGCGATCAACAAGCGCGTGGTCGAATGCCTCGCCGCCGCCGGCGCGTTTGACTGCCTCGATCCCAACCGCGCCCGCGTGTCGGCAGCGGCGGATGCGATCATCGCGGCGTGCCAGCGCGCCAATGAAGCCGTCACCAGCGGCCAGAACGACATGTTCGGCAGCCTGCCGGACGCGCCACAGGTCGTGATGCCGCAGATCGAAGCCTGGCTGCCGTCGGAGCGGCTGCGCCGCGAATATGATGCGATCGGCTTCTTCCTGTCGGGCCATCCGCTCGACGACTACACTACCGCGTTGAAGCGGCTTCGGGTGCAGTCGTGGACGGATTTCTGCAAGGCGGTGAAGTCCGGCGCCACCGCCGGCAAGGTCGCCGCCACGGTGGTGTCGCGGATGGAGCGGCGCACCAAGACCGGCAACAAGATGGGCATCATGGGCCTGTCCGATCCGACCGGGCATTTCGAGGCGGTCCTGTTCTCGGAAGGCCTCGCGCAATATCGCGACGTGCTGGAGCCGGGCGCCGCGGTGCTGCTGCAGCTCGGCGCCGAACTGCAGGGTGAAGACGTCCGCGCCCGCGTACTGCACGCCGAGCCGCTCGACGCCGCCGCCGCCAAGGCGCAGAAGGGCCTGCGCATCTTTTTGCGCGATACCAAGTTCCTGGATTCGGTCGCCAAGCGGTTGGAAGGCGCGACGCCGTCGAGCCCGGCGCAGGGCCGCTCGGGCGGCGAGGGCGACGTCTCGCTGGTGCTGATGCTCGACCTCGAGACCGAGGTCGAGATGAAGCTGCCCGGCCGCTACAAGGTCTCGCCGCAGATCGCCGGTGCCATCAAAGCGGTGTCGGGCGTGGTCGACGTGCAGGCGCTGTAAGCAGCTACCCGAGGTTGGCGCCGCGGACCACGTGTACGCGGTGCAGCATTCCCCGTCGCGGTCGCGGCGCGTTTTATTCAAGTGACATTCAGCCTCCGGCGCGCTGAACTATGCGCGGTTAGCGATCCGCAGGCGTGGATTGCACCCGTGCATCAGGTCACGATCATGCGTGGTTCTCGGCTCCTTTCGTTTTTGTCCGCCTGTGTCGTCCTGCTGATTGCCGTGCCGCACGGCGCCTTCGCCCAGCAGCAGGAAAGGCGCATCGCGCTGGTGATCGGCAACGCCGCCTACGCCAAGGCGCCGCTGTCGACCGCCGCCAATGACGGCGGTCTGGTCGCCCAGACGCTGCAGGCCGCCGGCTTCGACGTCAGCGGCGCTCGCGACCTCGACGGCGACACGCTGCGCGGCGCCTTCCGGGACTTCATGAAGAAAGCGGAAGACGCCGGCCCCGATACGGTAGCGGCGATCTATCTGGCCGGCTACGGCGTGCAATACGCTGGCGAGAACTACTTCATTCCGGTCGACTCCCGGGTTACCCGCGACACCGACATTCCGATCGAAGGGCTGCGGATCGGCGACTACCTGCGCCAGCTCGGCTCGCTGCCGCTGAAGGCGGGCGTTGTGGTGCTGGATCTGGCGCGCGAGCAGCCGTTCGTGCCGGCCGGTTCGATCGCCTCCGGGCTGGCACTGGTCGAGCCGAATTCGAAGATGCTGATCGCCTTCAACGCAGCGCCCGGCACGGTGGCGCCGGACGAACGCGGCGCTTATGGAGTCTACGCGCAGGCGCTGGCCGAGATGATCCGCACCGGCGGCCTGACGCTGCCGCAGCTGTTCGATCGGGTCCGGCTGCGCGTCAACGAATCGACCCAGGGCGCTCAGCTGCCGTGGGATACGCGGACGATCGAGACGGACTTTATGTTTTTCGATCGCGCGCCCGATGCGCCGCCGCTCGCCGCGGTCGATCAGACGTTGCGCGCGAAGCCGATCCGCGACTTCGGCGTGCAGGAGGCCTATGCGGCCGCGCTCGATCGCGACACGCTGCAGGCCTATGAGGAATTTCTCGCCGCTTTTCCGGACGATCCATTAGCCAAGCGGGTGAGGGCGATCGTGGCGGCGCGGCGCGAGGCGATCACCTGGCGGCGCACCTACCGGGTCGATACGCCGGACGCGTATTGGTCGTATCTGCGGCGCTATCCGCGCGGCCCGCATGCCGCCGACGCCCGGCGCCGGCTGGCGATCCTGGCCGCCGCGCTGGAGCCGCCGCCGAACTTCACGGTGATCGAATACGACGTGCCGCCGCCGCCACCCGACGAAATCGTCTACATCGACCGGCCGGTGCTGATGTTCAGCGATCCGGTGTTCGACTTCGCGCCGCCGCCGCCGGTGTACTTGCTGCCGCCGCCGCCGCCGGATTTCGTGGTGCTGCCGCCACCGCCGCCGCCGATCGGGCTGTTCTATCTGCCGCGTCCGCTGTTCGTGCCGATCCCCGTCTACGTACGGCCGCCGGTCTATGTCCGGCCGCCGCCGGACAACATCATCTTCGCCAACATCCACAACACCACGGTGATCAACCAGGTCATCAACCAGCCGCCGCCGATTGCCAATCCGGCCGTGCCGCTAATCGCTCCGCCGCCCGCACCGGGGCTTGCGGCTCCCGGCAGCGTGCCGCCGAGCCGGGCCGGCGTCGCCTCGGCCGCGATCGCTGGCGGCGTGATCGGTGCGGCGCTGCCGGCCGCGGTCATGCAGCGGGCCGCGCTGATCAAGGAAGGCAAGGCCGCGGTACCGCCGAGCGCCACCGTCAACACCGCGCCGCAAGGCGGCTTCGCGCCGCGCCCGGGCGTGCAACTGCAGGGACCGCGGCTGGCCCAGCAGCCGGCGCCGTCCGCGCCGACAGCAGCACCCGGCGCGCCGCCGGCGGCTCCGATCTCGCCGGCGCCCGGCGCGGTGACGGGGCGTCCTCCCGGGTCGGGTCCTGCGCCGATCGGCAATCGGGCGCGGCCGGGGCAGGGCGCGCCTGCCGTGGCGACACCTGGCGCGCAGGCTCTGCCGGTGCCCGGCGCCAAAGGCGGACCGCCGGCGGCTGCAGCGGCGCCCGCCGTGGCACCTCACCAGGCGCCAGGCGCGCCGCTGGCGCCAAACGTCGCCCGTCCGGGACCGGTCGGCGCGCCGGCTGGGCCTGCCGGCCGACCGGCGCTGCCGCAATCGGCGATCACCGCGGCTCCGCCAGGTCAGAAGCCATCGCCGTCTGCCAGCGCCGCGGCTCCGATCAAGCCCGAGCCCGCCAATCCGGCGGCCGCGGCTGCGCTGCGCCGGACCCCGGCGGTGGTAACGCCGGCGCGGCCGCCCGGACCGCCGGCTGGCGGGGCAATCCGGCCTGCGCCTGCGCAGGTCACACGTCCGGTCCCGCCGGCCGTTGCCCGGCCGGTGCCGCCGCCGATGCACGTGGCTCCGCGTGTCGCGCCACCGCCGCGCGCCGAGCCTCGGATCGCGGCCCCGCCGCCGGCCCGGATGGTTCCGCCGCCGCCACGAATGGCGCCGCCGCCTCCGCCGCGGGTGGCCGCGCCACCTCCGACCCGAATGGCCGCGCCCCCGCCGCCGCGGATGGTCGCGCCGCCGGCGCCGCCGCGCGCCGCTCCGCCGCCGGCCGCGCCGCGGGTCGCTGCGCCGCGTCCGGCAGGACCACCGAAGAGGTGCCCTCCGGGCGCCAAGCAATGTTGAGCGGCCCGCAGGATTGGTTGCGGGGAGACGATTTGAACCTATCTTAGGGCCCTACCGGCCCGGATCCCGCAGCGGCCTGCCTCTGCGGAGTTTGCGGCGCGGTTCTTGGACGCCGTGGTCGCCCCGACGCGGCCGGTTCACCTTGCGTTATCGGGGAATCCCGCTATAACGCGCGCTATCTCACACGGAAGCATGGCTTAATCGCCGTCCGGTGGCACCGGGCCGGAAGGCAGGATTGTCCTGTCCCATCGCTCGTTGCTCACGCGCTTCCGGAGGACCAACCGGAGAATACACCTATGGCACTTCCTGAATTTTCCATGCGTCAGCTGCTCGAAGCTGGCGTCCATTTCGGCCACCAGTCGCACCGCTGGAATCCGAAGATGGCCGAGTACATTTTCGGCGCCCGCAACAACATCCACATCATCGACCTCGCGCAGACCGTGCCGCTGATGCATCGCGCGCTGCAGGCGATCAGCGACACCGTCGCCAAGGGCGGCCGCGTGCTGTTCGTCGGCACCAAGCGCCAGGCGCAGGACGCCGTGGCCGATGCGGCCAAGCGCTCGGCGCAGTACTTCGTCAACTCGCGCTGGCTCGGCGGCACGCTGACCAACTGGAAGACGATCTCGGGCTCGATCAAGCGGCTGCGTCATCTCGACGACGTGCTGAGCTCGGCCGACGCCAATGCCTACACCAAGAAGGAGCGGCTCGAGCTGCAGCGCGAGCGTGACAAGCTCGACCGTTCGCTCGGCGGCATCAAGGACATGGGCGGCCTGCCGGATCTGATCTTCGTGATCGATACCAACAAGGAAGACATCGCGATCCAGGAAGCCCAGCGTCTCGGCATCCCGGTGGCGGCGATCGTCGATACCAACTGCGATCCGAAGGGCATCACATATCTGGTGCCGGGCAACGACGACGCCGGCCGTGCCATCGCGTTGTATTGCGACCTGATCGCCCGCGCGGTGATCGATGGCATCGGGCGCGCCCAGGGCGACTCGGGCTTCGACATCGGTGCGGCGTCGCAGCCGCTGCGTGAAGATCTGCCGGCGGCGCAGACCAGCGGCTTCCAGGGCCTGTCCGGCCCGCGCGGCACCCCGGACGACCTTAAGAAGCTCGCCGGCGTGTCCGGCGCGATCGAGAAGAAGTTGAACGATCTCGGCATCTTCCACTTCTGGCAGCTGGCCGAGCTCGATCAGGCCACCGCGCATCAGATCGGCGAAGAAGTCGGTCTGCCGGGCCGTGCCGACGGCTGGGTCGCCCAGGCCAAGGGCATGACCGCCGAGGCGGAATAAGGCGCGACGCTGCGGCCGGCCACCCGGCCGCAGCGCTGATCCATTCGACCGGGTATTTTCCATCGGGAACGCCGTTTTCGCGCTGCCCGGAAATGCTGCGGTCGTCGAAATCTGTGATGACTTCCTGATCGTGCGCCGCCGGCCTTCGCCGCGCGGTGCGCCCTGACAGGCAAAGGACCTACGAGCATGGCAACGATTACTGCAGCGATGGTCAAGGAGCTGCGCGAGACCACCGGCGTCGGCATGATGGACTGCAAGCAGGCGCTGAACGAGAACGACGGCAACCTCGAAGCCGCGATCGACTGGCTGCGCAAGAAGGGCCTGTCGAAGGCCGCCAAGAAGGCCGGCCGCGTCGCCGCCGAGGGTCTGATTGGCGCGGTGACCGACGGCACCAAGGGCGTCGTCATCGAGGTCAATTCCGAGACCGACTTCGTCGCGCGCAACGAGCAGTTCCAGGGCTTGGTCAAGATGATCGCCCAGGTCGCGCTGAAGGTCGGCGCCGACGTCGACGCGATCAACGCGGCCCCGGTCGGCTCCTCGACCGTCGCCGGCGCGATCTCGGACGCGATCGCTACGATCGGCGAGAACATGACGCTGCGCCGCGCCGCTTCGCTGGAAGTGACGCAGGGCGTGGTCGCGAGCTACGTCCACGGCGCGGTGATCGAAGGCGCCGGCAAGATGGGCGTGATCGTCGCGCTGGAGTCGACCGGCAAGACCGACGAACTCGCCGCGCTCGGCCGCCAGCTCGCGATGCATGTCGCCGCCGCCAACCCGCAGGCGCTCGACCCGGCCGGTCTCGACCCGGCCGTGGTGCAGCGCGAGCGCGAGGTGATGGCCGACAAGTATCGTCAGCAGGGCAAGCCGGAAAACATGATCGAGAAGATCGTCGAGAACGGCCTGAAGACCTACTACAAGGAAGTGTGCCTGCTCGAGCAGGCCTACATCCACGACGAAAAGGGCAAGGCGGTCGCGCAGGCGGTCAAGGAAGCCGAAGGCAAGGTCGGCGCGCCGATCAAGATCACCGGCTTCGTGCGCTACGCGCTCGGCGAAGGCATCGAAAAGCAGACTTCGGATTTCGCCGCCGAAGTCGCCGCCGCGAGCGGCCAGAAGTAATCGCTTTTCACGAGACGGACTCCCGGCCGCCCGGCCGGGAGCTAACCCGCCGAGGACGCGACCGCATCATGGGTGAGCCGATCTATCGTCGTGTGGTGGTCAAGCTATCGGGCGAGTATTTCGCCGGCCCCCAGAGCTACGGCATCGATCAGCCCACCATTGATCGCGTCGCCGGCGACCTGATCGCCGCCCGCAAGCTCGGCGTCGAGATCGCCGTCGTCGTCGGCGGCGGCAACATCTTCCGCGGCGTCGAAGTCTCCGCCCGCGGCGTGTCGCGCCCGACCGGCGACACCATGGGCATGCTCGCCACGGTGATGAACTGCCTCGCGCTGGGCGAAGCGCTGCGGCGTCACGGCCAGCCGGCGCGCACTTATTCGGCGCTGCTGATGCCGGAAGTCTGCGATCTCTACACCCGTGCCGCCGCTCTCGAAACGCTCGCCGATGGCGGCATTGCGCTGCTCGCCGGAGGCACCGGCAATCCGTTTTTCACCACTGATACCACCGCCGTACTGCGCGCCGCGGAGATCGATGCCGGCGCTGTGCTGAAGGCGACCAATGTGGACGGCGTCTACAGCGCCGATCCGAAGCGCGATCCGAATGCAAAGCGGTTCGATCGTCTGACGCATTCGGAAGCGCTGGCAGGCAACTACAAGGTCATGGACGCGACGGCTTTCGCGCTCGCCCGCGAGGCGTCGCTGCCGATCATCGTATTTTCCATCGCCGAAGCAGGTTCGATCGGCACCGTGCTGGAAGGCGCGGGCAGGGCCACCGTGGTGGCCGGTTAAGCGCGCGCGCCGCGCTGGCGTCGCGAGATCAGATTTCTGGAAGGAGAGACTGGCATGCAGTCCGACAAGTTCGACATCAATGAATTGAAGCGCCGGATGCAGGGCGCATCGCAGTCGCTGCAGCACGAGCTCGGCGGTCTGCGCACCGGCCGCGCCTCGGCCTCGATGCTGGAGCCGGTGCAGGTCGACGCCTACGGCACGCACATGCCGCTCAACCAGCTCGCGACCGTGTCGGTCCCCGAGCCGCGGCTGCTGTCGGTGCAGGTCTGGGACAAGTCGATGGTCAAGGCGGTGGAAAAGGCGATCGTCGATTCCAACCTCGGCCTCAGCCCGGCCACCGAAGGCACCGTGCTGCGGCTGCGCATTCCCGAGCTCAACGCCGATCGGCGCAAGGAGCTGGTGAAGGTCGCGCACAAATACGCCGAGGCGGCCCGCGTCGCCGTTCGCCACGTCCGCCGCGACGGCATGGACACCATCAAGAAGCTCGAGAAGGCCCACGAGATTTCCGAGGACGATCAGAAGCGTCTCGATCAGGAAGTGCAGAAGGCCACCGACGCGGCGATCGGCGAGATCGATCAGTTGCTCGCGAACAAGGAAAAAGAAATCATGACCGTTTAGCGTTCCGTGCCGCGGGGCGCGGCATCGAACGAACGGCGGCCGGTGACCTCCGGCCGCCGACGAGGATACTGAGCCGCGGCTTGCGCCGCGGAGTTTGCAATTCGCTACGGAACGAGAATCAGGCGTAGTGCAGCAGGGCGGGCTGCCATTGACCTGCGCGGCATCGGAGCCTTGTGGTCCCCGCTGCCATAACTTATTGATCCGAATTAGTTCTGGCGGGTGAACGGGTACTTCTTCGCGGGATGACGCTTCGGGAATGGACCAATGTCGAAAGCTGCCGCTACCGCGACCGACCGATCGGACCCTCTCACCACGCCGACCCATGTCGCCATCATCATGGACGGCAACGGCCGCTGGGCTGCGGCGCGGGGACTGCCGCGGGCCGAGGGGCATCGCCGCGGCGTCGAGGCGCTGCGCAGGGTGGTGCGGGCCGCCAACGAGATCGGCATCCAGTATCTGACCATCTTCTCGTTCAGTTCCGAAAACTGGACCCGTCCCGCCACCGAGATCGGTGACCTGTTCGGGCTGCTGCGCCGCTTCATTCGCAACGACCTGGCCTCGCTGCATCGCGACGGCGTCCGCGTCCGGGTGATCGGTGAGCGCGACCGGCTCGATCGCGACCTTTGCGCCATGCTCGACGAGGCGCAGGAACTCACCCGCGACAACACCAAGCTGAACCTCGTCGTCGCCTTCAATTACGGCTCGCGCCAGGAAATCGCCAACGCCGCTCAGCGGCTCGCCCGCGAAGTCGCCGAAGGCAAGCGCGACCCGGCGACGATCGATATCGAAACGCTGGGGCGCTATCTCGACGCGCCCGACATTCCGGATCCCGACCTGATCATCCGCACCAGCGGTGAGCAACGATTGTCGAATTTCCTGATGTGGCAGGCGGCGTACAGTGAGCTGGTGTTCGTGCCCATTCACTGGCCGGACTTCGACAAGGCCGCGCTGGAAGGCGCGATCGCCGAATATGCCCGGCGCGAGCGCCGGTTCGGCGGCTTGGCCGCGAAAACAGGATCGTGACACGTTGAGCCAGGATCAGGCGGCGCCAACGCCGGCGGCCGAGCAAGGCTCCCGGAACTTGTGGCTGCGCGTCGCGGCGGCTGTCGTGCTGGCGCCAATGGCGATCGGCATCGCCTATGTGGGCGGCTGGTTGTGGGCAATGCTGGCGACCGCGGTCGCGATCGGGCTGTTGCTGGAATGGCTGACGATCGTTGGTGCGGTGCGCGATTTCCGTGTCCTGGTGATCGGCTGCCTGACGCTGGCGGTGTGCGGGATCGGGCTGATGTTCGACAAACCGGGACCGGCTCTGCTGGCCGCGGTGCTCGGCGTCGGCGGTCTGGTCGTGCTGCATGATCAGCCGCGGCGATGGACCGCGACCGGGCTCGGCTACGCGGCGGTGGCGCTGCTCGCCTCGGTGCTGATCCGGCGCGACCCCGAATACGGCTTTGTGGCGCTGGTCCTGATTTTCCTGATCGTCTGGGGCACCGATATCGGCGGCTACTTCGCCGGTCGCGGCATCGGCGGGCCGAAGCTGTGGCCGCGCGTCAGCCCGAAGAAAACCTGGGCCGGGGCCATCGGCGGGCTGCTCCTCAGCCTTGCAGTGGCGCTCGGCTTCGTGCTCGCCGGATATGGAAAACTCCTTCCGTTGCTGGTTCTTGCAACGGTCCTTTCAACCGTTTCCCAACTCGGCGACCTGTTCGAATCCGCCGTCAAGCGCCGGTTCGGCGTAAAGGATTCCAGCCATATCATTCCCGGCCATGGTGGGCTGCTCGACCGGCTTGACGGCTATGTCGCAGCGGTCGCGCTGGCGGTGCTGATCGGGATGGCGCGGGATTCGGTGGATGGTATTGGCCGCGGTCTTATGGTGTGGTGATCCGATGAGTGCAGTCCCTTTGAAGAATGATCGCCCCGCCCATGACGGGTTGCGCAGCGTCAGCGTCCTCGGCGCCACCGGCTCGATCGGCGACAGCACGCTCGACCTGATCCGGGCCGCGCCGGACAAGTATCGGGTCGAGGCGCTGACCGGCAACGCCAACATCGCCGGTCTCGCCAAGCTGGCGAAGGAATTCAACGCCCGCTTCGTCGCGGTGGCCGATCCGGCCCGGCTCGGCGAACTGCGCGCGGCGCTGGCCGGCACCGACATCGGCTGCGGGGCAGGCGAGAGCGCCCTGATCGAGGCCGCGGCGCGCCCAGCCGATTGGGTGATGGCGGCAATCTCGGGCGCCGCAGGGCTGAAGCCGGCGCTGGCGGCGGTTGATCGCGGCGCTACCGTGGCGCTCGCCAACAAGGAATGCCTGGTCTGCGCCGGGGATTTCTTCATGAGCCGGGCGGTGGCGGCGAACGCCCGCATTCTGCCGGCCGATTCCGAGCACAACGCGCTGTACCAGGCGCTCGCCTCCGGAAATCGCCACGAACTCGTCCGCGTCATCATCACCGCCTCGGGCGGCCCGTTCCGGACCTGGGCCGCCGAGGATATCGAGCAGGCGACGCTGGCGCAGGCGCTCAAGCATCCGAACTGGAGCATGGGCCAGAAGATCACCATCGACTCGGCCTCGATGATGAACAAGGGCCTCGAAGTCATCGAGGCCTCCTACCTGTTCGCGCTGTCGCCCGACGAGATCGATGTGCTGGTGCATCCGCAGTCCATCATCCACGGCATGGTCGAGTTCGCCGATCATTCGGTTGTGGCGCAGCTCGGCGCCCCGGACATGCGGATCCCGATCGCGCACTGCCTCGGCTGGCCCGACCGCATTCCCGGCCGCGCGGCGCGGCTGGATCTCGCCAAGATCGGTCAATTGACCTTCGAAGAGCCTGATCTGAAGCGCTTCCCGGGGCTGCGGCTGGCCTATGACGCGCTCCGCACCGGCAACGGCGCCACCACCGTGTACAACGCCGCCAACGAGGTCGCGGTCGCGGCCTTCATGGCCCAGAAGATCCGGTTCGGCGCGATCGCCCGGCTGGTCGAGGACACCATGAACGGCTGGGTCCGCGCCGGCAATCTGGCGCCGCTCGGCAGCGCCGACGACGCCATCGCCGTTGACCATAGCGCGCGAAAATTGGCTGCCACCCTCTTGCCTCAAATTGCCGCAAAGGCATCCTAGAGAGTTGGGGAACAGGGCCGTCGGTTCTGCTTGAGAGGAATGGGATGGCCGATCTTTTTCTGAACGGGTTCAACACGTTGAGCCACGGGCTGTTGGGCTACGTGGTACCGTTTCTGTTTGTTCTGACGATCGTGGTGTTCTTCCACGAACTCGGGCATTTTCTGGTCGCGCGCTGGAATGGCGTGAAGGTGCTGACCTTCTCGCTCGGCTTCGGTCCGGAGATCGTCGGCTTCAACGACCGCCACGGCACCCGCTGGAAGATCTCGGCAATTCCGCTCGGCGGCTACGTCAAATTCTTCGGCGACGACAGCGAAGCCTCGACTCCCTCCACCG
The DNA here is from genome assembly GCF_003591005.1 of Rhodopseudomonas palustris. Lineage (GTDB taxonomy): Bacteria > Pseudomonadota > Alphaproteobacteria > Rhizobiales > Xanthobacteraceae > Rhodopseudomonas > Rhodopseudomonas palustris_K. Next base: position 24,595 of record NZ_QYYD01000018.1, read on the forward strand.
ACTCGCTGTCGCAGATGACCGCGGCGGAGCGCTCGGTCAGCTTCCATCACAAGAAGGTCGGCCCTCGCGCCGCCATCGTGGTGGCCGGTCCGGTCGCCAATTTCATCCTGGCAATCGTGCTTTTCACCTTCCTGTTCGCCGTGTTCGGCGTGCCGAGCACCTCGCCGCGGGTCGACAATATTCAGCCGGGCAGCGCCGCCGAAAAGGCCGGCTTCCAGCCGGGCGACGTCATTCTGGCGATCGACGGAAGCAAGATTCAAACCTTCCTCGACATGCAGCGCACGGTCGGCGCCGAAGCCGGGCGCGAACTGAACTTCACAGTGAAGCGCGGCGATTCCACCGTCGACCTCAAGGCGACCCCCGAACTGCGCGAGATCAAAGACCGCTTCGGAAACGTCCAGCGCCTCGGCATCCTCGGCATCAGCCGCTCGACGTCGGCGGGTGAGGTGACCACCGAGCGGGTCAACCCGGCCTCGGCGTTCGTGATGGGGATCAAGGAAACCTGGTTCGTCGTCGATCGCACCTTTGCCTATATCGGCGGCCTGTTCGCCGGCCGCGAGGCCGCCGACCAGCTCGGCGGACCGTTGCGAATCGCTCAGATCTCGGGGCAGGTCGCGACCATCGGCTTCACGCCGCTGCTGCATCTTGCGGCAGTGCTGTCGATCTCGATCGGGCTTCTGAACCTGTTTCCGGTGCCGCTGCTCGATGGCGGGCACCTGATGTTCTATGCGATAGAGGCGGTGCGGGGCCGCCCCTTGTCGGAGCGCGCGCAGGAGATGGGCTTTCGGATCGGATTGGGGTTGGTGCTGATGTTAATGGTTTTCGCGACCTATAACGATATCCTGCATCTGGCTTCGTCTTAACGTTGTGACGCATCGTGGCCGATGGGCAACGTGTTGGAATGAAATTGAAATCGCACTGCGAATGGACGTTTGCCGGTTTGGCAAAATTGTCTACAAGCAAGGCAAGTTGGGGATTCTGTCGGCGCAGGGGCTGCGCGTCGGCAACGGAATGACAAGGGCGCGTTGCGCATGAATGCTGGAATGCGAGTGTTGCGGGGGGGTCTAGTTGCTGCCGCCCTGGTGTTTTTCGCCGGACCGATCGCCACCACGGCGACCGCTGTTCTCACGGCGTCGCCTGCGGCCGCGCAGTCAGCTTCCTCGATCCAGGTCGAGGGCAACCGCCGGGTCGAAGCCGAGACCATTCGCTCCTACTTCAAGCCGGGCCCCGGCGGGCGCCTCGATCAGGGCAGCATCGACGACGGCCTCAAGGCGCTGATCGAGACCGGGCTGTTTCAGGACGTCCGGATCAACCAGGCTGGTGGCCGGCTGGTCGTCAGCGTCATCGAAAACCCGGTGATCGGACGCCTGGCGTTCGAGGGCAACAAGAAGATCAAGGACGAGCAGCTCCAGGGTGAGATCCAGTCGAAGCCGCGCGGCACGCTGTCCCGTCCCGCGGTGCAGTCGGATGCGCTGCGGATCGCTGAAATCTATCGCCGTTCGGGTCGCTACGACGTTCGCGTCGATCCGCAGATCATCGAGCAGCCGAACAACCGCGTCGACCTGATCTTCGTGGTCGAAGAGGGCGCCAAGACCGGCGTGAAGTCGATCGAGTTCATCGGCAACAATGCCTACTCGGCCTATCGTTTGCGCGACGTCATCAAGACCCGCGAGAGCAACCTGCTCAGCTTCCTCGGTTCGGGCGACGTCTACGATCCGGACCGGGTCGAGGCCGACCGCGACCTGATCCGCCGCTTCTATCTCAAGAACGGCTACGCCGACGTCCAGGTGGTCGCCGCGCTGACCGAGTACGACCCGGAGCGCAAGGGCTTCCTGGTCACCTTCAAGATCGAAGAGGGCCAGCAGTACCGCGTCGCCTCCGTGGGCTTTGAATCCACTATCGCCAATTTCGATGCCAATTCGATGCGCGGCTATTCCCGCGTCAATGTCGGCTCGCTCTACAACGCCGAGGCGCTGGAGAAGTCGGTCGAAGAGATGCAGATCGAGATGTCGCGGCGCGGCTACGCGTTCGCGACGGTGCGGCCGCGCGGCGACCGCAACTTCGAAACCCACACCGTCTCGATCGTGTTCTCGATCGAAGAGGGCCCGCGGGTCTACATCGAGCGCATCAACGTCGTCGGCAACACCCGGACCCGCGACTACGTCATCCGCCGCGAGTTCGACATCGCCGAGGGCGACGCCTACAACCGCGCGCTGGTCGATCGTGCCGAGCGCCGGCTGAAGAACCTCGACTTCTTCAAGTCCGTGAAGATCACCACCGAGCCCGGCTCGTCGAGCGACCGCGTCATCCTCGTGGTCAACCTCGAAGAAAAATCGACCGGCGACTTCTCGGTGTCGGGCGGCTATTCGACCAGCGACGGTGCGCTGGGCGAAGTCAGCGTTTCGGAACGCAACTTCCTCGGCCGGGGCCTGTTCGCCAAGGCGACCGTGCAGTACGGCCAGTATGCCCGCGGCTACTCGCTGTCCTTCGTCGAGCCCTATCTGCTCGACTACCGGGTCGCGCTTGGTCTCGACATCTATCAGCGCGAGCAGATGCCGAACAGCTACATCTCCTACGGCACCAAGACGCTCGGCTTCAGCCCGCGCCTCGGCTTCGCGCTGCGTGAAGACCTGACGCTGCAGCTGCGCTACTCGCTGTATCGGCAGGAGATCACGCTGCCGTCTTATCTGAGCAATTGTAACAACAACCTCGGCAGCCCGAACTACTTCCCGACGCCGCAGTTCATCAACGCCGGCAACCCGAACAACACTGGCTTCGGCGCTCTGGGTTGCTACGGCGACGGCGAGGCTTCGCTGCCGGTCCGCATCGGTCTGTCGAACGGCGCCTACTGGACGTCGTCGGTCGGCTACACCCTGACCTACAACACCCTCGACAACACCCGGAACCCGACTGACGGTCTGCTCGTCGACTTCCGCCAGGATTTCGCCGGCGTCGGCGGCGACGTGAAGTTCCTCAAGACCGCGTTCGATGCGAAGTACTACACGCCGCTGGTTTCGGAAGTCGTCGGCATCATCCATCTGCAGGCCGGCAATCTGAGCAGCTATGGCGACAACCAGCTGCGCATGCTCGACCACTTCCAGATGGGTCCGAACCTGGTCCGCGGCTTCGCGCCGAACGGTATCGGTCCGCGCGACATCGGCCAGTACGCCTTCTACGGCTACGGCGGCGACGCGCTCGGCGGCACCAACTATTGGGGTGCGTCGGTCGAGTTGCAGATGCCGTTCTGGTTCCTGCCGAAGGAAGTCGGGCTCAAGGGCGCCGTCTATGCCGACGCCGGCTCGCTGTTCGACTACAAGGGCCCGACGTCGTGGACGGTCACCAACGAAGTCAACACGCCAGGCTGCATTCCGGCGAGCCAGACCTCGATCGGCACCTGCACCGGTCTGAACTACGACGACACCAATACGGTCCGCACCTCGGTCGGTGTCGGCCTGATCTGGGCCTCGCCGTTCGGTCCGCTGCGCTTCGACTACGCGGTTCCGATCACCAAGGGCAAATACGACCGCGTCCAGGAATTCAAATTCGGCGGCGGGACTTCGTTCTAAGTCCCGCGGTCCGGACTGCGACCGCAGGATGACCTCGACCTTGTTCTTCAAACCGCGGCCGTCGTCGACGCTGGCAGAGATTGCCAGCGCGACGGGGGCGGAGTTGGCCGATCCCACGCGGGCCGACACCATCATCACCGGCATCGCCTCGCTCGACGAGGCGGGGCCGATGCACCTGACATTCTTCGAAAACCTGCGCTACGCCGGCGATCTCGAGACGACGCGCGCCGGCGCCTGTCTGGTCAGCGCGCGATTTGAGGGCCGCGTCCCGCCGCACGTCGCGGTGCTGCGCAGCAAACGGCCGTTTCACGCCTTCGTCGCCTACAGCCGGCAGATTTACGAGGACGCGTTGCGACCGGAACCGGATTTCGGCGCCGGCGGCATCTCACCGACCGCAGTAATCCATCCTAGCGCGCGGCTCGAGGACGACGTCATCGTCGAGCCGCTCGCGGTGATCGGCCCGGATGTGGAGATCGGCTCCGGCACAGTGATCGGCGCGGGTGTGGTGCTCGCCACCGGCGTCAAGATCGGTCGCGACTGCAACATCGGCACCGGGACCAATATCCAGCGCGCGTTGATCGGCAACAACGTGCTGATCCATCCCGGCTGTCATATCGGGCAGGACGGCTTCGGCTTCATCTTCGCCGGCCGCCATACCAAGGTTCCGCAGATCGGCCGGGTGATCATCCAGAACGACGTCGAACTCGGCGCAGGGACAACGGTCGATCGCGGCAGTCTGCGTGACACCGTGATCGGCGAGGGCACCAAGATCGACAATCAGGTTCAGGTCGGCCACAACGTAGTAATTGGTCGAAATTGTGTTGTTGCCGCAAAATGCGGTCTTGCCGGCAGCCTGACGCTGGGCGACAACGTCGCGCTGGGCGCCATGGTCGGCATCAACAATCACGTTACGATTGGCGACGGTGCGCAGATCACCGCGATGAGCGGGGTCAAGGACAGCGTGCCGGCCGGCGAACGCTGGGGCGGTTTCTTCGCTAAACCGACCAAGCAGTGGTTCCGCGAGATCCTCGCGGTCGAACGACTGGGCCGCAGCATGGCTCCGGGCGCCGCTGCGAAGTCGGGCGACATCGACAAGGATTAGGGCTGATGGAATCGCCGATACGTTTTGCGGATGTGGACATCAACACCATCCTGAAGACCCTGCCGCACCGCTTCCCGTTTCTGCTGATCGACCGTGTGAAGAACATCCGCGAAGACTACAGCGGCATCGGCGTCAAGAACGTCAGCTACAACGAGCCGGCCTTCCTCGGGCATTTCCCCGAGCGGCCGGTGTATCCGGGCGTGCTGATGATCGAAGGTATGGCGCAGACCGCCGGCGTGATCGGTATTCTGTCGGTGACCGGCACCGAGCAGCCGCGGGCTGTGTACTTCCTGACGATCGACAAGTGCAAGTTCCGCAAGCCGGTGCTGCCGGGCGACACCGTCGAGTATCACCTGACCCGCACCGGTCGCCGCAAGACGATGTGGTGGTTTCACGGCGAGGCCAAGGTCAACGGCCAGATCGTCGCTGAAGCCGATGTCGGCGCGATGCTGGCCGACTGATCGCACCGGATGAGCAGCATCGATCCCACCGCACGCATTGAAGACGGCGCCATCCTTGGCGACGAAGTCAGCATCGGCCCGTTCTGCACGATCGGCCCCCATGTCCGCATCGGCGCCAGCACCAGACTGATCAGCCACGTCAACGTCACCGGCCACACCACGATCGGCGACGGCTGCACCATCCACCCGTTCGTGTCGCTCGGCGGCGCGCCGCAGTCGACCGGCTACAAGGGCGAGCCGACGACGCTGACGATCGGCAGCGCCTGCACGATCCGCGAAAACGTCACCATGAACACCGGCACGGTCGGCGGCGGCGGCATCACGCGGGTCGGCGACCGCGGCTTCTTCATGGCCGGCAGCCATGTCGGGCACGACTGCATCGTCGGCAACGACGTGATCTTCGCCAATGCGGCGACGCTCGGCGGCCATTGCGAGATCGGCGACTTCACCTTCATCGGCGGCATGACGGTGCTGCAGCAATTCACCCGGGTCGGCCCGCAGGTGATGATCGGCGGTATGACCGGGCTGCGCAATCACGTCATTCCCTACGCGCTCGCCAACGGCATCTATGCGAAGCTGTCCGGATTGAATATCGTCGGCATGCGCCGGCGCAAGTTCACCAAGGAGCGGCTGCGAATTGTGCGCGCGTTCTACGACGAACTGTTTTACAGCGCCGGCCCGATCGCCGAACGGCTGGAGCGCGTGCGCCCGCGTACGGCGGACGATCCGGCGATCGCCGAGATCGTCGGCTTCATCGACGACATCAAGGGCCGCGGCGGCCGCGCACAGCGCGTCGCGCTGTGCATGGCGCGCGAGGGCGGCGCGAGCGTCAACGAAGACGACGACGCCTGACCGGCCGGCGCTCCGGCCATGACGGAATCTCTCCCACCGCTCGGCAGCAGGATCGGCATCATTGCCGGCGGCGGCACGCTGCCGTTCGCGGTTGCGGATTCGCTGGCGGCGCGTGGCGTCACGCCGGTGCTGTTCGCGCTGAAGGGCGCGTGCGACGCCGGGCGGGTCGCGAACTATCGGCACCATTGGCTGGGGCTCGGCGCGTTCGGCAAGCTGCTCGGCCTGCTGCGTGCCGAACAGTGCCGCGACCTGGTGTTCATCGGCTCGCTGGTGCGGCCGTCGCTGACCGAGCTCCGGCTCGACTGGGGCGCGCTGAAGGTCTTGCCGACAATCCTCGCCGCCTATCGCGGCGGTGACGATCATCTGCTCACCGGCATCGGCAGCCTATTCGAGCGTCACGGCTTTCGTCTGCTCGGCCTGCAGGACGTCGCCCGCGATCTCTTGATGCCGGAAGGCTGCCTGAGCAGGACGGCGCCCGACGCGGCTGTCCAAACGGATATCGCGAAGGGAAGGGCGCTGCTGACGGCGCTGAGCCCGTTCGACATCGGCCAGGGCTGCGTGGTGATCGAGGGGCACGTCGTCGCGGTTGAAGACACCGGGGGCACCGACGAGCTGCTGCGCCGCATTGCGCAGCTCCGAACCAACGGCAGGATCAGCGCCAAGCCGGGTCGCGGCGTCCTGGTGAAGGCGCCGAAGGCCGGCCAGGACTTGCGGTTCGATCTGCCGGCGCTCGGCCCGCAAACCATCGCGGGATTGGTCGCCGCGCAACTCGGCGGCGTCGCCGTCGTCGCCGGTCACACCGTGGTGGCCGAACCGCAGGCGATGATCGAAGCGGCCGACAAGGCCGGTCTGTTCGTGGTCGGGACGCGGTGATGATGGCCGCGACGCCGGACGATGTCCGCACGATTTATCTGATCGCTACCGAAGAGTCCGGCGACCGCCTCGGCGGCGCACTGATGCGCGAATTGCGCGCCCGGTACGGCGACCGCGTCCGCATCGAGGGCATCGGCGGCCACACGATGGCGGACGAGGGTCTGATCTCGCTGTTTCCGATCGAGGAGCTGTCGATCATTGGCTTCGCCGCCGTGGTGCGGCGGCTGCCGAGCATCTTTAAGCTGATCCGGCGCGCCGCCGATGCGGCGCTCGCCGCCAAGCCCGACGTGCTGGTGATCATCGACAGTCCCGACTTCACCCACCGCGTCGCGCGGCGGGTGCGGCGGCGCGATCCGTCGATCCCGATCGTCGACTACGTGTCGCCGACGGTGTGGGCGTGGCGGCCGGGCCGGGCACGGGCGATGCTCGGCTATGTCGATCACGTTCTGGCGCTGCTGCCGTTCGAGCCCGACGAGTATCGCCGGCTGAACGGCCCGCCGTGTACTTATGTCGGCCATCCGCTGACCGCGCAGATCGCGTCGCTGCGGCCCGACGTCGAGGAGCAGGCGCGGCGTGATGCCGAGCCGCCGGTGCTGCTGGTGCTGCCCGGCAGCCGGCGCAGCGAGGTTCGCCATCACGCCGCCGCGTTCGGCGCGACGCTGGCGCAGCTGCGGCGCGATGGCGTGGCGTTCGAGCCGGTGCTGCCGACCACGCCGCATCTGGCGCCGTTGGTCCGCGAGGCGGTCGCCGATTGGGAGGTGCAGCCACGCATCGTCGTCGGCGAGCAGGACAAGCGCGCCGCGTTCCGCTCTGCGCGCGCCGCGCTGGCGAAGTCCGGCACGGTGACGCTAGAGCTGGCGATCGCCGGCGTGCCGATGGTGACGGCGTATCGGGCCGGCAGCGTCGAGATCTGGATCGCGCGCCGCGTCGTCCGCCCGGGCACCGTCATCCTCGCCAATCTGGTGATCGGCCAGCACGTGGTGCCGGAATTCATCCAGCAAGACTGCGTCCCGGACAAACTCGCGCCGGCGCTGCGCGAACTACTTGCCGACACGCCTGCACGACAGCGCCAGCTCGATGCGTTTGCCACCATCGACGGCATCCTGTCCACCGGCGTCCAGACGCCCAGCGCGAGGGCGGCCGATATCGTGCTCGAGGTGATGAGCAAGCGGCGCGTGGTTAGCTAACTCCGTCTGAGAGCCGGCGCCCGGTGTTGGCGTCGATCATGAGAGTCGGTTAGTTCGCTCACAGATTCCGTCATGCCCGGCCTTGTGCCGGGCATCCACGCCTTGCTGAGACAGCCGCAGCAAAGGCGTGGATGGCCGGGACAAGCCCGGCCATGACGGCGTTGTGCAGAGGCTGGTCACCGTGTGCGTAGTCGCTAATTCTGCGGCAACAACACAAACGAAAAGGACCGGCGCCAGGCCGGTCCTTTTGCTGTTTTGCGGTGCTGAAGATCAGCTGCGCTTGTCGATGTCGACGTAGTCGCGGGTGGTGGCGCCGGTGAAGAGCTGGCGCGGACGGCCGATCTTCTGCTGCGGATCCTCGATCATCTCGCTCCACTGGCTGATCCAGCCGACGGTGCGGGCGACCGCGAACAGCACGGTGAACATGTCGGTCGGGAAGCCCATCGCCTTCAGCGTGATGCCCGAATAGAAGTCGACGTTCGGGTACAGCTTGCGGTCGATGAAGTACTGATCGCTGAGCGCGATCTTCTCGAGCTCCATCGCCACCTTGAGCAGCGGGTCGCCGTGATGGCCGGTCTCGGCCAGCACTTCGTGGCAGACCTGCTGCATGATCTTGGCGCGCGGATCGTAGTTCTTGTAGACGCGGTGGCCGAAGCCCATCAGCCGCACCGACGAGTTCTTGTCCTTCACCTTGGCGATGAAGTCCGGGATGTTCGACACATCGCCGATCTCCTTGAGCATCGCCAGCGCCGCCTCGTTGGCGCCGCCGTGCGCCGGGCCCCACAGGCAGGCGATGCCGGCCGCGATGCAGGCGAACGGGTTGGCGCCCGACGAGCCGGCGATGCGGACCGTCGAGGTCGAGGCGTTCTGCTCGTGGTCGGCGTGCAGCGTGAAGATCTTGTCGAGCGCGTTCGCCAGCACCGGGTTGACGACGTACTCTTCGCACGGCGTGGCGAAGCACATCCGCATGAAGTTGGCGGCGTAGCCCAGCGAGTTCTTCGGATAGATGAAGGGCTGGCCGACCGAGTACTTGTAGGCCATGGCGGCCAACGTCGGCACCTTGGCGATCATCCGGATCGAGGCGACCATTCGCTGGGTCGGATCATTGATGTCGGTGGAGTCGTGGTAGAACGCGGCCAGCGCGCCGACCGAAGCCACCATCACGGCCATCGGATGCGCGTCGCGGCGGAAGCCGTTGAAGAATCGCGACATCTGATCGTGCACCATGTTGTGGCGCGTGACGCGGTAGTCGAAGTCTTCCTTCTGCGCCTTGGTCGGCAGCTCGCCGTACAGCAGCAGATAGCAGGTCTCGAGGAAGTCGCCTTTTTCGGCGAGTTGCTCGATCGGGTAGCCGCGATACTGCAGAATGCCTGCGTCGCCGTCGATATAGGTGATCTTCGACTGACAGCTCGCCGTCGAGGTGGAGCCCGGATCGTAGGTAAACATCCCGGTCTGGCCGTACAGCTTGGCGATGTCGATGACATCCGGGCCGACCGTTCCGGTCAGAACCGGAAGATCATAGGTCTTGTTTCCAACCGTGAGCGTTGCTGTCTTGTTGTTGGTCGTTGCGTCCATCGTGTGGTCCCCGATGTCGTTGTCGAAACCAGCGGCGACGCACCGAAAATGCGAGCGAGACTGGTTGGCCTAAAAGCACACGCGGAATGCGTAGCTCATTGCTGTGTGCACCGCAAGGCGGCCCGATTGCGGGCCTCTCCTGCAGCCGCTAAGCGGCCTGATCCGCCAGTCGCGACAGGCATTCGTCGCGCCCCAGCACGGCCAAAACGTCGAAAATCCCGGGCGACGTGGTCCGCCCCGTCAGTGCCACCCGCAGCGGCTGCGCCACGGCGCCGAGCTTCAATCCGGCCTCCTCGGCGAAGGCGCGCATCGCGGCCTCGGCGGTCGCCGCCGTCCAGGGCGAAACGTTCTCGAGCGCCGCCCGTAAACGCCCGATCAGCGCCCGGGTTTCTGGAGTGAGCACCGCCTGGGCCTTGGCGTCGATCGCAAGCGGCCGCTCGGCCAGGATGAAGCCGGCATTGTCGAGCAGTTCCAGCAGGGTTTTGGCGCGCTCCTTCAATCCCGGCATCGCCTGCAGCAACTGGGCCCGGGTGGTATCCGTCAGCCGGGCCGCAATCGCCGGCCCCTGCGGGATGTAGTGCAGCAGGTCTTCCAGCTGGGTCACGAGGGATTGATCGTCGCTGTGCCGGATGTAGTGGCCGTTGAGGCTCTCCAGCTTGGCGAAATCGAACCGCGCCGCCGAACGGCCAATCGACTGCAGGTCGAAGGCGTCGATCATTTCCTGCGTGGTAAAGATTTCCTGATCGCCATGGCTCCAGCCGAGCCGCACCAGATAGTTGCGCAGCGCTGCCGGCAAGTAGCCCATCGCACGGTACGCGTCGACGCCGAGCGCGCCGTGGCGCTTCGACAGCTTCGAGCCGTCCGGGCCGTGGATCAGCGGGATGTGCGCCATCACCGGCAGCTCCCAGCCCATCGCGTCGTAGATCTGCTTCTGCCGCGCGGCGTTGATCAGATGGTCGTCACCGCGGATGACATGGGTGACCTCCATGTCGTGGTCGTCGACCACGACGGCGAGCATGTAGGTCGGCGTGCCGTCGCCGCGCAGCAGCACCAGGTCGTCGAGGTTCTCGTTCTGCCACGCAACGCGGCCCTGCACCTGATCCTCGATCACGGTCTCGCCGGTCAGCGGCGCCTTGAGCCGGATGGTCGGCTTGACGCCCTCGGGAGCCTCGGCCGGATCGCGGTCGCGCCAGCTGCCGTCGTACAGTTTGGAGCGGCCCTCGGCGCGCGCCTTGTCGCGCATCGCGGCGAGCTCCTCGGCGGTCGCGTAGCAGTAATAGGCCTTGCCCGCGGCCAGCAGCTGCTCGGCGACCTCGCGGTGCCGGGCGGCGCGGGCGAACTGGTAGACGGTGTCGCCATCCCATTCGATGCCGAGCCATTTCAAGCCGTCCAGGATGGCCTCGATCGCCGGCTGGGTCGAGCGCTGGCGGTCCGTGTCCTCGATTCGCAGCAGCATCTTGCCGCCGTGCTTGCGCGCGTACAGCCAGTTGAACAGCGCGGTGCGGCCACCGCCGATATGGAGGAAGCCGGTGGGCGAGGGCGCGAAGCGGGTGACGACAGGACGGGTCATGCGATGCTGGGATTGGAGCGCGCCGGAGCGGCGCGCAGGGTGTATAGCAGGATCGGCGCATAACTAAAGTGGCCCGCGACCCCCGCGGGGGTTGGCGCGGGCCCCCGGATTTGGCAGATACCGGCCCGGGTTCCGATAGGAAGAAAGATCGATTGATGACCACGGCAGACGCAACGACCGAGCCAGGGCGCGACTTCATCCGCGACATCGTCCAGGCCGATCTGGAATCCGGCAGGCACCGGACGGTGGTGACGCGGTTCCCGCCGGAGCCGAACGGCTATCTGCATATCGGCCATGCCAAGTCGATCGCGCTGAATTTCGGGATCGCCCAGGAATTCGGCGGCCGCTGCAACCTGCGCTTCGACGACACCAACCCGACCAAGGAAGAGCAGGAATATATCGATTCCATCCAGGCCGACGTCCGCTGGCTTGGCTTCGATTGGGGCGAAAACGTCTTCTACGCATCGGACTATTTCGACCAGCTCTACGCCTGGGCCGAACTGATGATCCGCAACGGCGACGCCTATGTGGACGATCAGTCACAGGACGAGATCCGCGAGAGCCGCGGCACGCTGACTGAGCCCGGCACAAACAGCCCGTTTCGCGATCGCTCGGTCGAGGAGAACCTCGACCTGTTTCGCCGGATGAAGGCGGGCGAGTTTCCGAACGGCGCGCGGGTGCTGCGCGCCAAGATCGACATGGCGTCCGGCAACATCAACCTGCGCGACCCGGTGCTGTACCGCATCCTGCACGCGCATCATCCGCGCACCGGCGAAGCCTGGTCGATCTATCCGAGCTACGACTACGCGCACGGCCAGTCCGACGCGATCGAGGGCGTGACGCATTCGATCTGTACGCTGGAGTTCGAGGATCACCGGCCGCTGTATGAGTGGCTGCTGTCGAAGCTGCCGGTGCCGTCGCAGCCCAAACAGTACGAATTCGCCCGCCTCAACATCACCTACACGCTGCTGTCGAAGCGGGTGCTGACCGAACTGGTGCGCGGCGGCCATGTCGCCGGCTGGGACGATCCGCGGATGCCGACGATGGCCGGCATGAAGCGGCGCGGCGTGCCGCCGGCTGCGATCCGCGAATTCGTCAAGCGCATCGGTGTCGCCAAGGCCAACAGCGTGGTCGATGTCGGCATGCTGGAGTTTTGCATCCGCGAGGAGCTGAACCGCACGGCGCAGCGCCGAATGGCGGTGCTGCGGCCGCTGAAGGTGGTGATCGAGAACTATCCGGAAGGTCAGACCGAGGAACTCGAGGCGATCAATCATCCTGACGATCCGTCCGCCGGCACCCGCAAGATCAGCTTCGGCCGCGAGATCTACATCGAGCAGGACGATTTCATGGAAACGCCGCCGAAGAAATTCTTCCGGCTGTTTCCCGGCAACGAGGTGCGGCTGCGCTACGCGTATTTCATCAAGTGCCGCGAGGTGGTGAAGAACGACGCCGGCGAGATCGTCGAGCTGCGCTGCACCTACGATCCGGAAACCCGCGGCGGCAACGCGCCGGACGGCCGCAAGGTCAAGGGCACCATTCACTGGCTGTCGGCCGCGTCCTCGGTGCCGGCCGAGATCCGGATCTACAACCAGCTGTTCGCCAATCCGGCGCCGAGCGCCGCGACCTTCGCGGCCGATCTCAATCCGCAGTCGCTCGACGTGCTGACCGATGCGCGGATCGAGCCGGAGGTAGCGGCGAGCAATTCGGCCGAGCCGATGCAGTTCGAGCGGCAGGGTTACTTCGTCCGCGATGCCGACTCCACCGCGGACAAGCCGGTGTTCAATCGGACCATCGGGTTGCGCGATACCTTCGCCAAGGAAGTCGGCGGTAAAAGCTGATAGTTCGCGCCGGCAATGATTGCCGGCGCTCGCGAGCTGCTCCAGTCTGCATGCGCGCCTGATGGGGGTTGCGTGCGGTGGAACGGGGGCGAGCCAAAGCGAGGACGTGGCCAACGCGGGCTGCGCGTGCAGCCGCGCCTCTGCAGTGGTTATCCTCGGTGTGGCCGGCGGTCGTCGAGCGGCTCCGGGATTGGGCGCGCGCCGAGGCAGGGCCCGGGAGACTGCTGCCTTATGTGCCGGTCGCGTTCGGCGCCGGGATTGCCCTGTACTTCGCCGCAGACCACGAGCCGATTGCGTGGGTCGCGGGCGCCGCGGCCGCCGTGCTCGGCTTTGTCGCCGTGCTGTTGCGACGGACGCGGGCTTTTCCGGCAACGCTGCTGATCGCCGCATTCGCGGCGGGCTTTGCCACGGTGGCACTGAAGGCGTCACGCATCGCGCATCCGGTACTCGACAAACCGCTGCCGTCGGTCGCACTGAAAGGCTTCGTCGAGACGCATGAGGAGCGCGAGCGCAGCGATCGCTTCGTGCTGCGCATCACCGAAATGGATGCAGCCGGCCGCGCGCCGACATTGCGCCGCGTCCGGGTCTCGGTGCGCAAGGGCGCGGCGCCGGCGGTCGGCAGCTTCGTGGCGTTGAAGGCACGCCTTGGGCCGCCGCTGGCTCCGGTGCGGCCCGGCGCCTATGATTTCGGCCGCGATCTGTATTTCCAGGACATCGCCGCGTCCGGCTTCGTGCTCGGCGCCATCACCAGGCTCGAACCGCCGGAGGAGGGCGGCCGGCGGCTGCGCTACGCGGCGATCATGCAGGGATTGCGCGACTCGATCGACGCGCGGATCCGCGGAACGCTCGCCGGCGATCAGCGCGCCATCGCCACCGCGCTGCTCACCGGGCGGCGCGACGCGATCACGGCGCCGGTCAACGACGCGATGTTCATCTCAGGGCTCGGCCACGTGCTGTCGATCTCCGGCTATCACATGGCGGTTGTGGCCGGCGTGGTGTTCTTCGTGGTGCGCGCGCTGCTGGCGCTCGTCCCGACGCTGACGGTGACGTTTCCGATCAAGAAGGTCGCGGCCGCCGCGGCGCTGGTCGCGGCGGCGTTCTACCTGCTGCTGTCCGGCGCCGAGGTGGCGACCCAGCGCAGCTTCCTAATGACCGCGGTGGTGCTGATCGCCGTGATGGTCGACCGCCGCGCCATCACCTTTCGCACGCTGGCGATCGCCGCGCTGATCGTGCTGCTGATCGCGCCGGAAGCGCTGGTGCATCCGAGCTTCCAGATGTCGTTCGCCGCGACGCTCGGGCTGGTGGCGCTGGTGCAGATCGGGCTGCCGGCGCTGTTCGCGCGCGCTGATAGTTCGGCGACCGCACGCGCGGCGCTGTGGGGTGGGCGTGAGATCGTGATGCTGACGCTGGCGTCGCTGGTCGCCGGCCTCGCCACCATGTCGTACGCCGCCTATCACTTCCACCGCATCACGCCTTATGGCGTCGTCGCCAATCTGCTGGCGATGCCCATGGTGACCGCGGTGGTGATGCCGGCGGGACTGCTCGGGCTCGCCGCGATGCCGTTCGGGCTGGACGGCGTGTTCTGGCGGATCATGGAAATCGGCATCGACTGGATGATCGTGGTGGCGTTGTGGGTGGCGACGCTGCCGGGCGCGGTCGGCCGCATGGCCGCGTTCGGCACCGGGCCGCTGCTGCTGGCGTCGCTGGGGATCGTGCTGCTCGGGCTGCTGCATACGCCGCTGCGCTACGGCGGCGCGCTCCTGCTTGTTGCGGCAAGCGGCTGGGCATTGTCGGCACCACAGCCGGATGTTCTGATTGCGAGCGACGGCCGGCAGGTCGCGGTGCGCGGCGCTGACGGGCGGCTGCGGGTGATGCAGAGCGGTGCCGACGCCTTTCGGACCAAGGAATGGCTTGCGGCCGATGCGGATTCGCGGATGCCGGATGCGCCCTCGCTACGCGACGGCATGTCGTGCGATGCGGATGGTTGCGTCGCGGCAGTCGCTGGCGGCGGACTGGTCGCGCTGTCGTTTCGCGCCGATGGGCTGGCGGACGATTGCGCGCGGGCGAGGCTGGTGGTGACTCTGGCGCAGCCGCCGCCGGACTGCGCGGCGCGGCTGATCGGCGGCGATCAGCTCAAGAGCCAAGGCGCGCTGGCGTTGTGGCAAACCGAGCGGAGGGGACAAAGCCGCGCCATCGGCTTCGCGATCGAAGCGGTGCGACCGCAGAGCCGCGACAGGCCGTGGTCGCCTGCGCCCGTCGAGGCCGCGGCAGTCGCAGACGCACCGGCCACTTCGCCGTCACCCGGCGGATCGCGGCCACGCCCGGCACCAGTCGATGCCACCCCGGCGCCGGCGGATCAGTCGGCCGACGACTGAACCTCAGTACTTGCGATACAGCCCGACCAGCTTGCCCTGGATGCGGACGCGATTGGGCGGCAGGATGCGGACCTCGTAGGCGGCGTTGGCGGGCTCCAGCGCGATCGAGGCGCCGCGGCGGCGGAAGCGCTTCAGCGTGGCTTCCTCCTCATCGATCAGCGCCACCACGATGTCGCCGGTGTCGGCGCTCTCGTTGCGCTGGATCAGCGCCATGTCGCCGTCGAGAATGCCGGCCTCGACCATTGAATCGCCGCGCACTTCCAGCGCGTAGTGCTCGCCGGCGCCGAGCATCTCGGGCGGCACGCTGATGGTGTGGCTGCGGGTCTGCAGCGCTTCGATCGGCGTACCGGCGGCGATTCGGCCCATCACCGGCACGGCGACGTTGCGGTCGGTCTCGTGTTCGACCGGCTGCGGGCTGGGCGGGCGGACCTTGCCGAGATTGCCTTCGATCACGCTCGGGGTGAAGCCGCGTCGGCCGCCGGCATTGCCGCCGAGATCCGGCAGCTTGATCACTTCGATGGCGCGGGCGCGGTTGGGCAGGCGGCGGATGAAGCCGCGCTCTTCCAGAGCGGTGATCAGCCGGTGGATGCCCGATTTGGAGCGCAAATCCAGCGCGTCCTTCATCTCGTCGAAGGAGGGCGGAACGCCGGCTTCCTTCAGCCGCTCGTTGATGAACTTCAGGAGCTCAAACTGTTTGCGCGTCAGCATCGACCATTCCCCAATCCGGCGACGATCGCCTGCGGTCGTTCATCACGCGAGGACCGCGAACAACGATGACCACATGAATCGAAACAAATCATGAACGAACACTATCTGTTCGGCTTGTGTTCCGCAACCTCTTAATTGACCGACTGCAAATGCCGCGATGGCTACAGCGGCAGCTTAAGGATGTCGCAGGGCGCGCCGGCCGAAGCGTTCGGCGCGTGCGGCGGGCGAATGATCAGCGCCTGCGCCGCCGACAGCCGTGCCAGCAGGGACGAGTCCTGGCGATCGACCGGAGTCGCCACTAGGCGGCCGTCGTCGCCCGCGTGCAGACGCGCCCGCAGATAGTCCTCACGCTGATCGTTGGCGGCCAGCGCCGCGCCGAGCACCGCCGGTTCGCGGCGATGCATCACCTCGGTCATGCCCGACAGCGCGCGTAGCAGCGGCACCATGAACAGGAAGGCGCAGACATAGGACGACACCGGATTGCCGGGCAGGCCGATCACCCGCATCGGGCCGAGGCTTCCTTGCATCATCGGTTTGCCGGGGCGCATCGCGATCTTCCAGAACGCGATCTGCGTCCCTTCCGATTCCAGCGACTGCTTGACGAGGTCATGGTCGCCGGCCGAGGCACCGCCGGTGGTGACCAGCAGGTCGACGCCGAGGTCGCGGGCCTTGCGGATCGCCGCCGTGGTCGCCTCGACGGTGTCGGCGGCGATGCCGAGATCGATCACCTCGGCGCCTTCGCTGCGCGCCAGCGCGCGCAGCGCGTAGCCGTTGGAGTACACGATCTGACCGGGTTGCAGGCTGCTGCCGGGCATCACCAGCTCGTCGCCGGTGGCGAGCATCGCCACGCGCGGCCGGCGATAAACCGGCAGCGCCGGATGATTCATGCCGGCGGCGAGCGCGAGGTCGCGGTCGTTCAGCCGACGTCCGGCACGCAGCAGGATTTCGCCTTCGGTGAAGTCGACGCCGGCCGGCCGAATATGGCGGCCCAGCTTGGCAGCTTCGGTGATCGTCACGTGATCACCATCGCGCACCGTGTCTTCCTGGATCACCACGCTGTCGGCGCCACCGGGGATCACGCCGCCGGTGAAGATGCGCAGCGCCTCGCCCGGGCCGACGCTGAGCGTCGCCGGCTTGCCGGCCGCAATCTCGCCGATCACGGTGAGCCGCGCCGGCACGGTCGCGACGTCCACGGCGCGCACTGCATAGCCATCCATCGCCGACATCGGCTGCGGCGGCTGGGTTCGCAGCGCGGCGAGATCGCGCGCCAGCACGCGGCCATGGCTATCCTCGAGCGGGACGGATTCGGGAGCGAGGCCCGCGGCGCCGCTCAGCACCGCGGCGAGCGCATCGGCGACCGGCATCAGCGCCATAGGGCGACCCCGGAGCGGGTGAAGGAAAGTTGCGGCGCAGGACGGTGCAGGCGGCTCATGCTTCGGCTTTAGGTGGGCCGCGCCGCTTGCGCAAGCTCCGCTACACCGGGGGGCGACTTCGAGCCCAACCAAATCCTAATTGTCCAAACAGGATCGGCAGCGCTAGGACGGCGTCTCGACGGATCGAGCAGCAGGCCAAAGGGGTGCAGATGGGTGACGATTTTGCCAAATGGCTGCTGCGCATCGTCGGCGTGATCGGGCTGATCGCGTTCGGCACTGCCTATGCAGTGCGGCACGACTGGAGCAAAGGCTGGATGCCGTCAGCCAGCCCGGACTACGCGCCGCCGGCCGCGAGTGCGCCGGAGGCCGTTGCCGCTGCGCCTCCGGCTGCGCAGGTCCAGGCTCCGGCGGTGACAGCCACCGCGCCGGCGGCCGCGCCTCCGGCTGCCGCACTGTCGACGACCGTGACGGAGGCGCCGGCCGTGGTGCGGGCGAGCAGCCCGTGCCAGCCGATCGGCCGTACCGCGAAAGGCGAATTGGTGTACTCGATGGACTGTCGGTCGCTGCCGGCGCCATAGCAGGCAGCCTCGATCAGCAAGTGACTGTGCCTTCCGTCACGCCGGGCATCCGCGCCAAACGCCGCATCGTGTATCAGTCGATGATCTCGGCGCCTTCGGCTTTGAGGCGGGACAGGCCTTTTTTCATGTGCTGGATGCGGTCGGCGGAGTGGGGCTGCCAGTTCGTGACTTCGGCGACGACGCGCAGCGGGTGCTTGGAGCGGTAGGACAGCGTTGGATTGCCGGGAAATTTCTTGTCGGTCACGTTCGGATCGTCGTCGAATTCGCCGGTCGGCTCGACCACGTAGATGCGCTGCCGGCCGTCCCCGGTCGCGAGTTCGGCGCCCCAGATCGCGGCGTCGAGCGTGGCGGTGAAATACACCCAGGATAGCGGTGCAACGTCGGTGAAGTTCGACGGATAGCCCACCGCGATCAAATCGCCGGGCGCAAGGTCTGCGCGGGTCCCGTGAAAGAACTGGCGGACGAACATGGTGGCGGCGGACATCGGCGGTGCCTCTCCTGCGGTGCTTACGCTGGGTCGTCCTTGGCCTGCACCATCACCGGCAGATACACGTCGGCGAATTCCGGGGGGAGGCGGCGGGGGCGACCGCTGGACATCTCGATGCAGACGAGCTGCCAGCGGCCGCGCATCACGGTGGCGCGGTCGCGCGGGCGGATCAACTGGAAGCGGCGTTCCATCACCAGCCTGCCGTCGCTGCCGTAGATCCACGTGGCGAGCAGCATCTCATCACCAAGATGGCTTGGCAGCAGATAGTCATATTCGCCGCGGCGGATCGCCATCGCGCGGTCAATGCGCTGCCAGTCGGCGAGCGCGAGGCCGAGCGCTTCGGAATGTGCCCAACCGACGCTGTCGCACCAGCGCACGTAGACCGAGTTGTTGGTGTGATTGAGGCCGTCGATATCGGTGGAGCCGGGCACCACGGTCAGCGTGAACGGGTTGGGGTAGTCCCAATCGAAGTCGGTCGCGGCGTCGGTCATGGCCACTCGTCGGTCATTCGGATGGGCGATCACAGCCCGAGTTGATCAAGCGCCTGCGCGACGTCGGCGCTGGAACGGACATGCACAGCATGCAGGCCATGCGCGCGCGCGGCGTCGATGTTTTCGGCCAGATCGTCGAAGAACACAATGCGGTCCGGGGAAATGCCGATCGCCTTGACGACGTGGTCGTAGGCCTCGGCATTCGGCTTGCGCATACCGATCCGCGACGACAGGAACAGCTCGCGGAAATGCACCAGCAGATGCGCGTATTGCTCGGAGAAATGCGCGATGTGCGCATCGTTGGTGTTGGACAGTGCGTACAGCGGCAGATGCTGCGCAGCGCGTGCGAGCAGCGGGCCGATGCCGGGCATCTCGCCGATGAAGATCGCGTTCCAGCCGTCGCGCAGCGCGTCGTCGGACAGCTCGAGTCTCAGCACCTGGCGGACCGCCGCAAAGAATTCCGCGTCCGTGACATGGCCGGTCTCGTAGCGGTGGAAGGTGTCGTTGGCGGCCAGCCGCGCCATCGTGGCGGCCGGATCGCTGCCGAGCTCCACCGCCCAGGCCTTCAGCGTGCGCGCGAGATCGAAATCAATCACCACGCGGCCGAGATCGAACAACAGCGCGTCGGCCGCGCCGGGGGACAGGGAGGACGTCATCAGACAGGCCTAGCAGCATTGCGGGACGGTGGCGAGATGCCGACGGAAGTCTAGTATCGTGCAGAAACATTGAGGTTCCACGACAACCGTTTGTTCATGCGTCACTGCCTAGAACAGCACAACTGCGCAGCGACGTGCGTCCTCGAAGCGCGACGCACGCGGTGCCGGATCTCTCAGCGGCGATCGCTATGCGCATGGGAAGTCGACCTCTGTTCGCTGTCTGCCAGTCGCCGGATGGTTTGCGATGCTGAGCGGAGGCGGCCGCGCGGGTGGCAGGAAGAAGGTCGAGGAGGATCATGCCGGCGGCCACGGCTGGTTCGTGACTTTCGCCGATCTGATGGGCTTGCTCGTCAGCTTCTTCCTTGTGCTGGTGTCGTTCTCCACCCAGGACCTGCACAAGATGCAGATCGTCGCCGGCTCGATGCGCGACGCGTTCGGCGTGCAGCAGGAGTCGCGCTATTCGGGCGTGATCGAGACCGATGGCGTGCCGGTGCAGGGCAAGGTCCGCAGCAAGCTGAACGTGGCGCCTGATCAGTCCAGCGCGACGCCGAGCCAGCTCGATGCCGAGGCCGCGGAGCTCGCCTCCCGGACCAAAGCAGAGCGCGACTTCGCCTTGGCGTCGGCGTCGCTACGCCAGGCGTTGATGGACTCACCGGAGCTCGCCGAACTATCCAAGAACGTCGTGTTCGAGCAAACTCCAACCGGGCTCAATCTCGAGCTGACCGATCAGGACGGCCGCCCGATGTTTCCGGACGGCTCGGCGACGCCTTACGAGGCGGCGCGGCTGCTGATCGCGCGGCTGGCGGGACCATTGCGCGCCACCGCGCTGCGGATCTCGATCGTCGGTCACACCGCCACGGTGCCGGTCTCGGCGGGCGACGACTACGATGCGTTCGATCTGTCGACGAGCCGCGCCAATGCCGTGCGTCAGATTCTAAAGCGCGAGGGCCTCGCGTCAGACAGGGTGATGTCGGTGGCCGGCAAGGGCGACGGCGATCCGCTGTTTCCGGACGCCCCGACCATTGCTGCCAATCGTCGAGTCACGATCAGCCTGCTCCGCGAAAACCCGCCGCTGCCGGAGGATCTGCGACGCTGAGGCGCGTCCGGACGACATCGCCGCCTGATCAAATCGCGATCGTCTTTGTCATGGCGGGGCGCAGCGTGGAGTCGAGGTTCCAGGGGCTGAAGCGCTTCACTGCTTGACCAAAGCAAGTCCAGGTTCTGCTTGCTGTCCGCGGCTTCAGAACGCCACGCCGACGCGGCGCGCGCGGCGCCACACGGTTCGGCATTTCTTTCTGGTGCCGCCGTGCAGCAGTTCGAAGCGCTGGGGCAGGGTGACGTCGGCGGTGAGCTCGATGCAGGCACCGCCAGCGGAGTAGTCCACGACGTGGCATGGTACCACCGGCAGCTTGGGGCCGACGATCAGGCTCGCGGCGCGCGAGACCAGCCCGCTCGGACGCACCCGTGCAAATCGTCGCTCCTGGACCATCATCAACTCTCGCATCGCCGGCTTGCTGCTCGGCGCATTGCACCTCGAAGTCGTTAAATTCCGTTTGCTTGAAAGCCTGGCGCCCGGGACAATGCGAGATTGTCCCGGGCGCACCAGCGGGATGATGAACAGAGCGTTGCGGCGGCGAGCGCCGGCGTAGCTTCGCGTCCGGCGATCACTTGCCGGGCTGGATCGCAATCCGCCTGGCGGCCGTCGTCGACGGCTCGGCTTTCGGCAGCGTCACCGTCAGCATGCCGTTCTTGAACGAGGCGCTGACTTGGTCGGCGGCGATGGCGGCGTCGAGCGGGATGCGGCGTTCGAACTTGCCGTAGAAATGCTCGCTGAACTGCTTGTCCTTGTCCTCGGAATCCGAGGTCTTTTCGCCGCGGATGGTCAGCGCGCCGTCATCGAGCAGTACCTCGATATCTTTCTCCTCCATGCCCGGGACCTCGGCCGAGACCGTCAGCGCCTTGTCGCTGTCGGCGATCTCGAGTTTCGGCCAGGACGTGCCGAAGGCCGGGAAGCGGCCCGCCAAACCCGGCGTGTCGAAGCCACGGAAAACGTCATCGAACAGCCGGTTCATTTCGCGCTGCAGCGACAAGAACGGGTCCCCGTTGAAGGGCGACACGGACTGACTGCTGCGGCCCCAGGGAATCATCTCTCGCACATTCATGGATGCCTCCTCATTCCAGTCTTGATCCACCGATCTCTAAAACCAGAAGCGCACCCGCGCCGGGCGGCGCGCGCCCATCGATCTGGGATCGGTCCAAACGGCGTCAAGGGGCCGGTTGGTAGTCCGATGGGGCGCGCTCGAAAAATTTCTCGGCGGGGACTTGAAAGCGTCGTCGGTGTTTCTAATTTTCGATCCGTCCCGTTCGAAAGGAGTAGCTCGGGAGGATTGCGATGCACACGACGACCAAATCGGACCTGGAGCTCCGGCCCGCTCCAGGCAGTCTCGAACATTCCGCACTGAACCATGCCGCGCTGAACCATGCCGCATGGGATCACCCCGCAACGGGGTATGATCATCCTGACCAGGTGCTGCGCGACGATACGCTCGGCACGGCGGAGAAGCGGGCCATTCTTTCCTCATGGGCGTCCGACGCCAACGCGATCGAGCAGCAGCCGTGGCTGCGTGCCGTGCCCGGTTCAGACCGGACCGTGCCGCTGGCCGCGATCCTTGCGGCACTGCGCCGGCTCGATGGCGACGAGCCGCCGCCGAAAGGCGGCGCGGCGATCAGGCTGATCGGCGGCGGCCGCCGCGACGACAGCCCGTCGGACGAGTTCAGCGAGCCAGTGGGGAGGAGGCACTATGGTCTGGCGCAACAATCAAACTACGTTCGATCCGGCGCGCTGCCCCGTCTGCGGCGCGACCATGCGGCTCGCGCGCGTCGAGCCGCGGCCGGTCGGTCGCTGTTTTGAGTTCGAGCGCCACATCTATCGCTGCGAAGACTGCGCCAACACCAGCCGTTTTGTGATCGGCCGGCAAGCGGTCGAGCGGCTGTCCGCGTAAGAACGAGATCGTTGCGGCGATCAGGCCCCCGGTCGCCGCGACGGCACGCCGCCAAGCCGACGGCGCCACAACGGCTTGATGACTTCGAGCACGATCAGCACCACCAGCGCGGCGCCGGCGGTCAGCGCCAGATCGTCGCCATGCAGCGGCCCGAACCGGAACAGCTCGCGCAGCCACGGCCAGGCGAGGCTGAGGCCGAGCACGCCGCCGACGATCACCAGCACCGCCGCGAGCATCGGGTTGGGCCGGCGCAGCGCGGCCAGGATCGAGGTCGAGAACGAGCGGTTGACGAAGATCAGGCAGACGAAGCTCAGCACCAGCGCGAAGAAGGTCAGGGCGCGTAGTTCGGTCTCCGGCATCGCGCGAGATTGTCCGATGACGAACACGCCGGCCACCAGAGTGAACACCAGCAGTCCTTGCACCAGCCCCCAGCCGATCAGGGCACCGCTGAACAGCGGCCGGTCGGGGTTGCGGGGCGGGCGGCGCATGACGTCGTCCTCGGCGGTCTCCGCCTCGAACACGATCGAGCACACCGGATCGATGATCATCTCGAGAAACGCGATGTGGATCGGACCCAGCAGGATCGGCAGCCCGAACAGCAGCGGCAGCAAGGCAAGGCCCGCGATCGGCACGTGCACGGCGAAGATGAAGCCCATCGCCTTGACGAGGTTGTCGTAGATCCGCCGGCCGAGCCGGATCGCCTTGACGATCGAGGCGAAGTCGTCGTCGAGCAATACTATCGACGACGCCTCGCGCGCCACGTCGGTGCCGCGGCCGCCCATCGCGATGCCGATATGGGCCGCCTTCAGCGACGGCGCATCGTTGACGCCGTCGCCGGTCATAGCCACGACTTCACCATCGGCCTTGAGCGCCTCGACGATGCGCAGCTTCTGCTCCGGCATGATCCGGGCGAACACTGTGGTGCTCTTCAGGCGTTGCGCCAGTGCGGCGTCATCCAGCTGCGCGATCTCATCGCCGGTGATACTCGCTTCGGAGTCGATGCCGGCGCCGCGGGCGATCGCACGCGCGGTGGCCGGATAATCACCGGTGATCATCACCACGCGGATGCCGGCGGTGCGGCAATCGGCGACCGCCGCCGGAACCGCTTCGCGTAGCGGATCGGCGAGGCCGACAAGCCCGAGGAAGACAAAGCCGAAGCCGAGCTGCGTCTCCGGCCAGTTATCACTCGGGTGCGCCGCGCGGGCGACGCCGAGCACGCGCAGACCGTCGGCCGCCATCGCATCGACGGTACTGGATAGTTGTTTCAGATCGGCATCGCCGAGACCGCACATCCGCGCGATCGCCTCCGGCGCGCCTTTGGCGGCGACGACGTAGTTGCCGAGGTCGTCGGGATCGCGCCACACCTGGGTAATCGCCAGCAGATCGCGGCGCAGCCCGTATGCATGCACCAGGCTGCGTCCGCCGGCGCCGTCCGGCAGATGCTCATCCGCGAGGCGATGCAGCGCGCGGTCCATCGGGTCGAACGGGTCGGGCGCGGCGGCGAGCAGGGCGGTCTCGAGCAGATCGCGAAACGCGGCCGGCAAATCGCCCGCGCGGGGGCGGAAGGTCTCGCCGCTCAGC
The DNA here is from genome assembly GCF_003591005.1 of Rhodopseudomonas palustris. Taxonomy (GTDB): domain Bacteria; phylum Pseudomonadota; class Alphaproteobacteria; order Rhizobiales; family Xanthobacteraceae; genus Rhodopseudomonas; species Rhodopseudomonas palustris_K. Next base: position 48,870 of record NZ_QYYD01000018.1, read on the forward strand.
AGCCGCAGCTCGGCGACCGACATCCGGTTTTCGGTCAGTGTGCCGGTCTTGTCGGTGCACAGCACTGTGGCGGAGCCGAGCGCCTCTATTGCGGCGGCGCGTCGTGTCAGCACACGAGCCTGCGAGATCCGCCACGCGCCCATCGCCATGAAAACGGTGAGCACCACCGGGAATTCCTCCGGCAGCATCGACATGCCGACGGTAATGCCGGCCAGCACGGCATCGAGCCAGCCGCCGCGCAAGGTGCCGTATAGCACGACGACGAGGATGCTGAACGCGCCGCCGATCAGCCCGAACACGCGCACCAGCTTGCGCGTCTGGGTCTGCAGCCGCGGTGGTTCGGTCTGCATCGTGCCGAGCGCCTGACCGATCTTGCCGATCTCGCTGCGCGCGCCGGTGGCGATCACTTCGGCGATGCCGCTGCCGCGGACCATCAGCGAGCCGGAATACACGATCGGCTGATCGTCGCCGCCGGGGCGGCGCGGGATCGTATCGCCGGCCTCGTCGCGTGCGATCTTGCGGACCGGCAGCGACTCGCCGGTCAGCAGCGACTCGTCGACCGCAATGTCGTCGGCCTGCAGCAGCACCGCATCGGCCGCGACGCGATCGCCTTCCGCCAGAACCAGCAGATCGCCGCGGACCACTTCGCGTCCGGCGATACGCTTGCGCTCACCGTCGCGGATCACCAGCGCGCGCGGGCTGGTGAGGTCGCGCAGCGCCTCGAGCACGCGTTCAGTGCGGCTCTCCTGCACCACGGTGATGACAACGGACAGGCTGGCGAACACCAGCAGGATAATGGCTTCCTTGAAGTCGCCGAGCGCCAGATAGATCACGCCGCCGCCGAGCAGCAGCGCCAGCATCGGCTCGCGCAGCACTTCGAGCACGATGCCGAACAATGTGCGCCGGTCCGGCCGCGGCAGTTCGTTGAAGCCTTCGGCTTTCAGCCGGGCGGCGGCTTCCGCGTTGCTGAGGCCGGCAGGTGATGAGGGAGCGGGGGATGTCATCGGCGCGATCTCGGTTCGGACCGGTGCCGAGACTAGGCCTATTTGGCGCGCGCGTCCGCGACGTAGTCACCCGACTTTCCGCCGGACTTGGCGATCAGCTGGATGCCTTCGATCCGCACACCGCGTTCAGCGGCCTTGACCATGTCGTAGATCGTCAGGCACGCGACCGACACGGCGGTGAGCGCTTCCATCTCGACGCCGGTCGGGCCGCTCACCTTGGCAGTGGCGCGCACGATGCAACCGGGCAGCTTCTTGTCCGGGGTGATGTCGATGGTGACCTTCGACAACGCTAACGGATGGCACAGCGGGATCAGTTCGGACGTGCGCTTGGCCGCCATGATGCCGGCGATCCGCGCGGTGCCGAGCACGTCACCCTTCTTGGCGTCGCCGCTCAGGATCAGCGCCAGCGTCGCCAGCTTCATCACCACGCGCCCCTCGGCGACGGCAACGCGCTCGGTGGCTGGCTTGGCCGAGACGTCCACCATATGCGCTTCACCCGTGGCGCCGATGTGGGTGAGGGCGGGCGAGGACGCGGAGGATTTGCTGGTCTTCTTAGCCACGGGCAGATCTCACGCTGAAAAGGTGACAGTGACGCGCGCGGTTCTTCACCCTCCCCTGGAGGGGGAGGGTCGGACGGCGCAGCCGTCCGGGGTGGGGTGAAGCCACAAGGGATGAGCGAGTGGTGGCGCACGTCAGGATCGAACGGCTGTCACCCCACCCCGACATGGGCCGCGCGTGGCGCGCCCCATGTCGACCCTCCCCCTCCAGGGGAGGGTGAGGCACCGGGTGCGGCGAAGTCCTTGCCACTAAACAGATCCGCTCTGCTGCAATGCCGGCTCACGCGCTAGCAGCGTCCGCGTTGCGGCGGTGACGTCGTCCTGGCGCATCAGGCTTTCGCCGACCAGGAAGGTCGACATGCCGACGCGGGCCAGGCGGGCGAGGTCGGCGGGGGTGAAGATGCCGCTCTCGCCGACCATCAGCCGATCGCTCGGGATCCGCGGCGCGAGCGCTTCGCTGGTCGCCAGCGTGACTTCGAAGGTGCGCAGGTTGCGGTTGTTGACGCCGATCATCGCCGAGCGCAGCTTCAGCGCGCGGTCGAGTTCGGCGCCGTCGTGGATCTCGACCAGCACATCCATGCCGAGATCGAACGCGGTGTCCTCGATGTCCTTGGCCTCGGCGTCGTCCAGCGCCGCCATGATGATCAGGATGCAGTCGGCGCCGTAGGCGCGAGCTTCGACCACCTGATACGTCTCGTACATGAAGTCCTTGCGCAGCGCCGGCAGCGACACCGCCGCGCGCGCCGCGACCAGATAGTCGAGGCTGCCCTGGAACGACGGCGTGTCGGTGAGTACCGACAGGCACGCCGCGCCGCCTAGCTCATAGGCCTTGGCCAGCGCCGGCGGATCGAAATCGGCGCGGATCAGGCCCTTCGACGGCGACGCCTTTTTGATCTCGGCGATCAGCGCGTAGTCGCCGGCGGCGTGCTTGGCGCGCAGCGCCTGGACAAAGCCGCGCGGCGGCGGCGCCTCGCGCGCGATCGCCTCCAGCCTGGCCAGCGGCCGCTCGCGCTTGGCGACCGCGATCTCCTCGCGCTTGTAGGCTTCGATCTTGGTCAGGATATCGGACACGGCTCTGCTACCTACTAGTGCTTGATCGGGTCGCTTATTTTTCGTCATGGCCGGGCTTGTCCCGGCCATCCACGCCTTCACCGTTGCGCCGGCCCAAAGGCGTGGATGCCCGGGACAAGCCCGGGCATGACGGCAATTGGTACTTCAGGCCGCCGCCGCGATGGCGATCAGCTTCTTCAACCGCGCTTCCGCCGCGCCGCTGTCGATCGATTTTGTGGCCAGTGCGACGCCTTCTTTCAGGTCCTTGGCCTTGCCGGCGACGATCAGCGTGGCCGCAGCGTTGAGGACCGCGACATCACGATACGGTCCGGGCATGCCTTCCAGCACAGCGCGCAGCGCCACTGCATTGGCTTCGGCGTCACCACCCTTCAGCGCTTCGGCGGGGGCGCGCGACAGGCCGGCATCCTCGGGGCTGATCTCGAAGCTGGTGATTTCGCCGGCCTTGAGCTGCGTGACGGCGGTGGGGCCGGAGAGGGTGATCTCGTCGAGGCCGTCGGAGCCGTGCACGACCCAGATTGCCTCGGAGCCGAGATTCTTCAGCACCTGCGCCAGCGGCTGGACCCATTGCCGCGAGAACACACCGATCATCTGCCGCTTGACGCCAGCCGGGTTCGACAGCGGGCCGAGCAGGTTGAAGATCGTGCGGGTGGCGAGCTCGACCCGGGTCGGGCCAACGTTCTTCATCGCCGGATGATGCGTCGGCGCGAACATGAAGCCGATGCCGGCTTCGTTGACGCAGCGGCCGACCTGGTCGGGAGTGATGTCGATCTTGACGCCCAGCGCGTTCAGCACGTCGGCGGCGCCGGATTTCGACGACAGCGCGCGGTTGCCGTGCTTGGCGACCGGCACGCCGCAGCCGGCGACGATGAAGGACGCGCAGGTCGAGACGTTGACCGAGCCGGAGCCGTCGCCGCCGGTGCCGACGACGTCGACCGCATCGGCCGGCGCGTCGACGGTCAGCATCTTCGACCGCATCGTCGTCACCGCGCCGGTGATCTCGTCGACGGTCTCGCCGCGGACCCGCAGGCCCATCAGCAAAGCACCCATCTGCGACGGCGTCGCGTCGCCCGACATCATGGCGTCGAACGCGCTCGCCGCCTCGTCCCGCGTCAGGGTCGCGCCAGTCGCGACCTTGGCGATTACGGTCTTGAAATCGATCATGGTCCCCATCGGCGCACGATACGGCTTTCGCCGGATCAGTTGGTCGCCGCCCCCGTGGCCTGCGCCACCGCCTGCTGGTTGATCTTGGTGCCGAGATCCTGCTCGAGCCAAGCGATATATTCGCCGACCTGTTCGTCGGTGAGGCGCTGCAGCAGGGTGTCCTTCAGCTTGGTGACGTCGGCCGATGCCAGATCAGCCGGCGGCACGGTGACGTCGGTGACGCGGAACACGTACCAGTCGGTGCCGGTGTCGCCCTGGGCCTGGCCGGTGCCATCCTTGGCGGTCCTGAACACCGCTTTGACGACGTCGGCCGGCACGGCGGTCGTGCCTTCGCGCTTCAGCCCGGTGGCGGTTTCGACGCTCACGCCGGCCGGCGCGACATCGGCGAGCTTGCCGGCGGAGCCGAGCTTCTGCACCAGCTCGGTCGCCAGCGTGCGCAGCCGGGTGGTGACCTGATCGGCGCGCCAGCGCGCCTCGACCTTGTCCTTGACCTCGTCGAGGCTACGCTCGTGCGACGGCGTCACGCCGAGCACGTCGAACCAGACATAGCCGTTCTGATAGCTGATCGCTTCGGTATCGACGCCAGTATCGGCGTTGAAGGCTTGCGTCGCGAGGTCGAGACCCTGCGGAATGTTCTTCACCGGCTGGCCGTCGGGGCCGTTGCCGCTGCGGTCGACCGCCTCGATGGTGACGGCATTCAGACCCAGCGTTTTGGCCGCCTCGACGACGTTGGCGCCGCCGGCGCGGGCGTCTTCCATCTTGTCGTGCAGCGACTGCACCTCGGCGCGGGCGCGCTCGAGCGCGATCTCGCGCTTGATAGTCTGCGCCACGCTCTCGTAGCTCGGCTGTACGCCCGGCTCGATCTTGGCGACTTTGACCAAGGCGGTGCCGAACGCGCCCTTGATCGGCTGGCTGACGTCGCCTGCCGGCAGTGCGAACGCCGCGTTGGCGACCGCCGGGTCGAGCATGTCCGCCTTGCTGACGAGGCCCAGGTCGACGTCCGCCGGCTTCAGCCCGCGCTCGGTGGCGACGTCTTCGAACGAGGCGCCGTCGGCGATCTTCTTGCGGGCGGCCTCGGCGTCTTCGGCGTTCGGGAACACGATCTGCGACACCTGTCGCCGCTCCGGCGTCGACAGCTTGTCCTTGCGCTCCTCATAGACCTTGCGGGCATCGTCGTCGGAGATCTCGGACCATTTGGCGATCGAATCCGGCGTCACCGCGAGATACGCGACCTTGCGATATTCGGGCGCCCGGAATTGCGCCTTGTGCTGCTCGTAATAAGCCGCGAGCGCTTCGGACGAGGGCGCCTCGATGGTGCCGGCCTGCGCCTCGGTCAGCTTGAGATAGTCGATCGCGCGCTGCTCGTTCTGAAACTGGCTCGCCACCTGCAGCATCGTGTTCGGAACGGCGAGACCGTCCGTGATGGTGCCCGCAAGCTGCCGGCGCAGCGAGACCTTGCGCTGCTCGGTGATGTAGCGCTGCTCGGTAAAGCCGAACTGGCGGATCACCTGCTGGAAGCGGGCGGGATCGAACGCGCCGTTGGTGCCCTTGAAGTTCGGGTCGGCCAGAATGCTCTTCATGGTGTCTTCGTCGGACTGGCCGAGCCCGAGCCGGCGCGCCTGCTCGTCGAGCGCCGCCTCGGCGATCACCTGCTGCAGCACCTGACGGTCGATGCCGAAGGCGCGCGCCTGGTCCGGCGTCAGCGGCCGGCCGAATTGGCGGCCGATCTGTTGCAGGCGGTCGTTATAAGTCTGGCGGAATTGCTCGGTCGAAATCTCGGTGCTGCCGATCGTGGCCAGCGTCGACCGGCCGAAGCCGCGGAAGATGTCGGCAATGCCCCAGACACCGAAGCTGATGATCAGCACGCCCATCACGATGGTCATGATGGTCTTGCCGACCCAGTTGGATGAGGCGTTGCGAATTCCGCGAAGCATGGAGCCACTTTTTGTCAGGAGGGAACCGGCCGCGCCATTGCGCGCGGAGGCGCAAATTAGCGTCGCCGGCTTGAAAATCCATCATAAAGTGGCGGCGAAAGCGTCGCAACCGAGCCGGTCGTCGCAATTCCCGCCGCCGCTACCGCCTTCGCTCACGACTCGCGGACGGCGGCAGCGCTGCGCGATCACGCGGCCTTGAGCATCGCAAACGGCTCTGCTAGCGACATTGTGCAACCCTAACACGCGAGAGTATCCATGCCGGTCCACGCCGTTCGTCCGCTGATTGCCGGAAACTGGAAGATGAACGGCCTGAAGGCATCGATGTCCGAATTCGACGCGATGCTGTCCGGCGCGGCGCAGCTGTCGCCGGGAATCGATCTCCTGGTGTGCCCGCCGGCAACGCTGATCGCCGCCTTCGCCGATCGGCTGGCGACCGCCAACAGAGACGGCGCGCTCAAGGTCGCGGTCGGTGCTCAGGACTGTCACGTCAATGCCTCCGGTGCCCATACCGGTGATTTGTCGGCCGAGATGCTGGCCGATGCCGGCGCTCGCGCCATAATCGTCGGCCATTCCGAGCGACGCGCCGATCATGCCGAGACCGACGCCATTGTGCGCAGCAAGGCGCAGGCGGTGTGGCGGGCAGGGCTGGTGGCGATTGTCTGCGTCGGCGAGACGCAGGGCGAGCGCAACGCCGGCCATACGCTGGACGTGGTCGCCGGCCAGCTGGCCGGCTCGCTTCCGGACGGCGCGACCGCGGCGAACCTGGTGGTCGCCTATGAGCCGGTCTGGGCGATCGGCACCGGGATGACGCCCACCGTGGAGGATGTCGAGGAAGTTCATGGCTTTATCCGCCAGACTCTGACGCAACGCTTCAGCGCCGAGGGCGAGCAGATGCGGCTGCTGTATGGCGGCTCGGTCAAGCCGTCGAATGCCCGCGAACTGCTGGCTGTGCCGCACGTCAACGGCGCGCTGATCGGCGGCGCCAGCCTGAAGGCGTCGGACTTCCTTGCGATCGCCGCCGGCTGCCCCTAACTGAGGACGGGCAAAAGGCTTTATCGGCGCGGGTCTGGGTCCATCCGGGGGTGACAATGCCCCGGGCGATCGTGTAGACACCGCGCAATCTCGTGAATCCCGCAAGCCTGTCGAGCAGCTCGCGCCGGCGCCATGCCGGCCTTTCGGCGGTCCGGGCTTGTGATGGAAGGGTGCTATGCAGACTGTCATTATCGTCATCCACCTCATGCTGGTCCTCGGCCTGATCGGCGCTGTGCTGCTGCAGAAGTCCGAAGGCGGCGGCCTTGGCGTGGGTGGCGGCGGCGGTGGTGGCTTCATGTCGAGCCGCGGCACCGCGAACCTGTTGACCCGCACCACGGCGATCATGGCGGCGGGGTTTTTCGTGACCAGCCTGCTGCTCGGCTGGCTCGCCACCTACAACCGCAAGCCGACCTCGATCCTGCCGACTTCGGTTCCGGCACAGACGGCGCCGGGCACTCCGGTGCCGCCGACGTCGCAGGGCGGCGGTATTCTGGACTCGCTGCGGCAGTCCGATCAGCAGCAGAACACGGCCCCGGCCGCTCCGGCGCCGCCGCAGTCGAAATAAGCATTGCCGGCATGCAGCGGCGGGAGCTCGGACACGTTCTGAGCTGCCGCCCTTAATCGTATGACGACGCTGTGCTTTCGGCGTCACCCACAGGCGTTTGGAAAACTCCCCGCGGGATGCGAATCGCTTTTGCGAATCGGCCCTGGGGCCTTAAAGGTAAAGTCCCATGGCGCGGTACATCTTCATCACCGGCGGCGTGGTCTCCTCGCTCGGCAAGGGTCTGGCATCAGCGGCACTCGGTGCCCTGCTGCAGGCGCGAGGCTACAAAGTCCGCCTTCGCAAGCTCGATCCCTATCTCAACCTCGATCCCGGTACGATGTCGCCGTACCAGCACGGCGAAGTGTTCGTGACCGACGACGGCGCCGAGACCGATCTCGACCTCGGTCACTACGAGCGCTTCACCGGTCGTCCTGCCACCAAGCAGGACAACATCACCACCGGCCGGATCTATCAGGACATCCTGACCAAGGAGCGCCGCGGCGACTATCTCGGCGCCACAATCCAGGTGATTCCGCACGTTACCAACGCCATCAAGGACTTCGTCCTCAGCGACAATGACGAATACGATTTCGTGCTGGTCGAGATCGGCGGCACCGTCGGCGACATCGAGGGCCTGCCGTTCTTCGAGGCGATCCGCCAGATCAAGAACGACCTGCCGCGCGGCGACGTGATCTACATCCATCTGACGCTGCTGCCCTACATCCCGAGCGCCGGCGAGCTCAAGACCAAGCCGACCCAGCATTCGGTCAAGGAACTGCGCTCGATCGGCATTCAGCCCGACATCCTGCTGTGCCGCACCGATCGCGAAATCCCCAAGGAGGAGCGGCGCAAGCTCGGGCTGTTCTGCAACGTCCGCGAAAGCGCGGTGATCGAGGCGCGCGACGTCGACAATATCTACGCGGTGCCGGAGGCGTATCACGACGCCGGGCTCGACGACGAAGTGCTGGCGGCGTTCGCGCTCGCGGCCAAGGAGCCGCTGCAGCTGGCGCGCTGGCACGAGATCAACGAGCGCGTGCGCAATCCGGAAGGCGCGGTGACGATCGCCATCGTCGGCAAGTACACCGGGATGAAGGACGCCTATAAGTCGCTGATCGAGGCGCTCAGCCACGGCGGCATCGCCAACAAGGTCAAGGTCAACCTCGACTGGATCGAGAGCGAAGTGTTCGAGAACGAGGACCCGGCGCCGTTCCTCGAACACGTCAACGGTATTTTGGTGCCCGGCGGCTTCGGCCAGCGCGGCGCCGAGGGCAAGATCGAGGCGGCGCGTTTCGCGCGCGAGCGCAACGTGCCGTATTTCGGCATCTGCTTCGGCATGCAGATGGCGGTGATCGAGGCGGCGCGCAATCTCGCCGGCATCGAGCTGGCCAATTCCACCGAGTTCGGCCCGACGCCGGAGCCGCTGGTCGGCCTGATGACCGAATGGGTGCGCGGCAACGAGCTCGAGAAGCGCAATCAGGCCGGCGATCTCGGCGGCACGATGCGGCTCGGCGCCTATCCGGCGTCGCTGAAGCGCGGCAGCCGGGTGTCCGAAGTCTATGGCGGCGCCACCGAAATCTCCGAGCGGCATCGCCACCGTTACGAGGTCAACACCGCCTACAAGAACCGGCTCGAACAGCACGGCCTGCGCTTCTCCGGCATGTCGCCGGACGGCGTGCTGCCGGAGATCGTCGAATACGAGGATCACCCCTGGTTCATCGGCGTGCAGTTCCACCCCGAACTGAAGTCCCGCCCGTTCGAACCCCACCCGCTGTTCGCCTCCTTCGTCGAAGCGGCGCTGGTGCAGAGCCGGCTGGTGTAGAATCGTACTGCCCGGCTAGTACGCCCGGTAGGTGCCGCTGAATGGCGGTTTCTCCAGCGCTACCGCCCATCCGTCCGGCCAGATTCGCAGCTGATGGGTGCTGTCGCGCTGCCAAGCCTCGACTTCCGATCGCCAGTCGGCGCCGGTGGTGTAGGGGGCGTTCCACAGCAACAGCGTGGCGGTCTGTGCCGCGATGATCCAGCCGAACAGTCCCGCCGCCAGATAGCTGCGCAGCCCGGTCTCCGTGGCGCTGAAGCTCAGCAATGCCATCATGATCAGCGCGTGCGGCACGAGCTGATAGCGTCCGCCGCCGACATATTCCAGCAGGCCCATCTTGTCGCCGAGGGCGGACACGTAGCTGGCGGTCAAAATGCCGGCGCCGAGCAAAAACCACAGCGGCGACGAGGTTGGCCGGCGCAGTGCCGCCAGCAGGGATACGCCGTACAGGGCGGCGACGATCAGCAGCGGCCATAGCGGACGCTCGCCCACCATGTAACGACTTCGCAGTCCCTCGATGAGCGAGATCGCCCGCTCTGCGTCGAGCATCGGCAGCAGGATGTGCTTGATCAGCAGAACGCCGCCGAACACCGAGATCGGCATGCCAAAGGTGCGCTCGCCGGGCTGGAAAAACAACGCCAGCTCGACGGCGATGCCGCCCACAAAAATCAGTGTCTGGATCGTGCGTTGCGGCGATCGCTCCTGCAGAGCTCGCAGGATCAGCAGCGGCGACAGAAACCAGGCGGCAGGCGCACTCAGCGCCGCCAGCAACAGCACGGCATAGTGAAAGAACCGAACCCGCGTGCGCTCGGTGTCCAGCGCCAGAATGATGCCGACTGCGATGGCCAGGTGGTGCTGGCTGTTGATCGAGTTGAGCCAGGTTTCTTGCGCCGCTGGCGGCAGCGCCAGCGCCAGCAGCGCCGCGAAGGCGGTCCAGCGGTGCTGCGTCCACGGCGTTCGACTGGTCAGGATGAGGATCGCCGGGACGAGATGGATCAGCAGCGCGATGGCGGCCGTCGCCAACGGCGCTTGCGCGAGAGGAAAACACGAGGCCAGCAAGCCGGCCGCGTTAGCGGTCAGGTTGAGATAGCCCGTATGGACGGCGAACAGGGCCTCGCTCCAGGTGAGGTGCCAGGCATTGGCGAAGAAGATACTACCTTCCTCGGCCCAGAAGCGTCCGTGCAAGATAGCATGCGGGATGCGGACAATGATGAGGCCGGCGAAGAGGAGCAGATAACAGAGCTTCTCACTCAGCGAGGGACGCTTGCTCCACCACGAGGCGGAGATTGTCGGTGGACAAGAGATTACTTCAACGTGCTGCAAACAATCCCCGCTTACTATCGATGAGCGGGCGCGACCGTATCCAAACGCCTTAAATGAAGTCAAACCGGAAATTGCGGCAATAGGTAGCAATGCCGGCGGTCGCTTGACGAGATGCAGTATTGCCCGCCTGGGGCGAAGCAGGCGGGCGCGGCATGTCGTTAGGTTGACCGATGAAGTTGAGGGAAAGGGCGCGCGGCTACCTGCAGCCGGCGGTGACGTCGCCGGCGCGCGCCATCGGCTTGCCGTTGATGAAGACGTTGCTGCCGTCACCGACGACCACGCCGCCGCAGGTGGTCCTGCCGCCCGTCACGGCGGCCGGCTTCCCATTGATGAAGACGTTGCTCGATCCCTCGACGATCGAGCCGTCGGAGGTGGTATCGCCGGCGCGCGCGGCCGGCCTGCCGCCGACCGTGACATTGTCGCTGCCACCGGTGACGACGCCGGGTGTCTGCGCGTGCGATGGCGTGGCCGCGAGAATGAGCAAGGCTACGGCAGAAGACATTCGCATCATGGGTCGCCCCCCGACAGTGCAGCACGAGCAATTCGATGTTCAAGGTAACGGCTGACCAGCAGTGGTATCGCACCGGCTTGGGACGGTTCGATTTTTCACGATGTTCGAACGCCCTGATGGTCACTTCCCGGACAGACTTTCGATCGGAAGTAGAGGAAGATCTGTAAATCAACCGACGCGTGCTTCGCATAGCCAACGGCAATCGAGGTTTCTAGATGGCGCAGCCGGTCACGCTCTTCGCTTGGGCAATCCCGGCCTGGGATTCCGAGTCGCCGGTCGATCACACGTGGGTCACCAGCTACGACAATCGTATCCACGGCTACCCGACCATCACCGAAGTGGTCGGGGCCCATCAGTTCTTCTGGTATAGCTGGGGATCGTTTCACGCGGTCGGTGGCACGCCCAGCAATCCCGACGGCTCGCTGGGCCAGCAGCCCGCCGATCCGGCGGTGGCGCAGTGCCTGGTCCGGCCCAATCTCGACTCGCGGACCTCGTCGCTCGCCCGCGGTACGATCTATCACTATGGCGTCGATGGTGTTTGCCACCAATTGGCCAATCAGGTGTTGTACGCGAGCGGGCTCGGCAGCGGCCAACCGATGACGGTGCACAAGGCCCGAGGCTATCTGTTGAGCAGCTTCATTTATGGCACTTACGGGCTGCAGCATACCGCATGGTCTTCGAAGGTCGCCTCGTGCACATCGCAGCAACTGACGGCGGGACCGGCCCGACCCGAGGGATTGAGGATGGCGCAGGACGAGACGTTGCCGGAGGCGGATGAATTCGAGAAGCGGGCGATGGCGCTGCTTGCCGGCCAGCCGGCCAAGCTCAGCCGACTGCTGCAATTGCGCAGCGAAGTCCAGCAATTCGCCGCGCGCGCCTGGCCCGGCTCGGGCCAACCCGGTGCGGTGGCCCTGAACGCGCGCAATCAGGAACTGATCGACGAGGCCGCGCGGCTGCTGGGGCCGGACGATTTTCGCAAGCTGTTCGGCGCCGACCCTGGCGCCAGGGTCAATCTGGTCGACCCTCATATCGCCAATTCAGCCGGCGATATCCCGCCGCCGAAGCAGCGATAGGGCGTTCACGCCGAGCGGCTTGGCTCGGCAAGCGCGGGCCATGCGGCGGACGCGGTGCTGTCAGCCGCATGGGCCGCTTTGACGTTCTCCCGGATTGTTGCCACAACACGGCACGCGCCGGTGTGGCGACACGCGCGCCGCGCTGAGGGAGGCTTCGTCATGATCTATGAATCCCGGACGTATCGCTGCGTGCCTGGCCGGCTACCGGCGCTGCTGAAGCGGTTCGAGACAACGACGTTGCGGCTGTTCGACAAGCATGGCATCCGCGCGATCGGGTTCTTCACCACGCTGGTCGGCGCCTCCAATCAGGAACTGACCTATCTGCTCGCGTGGGAAAATCTCGCCGAGCGCGACCAGAAATGGACCGCTTTCGTGACCGACCCGGAATGGGTCGCGGCGAGGGCGAAGAGCGAAGAGGACGGTCAGATCGTCGAGACCATCGCCAACCAGCTGCTGACGCCGACGGCGTTCTCGGCGATGAAGTAATCGCGTCGGCATTCATGAAAGCTTCGGACTGATGCCCGGCGGTCTCGACCATCTCGTGCATGCGGTGCGCGACCTCGATGCGGCCGCGGATGCGTATCAAGAACTCGGCTTCACCGTCGGCACCCGCAATCGTCATCCGTGGGGCACGCATAACCGCATCATTCAGCTCGATGGCTTCTTCATCGAGATCCTCACCGTCGCCGAACCCGAGAAGATCGAGCCGCACCGCGACGGCGGCTACTCGTTCGGCGCTTTCCAGCGCGATTATCTGGCGAAGCGCGAAGGGTTGTCGATGCTGCTGCTCGCCAGCAGCGATGCGGCGGAAGATGCACGCAGCTACGCCGCAGCCGGGATCGGCGAGGGCGACGTGTTCAGCTTCGCACGGCAGGGACTGCGGGGCGACGGCAGCGCGGCGCAACTCGGCTTCTCGCTTGCTTTCGCGCGCGATCCGCTATCACCGGACGCCGGCTTTGGGGTGTGTCAGCATTTGCATCCTGAGAATTTCTGGAGCCCGGCGTTTCAAGCCCACGCCAATACGGCGCAGGCCGTTGCCGGCGTCGTGATGGTGGCCGACAATCCGACGGATCATCATATCTTTCTCGGCGCCTATACCGGCCAGCGCGATCTGCATGCGACCTCGAGCGGCGTCACTGCGCGGACGCCGCGAGGTGATATCACCATCGTGGAACCGGTTTCGTTCCGCGATCAATACGGTGTCGACCTGGTCGCGGACGACACCGGCGCGCGCTTCACCGGATTGCGCATTGCGGTGAGGGATGTGGGCGTGGTTGAACGCCTGCTGCAGCAAAATGCGGTCGAGGCGACCTGCCATCTCGGCCGGCTGATCGTGCCGGATCTGTTCGGCGCGACGCTGATCTTCGAACAAGGAATCGTCCGGTGAACAAAAGCACTGCACCCGCGTCCGTGGTGGCCGCGGGCCACGTCAAGTTCGGCAACGCGCTGCCGCTGTCGATCATTGCAGGGCCATGCCAGCTGGAGAGCCGGGCGCACGCGCTCGAGGTCGCTTCGGCGCTCAAGGAGATCGCCGAGCGGCTCGGCGTCGGGCTCGTCTACAAGACCTCGTTCGACAAGGCCAACCGCACCAGTGCGGCGAGCGCGCGCGGCATCGGGATCGATGCGGCGCTGCCGATCTTCGCCGAAATCCGCGACAGCATCGGGCTTCCCGTCCTGACGGATGTGCACGAGAACGAGCAGTGCGCGCGCGCCGCCGAGGCGGTCGACATCCTGCAGATCCCCGCGTTCCTGTGCCGGCAGACCGACCTGCTGCTCGCCGCGGCGGCGACCGGCAAGGTCGTCAACGTCAAGAAAGGCCAGTTTCTGGCGCCGTGGGACATGGGCAACGTCGTCGCCAAGATCACCCATGGCGGCAATCCCAAAGTGCTGGTGACAGAGCGCGGCGCCTCGTTCGGCTACAACACGCTGGTGTCGGACATGCGCGCGCTGCCGATCATGGCGCGGACCACCGGCGCGCCGGTGATCTTCGACGCGACGCATTCGGTGCAGCAGCCGGGCGGCAAGGGGACGTCGTCGGGCGGCGAGCGCGAATTCGTGCCGGTGCTGGCGCGTGCGGCGGTCGCGGTCGGCGTTGCCGGCGTGTTTATCGAGACCCATCCCGATCCCGACCACGCGCCGTCGGATGGTCCCAACATGGTGCCGCTGCGCGATTTCGAAAGCCTGCTGCGGACCCTGATGGAGTTCGACGCGCTGGCCAAGAAGCGTCCCGGCAACGGGACCGTCTGATGGGGCACAGCGACGGCGCGAGCGCACCGGCGGCTTTGCCGCCGGCGCTGAACATCATTGCGCTGTCGGGCTTCGCGGCTAGCCTGTCGACACGCGCGCTCGACCCGGTGCTGCCGCGCATCGCCTCGGAGTTCTCCGTGTCGATCACTACGGCGGCCGGCCTCGCCGCGGTAAGCGCCTTCACCTTCGCTGTGGTGCAGCCGGCGATCGGCGCGCTGGCCGACATGTTCGGCAAGGCGCGGCTGATGATCGTGTGCCTGGCACTGCTCGGCTTCTCCAGCCTGCTGGGCGCACTGACAACGTCGTTTGAACTGTTGTTTCTGTGCCGCATCCTGGCCGGCATCGGCTCGGGCGGCGTCTTCCCTGTGGCGCTCGGGCTGACCGGCGATCTGGTTGGCCCGGAGCGGCGCCAGGTCGCGATCGGCCGCGTGCTTGGCGGCTCGATGACCGGCAATCTGCTCGGGGCATCGGCCGCCGGCGTGATCGGCGACGTGCTCGGCTGGCGGGGCGTTCTCAGCGTGATCGGGATGCTGGTGATCGTCGCCGCGCTGGCGGTGGCGTTCGGCTTTCGCGGCAAGCCGATCAAGGCCGGCGCGCCGATGGATTTCGCCGGCCTGCGCCGCAGCTATCGCATTATCTTCAGCAATCCGAACGCGGCGATCTGCTTTACCGCGGTGCTGATCGAAGGCACCTGCGTGATGGGCACGTTCCCTTTCGTCGCGGCCTTCCTGCACGAGCTCGGGCAGGAGTCGCTGGCGATCGCCGGGCTGGTGATCGCCGGCTTCGCGGTCGGCGGGCTGCTGTACACGCTCACCGTGGCGCGGCTGCTGCCGCGCCTCGGCGTCAACGGCATGATGATCGCCGGCGGCGCGCTGGTCGGTCTGCAACTCGCGATCATCGCGTTCGGCCCGCGCTGGCAGGCGCAGGCGCTGGCGTACGTGGCGATGGGCATGGGCTTCTACATGCTGCACGGCTGCATCCAGGTGTTCGCCAGCGAACTCACCGAGAATGCGCGCGGCACCGCGATGTCGCTGCACTCGTTCTTCTTCTTTATGGGGCAGACCACCGGTCCGATCGCCTATGGCTTCGGGCTCGGTCATCTCGGCAAAGTTCCGACGCTGCTCATCGCAGGCGCCACGATGCTGGCGCTTGGGCTGGTGCTGGCGCGCATCCTGCGCGCTCGGCCGCCGGCGGATGCAAATGTCGGCGAGCCGCGGTTGTCTTGAGCTGGAGTAGCGGAAATCGCCGCCGTCACCATGCCGCTCAGTGCTTACGCGTGCGACCCAGTTCGGTCAGAGCCCAACGAAGCTCGCGGTCGGCGACACGCAGGCGGACCTCGTCCGAAGCCAACGCGGCCAATGCGCTCAGCGTTTGTGTCTGCTCCGAACTGAGCTTGCGCGGCTCGTAGTCGATCACGCAGATCGAGCCCAGCGGAAATCCATTGCGATCGAGCACCGGCGCACCGGCGTAGAACCGAAAATGCGGATCGCCTGCCACCGCTGGATTGCTCGCGTAACGCTTATCGATCGCCAAATTCTCGACGCTGAACACCCCCCGCTGCAGGATCGTCTCGTTGCAGAACGCCCAGCTCCGCGGGGTCTCACTCATACCGAGCCCCTGACGGGATTTGAACCATTGTCGGGTCGGGGTCAGCAGCGTCATCAGCGAGACCGGCATCCCCAAATTCTGACTGGCGAGCCAAGTCAAACGATCGAAGGTTTCCTCCGGCGCGGTGTCGACGAGGCCAGTGCGCTCCAAGGCGATCAACCGCTGGCCCTCATTCGCGGGCACTGGGAAGCCGGCTGGGATTCCAGTTGGCGCCAACTCGGGGGCGTCCACGAGTATCTTCCTAAGCGCCTCGGGGAGATCCTGTGGCGAGTCGATGCGCGCCGGTCCCCTGATGGCATCGGCTTCGCGCATAACCGGACCGCCCACGACAATGATCCGCGCCGGCCCAACGGCCGGATTGGCTGTGAGATTGCTGAGAAACCCGCGGCGCTCGGCATTGTCCTCACTCAGATCGACCACGACAGCGGCTGGAAGCCGCGCGCCGACTGCAAAGGACGCCGATAGAGCCTCGCTATGCAGGTCAGCGGAGCATTCAGCAGCAGACGACAAAAGCCGTTCGTAAAGCGGGAGCCGGGCAGGCGGAGCCAGGACGACCACCACCGCAGATGCAGCCGCCACAGCGGGATTCGTCTGCTTCATCAGCGCGACGACATCGGCGCGGGATACGCGTCGATGACCCCCCGGGGTCTTCCATGAGGTCAGGGATCCGCTTTCGACCAGCAATTGCGCCGTGCGCACCGAGATTCCGAGCAATTTTGCTGCTTGTGAGGTGGTGAGAATGTCTGGTTCCATCGCTCGCTGTCCCTTGGGCCTCCCGCCCGCAATCGTAACAGCGAGCCGTTCACCGACATCTAATTATCACAACCGGCTGAATCAAATAAAAGTGATGTAATTGCTAAATTTGATAGATTTGATACTCAGAGACTCTGATCAAGGAGACTCGAATGATCAAATCTCACGTTCATTTCCAGGCTGCCCGGACAGCGCGGTCGCTGCACTCCCTTTCGCAGCTGTTCAGTGGCCAAGCGTCCGCGCCGGTAGGGCTTGCTCTCGTGCACCTCGGGAAAGCGCCGACCATCCTCGTTGCTGCTGTCGTCGTGCTCGGGCTGGCCATCGCCTGCACCAGGCAGATGCGGCTTCGACGTCCCGCCGACGAGGCGCCAAGCGCTCCGGACGCTTAGGGCCAGCGATTTAGCAACCTCACGTTCCCCACTCATCTCGACACAAACCAACGGAGTGCTTCCCATGACGATTTCCAGTCTCGTAATGGATTCAGCCGGCCCGCGCGGCGCCGGCCAAGCCGAAGGCCACTATGATTTCATCGTTTGCGGCGCCGGTTCTGCAGGGTCGGTGGTCGCCTCACGACTGGCCGAGAACTCCGAGGTCCGCGTACTGTTGATCGAGGCGGGCGGAAGCGACGATATCTCGGAGGTGATGGACCCCGCCCAGTGGCCGCTCAATCTCGGCTCGGAGCGCGACTGGGGCTTCGTGGCCCAAGCGAACCCGCACCTCAACGGCCGTTCGATCCCGCTCAACATGGGCAAGGTCCTCGGCGGAAGTTCAAGTATCAACGTCTCAGTGTGGGCACGAGGTCACAAGAACGACTGGGAGTATTTTGCACGCGAGGCCGGCGATCCCGCCTGGGGCTACGAGTCGGCGCTCGGCATTTATCGCCGAATCGAGGACTGGCAGGGCGCGCCGGATCCCGTGCGCCGAGGTCACGGGGGACCGGTCCATGTCAAATCGGCGGCTGATCCGCAGCCGGTTGCCGTGGCAATGGTCGAGGCCGCGGCATCGTTGGGCGTACCGGCATTCGACTCGCCAAACGGCGAGATGATGGAAGGCCGCGGCGGCGCTGCGATCTCCGAACTCATCGTCCGGGACGGACGGCGCGCGTCGATTTTCCGCAGTTACGTGCAGCCGCGTCTGGGACAGCCCAATCTCACGGTGCTGCCGCATGCCACAGTCAGCAAGCTGGTGTTTTCGGGTACGACGGTCGTTGGCGTGGAGGTCGTCGTCGGCTCGCATCAACGCCGCTATTTCGCCGACCGGGAAGTCATCCTGTCGCTAGGCGCGATCAACACGCCGAAGCTGCTGATGCAGTCCGGCATTGGACCGGAGGACGAACTGAGGCGGCACGGCATTCCCGTCGTCGCGCATCTTCCCGGAGTCGGCCAGAACCATCAGGATCACGTGTCGTTCGGCTGCATCTTCGAGTATCGCGAGCCGCAGCAGATCGGGCACGGCGGCTCGGAAGCGACCTTGTACTGGACCAGCGATCCCGGACTCGACCGGCCGGACATGTTTCACTGTCAGGTCCAATTTCCGGTGCCCAGCGCCGAGACGGCGGCACTCGGCGTGCCGAAGCACGGCTGGACGATGTTCGCAGGATTGGCGCAACCCAAGAGTCGTGGAACGCTGCGACTGTCGGGGCCCGATGCAGGTGATCCGGTTCTGATCGACGCCAACACGCTGTCGCATCCCGACGACCTCGCGATGGCGCGGTTGAGCATCGAACTGTGTCGCGACCTCGGTAACAGCGCGGCTTTCGGCAGTCTGGTAACCCGCGAAGTGTTGCCTGGGAAATGCGACGCCGCAGCGCTGCAGCAGTTCGCGCGGAGCGCCGCCGTCACCTACTGGCACCAGTCCTGCACCGCGAAGATGGGGCGCGATCCGATGTCGGTGGTCGACCATCGCCTCAAGGTCTACGGTATCGAGAAGCTTCGGATCGCCGATGCGTCGATCATGCCTCAGGTCACCAGCGGCAACACGATGGCGCCCTGCGTTGTGATCGGTGAGCGCGCCGCCGACATGATCAAGGCGGCGCACCGCGTCTAGACTGAGCCGCAGTGCAATGTTCCGGTTCGCCGTTTTGCGGTCGAGCATGGCGTAAAGCGGGAGGAGCCGACTTGGCTTGGTTGCTCGAGGCGACCGCCTCGGTCAGCCACGGCTTCGGGCTGTCACATCTGGGCACACCGGCGGATGCCGCCGAGGCCGGTTCCATGGGATAGCCGCAAGATGGCCGCATCGCGCGTGCCGGCTTGCCACGAATAACGGTTAGTATACGCAACATCGGGTATCGAATCGGGTCGATGGGACGCGATCTAACTGGGTAGGGCGTGAATGACGAAATTGACGAAGCCTCGCACGCCTGGGATGCCGCGCCTGAGGACAGCGGCGCTGTGCGCCGTCGCGGCCTCGCTGGCATTCACGCTGCCGGCCGGCGACGCGGTGGCCAAGCGCGCGAAGGCTGCTCCGGTCGAGGCTGTTGCGCCGCGCGAGGCCGGCGAGCCGATCATGGCGATCGTGTCGATCAAGTCGCAGCGCGTGACGCTGTATGATTCCGAGGGCTGGATCCTGCGTGCCCCCGTATCGACCGGCACCACCGGCCGGGAAACTCCTGCGGGCATCTTCGCGATCGTTGAGAAGGACCGCGATCATCGCTCGACGATGTACGACGATGCCTGGATGCCGCACATGCAGCGCATCACATGGAACGGCATCGCGCTGCACGGCGGCCCGCTGCCCGGCTACGCGGCGTCGCACGGCTGCGTCCGGATGCCGTTCGGTTTCGCCGACAAGCTGTTCGACCAAACCCGCATCGGCATGCGGGTGATCATCTCGCCGGACGATGCCGCACCGGTCGACATCAGCCATCCGGCGCTGTTGCAGCCGAAGCCGGAGGCGATCGCCGCCGCGCCTGGCCGCGTCGCAACGGCTGCCCGCGAGGCCGAAGAGGCTGCGAGCGCTGCTGATGAAGCCAAGAAGGCAGCCGCCGTCGCGGCGCGCGAATTGGCGCCGCTGAAGGCGACGCTGGCGAAGCTGCAGAAGCAGAAAGCCGCCGCCGAGGCCGGGCTGAAGCGCGCCGACAGGCAGCTTGCCGGCGCCAAGACCGACGATGCCAAGGCGCGCGCCGAGGAGGCGCAGCAGAAGGCCGCGCAGCAAGTCGGCGAAGCGGCCGCTCAGCTCGAGGCCGCGAAGGCCGACGCGGAGTCGAAACGCGCGGTCGTAGATGCCACCAAGGAAGCTGCCAAGGTCGCGCAGGCCAAGAAGACCGAGACCGCCCGACTTGCGACCGACGCCAAGCTCGCGCTCGAGCCGGTGTCGATCTACATCAGCCGCGATACCCAGAAGCTCTATGTTCGCCGCAACACCCACAAGCCGGCGCCGGACGGGGGCGGCGAGGTGTTCGACACCAGCATCGAAGTGCCGGTGACGATCCGCGACCCCGACCGGCCGATCGGCACGCACATCTTTACCGCGATGGCGCGCAGCGGCGATGGGTTGCGCTGGAGCGCGGTGAGCATCGATGGCCCAGGCACCGCGACTGAGGCGCTCGACCGCATCAGCATTCCGCAGGAGGTGCTGGACCGGATCGGACCGACTGCGCTGCCGCGTTCGTCGATCGTGATCTCGGACGAGCCGCTGAGCGCGGAAACCAATTACCGGACCGAGTTCGTCGCGGTGCTGAGCCATCAGCCGCAGGGCGGCTTCATCACCCGCAAGCCGACGCCGCCGGTGATGGTCGCCGACCGCAACGACGGGTGGGACGACAATTTCTTCGGCGGCATGTTCGGCCGCGATCCGGAGCCGCCGATGGATCCCCGGCAGCGCCGCCGCGGCGGTGGCCGCGCCTATTATCCGCAACAGCAGCCGCAATGGGGCGGCTGGCAGAGCTGGTAGGGGCTAGGCCGATGTCGCTGACGCTGTCGAAGGCATCGCAATGACGCGGGTGAGGAGATCGCGATCGCCCATCAGGGCGCGCTTCTCCGGCTTGCTCAGCCATGTCACGACTTCATCGAAACGCTCCGCGTCATCGACCTTGGCGCGAGCAAGCGCATAGTTGGCTTCGACGCGGCCGCGCGGGCGCGGCGGCTCGTGCGCGAGGCCGGCAAGATGCAGATCGAACAGTCGGCGATCGTTGCGCAGCATGACCAGCGGGTCTTCATCGTTGGATGAAGGCAGCGTCGGGGCGATCGCGTGGACCCGGGCGAGGATCGGCGGCGGGGCGAGATCTTCCGGCGTCGCCAGCAGCGCGGGCCGTGCCGAGGTGGATCGATTGGTGATCATCGCCACCGGAATTGCCAGCACCAGGCCGACGACCACCGGCGTCATCCACCAGAACAGCGGCCATGACACCAGCAGCGCGCTGACCGCCATGGCGAGGCCGATGACGGTCGGCAGCGCGTAGCGGCGGACGACGTCGCGGAATGGGATTGAGCCGTCGCCGCGGTGCTGCAACTGCCAGCCGGAATCCTGGCCCATCAGGATCTGCGCGACGGCGGTGGACTGGAAGATCATCATCACCGGCGCGGTGAGCCCCGACATCAGCGTCTCAGCGACGAGGCCGACCATGGCCCGGAAACCGCCGCCGAACCCGTGCCGGGTATCGCGGCGGATCAGCACCAGACACAGCGCCAGCAGCTTTGGCAGGATCAGCAACCCCATCGTCGCGACAAACACCCAGGCGGCGCGGACCGGGTCCTGCGCCGGCCATACTGGAAACAGCGAGAAGTTCTTCGGGAAGTATTCAGGCCGGACATACTGCGCCTGCAGCGAGATCAGGATGCCGGCGACCAGAAACAGCAGCCACATCGGCGCGGTGATGTAGGCGCCGATGCCGGTCAGGAAATGCAGTCGCGATACCCAATGCAGGCCGCGCGCCGGCAGAATCTTGGCGTGCTGCAGATTGCCCTGGCACCAGCGCCGGTCGCGCGCCGCGAAGTCCAGCAGGGTCGGCGGCACTTCCTCGTAGCTGCCGCGCAGCGTCGGCGCCATGTGGATGCGCCAGCCGGCGCGGCGCATCAGCGCGGCTTCGACGAAGTCGTGGCTCAGGATACTGCCGCCAAACGGCTTGCGTCCCGGCAGGATCGGCAGGCCAGTGCAGGCGGCGAAGGCGGCGACCCGGATGATCGCGTTGTGGCCCCAGTAGTTGCTCTCCGAGTCGTGCCACCAGGCGACACCGGCAGCGATCATCGGCCCGTACATCCGGCCGGCAAACTGCTGCAGCCGCGCGAACAGCGTGCGGGCATGCACCACCACCGGCAGCGTCTGGATCAGCGCTACGTCGGGATGACGCTCCATCGCCGCCGCGAGCCGGACCAGCGCGTCGCCGGTCATGACGCTGTCGGCGTCGAGAATGACCATGAAGTCGTAAGCGCCGCCGAACCGCTTGACCCAGTCCTCGATATTGCCGGACTTGCGCGCGTGATTGTCGGCGCGGTGCCGATAGAACAGCCGGGCATCGTTTGTCGCGAGCGCGAGGAAGCATTCTTCTTCATGCGCCCAGACGGCGGGATCGGTGGTGTCGCTGAGGATGTACCAGTCGAACTGCGCGCCGCTGCCGGTGGCGTCCACGGACTCGCGGGTGGCCTGCAGCCGGGCCAGCACGGTCTGTGGGTCTTCGTTGTAGGTCGGCAGCAGCATCGCCACCTTGCTGTTCACCGACGGCAGCGGGCCGTCGGGGTCGATATCGAGCGTGTCGCGCCAGCCGCGCAGCAGCGCGGCAAAGCCGGCGAGGCTCGAGACGAACGACAGCGACACCCACGCGAACAGCGCGGCGAACAGCACGAGGACGATGCCTTCCAGGATGGTCACGCCGCCGACCTTCAGCACCTCGTACATTTCGTCGACGCCCGCAAAGGTCAGGATCGCGGTTGCGATCATCACCAGCGCCCGGCGCCAGCGGCCGGTGCGGGCCGGCGAGGGATCGATGGCGCGTGCAGGGGCCTCGGCGAATGACTGCACCGGCATCGCCAGCGGCGCTTCGGCGGGCAGGGGATCGGGCAGCAGCGCCGGCGGAGAGGCGGTCTCGACAGCCGTCATCTGCGGGGTCACGGGACCCACCGATAGACCCAGACTTCAGTCAGCGCGGTGTCGCCTTGCATCAGCAGGGCTCGCAGCTCGATCGGCGGCTGATCGATCATCAGGTTGAAGCTGAGCCGCCAGCCCTCGATCAGCGGATTAGGCACGGCGACGACGTTGCGGATCTCGCCTTTGTTGGTCATGACATGGCCACGGACCGAAGCGGGATCGAGTCCCTTCAGTTTGTCGCCGGTGATGTCGAGCACGAACAGCCGGTCGCTATCGCCGCGCGCGCTGACGCCGGTACGGGTGAAACGCGCCAGGGCAGACGGCTTGGGCGTGTCCGGTCCCCAGTGCAGCCGATACGTGTAGATGTGCTCGCCCTTGGCGCGCAGCGGCCCCTTCGGCTCCCAGAACGCCGCGATGTTGTCGTGCACTTCTTCCTTGGTGGGGATCTCCACCAGCTTGACCACGCCTTCGCCCCAGTCGCCGATCGGCTCGGCCCACAAACTCGGCCGCATCTCGAAGCGCGATTCCAGATCCTGATACGCGTCGAATTTGCGCTCGCGCTGCATCAGGCCGAAGCCACGCGGATTCTGGTCGGCGAACGAGCTGATCTGCAGATCGCGTGGATTGTTGAGCGGCCGCCAGAGTTGTTCGCCGCGGCCGTTGAAGATTCCGAGCCCGTTGGAATCGTGCACGGCCGGACGAAAGTCCGCGGCGTCCGCGGGATCGTTCGGCCCAAAGAAGAACATGCTCGTCATCGGCGCGAGGCCTGCATGCTGCAGATCGACGCGCGGGTAAACAGCGGCTTCGACGTCGAACACCGTGGTGTCGCCCGGACGAATGGTGAAGCGATACGCGCCGGCGACGCTTTTGCTGTCGAGCAGCGCGTGCACGACCATCGATGACGCGTCGGGCGACGGCCGTTCCAGCCAGAACGCCTTGAACAGCGGAAACTCCTCGCCGCCGCTCTGTCCGGTATCGACGGTCAGCCCGCGGGCCGACAGGCCGTACTGCTCGCCCTTGGCCACCGCGCGAAAATACGACGCGCCGAGGAAGACGCAGAGTTCGTCGTAGTAATCTGGCCTGTTGATCGGGGCGTGAATGCGGAATCCGCCGAAGCCGAGATCTGTATCGGGCGAAGGCGGCGACGTGTCGCCGAACGAGAAGTCGCCAGGACGATACGGAATTGCCTTGGCCTGACCGGCCGCGACCTCGAAGATGTTGACGCGGTTAGCGTAGAGAAAGCCGCGGTGAAAGAACTGCACCTGAAACGGCAGTCCATCACTGCGCCACAGCGCGCGCTCGGGATTGAAGCGGATCGCACGGTAGGCGTCATAGTTGAGGTCGGCCAAAGGTGAGGGCAGCTTGGCGTCGGGGGCCTGATACGGCTTGCCGGCGAGCTCACGCGCCAGTTGGCGCACCACCGAAGGATCGAAAGGTTGGGGTTTGTCCGCTGCTTGCGCGAACGCCGTGCCGGCCTGGGACTGCAACAGCGGAATCGCTGCAAGGCCTGTGAGAACTTGCCGACGATTCAATTGGCCGCTCCGAAGTCGAGAAAGTTCCGAGCCAACGCTCCCGACCTCGTGAAGTTCCCGTCGCGATAGGCGCGGCGCTTACCCCCGACCCCGATACGTCGGGACACCCTGATCGGGCACCCACAGGCCTTTTGGCAGCCGGCCGGTTTGCCAGAACACGTCGATCGGCATGCCGCCGCGCGGATACCAGTAGCCGCCGATACGCAGCCATTTCGGCTTGATGGCGGCGACGATGCGTTTGCCGACCGACACGGTGCAGTCCTCGTGAAAGCCGCCGTGGTTGCGGAAACTGGCGAGGTACAGCTTCAGCGCCTTGGACTCGACCAGCCAGGCTCCCGGCGCGTAGTCGATCACCAGATGGGCAAAATCCGGCTGGCCGGTCACCGGGCACAGCGAGGTGAATTCCGGTGCGGTAAAGCGCACCAGATAATCGGTGTCGGCCTGCGGGTTTGGCACGCGGTCGAGCCGCGCCTCGTCCGGGCTGGTCGGCCATGCGACGGCATGGCCCAGTTGCAGGCTTTCGGACTGCGAGGTGTTGCGGGCGGGTTTGGATGCGGTCTTCGCCATGGGGTCTCCGTTGGGTCGTCGTCCTAAAGCATTTTCCGGCTAAGGGGAATTCGGTGGGGACGGCGGCTTCGCCGTTGGTCGGGAGAGGTCCGGCCGGCCTTTTCCGGGCGGGTCCCATGCTGTAGAAGCTGCGCCAACTCCAGTTCCCAAACATTTCAAGAGGCATCCATGACCGCCATCGTCGACATCATCGGCCGCGAAATCCTCGACAGCCGCGGCAATCCGACCGTGGAGGTCGATGTCGTGCTCGAGGACGGTTCGGTCGGCCGCGCCGCGGTGCCGTCGGGGGCCTCGACCGGCGCCCACGAGGCGGTCGAGCTGCGCGACGGCGACAAGGCCCGCTATCTCGGCAAGGGCGTGCTTAAGGCGGTCGAGGCCGTCAACGGCGAGCTGTTCGACGCGCTCGGCGGCATGGACGCCGAAGCTCAGGTGCAGATCGACCAGACCATGATCGAGCTCGACGGTACACCGAACAAGGGCCGGCTCGGCGCCAACGCCATCCTGGGCGTGTCGCTCGCGGTCGCCAAGGCCGCTGCCTCGTCGTACGATCTGCCGCTGTATCGCTATGTCGGCGGCACCTCGGCGCGGACGCTGCCGGTGCCGATGATGAACATCATCAACGGCGGCATGCATGCCGATAACCCGATCGACTTCCAGGAATTCATGATCATGCCGGTCGGCGCGCCGAGCTTCGCGGATGCACTGCGCGCCGGTTCGGAAATCTTCCACACGCTCAAGGGCGAGCTGAAGAAGGCCGGCCACAACACCAATGTCGGCGACGAGGGCGGCTTCGCGCCGAACCTGCCGTCGGCCGACGCCGCGCTCGACTTTGTCGTCTCGGCGATCGGCAAGGCCGGCTACAAGGCCGGCGACGACGTGATGCTGGCGCTCGACTGCGCCGCCACCGAATTCTTCAAGGACGGCAACTACGTCTATGGCGGCGAGAACAAGACCCGCTCGCGCTCCGAGCAGGCCAAGTATCTCGCCGATCTCGTGTCGCGCTACCCGATCGTGTCGATCGAGGACGGCATGAGCGAGGACGACATGGACGGCTGGAAGGAGCTCACCGATCTGATCGGTGCTAAGTGCCAGCTGGTCGGCGACGACCTGTTCGTCACCAACGTCACGCGACTCGAAGACGGCATCAAGAACGGCCGCGCCAATTCGATCCTGATCAAGGTCAACCAGATCGGTACGCTGACCGAGACGCTCGCTTCCGTCGAGATGGCCCACAAGGCCGGCTACACCGCGGTGATGTCGCATCGCTCGGGCGAAACCGAAGACTCGACCATCGCCGACCTCGCAGTCGCCACCAATTGCGGGCAGATCAAGACCGGCTCGCTGGCACGCGCCGACCGCACCGCCAAGTACAACCAGCTGCTGCGCATCGAGCAGGAGCTGGGCTCGAGCGCGCACTACGCCGGCAAGGCAGCGCTGAAGGCGCTGCGCTAGGGCGACGGTGCTGCGATCGAGCGAAGGTTTGCGGCCTTCAATCGCTGGTAGTTTGCTCACAACCTCCGTCATGGCCGGTCTTGTCCCGGCCATCCACGCCTTTTTCTGCATGTCCGGCAGCAAGGCGTGGATGCCCGGCACAAGGCCGGGCATGACGCGTGGATAGGAAAGTGCCTAAGAGCGTTTCCGGTCAGCCTCGCGGAGTGAGCAAGATGACGACGGGTTGATGTGGTCGGCCTTGAACCCTGCGCGCGGCTGCATCATGGTGCAGCCGCAACAACGCGCTGGGAGAGACACGTGACCGAGGCCATCACCGGACTGCAATTGCGCTCGCTGATCAAGGCGAGCGGCGACCTTGAAGTCTCGCTGCTGCCGGTGAGCGTTCCGGAGCCCCGTCCCGACGAAGTCGTGGTCCGGATCGAGGCGACCCCGATCAATCCATCCGACCTCGGCCTCTTGTTCGGCGCCGCCGACATGTCGACCGCCAAGGCGTCCGGCACCGCCGATGCCCCGGTAATTACCGCCAAGGTGCCGGAGGCCGCGATGAAGGCGATGGCCGGACGGCTCGACGAGTCGATGCCGGTCGGTAACGAGGGCGCCGGCACGGTGATCAAGGCCGGCAGCTCGGATGCGGCTCAGGCTCTGCTGGGCAAGACGGTGGCGATCATCGGCGGCGCGATGTACGCGCAGTACCGGCTGATCAAGGCCGCCGACTGCCTGAAGCTGCCGGACGGCACCACCGCGGCCGAGGGAGCCTCGGCTTTCGTCAATCCGCTGACCGCGCTCGGCATGGTCGAGACCATGCGGCGCGAGGGCCACAAGGCGCTCGTGCACACCGCCGCGGCCTCGAATCTCGGCCAGATGCTGAACCGGATCTGCCTCAAGGACGGCATCGATCTGGTCAACATCGTCCGCAGCGACGCGCAGGCGAAGCTGCTGCGGGACATCGGAGCGAAGCACGTCGTCGACTCGACCTCGCCGAACTTCATGGCCGAACTGACCGACGCGCTCGCGACGACCGGCGCCACCATCGCGTTCGATGCGATCGGCGGCGGCAAGCTCGCCGGCCAGATTCTGACCGCGATGGAGGCGGCGATCGCCAAGACGTCGAAGGAGCCTTACAGCCGCTACGGCTCCAACGTTCTGAAGCAGGTTTACATCTATGGCGGCCTCGACACACGCCCGACCGAGATCGTGCGCAACTTCGGCATGATCTGGGCGGTCGGCGGTTGGCTGCTGTTTCCGTTCCTGCAGAAGATCGGCGCGGCCGACGCCGGCAAGCTGCGGGCGCGCGTCGCCGCCGAGATCAAGACCACCTTCGCCAGCCACTACACCCGCACGGTGTCGCTGAAGGAGGCGCTGACGCTCGACGCCATCGCCATCTACAACAAGCGGGCGACCGGCGAGAAATTTCTGATCGATCCGACCAAATAAACGCCGCGATCGCCTGCAAATCATGCTGGCTGAGGTTGCGAATGAGATTTATTCTCAATCATCACGGCAAAGCAGGACATAAACATGGATCAGGTGGCTGAACGGCGTCCGTCGGAATTGGCTGACGCGACCTCGGCGTTGATCAAGCATATCGTCGGCGCGATCGAGCAGGCCGCGGTGGTGATGGAGCCGTTCTATCATCTCGAATTCGTCGGCATCTTTCCCGCGCTGGTCTATGCGGCGATGCTGGCGGGGCTGCCGCGCAACAACGACTATCGCCCGATGCACGGCCGCAGCAGGGGCAACGACCTTGCCGACGGCACCCATACTCGCGTCAAGATCGATCTGTTTCCCGAATACATTCGCCATCTTCCGCCGGAGCAACGCTCGGTTTGGCGCATGGTCGGCGACGCGCTGTGCTCCGAGCCGGTGAAGAATGCGTTCCGGCGCAAGCTGGCGCCGGCGCTGGAAAAGCGGTTTGGGCCTGGCGCGCAAGAGGTGGGAATGTTTCCGATCCCGATCCTGACCCGCGACGTTCCGGGCTACAAGATCACGCCGCACACCGACACGCATTGGAAGGGCATCACCGTGCAGCTCTATCTGCCGCAGGATGAAGCCCACACCGACATCGGCACGATCTTCCACGACATTAAGCCCGACGGCTCGATGCCGAAGGCGCGGCAGATGAAGTTCGCGCCGAATTCCGGCTACGCCTTCGCGGTCGACAAGCACACCTGGCATTCCGCCGACACCGTGCCGGCCGGCGTCGAGACCCGCGACAGCATCCTGCTCACCTACTTCGTCGATCAGGGCGTGCTGAAAGTCCTGCGCAACCGCGGCAAGCGCGTCGGCAACTTCCTGCTGAACGAAATCCGCGCGCGGACTTAAGAAGCACCGTCATTGCGAGGAGCGGAGCGACGAAGCAATCCATGCCTCTCGTGGGGCGCTGGATTGCTTCGCTTCGCTCGCAATGACGGCGGTGCGTTAGTTTAGCGCTCCGCCGTCGCCAGCTTTGCACCTAACGCCACGAACGCCGCGGCGAAGCTGCGGCGCATCCAGGTCAACACTTTCGGCCTGGTAATAACGTGGTCGCGCAGCCACGCGGCGAACAGGCCGTAGATCACGAATACCACGAACGTCATCAGCATGAAGATGGCGCTGAGTTCGATTATGCGGCCGAGCGGATGCGCGTCGTCGGCCGCCACGAACTGCGGCAGGAAGGCGAGGAAGAAGATCGACAGTTTCGGGTTGAGAATGTTGATCAGCACCCCCGTCACCGTCATCTGCAACGCCGACGGCGCGCCGACATCGGTTTCGACGCTGAGCGGGCCGCGCTCGCCGAGCGTCTTCCAGGCCATGTAGAGCAGATAGGCCACGCCGAGATATTTGAAGGTCTGGAATGCCACCACGCTGGTGTGGAGCAGGGCGGCGAG
Source organism: Rhodopseudomonas palustris (assembly GCF_003591005.1). Classification (GTDB taxonomy): domain Bacteria; phylum Pseudomonadota; class Alphaproteobacteria; order Rhizobiales; family Xanthobacteraceae; genus Rhodopseudomonas; species Rhodopseudomonas palustris_K. Next base: position 77,943 of record NZ_QYYD01000018.1, read on the forward strand.
GCCGAGGATCGCCGCTGCCATGTGCGGGACGATGCCGATGGTCGAGCCGAACGCCGCGATGACGCTGGCCCTGGAGCCGCGCGATAGGCCGGCAGCCAGGGTGTAGAGCACGCCGGTGCCCGGCGATGCCACCACGATCAACGAGGTGAGAACGAATTCAGCGCTGATCATGGCAGGGTCCCGCTGTTGCGACAGGCTTGCAATTTCGCGTCAGGCGCGGAAACAGTGCCACGGCAAAATCGGCGGATCGACTGCAAAATTGGAGACGCGAATGGCTGGACCCCTGGCCGGCATCAAGGTGATCGAGATCGCTCAGGCAATCGCTGGGCCGATGGCCGGCATGATCCTCGGCGACATGGGCGCCGACGTGATCAAGGTCGAGAAGCACGATGGCGGCGACGATGCCCGGCACTGGGGCCCGCCCTTCGTCGACGGTGATTCATTGCTGTTCCACACCTACAACCGCAACAAGCGCTCGGTGACGCTGGACATCAAGAACCCGGCCGACGTGGCCCGGCTCAAGGAACTGGTCAAGGATGCCGACATCCTGATCCAGAACCTGCGCTCCGGTGTCGTGGCAAGCTGCGGCATCGGGCCGGACGTGCTGTGCGCGGTCAATCCGCGGCTGATCTACTGCTCGGTGTGGGCTTTCGGAAAAACCGGCCCGCTCAGCAGGGAGCCGGGGTTCGATCCGCTGCTGCAGGCCTATGGCGGGGTGATGTCGCTGACCGGCCAGCCCGACCATCCGCCGACGTTCTGCGCGCCGCCGATCAACGATCGCGCCACGGCGCAATGGTGCGTGATCGGGGCTCTGGCGGCGCTGCAGCAGCGCCACGTCACCGGCAAGGGTTGCGTAATCGATACCTCGCTGTTCGACACCGCGGTCGGCTGGGTCGACATGTCGCTCAGCGGCTATCTGCTCGACGGTGAGGCGCCGGTTCGGCACGGCACCGCCAGCGGCACGCTGGCGCCGTATCAGGTGTTCGAAACCGCCGACCGGCCGATCGTGATCGCCGCCGGCAATGACCGGCTGTTCGCGCGCTGCGCCGAGGTGCTCGGCCATCCGGAATGGAGCAGCGACGAGCGGTTTGCCCGGGTACGTGACAGGCAGGCGCATCGGCCGGCGTTGATCGCGTTGATGCAGCCGGTGCTGCAAACGCGCACCGCTGGAGCCTGGCTGACGGCGCTGAAGAGCGCCGGCGTGCCGGTCAGCCCGGTCAACGACATCCCCGAGCTGGCCGCCACCGAGCAACTCGCGGCAGCCGACCTGCTGCGCGACATGCCGGAGACCGGCCTCAAGGTCGCCGGTCTGCCGATCCTGTTCGACGGCGAGCGGCCACATCCGGAGCTGAATACGCCTAAGCTCGGCGCGCACAATGACGAGGTGCTGACCGCGCGGGTCGACGCGGCGGAATAGATCACAACTTCGTCAATTCGGCGCGCGGGCGGTTTGTTGTCGTGCCCGCGCTGCCCACACGTCAATTAGGGTCCCGCCGCCTTCGGCACTTCATTCCAATCAGGATCAACCTATGCCCAACCCGTACCGCGTCGCTGTCGTCATCGGCAGCCTGCGCAAGCAGGCGTTCTCGCTCCGTGTCGGAGAAGCGCTGGCCAAGCTCGCGCCCGCCACGCTGAAGCTCGACATCGTCACGCTGCACGATCTGTCGTTCTACAATCAGGATCTCGAAGCCAGCGCGCCCGCGGACTGGATTGCGTTTCGTGACAAGATCAAGAGTGCCGACGCGGTGCTGTTCGTCACCCCGGAATACAACCGCTCGATCCCAGGTGTGCTGAAGAACGCCATCGACGTTGGCTCGCGGCCTTACGGCCAAAGTGCGTTCGACAAGAAGCCCGCCGGCGTGGTGTCGAATTCGCCGGGCGCGATCGGCGCATTCGGTGCCAATCATCACCTGCGGCAGTGCCTGACCTTCCTCAACATGCCGGTGCTGCAGCAGCCGGAGGCCTATGTCGGCGGCATCGGCGACGCCTTCAACGAGCAAGGCGAACTGGTGAAGGACTCGACGCGCGAGTTTCTGCAGAAGTACATCGACGCCTTTGCCGCGTGGGTGGCGCAGCAGTACAAGTAAGCCAGCCGGGCGGAGCGGGCTCCGCAAAGCAACTCCGCCCGTCCTTCTGCGGCATATCCGATATGCCGGGCGGTGCGGCGTTAGCGCCGCGTTAACCGCGTCGCGGCATGGTCACGCCATGGTCACCCGCAGTCGTCTCAAATCCATTCTCGCTGGTATCGCGCTCTACGCGATCGCCTCTGCTGCGATCGCGTATTTCGGCATGAACGCCTATACGGGCCGCTACGGCCTGACTGCGCAACAAGAGCTGGATCAGGAGATTATCGCGCTGACCTCCGAGTTGGTGCGATTGAAGGCTGAGCATGCCGAAGGCGAGAAGCGCGTGGCGCTGCTGCGTTCCGAGCGACTCGATCCCGATATGCTCGACGAGCGCGTGCGTTATCAGCTCGACTTTGCGCATCCCGCTGATCTGGTCCGGATGAATCCCGCCCGCTGATCGCACGCTAGTCGCATATTCCAAAAACGGAGATAAACGATCGCGAAAATTTCGCTTCGTTGCACTGCGGCACAACGTTTTGCGTGCTGCGGCACGCGGCTCCTTTTACAGCGCAATAAGTTACGGTAGAGAGGCTGATCTAATCTCTCATCGGAAACGCCATGGCCGTAGCAAAGAAGAGCGCCGCGAAAGAGACGGGGCAGGACACGTCGTCCGCGCCGAGCAAACCGCGGGTCCCGGACTTCTCCAAGGAACAGGAGCTGCACGCCTTCCGCGACATGCTGCTGATCCGCCGCTTCGAAGAGAAGGCCGGCCAGCTCTACGGCATGGGTGCGATCGGCGGCTTCTGTCACCTCTATATCGGCCAGGAAGCCGTCGTCGTCGGCATGCAGATGACGCTGCGCGAAGGCGATCAGGTGATCACCGGCTATCGTGATCACGGCCACATGCTCGCCTGCGAGATGGACCCCAAGGGCGTGATGGCGGAGCTGACCGGACGCCGCGGCGGCTACTCCAAGGGCAAGGGCGGCTCCATGCACATGTTCAGCCTGGAGAAGCACTTCTACGGCGGCCACGGCATCGTCGGCGCGCAGGTCTCGCTCGGCACCGGCATCGCGTTCGCCAACCGCTACCGTGACAACGGCAATGTGTGCCTCGCCTATTTCGGCGACGGCGCGTCCAATCAGGGCCAGGTCTACGAGAGCTTCAACATGGCGGAGCTGTGGAAGCTCCCCGTGGTCTACGTCATCGAGAACAACCGCTACGCGATGGGCACGTCGGTGACGCGCTCGTCGGCGCAGACCGACTTTTCCAAGCGCGGCGTGTCGTTCAACATTCCGGGCGAGCAGGTCGACGGCATGGACGTCCGCGCCGTCAAGGCGGCGGGCGAAAAGGCGGTCGCGCATTGCCGCGCCGGTAACGGTCCCTACATCCTAGAGATGCAGACCTATCGCTATCGCGGCCACTCGATGTCCGATCCGGCGAAGTACCGGACCCGTGAGGAGGTCGACAAGATCCGCAACGATCAGGATCCGATCGAGCAGGTGCGGCAGCGCCTGCTGCAGCATGGCATGACCGAAGACGACCTCAAGAAGATCGACGCCGAGGTTCGCAAGATCGTCAACGAGTCGGCCGATTTCGCGCAGAACGATCCGGAACCGGATCCGTCCGAACTTTACACCGATGTGTATCGCTGACCTTTGCACCGGCGCCTGCGCGCCGGTCCCGCTTTCCTGCCGCCTTGCGGCGATCCCGCGCAAGATCTGACTGCGGAGCCCCGATGCCTACTCAAATTCTAATGCCCGCGCTGTCGCCGACCATGGAAAAGGGCAACCTTTCGAAATGGCTCAAGAAGGAAGGCGACCAGGTCAAAAGCGGCGACGTCATCGCCGAGATCGAGACCGACAAGGCGACGATGGAAGTCGAAGCCGCCGATGAAGGCACGCTCGGCAAGATTCTAATCCCCGAGGGCACCAACGACGTCGCGGTGAATACCCCGATCGCCACCATTCTGGGCGACGGCGAAAGTGCCGCGGATGCCGACAAGGCCGCGCAATCCGCGCCGCCAGCCGCCGAGCCGGAAGCCGCGCAGGCGAAGTCCGCCGCGGCTCCTGCGCAGCATGCGCCGGAAGCGCCGAGGGTATCGGCAGCTGCCGATCCGGATATCCCGGCGGGCACCGAAATGGTGACGCAAACCATCCGTGAAGCGCTGCGCGACGCGATGGCCGAAGAGATGCGCCGCGATGCCGACGTGTTCGTGATGGGCGAAGAGGTCGCCGAGTATCAGGGCGCCTACAAGGTCACGCAGGGCCTGCTGCAGGAATTCGGCGCCCGCCGCGTGATCGATACGCCGATCACCGAGCACGGCTTTGCCGGCGTCGGCGTCGGTGCCGCGATGACCGGGCTGAAGCCGATCGTCGAATTCATGACCTTCAATTTCGCCATGCAGGCGATCGACCAGATCATCAACTCCGCGGCGAAGACGCTGTACATGTCGGGCGGCCAGCTCGGCTGCTCGATCGTGTTCCGCGGCCCCAACGGCGCGGCCTCCCGCGTCGCCGCGCAGCACAGCCAGGACTACTCGGCCTGGTACTCGCAGATCCCCGGCCTCAAGGTGATCGCGCCCTCGACCGCGGCCGACTACAAAGGTCTGCTCAAGGCTGCCATCCGCGATCCCAACCCGGTGATCTTCCTCGAGCATGAGATGATGTACGGGCAGTCCGGCGAAGTGCCGAAGCTCGACGACTTCGTGCTCCCGATCGGTAAGGCCAAGGTTGCTCGCGAAGGCAAGCACGTCACGCTGATCTCGTGGTCGCACGGCATGACCTACACGCTGAAGGCGGCCGAGGAACTGGCGGGCGAGGGCATCGAGGCCGAAGTGATCGATCTGCGCACGCTGCGTCCGCTCGATACCGACACCATTATCGCATCGGTGAAGAAGACCGGTCGCGCCGTGACGATCGAGGAAGGCTGGCAGCAGAACGGCGTCGGCGCCGAACTCGTCGCCCGCATCATGGAGCACGCCTTCGACTATCTCGACGCGCCGGTGACGCGCGTCTCCGGCAAGGACGTGCCGATGCCCTATGCCGCCAATCTCGAAAAGCTGGCGCTGCCGAGTGTCGCCGAAGTCGTCGAGGCGGCGAAGGCCGTCTGTTATCGGTAGCCGCCATGGCCGGCCCCAAGCAACAGCCGCTGCCGCCCGACGTCGAGGGACGCGAGGACGCCACCGAGGTGCTGCGCGCCTTCGTGCTCGACGGCGGACTGTCGATCGCCTTCATGCGCGCCTTCGAGGAGCCCGAGATGTGGGGGCTGCTGCTGGTCGATATCGCCCGCCACGCCGCGCGCGCCTACTCGCGCGAGAGCAACTACACCGAGGACGAAGCGCTGGAGCGCATCGTCGAGATGTTCGAGTCCGAGATCGCGCGCCCGTCCGATTTGGGCAGCACGACCGAACGGCCCCAATAAGGTTTCGCCATGCCGATCAACATTCTGATGCCCGCTTTGTCGCCGACCATGGAGAAGGGCAACCTTGCGAAGTGGCTGAAGAAGGAGGGCGACAAGGTCAAGAGCGGCGACGTGATCGCCGAGATCGAGACCGACAAGGCGACGATGGAAGTCGAAGCGGTCGATGAAGGCACGATCGCCAAGATCCTGGTGCCTGAAGGCACGCAGGACGTGCCGGTCAACGATGTGATCGCGGTGCTGGCCGGCGACGGCGAGGACGTTAAGGCGGCCGGCGCGGGCGCCGCGCAGGCCAAGCCTGAAGCAGCCAAGCCTGAAGCAGCCAAGCCTGATGCGGCCAAGGCTGATGCGGCCAAGGCTGAGGCCAAGGCCGAGCCAACGAAGCCCGAGGCGCCGAAGACGGATACAGCGAAGCCCGAGGCGCCGACCAAAGCTGAATCGTCGGCGCCAGCGCCGCGTCCCTCCGAACGTTCGAATTCGGCTCCGCCAGCCGCTGCTGAACCCGCGACGCAAAACGGCGCCCGCGTGTTCTCGTCGCCGCTGGCGCGGCGGCTCGCCAAGGACGCCGGCATCGAGCTGTCGCGGATCAACGGCACCGGCCCGCATGGCCGCGTCATCGCCCGTGACGTCGAGCAGGCCAAGGCCGGCGGCGGCCTGAAGGCGCCCGCGGCTGCTGCCACGCCGTCATCCGGCGCTGCGCCGGCGATCGCGCCGTCGATGTCGGATCAGCAGATCCGCGCCTTCTTCAAGGACGGCAGCTACGAGGAAGTGCCCCACGACAGCATGCGCAAGATTATCGCGCAGCGCCTTGTCCAGGCCAAGCAGACCATCCCGCATTTCTACCTGACGATGGACTGCAACCTCGACGCCCTGATGCTGGCGCGCGAGCAGATCAACGCCCAGGCGCCGAAGGATAAGGACGGCAAGCCGGCCTACAAGCTGTCGGTCAACGACTTCGTCATCAAGGCGCTGGCGATGGCGCTGCAGCGCGTGCCGGATGCCAACGTCACCTGGACCGAGGGCGCGATGCTGAAGCACCAGGGCTCCGACGTCGGCGTCGCCGTGTCGATCCCCGGCGGCCTGATCACGCCGGTGGTGCGCGACGCGCATCTCAAATCGGTGTCGACGATCTCGCGCGAGATGAAGGATTTCGCGGCGCGGGCCCGTAACCGCCGGCTCAAGCCGGAAGAATATCAGGGCGGCTCGACCGCGGTGTCCAATCTCGGCATGTACGGCATCAAGGACTTTGCCGCGGTGATCAATCCTCCGCACGCCACCATCCTGGCGGTCGGCGCCGGCGAGCAGCGCCCGATTGTTAAGGCCGGCAAGATCGAGGTCGCCACGATCATGAGCGTGACGCTGTCGACCGACCACCGCGCCGTCGACGGCGCGCTCGGCGCCGAACTGCTCGGCGCCTTCAAGGCGCTGATCGAAAATCCCGTGATGATGATCGTCTAAGTTCCCAAGGCTGCCATGTCCGACACCTCTTTCGACGTCATCATCATCGGCTCCGGACCCGGCGGCTACGTCGCGGCGATCCGGGCGGCGCAGCTCGGCTTCAAGACCGCGATCGTCGAGAAGACGCATCTTGGCGGCATCTGCCTGAACTGGGGCTGCATCCCCACCAAGGCGCTGCTGCGCTCGGCCGAGATCTATCACTACATGCAGCACGCCAAGGACTACGGGCTGTCGGCGGACAACATCAGCTACGATCCGAAGGCGGTGGTGCAGCGCTCACGCGGGGTGTCGAAGCGGCTCAACGACGGAGTCGGCTTCCTGATGAAGAAGAACAAGGTCTCGGTGATCTGGGGCCAGGCGACGATCGACGCGCCGGGCAAGATCACCGTCACCGCCTCCAGGACCGAGGCGCCGAAGGGCACGATTGGCCCGGGCAGTTATCAGGCCAAGCACATCATCGTCGCCACCGGCGCGCGGCCGCGGGCGCTGCCGGGGCTCGAGCCGGACAAGAAGCTGATCTGGACTTATTTCGAGGCGATGGTCCCTGAGAAGATGCCGAAGTCGCTGCTGGTGGTCGGCTCGGGCGCGATCGGCATCGAGTTCGCGTCGTTCTTCCACACCATGGGCTCCAAGGTCACCGTGGTCGAGGTGCTGCCGCAGATACTGCCGGTCGAAGACGCCGAGATCGCTACGCTCGCCCGCAAGCGGTTCGAGAAGCAGGGCATCCGGATTCTGTCCGGCACCAAGGTCACCAAGCTCGACAAGAAGGCCGACAGCGTCGTCGCTACCATCGACGCGGGCGACGGCAAGCCGTTCACCGAGGAATTCGAGCGGGTGATTTCTGCGGTCGGCGTCGTCGGCAATGTCGAGAACCTCGGGCTGGAGAAGCTCGGCGTCAAGATCGAGCGCGGCACCATCGTCACCGACGGCCTCGGCAAGACCAACGTCCCCGGCATCTACGCCATCGGCGACATCGCCGGGCCGCCGATGCTGGCCCACAAGGCCGAGCATGAGGGCGTGCTCTGTGTCGAGGCCATCAAGGGCCTGCACCCGCATCCGCTCGACAAGAGCCTGATCCCGGGCTGCACCTATTGCAATCCACAGATCGCCTCGGTGGGCCTCACGGAGGCCAAGGCGAAGGAGCAGGGCCGCGAGATCCGGGTCGGCCGTTTTCCGTTCACCGCCAACGGCAAGGCGATCGCGCTCGGCGAGGATCAGGGGCTGGTCAAGGTGATCTTCGACAAGACCACCGGCCAGCTGATCGGCGCGCATATGATCGGCGCCGAAGTCACCGAGCTGATCCAGGGCTACGTGGTGGCGATGAACCTCGAGACCACCGAGGAAGAGCTGATGCACACCATCTTCCCGCACCCGACGCTGTCGGAGATGATGAAGGAAGCCGTGCTGGACGCCTACGGCAAGGTGCTGAACGCCTAGTTCATCCTAATCAGGCGGTTAGCCAACCGATAGTGGTGGCTATCGAGCAACGTTTGTTGCGATTTCGCAACAGTTCCGGATCATTTAACCGTCTTTGACGGTCGCTGTTGCGCGCGCCGCTTTTTAGCCACACCGGTCAATGAGACCATCGTCCCAAGGCAGGCTCAACTCTGAATGGGCCGGTCGATGAAGTTCTCCACGGTTGGGGCTCTGGCCAGAACGGCCGGGATGCGAGTTAGTGATGGGCGCGAATCCGGACAGCAAGTCGAAGCTTCTCAGCCGGCCACACGCCGTGCGGGCTGGTGCTTCGCTCGGCTCCGACCTGCCGCATACATCCACTCGCCATTCGGCCGATGCTGCGCTGCATCGTGCGACAGACGGCGCGGGGACTACCAACTCCGGCGCCCGCAGTGTCGGCCCAGTCTTCAAAAAGACACCATATATCGCGGATTTGCAGCCGCCCGGCCGTGATGTCGCCAAAGACATAGATGATGCTGGCATCATACCGCTCCTGATGAAGACCCAGCTCGATCGTGACTTCCTGCACGGCGACCGCCTGACCCTTTTTGGCCGGACGATCTTCGAAGATCAGAAGTCTACGACGTGGACTCCGCATCATGAGGTGGTGCGGCGGACGCGGCAGCCGGTCCGAGAGATTGGCAGCGTCGGGCTACAGGGAAATCTCGTACCAGAAGGTGCGAACGTGAAGGTCGCGGGAATGTCGTACCTGCAGTTTTCAGAGCCCGTTCGTTGCTTCGGCGGCGAACGACCGGCTCGGGCCATGGCGATGTCGCCGGGGGCTATGCTGCACGGCGGCCACACTCCGGCGGCCCTGCCCGAGGCGGTCTCCTCTGACATTAATTTGACCGGCAATGATCTTCTGACGCGCACGTCCAAACGGACGGCTGATGCGACAGATCATCGTCGGAAGCGCTTTGGAATGATGCCCAGCTGGTCCGGTCCGCACTCCGCGGCGCCGCGGTCCGTCCGGGCGGGGCGGCCGAGAAGCATTGCTATGCGGATGTTCGAGCGTACAGTTGTTGTTGCGTGGGTATTGGGCGCGAGCGCCCTGACGCCGGCGCTTGCCTTCGAGGGTACTCCGGTAAGCCCCGAGAACACCACCATCCCTGTGGCGTCGTCGCAGCCCGGGACCGCGCCGGTGCTGAAGAAGGCGATCCCCGCCGAAACCGCCACGACCTCGCTGACCGCGTTGCAATATGCCGCCGAGGGCGGTCACCCGATTGCCCAATGGCGACTCGGCCGGATGTACGCCGACGGCAACGGCGTCGTGCAGGACGATCTGCGGGCGTTCGACTATTTCAGCAAGATCGCCAACGCCCACGCCGAGGACAGCCCGTCCGCGCCGCAGGCGGCGGTCATTGCCAACGCCTTTGTGGCGCTCGGCCGCTATTATCTCGACGGAATTCCGAATTCGAAGGTGAAGCGCGATCCGGAGCGGGCGCGCGAGATGTTCTCCTACGCCGCCTCGTATTTCGGCAACGCGGACGCGCAGTACGATCTGGCCCGGCTGTACATTGAAGGCATCGGCATGCCGCGCGATTTCCGCTACGGCGCGCGCTGGCTCGGATTGGCGGCGCAGAAGGGTCAGCATCAGGCCCAGGCGATGCTTGGCCAGTTGCTGTTCAACGGCGAGAAGTTGCCCAAGCAGGCTGCCCGCGGCCTGATGTGGCTGACGCTGGCTCGCGACAGCGCCGCGCCGGAGGAGACCTGGATCAAGGAGAGCTATAACCGGGCCTTCGCCAAGGCGTCCGACGACGACCGCGCGATGGCGTTGCAGATGCTCGAGCACTGGGTGCAAGGCCGGCGGGACTGACGCCGGCTCCGGCACGGAGCTGACCCGTGTCCTGTGTGCGGAGCGCCGGAGAGATAGCGGGGCAGGGCCCGGTCACTGAAAAGACGCGAGCATCTACAGCGCTTGTGTTTGCGGGCCGGCGTGCAGTCGGCCCGGGTCAGATCGCCAGATACTTCAGCCGTAATTCCTCGCTTTCGAGGACGTGTCGCGCCGATCCGTCGAACGCCACCTCGCCGGTGTCGAGGATCACCGCGCGGTCGGACAGTTCGAGCGCCGCCACGGCATTCTGCTCTACGATGATCGTGGTGATGCCGGCTGAGCGGACTTCCCGCAGGGCTTTGGCGATGTCGTGGCGGACCACCGGGGCGAGGCCCTCATAGGGCTCGTCGAGCAGCAGCAGCTTGAGGTCACGGGCCAGCGCGCGGGCGATCGCCAGCATCTGCTGTTCGCCGCCGGACATCGTCACGCCTTCCTGCTTGCGGCGCTCCGCGAGCCGCGGGAACAGCTCGTAGATTCGCTCGAACGGCCATCCGGCGCTGCCGGATATCACAGCGAGTTGCAGGTTCTGCTCCACCGTCATGCCTGGGATGATGCGGCGATCTTCCTGCACCAGCTGGATGCCGGCCTGCGCCGCAACGTAGTTCGGCTTGCCGTGCAGCCTGACGCCGTCGAGGATCACTTCGCCGGACACCAATTCGGGGGTTGACGCTCGCGCGATCGAGCGCAGCGTGGAAGTCTTGCCGGCGCCGTTGCGGCCGAGCAGGGCCAGGATCTCGCCTTTGTTCAGCGTGAACGAGACGTTCTGCACGATGTAGCTGTCGCCGTAATAGGCGTTGAGGTTGTGACAGCTGAAATATGGCGCCTCGCCCGAATGGGTGGCGTGCGGCCGTTCGGCAGTCCTCGTCGTCATACTTGCTCCTCGCCGAGATAGGCTTCGATCACTTTCGGATTGCCCTTGATCTCGTCGGGCACGCCCTGCGCGATGACGCGGCCGCCGGCCAGCACGGTGATGCGGTCGGCGAGCGAGAACACCACGTGCATGTCGTGTTCGATGATCACGATGGTCATGCCCGACTGCTTGATCTGCCGCAGGATCTCGATGGTGGCGTTGGTGTCGGCGCGCGCCATGCCGGCGGTCGGCTCGTCGAGCAGCAGCAGCTTCGGCTTCTGCACCAGCCCCATCACCAGTTCGAGCCGGCGCTTGTCGCCGCGCGAAAGCGCGCCGGCCAGGTGATAGAGGTGCTCGCCAAGCCCACGATCGCGCAGCGCCTGAACGGCGCGCTGACCGATCTCGCCCTGTTCGTCGAACCGCGACACCAGCTTCAGCCGAAAAGCGCCGTCCTGATGCGACAGCATCGCCATCATCACGTTTTCCAGCACGGTCAGGTCGCCGAATATCTCGGGTGTCTGAAACACTCGCGCCACGCCGAGCTGGTTGATCTCATAGGGTTTCAGCCCTGTGAGCTGCGTGCCGTGGAACATCACCTTGCCCTGCGTCGGAGGCAGGACGCCGACGCAGACGTTCAGCAGCGTCGACTTGCCGGCGCCGTTGGGGCCGATGATGGCGTGGGTCTCACCTTCGCGGATGTCGAGATGCACGTCCGCCAAAGCATGCAAGCCGGCGAAGGTCTTGTGGACGTGGTCGATGTGCAGAACGATATCGCTATCCGCGATCATGACACGGCCCTCGCTTTCTGTTCGGCGGCGTTGTGCTCGATCTCGGCGCTGCGATCGTGCGTCGGCATCTCTTCGATCACGGTCTCGCCGAGGCCGTCGCGCTGCGGCGAGTCGCCGAGCGATTTGACCTTCGGCGTGTGCTTGAGGCCGATCAGCCTGTTGACGCCTTCCATGACGCCGCCGGGCAGGAAGATCACGACAGCCATGAACAGCAGGCCGAGCGTGAGCTGCCAGCCTTCGCCGACGAACAGGCTGGTCACGTTCACCACGCTGTCGCGCACGCCGTCGGGCAGGAACGAGAACATCTTCGTGAGCTGCTGATTGTTATAGGCGGAGAAGATGTTCTCGAAATACTTGATGATCCCCGTGCCGACGACCGGCCCGAGCAGCGTTCCGGCGCCGCCCAGGATGGTCATCAGCACGACCTCGCCCGACGCGGTCCACTGCATGCGTTCGGCGCCCGCGAGCGGGTCGGTGGCGGCGAGCAGGGAGCCGGCCAGACCGGCGAACATGCCGGAGATCACGAAGGCGGACAGCAGATAGGGTCGGGTGCTGTAGCCGGTGTAGCCCATCCGGTTCTGGTTCGATTTGATGGCACGCAGCGTCATGCCGAACGGCGAGCGGAAGATCGCGATCGACAGCCCGAACGCCGCCACCAACACCGCGCCGCAGATGTAGAATCCGGTCCAGCCGGTAATCGGCAGGCCGAACAGTGACGGCATCGGCGAGGAGTAGCCGATCGCCGCGTCGAGCACGCGCGGGTCGTCGCGCAGCACGCGCAGGCCGGTCTCGCCATTGGTGATCGGCGTCAGCACCGAGTATGCCATGTTGTAGCACATCTGCGCGAACGCGAGCGTCAGGATCGAGAAGTAGATCCCGGAGCGGCGCAGCGAGACGAAGCCGATCGCCAGCGCGAGCAGGCCGGCGAGCAGCACCGACAGCGCCACCGCCGGCAGCAACTCCATCGACACCAGCTTGAACGACCACACTGCTGCGTAGGAGCCGACGCCGAGGAATGCGGCGTGGCCGAACGACAGATAGCCGGTGAGGCCGAACAGGATGTTGAAGCCGATCGCGAAGATGCCGTAGATCGCGAACTTCTGCAGCAAGTCCGGGTATCCCGCCCCGATCGGGGTGAAGATGATCGGCCCCAGGGCGACCATCACGGCGAAACCGATCAGCAGCGCGATATCGGCGAATTTGGAGGTGTGCTTCATCTGATCAGCTCTCCATCACGCCCTTGCGGCCCAGCAACCCGCGCGGCCGAACCAGCAGGACCACGACCGCGATCAGATAGAGGACGATCTGATCGATGCCTGGTAGCAGCGCCTTGACCTCGTTCATCGAGGCGAACGACTGCAGAATACCGAGCAGAAATCCGGCCAGCACCGCGCCGGGCAGCGAGCCCATGCCGCCGACCACGACGACGACGAAGGACAGCACCAGAAAATCCATGCCCATGTGGTAGTCCGGCGGCACGATCGGCGTGTACATCACGCCAGCCAGCCCGGCGACGACCGCCGCGAGGCCGAACACGATTGTGAAGCGGCGCTCGATATTGATGCCGAGCAGGCCGACGGTTTCGCGATCCTGCATGCCGGCGCGCACCACCATGCCGAAGGTGGTGAGTTGCAGAAACGCGAAGACCAGCGCAATCACCGCCAGCGAGAAGCCGAGATACACGATGCGCCAGTAGGGATACACGATGGTGTCGGTGATCTGCAGCGAACCGGAGAACATCGCGGGCGCCGACTGAGCGATCGGATTGGCGCCGAAGAAGTGCTTGACGATCTCCTGCAACACGATGGCGAGGCCGAAGGTCACCAGGATCTGGTCGGCGTGCGGGCGCTTGTAGAAAAACCGGATCAGACCCCGCTCGATCAGGATGCCGATCAGCAGCATCACAGGAATTGCGACCAGGATCGAGACCGGCACCGAATAGTCGATCAGCACCTTGCCCCAATCGCCCAGCATGTCCTGGACGTAGGGCGTCTTGATCTCGAGCGGGCTGCCCCAGGGGGTGGTGCGCGTCGGATCGACTTTGACGATCTCGAGGGTCAGCAGCTTGTTGAAGACCACTGCGCAGAAAGCGCCGAGCATGAACAGCGCCCCGTGGGCGAAGTTCACCACGCCGAGCGTGCCGAAGGCGAGTGTCAACCCGAGCGCGATCAGCGCGTAGGCGCCGCCCTTGTCGAGGCCGTTCATGATCTGCAGAAGGATGGCGTCCATACCGCGTCAGTCTCCCTGTGTCCGCCGCCTTGATCGGCGTACGTCCATCTCCAATCCCCGGCAGCCGAGCCCGGCCGCCGTTGATCCACGATTTCGTCGATGAGTTCGTCCGGTCCTGGCAGCTTGACGTCACGCCGGCGCGACGGAGCAGGTCGCCAGACACGCGGCGGTCGGCTGCACCGGGGCGCAACCGACCGGTCGACATCTGGCGCGGCGACGCCTCCAGCGCCGCAGTGCGATCAGATCAGCCGCAGGCCTTGGCGTCCTTGGAGCCGAGTTCGCCGCCGAAGATGCTCGGATCGTAGGTCACCTGCGATGCCGGCACGATCTTCTTCACTTCCAGCAGATCGAACTTGTCCTTGGGCTTTTCCTTGCCCTGCACAACCAGCACGTCTTTGAAGCACTGGTGATCGGCGGCGCGGTACAGCGTCTTGCCGTTGCCCGTGCCGTCGAACTCGAAGCCCTCCAACGCCGCGATCACCTTCGACGGATTGAAGGTGCCGGCGCGCTCGACGGCGTCGGCATAGAGGATGGCCTGGACGTAGCAAGTTTGTGCGGCTTGCGACGGCGGTGTGCCGTAAGCAGCGCCGAACGACTTGGTGAACGCGGCGGTCGCGGGGTCTTCCAGCTTCCAGTCCCAGTTTGCGGTGCCGTAGATGCCCTTGATCGCGTCGCCGGCGCCTTGCGCCATCAGTTCGGAGAACAGCGGCACCACGATTTCGAACTTCTTGCCGTTCGCCATCTTATCGCGCAGGCCGAATTGCACCGCCTGGGTCAAGGAGTTGATCATATCCTTGCCGTAGTGGTTGAGGATCAGCACGTCGGCGCCGGAGTTCAACACCGGGGTGATGTACTGCGAGAAGTCTGCTGCGCCGAGCGGCGTACGCACGGCCTTGACGGTCTTCCAGCCCTGTTTCTCGGTTGCGTCCTTGATCGACTCTTCCTGGGTCCAGCCCCAGGTGTAGTCCGCGGTCAAATGATAGGCCTGACGGTCCTTGCCGTAGGCTTCGGCAAGCACCGGACCGAGCGCCACGCCTGACATGTACGCATTGAAGAAATGGCGGAAACCGTAGGCGCGCTTGTCCTTGCCAGTGGTGTCGTTGGAGTGGGTCAGGCCCGCCA
The DNA here is from genome assembly GCF_003591005.1 of Rhodopseudomonas palustris. GTDB lineage: Bacteria > Pseudomonadota > Alphaproteobacteria > Rhizobiales > Xanthobacteraceae > Rhodopseudomonas > Rhodopseudomonas palustris_K. The sequence goes on from NZ_QYYD01000018.1 coordinate 93,163, forward strand.
TGAAAATCACACCGATGTCCTGGCACAGCGACTGCACCGCGACGGCTTCGGCCGACGACGAGCCGCCGGTAATCATGATCGCGCCGTCCTTCTCGACCATGCGCTTGGCCGAGGCACGTGCCGCGTCCGCCTTGGTCTGAGTGTCGCCGGAAACGAAAGTGACCTTCTTGCCGAGAATGCCGTTGCCCTTGAGCGCCAGCGGCTTCATGGTTTTGAGCATGCCGCCGTCGCCCTCGCCATTGAGGTGCTTTACGGCCAGCTGATAGGCCTTCAGCTCGTCCATGCCTTCGTCCGCATAGGCGCCCGATTGCGGCACGTTGAAGCCGAACACCACGTCTTTGCCTTTGGGCATGTTGCAGAACTCATCCGCCCAGGCGTCGCGAATGAAAAACGTCGGTGTGGCCAGCGCGGCGGCGCCGGCGAGGCCAGTCTTGAGAATGCGTCGTCGATTAATGATGAGCTTGTCGTGGGCCATGTTTCCTCCTCGGTGATCGACTAAAACGGCGCCTCTTGTTACCGATGATCACACGCGTGCGTGACCGTACGGCCCAAGCTTTGGTCGCCTTGTTTGTCGCATGGTCGTGGGCCGAGCCTGAATCCGTCAACCACTACGTTTGGTGTAGATCGCTGCTAATTGCAGTCGCGGTAGTAATCGTTGGTGCGATGCGATCAAGCTGCGGCGAAACGCGCAACGGCACCTGCAGGCAGATCTTTTCAAAGCGGCGCCGGCTGACGGTGCGGATGGTGCGCGGTGGCGCAGCAATTAGCAGGAGGTGGACTATTCGCGTCAAATGGCCGCGGTCGTGCGTTGCTGATAGGAGGTAAATACTGATCGAACAGAGCGAGGGCTCTGACGTTTGGGCTGAAGCGGTTTGAAAATCGTCGAACGACGCGTCAGCGTGGTGAGCCGGATGGGGCAGTCAAGCGTGAGCTGCGGAAGCAGGTAATACCTGCGACATTTCGGACTACTGAGCCCCCTGTAAGCAACGCATCGTACGACAATGGACGATTGCTGATCTCATCGGGCAATCGCGACGAGCCCGCCGCTTGCTGGCGCGGCGGCGTCGGCGATACATCAACCCGATCGCGGGCGTCTGCTCAGGCCGTCTCCAGATCGAAATCCGCCCACACCGGGACATGGTCGGACGGCTTCTCCCAATTCCGCACATAACTGTCGATGCCGACGCCGCGCAGGCGATCGGCGGCCTGCGGGGACAACAGCAGGTGGTCGATGCGGATGCCCCAGTTCTTCTGCCAGGCACCGGCCTGGTAGTCCCAGAACGTGTATTGGCCGGGCGCGTCGGTCGTGGCGCGGAGCGCGTCGGTCAGGCCGAGGCCGAGCAGGGCCTGAAAGCTCTCCCGCGTTTCCGGCCGGAACAGCGCGTCGTTGACCCAGGCGGCCGGGTTGTGAACGTCTTCAGGCTGCGGAATCACGTTGAAGTCGCCGGCCAGGATCAGCGGCTCCTCGGTTTTCATCCGCTCCTTCGAATATTGAAGGAGCCGTGACATCCAGCTCAGCTTGTAGGGATATTTCTCGCTGCCGACCGGGTTGCCATTGGGCAGATACAGGCACGCGACCCGAACCACCCCGCGCTTCAGCGAGATCACGCCCTCGAGGAAACGGGCATGAACGTCGCTCTCATCGCCGGCGAGCCGCGGCGTGGCTTCTTCAAGCGGATGCTTCGACAGCAGAGCGACGCCATTGAACGTCTTCTGGCCATGAGTGACGACGTTGTAGCCGAGCGCCTCGATCGGCTCGCGCGGGAACGCCTCGTCGACGCATTTGATCTCCTGCAGGCAGACCACGTCCGGCTGGCAATCGTTCAGCCAGGTCAGCAGGTGGTCCAGCCGCTGTCGGATCGAGTTCACGTTCCAGGTCGCGATCCGCATGTCGTTATCCGCTCGTTCAAAATTTCCGCCGCTGCCATACCATGCCCTGCGCCGCTGTGATAAGTCTTTGTAAAATCGAGACCTAATTTTGCAGATGCGGGGACGGGCGCTGCGTCGCCCCGCGACAGGCTGACACGGAGTGTCATGACGAAGCGTCGCTGGATCATCATCGCCATCGTGCTCGCCGCAGGCGGCTTCGCGGCCTACGAATTGCGGCCGTATTGGATGGCCGACCAAAAAGTGGCTGCGAAAGCTGCGCCGCGAGCGCGCGTGGTGGCGGTTGATAGCGCTAAAGCGGTCCGCAAGCCGGTTCCGATCGATGTCGACGCCATCGGCATGGTGACGCCGATCTCCAGCGTGGCGCTGAAGTCGCGGCTCGAGACCACGATCGTGGGCGTCCATTTCGAAGATGGGGCGCGGGTGAAGGAGGGCGATCTGCTGTTCACGCTCGACGCGCGGCAGATCGACGCCCAGATCGAACAGGCCGAGGGCAATCTGGCCCGTGACCGCGCCCAGCTCGCCGGTGCGGAACGTGATCTGCGTCGCTACAACGAGCTGATCGGGAAGGGGGCTACCACCCAGGTCAATCTCGACAACGCCAAGACCCAGGCCGACATTCTTGCCGGCACCATCAAGGGTGCGCAATCGGCGCTCGACAATCTTCGGGTCCAGAAGAGCTACACCACGATCCGCGCGCCGTTCCCGGGGCGGATTAGCGCGGCCAACGTCAAGATCGGCAATTTCGTGCGCCCCGCCGACACCGCGCCGCTCGCGACGATCAACCAGATGGCCCCGGTGTATGTCAGCTTCGCCGTGCCGCAGCGGGTGCTTGCCGATCTCCGCGACGCGATGGCCGCCGGAACCACCCGAGTGGTCGCGACAATTCCAGGCAGTGGGCGATCGGAGGAAGGCAAGGTGGCGATGGTGGAGAATACCGTCGACGCCGCCACCGGCATGGTGATGGTCCGCGGCATCATGGACAATGGCAACGAGACGCTGTGGCCGGGTACGCTGGTCAACACCAAGCTGACGATCCGTACCGAGGAGGCCGTCGCTGTTCCGACGGTCGCCGTGCAGCGCAGCCAGAGCGGCAACTTCGTCTTCGTCATCAAAGATGGGGCGGCTCATGTGCAGCCCGTCAAGGTCAGCCGTACCCATCAGGGCGAGACCGTGATCGCCGAAGGCCTTGCCGGTGGCGAGGACGTGGTGACCGACGGCCAATTGCTGCTGTCGGAGGGCACCAGGGTCGAGCCGCGCAGCCGCAAGGCCGGAGCCTGAGAAGATGACCTTGTCCGAGCTGTGTATCCGTCGGCCGGTGATGACGACGCTGATCACCGCGTCGCTGATCGTGTTCGGGCTGTTCGGCTACCGGCTGCTGCCGGTGTCGGCGTTGCCCAAGGTCGACTTTCCGACCATCGCGGTGACGGCGACGCTGCCGGGCGCCAGCGCAGATACGATGGCGGCTTCGGTCGCTGGGATCATCGAGCGACAGCTCTCGACTATCGCCGGCATCTCGTCGATGTCGTCGAACTCGTCGCAAGGCACGTCAGTCATCACCATCCAGTTCGATCTCGGCCGCAACATCGACGCGGCAGCGCTCGACGTCCAGACTGCGCTGACGATCGCGCAGCGGCGGCTGCCGATCGAAATGACGACGCCGCCGAGCTTCCGCAAGGTGAACCCCGCGGAGTTTCCGGTGCTGTTCGTGGCGTTGAGTTCGGCGACGCTGCCGCTGTCGGCCGTCAACGAATATGGCGACATCACCATCGGCCAGGCGCTGTCGCAGATTCCCGGCGTCGCCCAGGTGGTGATCTACGGGCCGCAGAAATTCGCCGTCCGGGTGCAGGCCGATCCCGAAGCCGCGGCGGCGCGCGGCCTGTCGCTCGAAGATATCCGCGCCGCGGTCGCGCGCGCCAACTCGTCGACGCCGGTCGGCACCATGAGCGGCCCGAAGCAGGACTTCGTGCTACAGGCCTCCGGCCAGATGGACAAGGCCGCCGACTATCGCCAGATCGTGGTGGCGTGGCGCAACGGCTCGCCGGTCAAACTCGACGAGGTTGCGCGGATCTACGACAGCGTCGAGAACGACCGGCTCGCGACCTGGCTGAACGACGACCGCGCCATCGTGCTGGCGATCCAGAAGCAGCCCGACGCCAACACGGTCGCTGTGGTCGATCTGGTGCGCGAGCGCTTGCCCTCGCTGCGCGCGCAAATCCCGCCGTCGGTCGAGATGACGGTGACGATGGATCGCTCGATCTCGGTGCGGCAGGCCGTGTTCGACGTCCAGGAGACGCTGGCGATCGCCGTGGTCTTGGTCGTGCTGGTGATCTTCCTGTTCCTGCGCAAGGCGTCCGCGACCTTCATCCCGGCGCTGGCGGTGCCGATCTCGCTGCTCGGCACCTTCGCCGTGATGTACATGCTCGACTTCTCGATCAACAACATGACGCTGCTGGCGCTGACGCTGTCGGTCGGCTTCGTGGTCGATGACGCCATCGTCATGCTCGAGAACATCATGCGGCACATCGAGGACGGCATGCGGCCGTTCGAGGCGGCGCTGAAGGGCGCCCGCGAGATCGGCTTCACCATCATCTCGATCACGCTGTCGCTGATCGCGGTGTTCATCCCGGTGCTGCTGATGGGCGGCATCGTCGGCCGGGTGTTCCGTGAGTTCGCTGTCACCATCTCGATCGCCATCCTGGTGTCCGGCTTCGTGTCGCTGACGCTGACGCCGATGCTGTGCGCGCGGATGCTCAAGGCGCACGATCCGCACAAGCGCGAGAACGTCGTGCTGCGCGCCTTCGAGGCGATGTTCGCGGCCTGGCTGCGCAGCTACGAATGGGCGCTCGACAAGGTGCTGGCGCACAAGTTCCTGATGCTGCTGGTCACCTTCGCGACGCTCGGCGGCACGATCTATCTGTACATGGTGGTACCGAAGGGGTTCTTTCCGCAGGAGGACACCGGCTTCCTGATCGGCGTTACCGAGGCGGCGACCGACACCTCGTTCGAGGCGATGAAGGAGCGCCAGCTGGCACTGGTGCAGATCCTCCGCGAGGATCCGGCGGTCGACTACATCAACAGCACGGTCGGCGCCGGCGGGCCCAATCCGACCGCGAATTACGGCCGGCTGTTTGTCGGCCTGAAGCCGATCAAGGAGCGCGATCCCGCACCGAAGGTGATCTCACGGCTGCGCCAGCAGGCGGCGCAGGTGCCCGGCATTCAGGCGTTCTTCCAGAGCATCCAGAACCTCAACGTCGGCGGCCGCATTTCCAAGAGCCAGTATCAGTACGTGATGCAGGGCAGCGACACAGAAGCGCTGTACCGTCTCGCGCCCGAGATGCGCGACAAGATCGCCAAGCTGCGGGGCCTGCTCGACGTCACCACCGACCTCTACATCCGCAATCCGCAGATGACGGTGGAGATCGACCGCGAGAAAGCCGCGGTTTACGGCATCACCGTCGATCAGGTCCGCAACCAGTTGTATAACGCCTACGGCTCGCGGCAGATCGGCACGATCTACACGCCGACCAACGATTATCAGATCATCCTCGAGGTGCAGCCGCAGTTCCGCGTCGATCCGAACGATCTGTCGAAGCTGTACCTGAAGACGGCCAACAACCAGACTATCCCGATCGAGGCGGTGGCGCGGATGGTGCCGAGCATCGGCGCGCTGCAGATCAATCACCAGGGCCAGCAGCCCGCGGTGACGATCTCCTTCAATCTCGCGGAGGGCCGTTCGCTCGGCGAGGCGGTCGATCGCATCACCCAGATCGAGCGTGAGTCGAATCTGCCGGCGACGATCTTCACCGGCTTCTCCGGCACCGCGCAGGTGTTTCAGGAGAGCTTGCGCGGGCAGGGCGTCCTGATCCTCGCCGCGGTGTTCGCCGCCTTTGTGATCCTCGGCATCCTCTACGAGAGCTTCATCCATCCGATTACGATCATTTCCGGCCTGCCGTCGGCCGGCATCGGCGCGATCCTGACGCTGATGCTTTTTAAGATGGAGTTGTCGGTGATCGCGATGATCGGCATCGTTATGCTGGTCGGCATTGTCAAGAAGAACGCCATCATGATGGTTGACTTCGCACTGGAGCGGCGCCGGGTCGGGCTGTCTGCCGAACATGCGATCCGCGAAGCGGCGCTGCTGCGCTTCCGGCCGATCATGATGACGACGCTGGCGGCGATCTTCGGCACGCTGCCGATCGCCCTCGGCGCGGGCGCCGGCGCCGAACTGCGCCAGCCGCTCGGCGTTGCTGTGGTCGGCGGCCTGCTGGTGTCGCAGTTACTGACGCTGTTTATCACCCCGGTGATCTACATCTATCTCGACAAGATCGACCGCAAGCTGAAGCGCCGGCTCGAGCCGCAGCTCGAGGAGCTGCCGGAGGACCGCCCGCGCGCGGTGGCGGCGGAATAGGTTGTCAGCTAAAGTTAGGATGGAGGGAGTAGGTCAATGCAGGATCGCATCGTTCTCGACCCGTCTGTGCAAGCCGGTAAGCCGGTGATCCGCGGTACGCGCATTTCTGTGGAGTTCGTCATCGGGTTGATGGCCGACGGCTGGACCCAAGCAGATATCATTGCAAACTACCCGACGCTGACGCCGGATGACATCGCGGCCTGTTTGGCCTATGCGCGAGACGTTCTGCAGTCCGAGCGGGTTTTCCCTGCGGCATGACGTGCGCTTCCTTGCCGACGAGAATATCCCGCGCTCCCTCGTGCAATCGTTGCTCGACGAGGGCCATGATGTTGTCCGGATCGGAACGCTTGCCGCTGGTGCCAGCGACCCGACTGTCCTTGAGCTTGCACGGCGCGAAGGCCGAGTCGTTCTAACCTTCGACAAGGATTTCGGCGAGTTGGCGCGGGCATCCAAGCTTGGATCACCCTCCGGCGTCGTTCTGTTCAGACTGCCGATCACGCCTTCGGATGGCGCGCGCCTGGCGCGTATCGTTTCGAGCCGCAGCGATTGGAGCGGCCATTTTGCGGTGGTCGATTCTCACCGTGTTCGAATCAAGCCCTTACCTATCTTGGACTAAATCGAAAAACTCGTCCCGCAGCCGCACGACGCTGTGGCGTTCGGGTTGTTGACCCGGAACGAGGCGCCGATCAGATCGTCGACGAAGTCGACTTCGGAGCCGGCTAGGAACGGTACCGAGGCTGAATCGACCAGCACCACCGCGCTGTCGCGGGCGATGACGAGGTCGTCGTCGGTCTTGGCGCGCTCGACGTCGAATTTGTACTGGAAGCCGGAACAGCCCCCACCTTCGACGCTGATGCGCAGCATCGCGCCGTCGCCTTCGCCCTTGAGGATTTCGCCGATCCGGCGCGCCGCGCGCTCGCTGATGGTGACGCTGCTGTCGGTCATCTGTCGCTCCGTATCCCGAACTGGGATTGTGCCGTCATTGGAATTCCATGCAAGCCATAGTTAAGTGCACCGCAACGCAGAATCAAACGAGTCTAGGAACGTTCAACGTGTCGGTCGGGATGGCAGCTCTTCGCGCAGCCTATGGCTGCGATCCGGACCGCAGCCGCGGCCGGCAATTCGCCGAGCCGCCGAGCAGCAATCGCAGCGCGTTCCGGCGCGATTGCGACCGCGTGATCCACTCCAACGCGTTTCGCCGGTTGAAGCACAAGACGCAGGTCTTTGTCTTTCACGAGGGCGATCACTATCGCACCCGGCTGACGCACAGTCTAGAAGTCGCCCAGATCGCCCGCGCGATCGCCCGCCAGCTGGGCCTCGATGAGGACCTCACCGAAACGCTGGCGCTGGCCCACGACCTCGGCCATCCGCCTTTTGGCCACGCCGGCGAGCGGGCGTTGGACGCTTGCCTACGGGGCCATGGGGGCTTCGACCACAACGCCCAAACGCTGCGGGTGCTGACGGCGCTGGAGCATCGCTATCCGGAATTCGACGGGCTGAACCTAACCTGGGAGACCCTGGAGGGGGTGGTCAAGCACAATGGTCCACTGACCGACCGCGCCGGCAAGCCGTTACCGCGCTATGCCGAGCACGGCGTGCCTTTAGGAATCGCCGAGTTCAATCAGCGGCTCGACCTCGAATTATGGAGCTTCGCCTCGCTCGAGGCCCAGGTGGCGGCGATCGCCGACGATATCGCCTATGACGGCCACGACATCGACGACGGTTTGCGGGCAGGACTGTTCCGGGTCGACGATCTGCGCGCGGTTCCGCTTGCGGCCGAGATCATTGGCGAGATCGATCGGCGGTATCCAAATCTAGCCGAGGGCCGGCGGGGCGCCGAGCTGGTGCGCGAACTGATTTCGCGACTGATCCGGGCGGTCACGGAAGAGACGGCTCGGCGACTGGCGGAGGCCGCGCCGCGATCCGCCGAGGACGTTCGCCATGCGGCGACCGCGATGGTGGCGTTTCCGGCGGACATCGCAGCAGCAGAGTCGGAGATCAAAGCCTTCCTGTGGACCCACATGTATCGCGCCGAACGGGTGATGGCGGTGATGCGTCATGCCGAGGCGATCGTCGTCGATCTGTTTCAGCGCTATTGCGACCATCCCGCCGACCTGCCGCCCGACTGGTTGCCGGCCGACGGCCCGGTCGCGGAATGCGAGGCCGACCGCTTCCGCCGCATCCGCAACTTCATTGCCGGCATGACCGACTTCTACGCTTTCAACGAGCACAAGAGGCTCTTTGACTCGACCCCGGAATTGCGTTAGGCGGCGCCGGACCGGCCGAATGGCCGCCTTTCCAATTCCATTGCAGCCATGTCCCATCACACCACGTCCACGCACCTGTTCGCTCACGTCCTGTCGCGCGTCCACGGGGCGTGCGCCGCGCTGATCGGCGAGGGCGCGCTGCCGGCCGGCATCGATCTGGCGCGGATCGTGGTCGAGCCGCCCAAGGACGCCTCGCACGGCGACATGGCGACCAATGCAGCGATGGTGCTGGCCAAGGAAGCCAGGACCAAGCCGCGCGACCTCGCCGACAAGATCGCCGAGAAGTTGCGGGCGGCGGACGAGATCGCCGACGTGGTGATCGCCGGGCCCGGCTTCATCAATCTGAGGCTTAATCCGGCGGTGTGGGCACAGGCGCTGCGGGACGTGCTGGCCGCCGGCGAGGCGTACGGCCGCTCGGCAATCGGGGGCGACGAGCGGGTCAACATCGAATACGTCTCGGCCAACCCGACCGGGCCGATGCATGTCGGCCATTGCCGCGGCGCCGTGTTCGGTGATGCGCTGGCGAATCTGCTCGAAGCCGCCGGCTACATCGTCACCCGCGAGTACTACATCAACGATGCCGGCGCACAGGTCGATGTGCTGGCGCGCTCGGCGTACCTACGCTACCGCGAGGCGCTGGGCGAGACCATCGGCGACATTCCGGAGGGGCTGTATCCGGGCGATTACCTCGTCCCCGTCGGCCAGGCGCTGAAGGCGGAGCACGGCCCGGCGTTGAAAGACATGCCCGAATCGCAATGGCTTCCCATCGTCCGCGCCAGGGCGATCGCGATGATGATGGAGATGATCAAGGGCGACCTCGCGGCGCTTGCGATCACCCATGAGGTATTCTTCTCCGAACGCTCGCTGATCGAAGGCGAGCGCAATCGCGTCGCCGATACCATCGATTTTCTTCGCGCCAAGGGCGACGTGTACCAGGGCCGGCTGCCGCCGCCGAAGGGTGCTCCTGTCGAGGACTATGAGGACCGTGAGCAGACGCTGTTCCGCGCCACAGCCTATGGCGACGACGTCGACCGGCCGCTGCTCAAGTCGGACGGCTCCTACACCTACTTCGCCTCCGACATCGCCTATCACAAGGTGAAGTTCGATGCCGGCTGCCCGAGCCTGGTCGACGTCTTGGGCGCCGACCACGGCGGCTATATCAAGCGGATGCAGGCGGCCGTTCAGGCGGTGACCGCCGGGAAGGGGGTGCTCGACGTCAAGATCGTTCAGCTGGTGCGCCTGCTGCGCAATGGCGAACCGGTCAAAATGTCCAAGCGATCCGGAGACTTCGTGACACTCCGTGAAGTGGTGGATGAAGTTGGCTCGGACGCCGTTCGGTTCATGATGCTGTTCCGCAAGAACGACGCGGTGCTCGATTTCGACCTCGCCAAGGTGATCGAGCAGTCCAAGGACAACCCGGTGTTCTACGTCCAGTACGGCCACGCCCGCGGCCACTCGATCTTCCGCAACGCCCGCGAACTGTTTCCGGATCTGCCGGAGGCGACCGATGCCCGGATCGCTCTCCTGAAGGATGCCGCCATCGAGCGGCTGACCGATCCGGCCGAGCTCGACCTGCTGCGCCGGCTGGCGTTGTTTCCGCGGACGGTGGAAGCGGCGGCGCTGGCGCACGAGCCGCACCGCATCGCGTTCTACCTCTACGAACTCGCCAGCGAATTCCACGCGCACTGGACCCACGGCCGTGATGCGCCTCATTTACGCTTCATTATCAATAATGATGCAGAGATTAGCAGGGCGCGACTGGCAATGGTTCAGGGCGTCGTCTCGGTACTGGCAGCGGGGCTTGCCATGCTCGGTGTCACAGCGCCGGACGAGATGCGATAGGGGACGGCCGGTCAGATTGGGGGATCTGTCGCGGCTATTGAGAGCGGCTTATCGTCTGCGTGAGCGGGTTTTTGGCGGCTTTCCCGAATGGGACGCGATATCACATGACCGATCGATACCACGACCGACCCTTCCCGGCGGATGACGACGAGACCCGCGCAGCCTATGCCCAGCACAAGACTGACAGCGATCCGCTTGCCGAACTTGCACGCCTGATCGGTCAGAACGATCCGTTCGGCGGTCAGGCGCCGGCTCACGGCCGGCCTGCGTCGCGCGCCACCGACTTCCGCCCCAGCACGCCGCTGCCGCCGCTCGATGAGGATGCGCCGCCGCAGCCGATGCCGTCCTGGCTGCAGCATCGCCGCGCGGTCGAGGCGGAGCCCGCTCCCGTGGCGCCGCGCCCGGACTTCAGCAAGCCGCCGTCCTTCGTCACCGCCGCGGCACCGCGGCGTACGGAGGCTCGTGGCTATGAGCAGCCGGCTTTCGACGAGCCCCAGCCGCCCTACGACGACCGTCTGCCGCCGTCGCAGTTGGATCAGCAGCGCTACGACCAGTCGCAATTCGATCCGCGGCAGGCCCCCGATCCATACGCCGCCGTGCAGCCGTCGCTGCCGCTCGAGCAGCCGCAATTCGTCCCGGCCCGCTATGACGATGCGCTGTACGGCCAGCTCGACCCGTCCCAGGTACGACCCGACGCCAGCTATCCCGAAGCACCGTATGGCTACGACGACGGCTACGCCGACGAGCCGGAGCCTCGTGCAGCTAAACCGCGCCGCAACAACATGGTGACCGTGGCTGCAGTGCTTGCGCTGGCTGTGGTCGGCACCGGCGGCGCGTTTGCGTATCGCACGTTCTCAGGTACCACCCGCAGCGGCGAACCGCCGGTGATCAAAGCCGATCCGACCCCGACCAAGGTGATGGCGGCGCCCGCGGCAGGCGATGCGGCCGGCAAGCCGATTCAGGATCGTCTCGCCGCCGGTAACGGCGTCGAAGCGCTGGTGTCGCGCGAAGAGCAGCCAGCCGATCCCTCGCGCGCCGGGCAGGGCGCCCGTGTGGTGATGCCGCCGCTCAACCAGAATCCGAACCCACCGGCGGTCGGCTCGGTGTCGCCGAATGCCCGGCCGAATCTGCAGCCGCCGACCAACTCCGCCAGCGAGGAGCCGCGGCGGATCAAGACCTACAGCATCCGGCCCGATCAGGCCGACACGGCGGCGGCGCCTGTCGCAACCGGCTCGGCCAAGCAGGCCGCGCGCGCGCAACCGCCGGCAGCGCCGCAGCAGCGCCCTGCCACTCGCTCGGCTGAGGACGCCAACGCGTCGGCCGGCAACGCGCCGTTGTCGCTGAATCCCACCGCCGCACCGGCGCAGAACCAGCGCGTCGCAGCGCTGCCGCCCGCGGAAGCTCCGGCGACCAGCGGCGGCTACGTCGTGCAGATTTCCTCGCAGCGAAGCGAGGCCGACGCCAAGGCGTCCTACCGGGCGCTGCAGAGCAAGTTCCCGTCGGTCCTCGGTTCCCGCCAGCCGCTGATCAAGCGCGCCGATCTCGGCAGCAAGGGCGTCTACTACCGCGCCATGGTCGGTCCGTTCGGAACCCCCGACCAGGCCCAGCAGCTCTGCGGCAGCCTAAAATCTGCTGGCGGACAGTGCGTCGTCCAGAGGAATTAACGGCCGTTTCCTTGACCCTGGAGGCGCGCGCGGGCTAAGCGGCCCTTATGACCTCGCGCGCTTTCATCACCGGTATCTCCGGACTGGGCATCACGGACGAAGAGCGCGAGTTTTTGCGCCAATCCCGTCCGTGGGGATTCATCCTGTTCAAGCGCAACGTCGACAACCCGGCCCAAGTGGCTGGAGTCGTAGGTGAGTTGCGCCGGATCATCGATGCGCCGGACGCTCCGGTCCTGATCGATCAGGAGGGCGGCCGGGTGCAGCGGCTGGGGCCGCCGCACTGGCCGGTGTATCCGCGCGGCGCCGTGTTCTCTGCACTTTACGACATCGATTCGCAGCTCGGCCTGACCGCCGCGCGGCTGAGTGCTCGGCTGATCGCGGCCGATCTGGCCGACCTCGGCATCACTGTCGACTGCCTGCCGCTCGCTGACGTGCCGATCGCCGGTGCCGACGCGGTGATCGGCGATCGCGCTTATGGCACTGAGCCGGCCAAGGTGGCGGCGATCGCCCGTGCGGTCACCGAAGGGCTGGAGCAGGGCGCGGTGCTGCCGGTGCTCAAGCATATCCCCGGGCACGGACGGGCGAATGCGGACAGTCATTTTCGGCTCCCGACCGTCGACACGCCGCGGGAGGAGCTCGAACGCACCGATTTCGCCGCGTTCAAGCCGCTCGCCGACCTGCCGATGGCGATGACTGCACATGTTGTGTTTAGCGCGCTCGATCCCGCCAAACCCGCGACCACTTCTGCGACAATCATCGATCAGGTGATTCGCGGACAGATCGGGTTCCAAGGGCTACTGATGAGCGATGACGTCTCGATGAACGCGTTGGACGGCACGATCGCGGAGCGCACGCGCGCGAGCATTGCGGCCGGCTGCGACGTCGTCCTGCATTGCAACGGCACGCTCGACGAGATGCGGCAGGTGGCTGCCGAAGTGCCGGAGCTGTCCGGGCAGGCGCTGATGCGCGCCGAGGCCGCACTGGCGTCGCGCAAGCCGGCGCAGCCGTTCGACCGTACTGCCGCGCGCGCCGAACTCGCGACACTGATCGGCCGCGCAGGGATGAGCGTATGACCGCTGAGATTCTGAAGTTCGAGACTGGTCGACCGGCCGAGCCGATCGATCAGGACGAGGCGCTCGTCATCGACGTCGAGGGCTATGAAGGTCCGCTCGATCTGCTGCTGACGCTGGCGCGGCAGCAGAAGGTCGATCTGCACAAGATCTCCATTCTGGCACTCGCCGATCAGTACCTGCTGTTCATCGAGGAAGCGCGGAAGGTCCGCCTCGAACTCGCCGCCGATTATCTGGTGATGGCAGCGTGGCTCGCCTACCTGAAGTCGCGGCTGCTGCTGCCGGAGCCGCCGGCGCAGGAAGGCCCGAGCGCCGAAGACATGGCGACGGCGCTGGCCAACCGGCTGCGCCGGCTCGAAGCCATCCGCGAGGCCGCCAACGCACTGATGACCCGGCCGCAGTTACAACGCGACGTGTTTCCGCGCGGCATGGCCGAATCGATCGACGAGATCCGCCATCCGAAGTTCACCGCGACGTTGTACGATCTGCTCAGCGCCTACGCCACGCAGCGCCAGTCGCGCGTGCTCACCACCGTGCACCTCGCCCGCCGCACCGTGTGGTCGCTGAGCGAAGCGCGCGCCTCGCTGGAGCGACTGGTCGGCCTCGCCGAGGATTGGAGCCGGCTCGACGAGTATCTGCTCAGCTACTTGCCAGATCCGGCCCAGAAGGCCACCGCGCTCGCGTCGAGCTTCGCAGCGGCACTCGAGCTGGTGCGCGAGGGCCAGGTCGAACTGCATCAGGCCGCGCCGCTGGCGCCTTTGTATTTTCGTAAGCGTCCGCCATCTCCAGCGATGGAAGCGGCAACCATGCCGGACGCTCCGGCAGGGTAGTGGTAGAAGGAGAGCGAGCCATGGCAAGTCTGGCGGAGAAGCGCATCGTGGAGTTCGAACCCCATCTCGAACGCGACGAAGTCGTCACCCAGCAGCAGCCGCAGAGCCGGCCCGAGGAACTGCGTCTCCTCGAAGCCCTGCTGTTCGCCTCGCCCGAGCCGCTGGAGCAGGCGGCGCTGGCCAAGCGCATGCCCGAGGGCGTCGACATCAAGGCCGCACTGGCGCAGCTGCAGGCGGACTACGCGCATCGCGGCGTCAATCTGGTGCGCATCGCCAGCAAGTGGACCTTCCGCACCGCCGGCGATCTCGCCTGGCTGATGACGCGCGAAACCACCGAGACCCGCAAACTGTCGCGCGCCGCGATCGAGATGCTGGCGATTATCGCCTATCACCAGCCGATCACCCGTGCGGAAATTGAAGAGATCCGCGGCGTGGTGACCTCGAAGGGCACGCTCGACGTGCTGCTCGAGACCGGCTGGATCCGTCCACGCGGCCGCCGCAAGACGCCGGGCCGTCCGCTGACGTTCGGTACCACGGACGCCTTCCTGGCACAGTTCAGCCTCGAGGCGCTGAGCGATCTGCCGGGCCTGGAAGAGCTCAAGGGCTCGGGCCTGCTCGACACCCGCCTGCCGACCGGCTTCAGCGTGCCGTCGCCGTCGGACGACCCGACCCTGCGCGAAGACGAAGACCCGCTCGAGGACGGCGAACTCGATCTGGCGCTGGCGCCGGTCGCCGATCCGGAGACCGACGAGGCCGCGCCCGTTGCCGATGGCGATGAGACGAAATCAGAAGCGCAGCCCGGCGTCGCCGAGGACGGCAGCGAGGCGGAGGTCGGCTTCGCCGAGGCGTCCGAGGACGAGACAGTCGAAGCCGAGGTCGGCTTTGCCGAGGCTGGCGATGTCATCGCCGACGAAGCTGCGGGTGAGGAAAGCGCGTCCGCGGATGTTGATCTGGACGAGGCTGACGACAACGACACAGCCTCCGATGCTGAACCTGCTGCCGAGCCGAGTGAAGACGAGACGGCCGAGATTGCTCTCGAAGAAGCAGGGCTCGAAACCTTCGAAGACGAGCAGGGCGAGAGTGAGATCGCGGAAGCGAGTGATGACGTGACCGAAGCGTCTGAGCTCGAAGCCTCAGATCTTGATGCCACTCCTGATGATGCCGAGGATGACGACCCCCAGGATGGGGACGACGACCAGGGTCGCGAGCCCACCTGACAGCGCCGCAGCGTCGCGGCGGAACATCGACACCGCGTCAATCACGTCGCCGTTTAGTCGGCTTAAATCCTTGTTTTTGATTGGCCTTGCGCCTAGTTTCCAAGATAGGGCACAGGCTGGCGCGCCGGTCGAGTTTCGGGAGATTGCAGGATGGGTTCACTCAGTATCTGGCACTGGATCGTCGTCATCGCGGTCGTGCTGCTGCTGTTCGGTCGCGGCAAGATTTCCGACCTGATGGGCGACGTCGCGCAGGGCATCAAGTCCTTTAAGAAGGGCCTGCAGGACGATGAGAAGACTGCCGAAAAGTCCGAGCCCGTGAAGTCGATCGACCACACCGCGGCGCCCGGCGCAGCGCCGAACCGCAGCGACGTCGGCAGCAAGGCGGTGTGAGCGGCAGCTCACGCCGGAGCTTGCAGCTGATCGCCGGCCGTTGAGGCAAACTTGCGGTAGCGCTCATGCGCTGCAGCAAATCTCTTGTGGTGAGACGTCGCCTCGGGCAGGAGTGTCGCAGGGCGAGTGATCGCCGAAGCGGACGCCGATATCGGCCCGCGGGCAGTTTGGCATGTTCGGCACGTCTCATGTTCGACATCGGGTGGAGTGAACTGATGGTGATCGGGGTGGTCGCGCTGATCGCGATCGGCCCCAAGGAATTGCCCGGCGTGCTCCGCACGGTCGGGCAATGGCTGGGCAAGGCACGCAAGCTCGCCGGCGAATTTCAGGGCCAGTTCCAGGAAGCGATGCGCGAGGCCGAGATGGCCGACCTCAAGAAGTCGTTCGACGAGGTCAAGGAGGCGACGGCCGGCCTCACCACCAGCAACATGCTCACCAAGCTCGGCAGTGAACTGACCGAAGCCGCCGCGATCAACACGGACACCATCAATACGCCGCCGGTCGAACCGACCACGCCGGCGCAGCCGACGCCTGAGACGTTCATCGAAGCGACCACGCACGAAGCTGTTACCGGCGAGCCGCTGGCGATCGTCAGCGAGGCGCAGGCGGGCAGTGAGCATCTGCCGGTGCCGGCCGAGACTCACGCGTTGGCGACACCCGACTTCGCGCCGCCTGATCTTTCCCATTCCGCGCCGGCTGCGGCCGAGCCCGCCAAGGACGCCAAGGCATCATGAGCGCCGAGGACATCGAAGCCTCCAAGGCGCCGTTGATGGATCACCTGATCGAGCTGCGCTCGCGGCTGATCAAGGCGCTGCTCGGCTTCGGCATCGCGTTCATCTTCTGCTTCTTCTTCGCCAAGCAGATCTACAACGTGCTGGTGTGGCCGTTCGTGTGGGTCGCAGGCGTCGAAAACTCGAAGTTCATCTATACCGCGCTGCTCGAATACTTCCTCACCCAGCTCAAGCTGGCGATGTTCGGTGCCGGCTTCATCTCGTTCCCGATCGTGGCGACGCAGATCTACAAGTTCGTCGCGCCGGGCCTGTACAAGCACGAGAAGAACGCCTTCCTGCCATATCTGGTGGCGACCCCGGTGTTCTTCGTGCTCGGCTCGCTGGTGGTGTACTTCATCGTGCTGCCGATGCTGGTGCGGTTCTCGCTCGGCATGCAGCAGGTCGGCGGCGACGAGACCGCGCAGATCCAGCTCTTGCCCAAGGTCGGCGAATATCTGTCTCTGATGATGTCGCTGATCTTCGCGTTCGGCCTGGCGTTCCAGCTGCCGGTCATCCTGACGCTGCTCGGCCGTATCGGCGTGTTGACCTCCAAGCAGCTCAAAGAGAAGCGCCGCTATTTCATCGTCGGCGCCTTCGTCATCGCCGCGGTGCTGACCCCGCCCGACGTCATCAGCCAGGCCTCGCTCGCGATCCCGCTGATGGTGCTGTACGAAGGCTCGATCATCGCGGTGCGCATGGTCGAGAAGAAGCAGGCGGCGAGTGCCGCCGTCGCCGCCGACGCGGAGGCGTCGAAGCCGGCGGAGTAGGGCGGTAATCGCCCGCGGTTGCGTCGGCCAGAGAAGCTCCTATCCTCATTCACGTGAGGATGGTCGATGGCTTTCGCATTCGATACTCTTGGTTACGCAAAGCGCCTGCGAAGCGCGGGCATTCCGAATGAACAAGCGGAGGCGCACGCCGAAGCAGCGCGCGAATTCATCATGGCCGAACTGGTGACCAAGACGGATCTCAACGCGGCGATGGAGACGCAGACCTTGCGGCTGACCGTTCGGCTTGGCGGCATCGTTGCAGCTGGCTTCGGCGTGTTGGCAGCGGCCGTGGGCATCGCAGCGGCCTTGCTGCGCGCACAATAAGTTTCCTACATCACGTCAGAAGTTCTCTTATAGCGCGGCCTTGTGCCGGCCCTTCGCGTCTTTTACAGACCCACTACCGCAAAGACGTGGATGGCCGGGACCAGCCCGGCCATGACGGGGCCATTTCCATGCACGACATCAAAGCGATCCGCGACAATCCGCAGGCGTTCGACGCGGCGTTCACCCGGCGCGGGCTGCCGCCGATCGCCGAAACGCTGCTGGCGCTCGACGAGGCGCGGCGCAAGGCGGTGCTGGCGGCCGAGCAGGCGCAGGCGCGGCGCAACGCGGCGTCGAAGGAGATCGGCGAAGCCAAGAAGGCCAAGGACAACGCTCGCGCCGAGGCGCTGATGGCCGAGGTCGCGGAACTCAAGACGACGATGCCGGCGCTCGACGCCGCCGTGAAGGAGGCCGACGAAGCGCTGAAAAAAGCGCTGTCGGAAATTCCGAACTTGCCGCTCGCCGAGGTGCCGGAAGGCGCCGACGAGCACGGCAATGTCGAGCATCACCGCTTCGGCGAAAAGCCGACCTACACGTTCGTGCCGAAGCCGCATTACGACCTCGGCGAAGCGCTCGGCATGATGGACTTCGAAGCCGCCGCCAAGATCAGCGGCGCGCGCTTCACCGTGCTGAAGAAAGGCCTGGCGCGGCTGGAACGCGCGATCGGCCAGTTCTTCCTCGACGTCCACACCGGTGAGCACGGCTACACAGAGGTGAACCCGCCGCTGCTGGTGAAAGACGACGCCATGTTCGGCACTGCTCAACTACCAAAATTCCGCGAGGATCAGTTCGCGGCCGGTGCAGTTGGCAGTGGTGGTGAAGGCTATTGGCTCATCCCCACCGCCGAGGTCTCGCTCACCAATCTGGTCCGCGAATCCATCCTCGACGAAAAGGAACTGCCGATGCGGCTGACGGCGCTGACGCCGTGCTTCCGTGCCGAGGCGGGTGCTGCGGGGCGTGATACGCGCGGGATGATCCGGCAGCATCAGTTCAGCAAGGTCGAGCTGGTGTCGATCACTACGCCGGAGCAGTCCAAGGACGAGCACGAGCGGATGCTGAGCTGCGCTGAGGAAGTGCTGCGCCGGCTCGGCCTGCATTATCGCGTGATGACGCTGTGCACCGGCGACATGGGGTTCGCGTCGCAGAAGACTTACGACATCGAAGTGTGGATGCCGGGGCAGGGCGAGGGCGGCGCCTATCGCGAGATTTCGTCGTGCTCGGTGTGCGGCGATTTCCAGGCGCGCCGGATGGATGCGCGCTCGCGCGGGCCGGACGGCAAGCCGCGCTTCGTCCACACCCTGAACGGCTCTGGCACCGCCGTCGGCCGCGCGCTGATCGCGGTGATCGAGAACTATCAGCAGGAAGACGGCTCGATCGCGGTGCCCGAGGTGCTGCAGCCCTATATGGGCGGCCTGAAAGTGATCGCGAAGGCGTAGGGCACATGACTCTCCCCGTCATTGCGAGCGAAGCGAAGCAATCCAGAGCGTCGGGTGCGGCGCTGGATTGCTTCGTCGCTTCGCTCCTCGCAATGACGCTGGTACTTGGGGCGACGTTCTTCGTTTCAATTTCAACCGGCCCCGCTTTCGCCGCCGGCCCGGCCGATCTCATCTCCGAATTCCGCGCCAAGAACGGCGAGGGCAAGGTGGTGCTGGATGCGACGTTGAATGCGATCGCGCAGCAGCAGGCCGCGGGGATGGCGGCGAAGGACGTGCTCGATCACGACGTGGTCGGCAATTTCAACGTCCGCGTCGCGCCGTCGAAGGCCGGCAGCGCCGCCGAGAACATCGCTTACGGCTACGACAGCTTTCCGAAGACGCTCGGGCAATGGATCAACTCGCCGGGCCACCGCCGCAATCTGCTGCTGAAGGGCGCCAGCAAAGTCGGCGTCGCCAATGCCAAGAGCGCCAGCGGCAAAACCTATTGGGCGATGGTGATCGCCGGCGGCTACGACAAGCCGAAGCCGAAGGCCAAGCCGCCTGCGAAGCCGGCGCCCAAGCCCGCACAGGCCGCAGCGAAGGACAAGGCGGTCAAGGATAAGGCCGCCAGTGAAAAAGTCGCCGCCAAGCCGAAGCCGGCGCCGAAGAAGACCTGCACGATCAACCTGCTCGGCTTGTGCATCTAGGCAGACGAACGCGCGTGAAAATGCGCTCCGCGCCCCGAATTTGCCTCGCGCCGCCGGGCCGGATATGACGTCGGCCTCAACAACGACCTTCAGAGAGGCGCCCGAGCGACATGCGGATTCTGTGCACCAATGACGATGGCATCCACGCGCCGGGGCTGAAAGTTGTCGAGGAAATCGCGCGGGCACTGTCCGACGACGTCTGGGTGGTGGCGCCGGAGCTCGATCAGTCGGGCGTGTCGCATTCGCTGTCGCTGAACGATCCGCTGCGGCTGCGCGAAGTCGGCCCGCGCCACTTCGCGGTGCGCGGTACCCCGACCGACTGCGTGATCATGGGCGCCCGGCACATTCTCGCCGACAAGGCGCCGGACCTGGTGCTGTCCGGCGTCAACCGAGGCCGCAACGTCGCCGAGGACGTGGTCTATTCCGGCACCATCGCCGGCGCGCTCGAGGGCACCATCCTGGGTTTTCCGTCATTCGCGCTGTCGCAGGAGTTCTCGATCGAGACCCGGAATTCGCCGCTGTGGGACACCGCCAAGGCGCACGGCCCAAACATTCTGCGCAAGGCCATCAAGGCCGGCGTGCCGAAGAACACGGTGATCAACATCAATTTCCCAGCCTGCCTGCCGGACGAAGTCCAGGGTGTGCGGGTCACCCGGCAGGGCAAGCGCAATCAGGGTTTCCTGAAGATCGACCAGCGCCACGACGGCCGCGGCAATCCGTATTACTGGATCGGCTTCGAGCGCATTCTGGTCGCCGACATGCCTGCCGAGGGGACCGATCTCGCGGCGCTGGCGGCGCGCTACGTGTCGGTGACGCCGCTCCGGCTTGACCGGACCGATGAGGCGTTTTCGGCGACGCTGGCGCAGACGCTGGGATGAGGGCTTGGGACGTAGGGACGTAGGATGGGTTGAGCGCAGCGAAACCCATCAAGCGTCGTGCATTGGGGCGATGGGTTTCGCTGCGCTCAACCCATCCTACGACGACGGCTCAGGCGATGCCGCGCAGCGTGGAGTCGAGGGCCTGCTTCAGCGATTCGATCTGGAACGGCTTCTGCAGCGCCGGGCGGTCGCGGTAGTTCTCGGGAACGCCCTGGGTGCCGTAGCCGGTGGCGAAGATGAACGGGCGGTTGCGCGCCTTGAGCACGTCGGCGACGGGTGAGATCACCTTGCCGTTGACGTTGACGTCGAGGATCGCGACGTCGAAGTCGGTGGTGCCGGCAAGTTTGACGGCCTCGTTGATCTCGCCGGTTTCGGCCACGACATTGAAGCCGAGCTCTTCCAGCATATCGACGACCATCATCCTGATCATGGCCTCGTCCTCCACCAAGAAGACGGAGCCGGCCGGCTTGTCGATCGTCATCGGGTCTTTCCTTTGGAAGCCGCCCCGCAATCCGGCCGGCCATTCGCCTTAAAATCGCAAATATAGCCTTGCGACGCAATCTCAACCTTCGCGGGCCGAGATCCAGTGAAGCACAGGCTTGCCAGAATTCCGGCGGCAATCCAACAATTTGATGGAATCAGGGAGTCGGTCGCGGGGCACGCGTCGATTCGCGGCAGGCGCGAGAGGGTGATGATCAATTCCGGGACGGCTCCGCCTGAAAAGATGATGTTCCAGCTCAGCCTGCGGCGTCGCGGCATCAGCGACCGCAATGTGCTGCAGGCGATGGAATCGGTGCCGCGCGATCGCTTCGTCGATCCGATGCATCGGCCTAACGCGTGGCGCGATACCGCGCTGCCGATTCCGTGCGGGCAGACGCTGAGCCAGCCGTTCGTCATCGCCTACATGACCGAGCAGTTGCAGATCCAGCCGACAAATCGCGTGCTCGAGATCGGCACCGGCTCCGGCTACCACGCAGCGGTGCTGTCGCGGCTGGCAAGCAGCGTGGTGACTGTCGAGCGCTTCCGTACGCTCGTCAACGCGGCGCGGACGCGGCTGCGCGAACTGAACTACGCCAATGTCGAGGTGCTGCTCGCCGACGGTCTGGCACTGCCGGATGGGCAGGGGACGTTCGACCGCATCCTGGTGACCGTTGCAGTGCCCGAGCTGCCGCAGTCACTGCTCGATCTGCTCGACCCGGGCGGCGTGCTGATCGCGCCGATCGGTCCGGCCAACGGCAGGCAGACGTTGGTCCGTGTGCAGCGCAAGGACGACGAGCTGATCCGCCGGCCGCTGGTCGATGTGCGCTTCGTCGCCGCGCTACGCGGCATCGCGCGCGAACTGTGACCAAACTGCATCAAACTACCGCGTCAAGACCTGTCTCGGCTCAGGCTTAAAGCGTTGTTTACTCCGTACGTGTTTACTCAATTTACCTTAAGTTGCGTATGAGTGAGTAACCATGTCCCGCGTAGTCGAGTTGCTTTGCTCACGTCGGGCGCCGCAAGTTGCGGTGCTGGCGTTTGTGTCGGTCGGATTCAGCGCCTGTAGCGCGGACATGCAGACCCGTTTCCAGCAGGCGCCGTTCGGACCTGTGGAATCCACCGGGTCGGTGCAGCAGCGGCCCCAGCCGCAGCGCTACGCGGAGCCGCAGCAGCTGCCGCAATATTCGCGTCCGCAGTATCAGCCGGCGCAGCCGCAATACCAGTCGCAGGCCTTGCCGCCGATCGCAGCGCCACCGTCTTACCCGGTTGCGGGTGGCGGCAATGGCGTGTCGGGCGGAGGCCGCGGTGTCGCGTCCTACGAGCCGCCGCCGCGGTACGAAGCGCCGGCGCGGGCGCCGATGGAGTCGACCGGCGCCACGGCCCCACGTTCTGTCGCGGCTGCCCGTCCGGCCCCTGCGCCGGCTCCGGCCCCCGCGGCCGGCACCACCATCATCGTCGGCACCAGCGATACGCTGGAAGGCCTGTCGCGCCGCTACAACGTCTCGACCGCCGACATCCTGCACGCCAACGGCTACAAGGGGCCGCGGCGGCTGCAGCCGGGTCAGTCGCTGGTGATCCCGCAGCGCACCGCGGCGCTGCAGGCGCCGGTCGCTGCACCGCCGGCGGCCCGTCCGGTTGCCGCGGCTCCCGCTCCGGCCGCGACGCGCGTGCACTACGTCAATGCCGGCGATACGCTGATGAACATCTCGCGTCGCAACAACGTTTCGTTGTCCGAATTGGCGCGCGCCAACAATCTGTCGACGACGGCGCATCTTAAGCCCGGCATGAAGATCAACGTGCCGGGCGGGCAGGCGACTGCGATGGCTGCGCCCGCCGCGGCCCCCGCGCCGGCTCCGGTCGCGCAGGCTCCGGCGCCCGCTGCTGCGCCTCCGGTGCGGATGGCGACCGCTGCGCCGGTCGAGCCGGTGCAGAAGGCCCGCATGGTGGCGCCGACCGAGACCCCCGCGGCGGCCGAGCCGGCCGAAGCTTCGCCGGTGAAGGCGGCCGAAGCCACCGGTGCGCTGCCGAGCTTCCGCTGGCCAGTGCGTGGCCGCGTCATCACCGCCTATGGCGCCAAGACCAACGGCAAGTCGAACGACGGCATCAACCTTGCGGTGCCGGAAGGCACCCCGGTGAAGGCCGCCGAGGACGGCGTGGTCGCCTATGCGGGCAACGAGCTGAAGGGCTACGGCAATTTGGTGCTGGTGCGCCACTCCAACGGCTACGTCACCGCCTACGCCCATGCCAGCGAGCTGATGGTCAAGCGCGGCGAGACCATCAAGCGCGGCCAGACCATCGCCAAGTCCGGCCAGTCCGGCGAAGTCGGCTCGCCGCAGCTGCACTTCGAGATCCGCAAGGGATCGAGCCCGGTCGACCCGCTCAAGTTCCTCAACGGCGCCTGAGCAACGCCGCCCAGCAAAGCTCCCTGACAAGCTGATGCCCGGCGCCAATGCCGGGCATCTTCTTTTGCTCACACATATCGCGCATCGCGAAAGCCCCAGAAGTACGCACCGTCATCGCGGGCTATCAGCACGGCTGCCACACACACAACCTCGTCGTGAGGAGGCGCGTGCGCCGTCTCGAACCATGGGCCACCAGTGCTGCGTGGCCGCATCCTTCGAGACGCCCGGCTTCGCCGGGCTCCTCAGAGCCTGACTCAAAACTAAAGCCGACTTATCAGCCACATTTTGTGGTCGGCTAATTTGCTCACAAACTCCGTCATGGCCGGGCTTGTCCCGGCCATCCACGCCTTTCCTGCGTTTCCTTCAGCAAGGCGTGGATGCCCGGCACGAGGCCGGGCATGACGCGTGGATAGGAAAGTGCCTGATTTTAAAGGTCGCATTTTCGGCCAGGCTCTCAGGATGAGGACGCAGTGCATTGTAGAACCGCCGAGAGCGAGGCGTTTCGCCGGCGTGATTTGCCTGCTTATCGAACATCGAATTTGTATGACGCTTGCAGGAAGCTGCCGTAGCGTTCGACGCGGATCGGCAGCAGCTGGGTCGCTACCGGGGCGCCGAAGCCGGCGGTCTCGACGTCGGTCGCCCACATCGCCCAGTAGCGGCCGCCGACGCCGACCGTGAAGCTTGGTGTCACCTCGTAGCTCAGGATCGCCTCGAGCTGCACGCCCTGGCCGACGCCCCAGGCCGGCGAGTCCTTGGAGCCGACGTCGGTTCTGTTGTGATGGATATCGAGCGCGGAGATATGGGTATAGGGCAGGTAGGCGGCGTCGATCGAGAGCTTTGCCCCGGGGGCGACGGTCAGGCTGCCGGTCGCGCCGATCCGCAGCGAATGCCAATCTTCGTACTGGCTGATCGACAGACGGTTCGGTGCTCCGCAGAACGCCTCGGGATCAGGCTGCGCGAGCTGGGTGCAATTGTAGGAATCCTTGCGATCGCGATAGAAGTTGTAGCCGGCGAATACGCCGAGCTTGGCGGATGCGTCGCCAACCAGGTCAATGCCGGCGTCTAGCGTGGCGTAGCCGATCGTGCCGGTGACCTTGGAGTGATAGGCGTTGGAATAGGCCGTCGCATTCGTCGGATCGGTCGGAAACCAGTCCTCATCCGTCATCGTGCCAGCGACCAGCCCGCCGCCGCCGGCGAAGCCTTTGATGAAGATCTTCCGCGGGCTGTCGATGCGCCAGAAGACTTCGCCGGAATGGCCGTCGCTGTCGTAGGTGAGGCGCGAGACGAGATGGTTCTGCTGCGCCGTGATGGTGCTCAGCGTCAGGTCGTTCTGATAGCGGCCATGGCTGTACCAATAGCGCGCGCCGACATCGATCTGCCACGCCGACCACGGGTTCGCGATTTCCTTGACGGGAAGAAGCCCGCCGGCTTCGGCTGCTTCGTTGTCGCGGCCGAAGAAGTAGTTCACGCCGAGTTTGACCAGATGGGCATCCTGCCGGGCTCGCGTCGGAGCGCCGAGCGTGTTGATCAGGCTGGTCGGGTCACCCGTAGTCTGCAGAAATCCTCCTTGAGGGCTCTCGATCCCGCGCATGCCGAAATTCGCGTAGTCGTATTCGGCGCGGATCGCCCAGCGCGACGACACCGCGTGCTCGATGCCGGCACCGACGGTCCAACCCCAGCGGGTCCCGTTCAGAGACGTCGCCGGCTGATCCAGATAGTCGGACGCGTTGGTGGTCATCGTCAGGTCGCCGACCAGAAACGCGCCGCCACCTTTGACGTAGACCAGCGAGCGCCCCTGCGGCCCGAACGCCTGGCCGAAGCGCGCGGTCAGCGTGCCGATCGCGTGTTCGCGGGCGCGGCAGTTGGCGGAGACGAATTGGCCCGAATAGGCCAGACAAGTGTCGGTGCCGTCGGCATCGATGGCCGAGGCGTCGACCTCGAGGCCGAGCACCCAAGGCGAGCCCGGCAGCTGCCAGTTGTAACCTGCCTGCAGTCCGCCCAGCGCTTTGGGGACGCGAATTGTATCGCCGTAAATCGACGGGCCGTAGGGATTGGCGACGTTTGCGCTGCCGAAGCCGGCGCCGAGATGCGCGCCGAGGTAGAACCCGGTCCAATTCCACGGGCCGCTGTCAGCGTGCCCGCGAGAAATATCCGAGGCGTGGGCTGCTCCGCTTCCCGCGAGTAGCGCCGCGGAAAGGCCGACCATCAACTTCCATTCGCGCACACCGCTGCCCCTTTTGTCACCGCGCCTCGATCGTCTGCTCCCGTTCAAGCGGGAGTGTCACGAATCATGTGTGCAGTTTGGGACAGCGCGGGTCGTTTACGAAGCGAAAGTCATCCAGCTGACGACCAGGCCGAGTCGCTCGATTACTTGGCGTCGAGCCGCACCTTCAGCCGACCGGCGAGGTCCTGCACGAATTGCCAGGCGACGCGGCCGGAGCGAGAGCCGCGAGTGGTCGACCATTCCAGCGCCTCATGCTCGAGCTGCGCATCGTCGATCGCAATGCCGAAATGGCCGCAATAACCGCGCACCATCGCGAGGAACTCGTCCTGGCTGCATTTGTGGAAGCCGAGCCACAGGCCGAAGCGATCCGACAGCGACACCTTCTCCTCGACCGCTTCGCCCGGGTTGATCGCGGTCGAGCGCTCGTTCTCCATCATGTCGCGCGGTAGCAAATGGCGGCGATTGGACGTGGCGTAGAGAATCACGTTGTCGGGGCGGCCTTCAATGCCACCTTCCAGCACTGCCTTCAGCGATTTGTAGGACGCGTCGTTGCCGTCGAATGACAGGTCGTCGCAGAACACGATGAAGCGGTCGTCCGAGGCGCGCAACAGCGTCATCAGGGCCGGCAGGCTCTCGATGTCCTCGCGGTGGATCTCGATCAGCTTGAGCCGGCCGGCAACGTCCTCGCGCGCGTTGACATACGCGTGAGCGGCCTTCACCAGCGACGATTTGCCCATGCCGCGCGCGCCCCACAGCAGCGCGTTGTTGGCGGGCAGGCCGGTTGCGAACCGTTCGGTATTTTCAATCAGCGTGTCGCGCATCCGGTCGACGCCCTGGAGCAGTGACAGGTCGACCCGGCTGACCCGAGGAACCGGCGCGAGCCGGCCCTCGGGATGCCAGATGAACGCCTCGGCCGACGCCAGGACATCAGCGGCGGGCGGCGCGGAAGGCCCCGCCATTTGGGAGGAAATGCCTTCCAGCGCCCGCGCGATGCGCTCCATGAGCGCGCCGTCGAGGGCAGCAGCGGGGGGCGCCGCGGCCGGGCTACGGCGCTTTGCAGCGGTTGGCTTAGCGACGGTCTTGGCGGGTTTGCGGGCGGCGGATTTCGCGGCCGGGCGGGCGGAGCGGGATTTTGTTGTTTTGGCCATTCTTGCACTTCCTGACCGGGCAGCCATATCGGGCTGCGGCACCCCCGGCAAGCCGCGGACACGCGGACTCATAACAGGGGTGCTGGCGTTGCAATTGGGATTGTGGCCGCTATAGTCCGCGCGAATTTGCGCCCCCCGGACGTCGCCCCTGCGACGCGCCGGCTCGCTTGTTTTCACGGGGAATTCGGATGTTTGTTACTCCTGCGTTTGCTCAGGCCGCCGGCGCCGCTGGCGACGCCAACAGCATGTTGATGTCGCTGCTGCCGTTCGCGCTGATCTTCGTCATCATGTATTTCCTGATCCTGCGCCCGCAGCAGCGCAAGGTGAAGGAGCACGCCGAGCTGGTGAAGAACGTTCGCCGCGGCGACACCATCATCACCTCGGGCGGCCTGGTCGGCAAGGTGACCAAGGTGATCGATGACGACACCGTGGAGTTCGAGGTTGCCGACGGCGTGCGCGCGCGTCAAATGCGCCAGATGATCACCGGCGTCCGCAGCAAGGGCGAGCCGGTCAAGGACGTGCCCGAGAAGGGCAAAGGCAAGAAGGACATCGTCAAGGAGAGCGAGGCCAAAGCCGAGCCCACCAAGGACGACACCGCATCGAGCTGATGCGGACGCTGCGCCTTCAAGGTTTCTGACGGGACATCTCGATGTTGTATTTCACACGGTGGAAGGCGCTGGCGGTCATTGTGACGGCGCTGGTGGTCTGCCTTTGCGCCGTTCCGAACTTCTTCCCCGAACACACCGTCAAGACCTGGCCGAAATGGGCGCAGCGCCATCTGGTGTTGGGTCTCGATTTGCAGGGCGGCTCGCACATCCTGCTCGAGGTCGACGCCAACTCCGTCAAGAAGGACAAGCTCGAATCGGTGCGCGACGACGCGCGCCGCGTGCTGCGTGAAGCTCGGATCGCTTACACCGGTCTCGCCATCAAAGGCGACGTCGTCGAGGTCAAGATCAGCAAGGACACCGACGTCCCGCAGGCGCTCACCAAGCTGCGCGAGCTGTCGCAGCCGCTCGGCGGCCTGATGGGCTCCAGCGGCCAGCGCAGCCTCGACGTCGCCGATGCCGGCGGCGGCGTGATCCGGCTGACGGTCCCGCAGGCGGCGATCGCCGAGCGCGTGCGCCAATCGGTCGATCAGTCGATCCAGATCGTCGAACGCCGCGTCAACGAACTCGGCACCGTCGAGCCGCTGATCCAGCGCCAGGGTGCCGACCGCATCCTGGTCCAAGTGCCAGGCCTGCAGGATCCGACCCGGCTGAAGGAACTGCTGGGCAAGACGGCCAAGCTCGACTTCCGGATGGTGGATTCGTCGGTGTCGCCGGATCAGGCGGTGGCCGGCCGTGCGCCGCCGGACTCGGACGTGCTGATGAGCGCGCAGGCGCCGAAGACGCCCTACGTGATCAAGAAGCAGGTGCTGGTCTCCGGCGCCGATCTGACCGACGCGCAGCCCGGCTTCGACCAGCGCACCAGCGAGCCGATCGTCAGCTTCCGCTTCAACACCAACGGCGCTCGCAAGTTCGCCCGCGCCACCACCGAGAATGTCGGCCAGCCGTTCGCCATCGTGCTCGACAACGAGGTGATCTCGGCGCCGGTGATCCGCGAGCCGATCACCGGCGGCTCGGGCCAGATCTCCGGCAGCTTCACGGTGCAGCAGGCCAACGACCTCGCCATCCTGCTGCGCGCCGGCGCGCTGCCGGCGCCGCTGACGATCATCGAGGAGCGCACCGTCGGCCCCGGTCTCGGCGCAGACTCGATCGCCAAGGGCGAGCTCGCCGCCTATGTCGGCTCGATCCTCGTCATCATTTTCATGCTGCTGACCTACCGGCTGTTCGGCGTGTTCGCCAACATCGCCGTGGCGATCAACGTGGCGATGATCTTCGGCGTGCTGTCGCTGCTCAATGCGACGCTGACGCTGCCCGGCATCGCCGGCATCGTGTTGACAGTCGGCATCGCGGTCGACAGCAACGTGCTGATCTACGAGCGCATCCGCGAAGAATTGCGGGCAGGGCGCAACGCGATCTCGGCGATCGACGCCGGCTTCAAGCGCGCGCTGGCGACGATTCTCGACTCCAACATCACCACCTTCATCGCCGCCGCGGTGCTGTTCTACATCGGCACCGGCCCGGTGCGCGGCTTCGCCGTCACCTTCGGCATCGGCATCATCACAACCGTGTTCACCGCTTTCACCGTGACCCGGCTGATCGTCGCCGCCTGGGTCCGCTGGAAGCGGCCGCAGGTCGTGCCGATCTGACGACGCTAATCCGAAAGAGCTGCAAGTGACAACGACACAGTGGGTATTGATCGGACTGGGCGCGCTGGTGACGGTGCTGACGATCGTCAGCATCATGGGCTGGCTGCCGTCGCTGCGGATCGTCCCGGACAACACGCATTTCGACTTCACCCAGTTTCGCCGTATCAGCTTCCCGATCTCGGCGCTGCTGTCGATCGCGGCGATCACGCTGTTCTTCACCCACGGGCTGAACTTCGGCATCGACTTCAAGGGCGGCACGCTTCTTGAGGTCAGGGCTCATTCCGGCACGGCTGACATTGCGGGGATGCGCGAGACACTCGGCAAGCTGAACCTTGGCGACGTGCAGCTGCAGCAGTTCGGCGGTCCGGCCGAGGTGCTGATCCGCGTGGCGCAGCAGCCCGGCGGTGACCAGGCCCAGCAAGAGGCGGTTCAGAAGGTCCGCGCCGCGCTCGGCGATTCCGTCGACTATCGCCGCGTCGAGGTCGTCGGCCCGCGCGTGTCGAGCGAACTGCTCGCTTACGGCATGCTCGGCCTGATCCTCGCGATCATCGGCATCCTGATCTACCTGTGGTTCCGGTTCGAATGGCAGTTCGCGCTCGGCGCGATGATCGCCAACGTCCACGACATCGTGCTGACGATCGGCTTCATGTCGATTAGTCAGGTCGACTTCGACCTGACCTCGATCGCGGCCCTGTTGACGATTCTCGGCTACTCGCTGAACGACACCGTGGTGATCTACGACCGTATCCGCGAGATGCTGCGGCGCTACAAGAAAATGCCGATGCCGCAGCTTCTGAACGAGTCGATCAACTCGACGCTGTCGCGCTCGATCATCACCCACGTCACGGTGACGCTGGCGCTGCTGGCGCTGTTCCTGTTCGGCGGCCAGGCGATCCACTCCTTCACTGCGGTCATGATCTTCGGCGTGGTGCTGGTCGGTACCTACACGTCGATCTTCATCGCCGCGCCGATCCTGATCTACCTCGGCGTCGGCACGCACCGGCTCGAGGCCCCGGACGATGAGCCGGCGCTTCCGGAGCCGGCCGCGGCTGCCGTTGCGGCAGCACCAGCGCCGGTTGCCAAGAAGCCGGCGAAGGCGGGCAAAGCAGGGAAGCGCTGAGTTTTGGCGGACCGCTCCGAGATCCCGCATTTCCCCCGGACGGCTTCGGTCGACGCCTATGGCAAGGGCGGGTTCTACTTCGGCGACATGTCGCACGTCGGCTCGCTGCTGTTTCTGCCGGAGGCGGTATGGGGCTGGGATGTAACTCGGCCCGACCAGATTGACCGATATTCTCTGCAGCGGGTGTTTGATAACGCCAGCGCGATCGAGACGCTGATCATCGGCACCGGCACCGAGGTCTGGATCGCGCCGCGGCAGCTGCGCGAGCAACTTCGCGCCGTCGGCATCGTTCTGGACTCGATGCAGACCGGGCCGGCCGTGCGCACCTACAACATCATGATCGGCGAACGCCGCCGGGTCGCGGCGGCGCTGATCGCGGTGCCATGAGCGAGACCGGCAGCCACGCCGATGCGGCGTTCTGCGCCGCCCTGGTTCGCGACGCCGATTTCGACCGCTACGCGGCGACGCTGTTCGTCGATCCGCAAGCGCGGCGTTCGCTGCTGGCGCTGTACGCCTTCAACACCGAAATCGTCCGCGTGCGCGAGCAGGTCAGCCAGCCGCTGCCCGGCGAAATCCGGCTGCAATGGTGGATCGATACGCTGGCCGGCAACGGCCATGGCGGCGTCGAGGGCAATCCGGTCGCGGCTGAGCTGCTGCGGGCGGTCGGCCAGCACGCGCTGCCGGTCGCGGCGCTGTCGCAACTGATTGAGGCGCATTTCTTCGACCTCTACAACGATCCCATGCCGGACGTGACGGCGCTCGAGGCCTACGCCGCCGACACCGACGGCACGCTGCTGGCACTCGCGGCGCGGATCGTCGATCAGGGCTCGGGCGCGATCGATCATCTCGCCCGTCACGCCGGCATGGCGCTCGGTCCGACGCGCGCGATCGCCCGGCTACCGTTCGATGCGTCACGGCGGCAGCTGTTCCTGCCGCTCGAACTCATTGAGCGGCATGGCAGCAACGAAGCCGACGCCTACGCCGGCAAGGAGACGCCGGCGCTGCGCCAGGCGCTCAACGACCTGATCGCGATCGCGCTGACGCATCTCGACGCGGCACAGCAGTTGCTCGTCGAAGCCCCCAGATCGGCGCGCCGCGCCTTCCTGCCGCTGGCGCTGGCGAGGCGCGATCTCGATCTGATGGCCGAGGCCGACACCGATCTGTTCGCCCCGTTCGATCGCGCGCGGCTCGCGACGCTGTGGACGCTGTGGAAGGCGTCGCGGACAAAGGCGTTTCGCTAAGCGTCCGTCATTGCGAGCGAAGCGAAGCAATCCAGCAGCTCAGCGCGCGGTAGATTGCTTCGTCGCTTCGCTCCGAGGAATGACGGAGAGGCTGGGATCTACGCGGCTGCCGCGGTGCGCGGCAGCGCTTCGGCGATCCAGCCGTCCATGTCGGACAGAGCGCGAGCGCTGAGAGCCTGCTTTTTGGCGACGGACTTTTCCGGGCCGCGCAGGCGCTTACCGTCGGGACCCTTGGTGGGCGGATTCGCGAGCGGCGGAAACAGGCCGAAATTGATGTTCATCGGCTGGAAGGAGCGCGGGCCGGCATCGATCGTCTCGATATGGCCGCCGGTAATGTGGCCGAGCAGGGCGCCGAGTGCCGTGGTCGGCGGCGGCGCGGTGAGCGGCGTGCCGAGCGCGTCCGCCGCAGCGGCGAGGCCGGCGAACAGGCCGACCGCGGCGGATTCGACATAGCCCTCGCAGCCGGTCATCTGCCCGGCAAAGCGCAGCCGCGGCGCGGCGTTCAGGCGGAGGCTGCTGTCCAGCAGCTTCGGCGAGTTCAGAAACGTGTTGCGATGAAGCCCGCCAAGCCTTGCGAATTCAGCGGTTTCCAGCCCCGGGATGGTCCTGAAAACACGCTGCTGGGCGCCGTAATTCAACTTGGTCTGAAAGCCTACCATGTTGAACAGCGTGCCCAGCTTGTTGTCCTGGCGGAGCTGGACGATGGCGTAGGGCTTTACGGTCGGGTTGTGCGGGTTCGTGAGGCCGACCGGCTTCATCGGCCCATGGCGCAGCGTCTCGCGGCCGCGCTCGGCCATCACTTCGATCGGCAGGCAGCCGTCGAAATACGGTGTGTCTTTCTCCCAGTCCTTGAAGTCGACCTTCTCGCCGGCGATCAGCGCGTCGACGAAGGCGTCGTACTGCTCGCGGCTCATCGGGCAATTGAGATAGTCTGCGCCGGTGCCGCCGGGGCCGGCCTTGTCGTAGCGCGACTGAAACCAGGCGACCGACATGTTGATCGAGTCGCGATGCACGATCGGCGCAATGGCGTCGAAGAACGCCAGCGCGGATTCGTCGGTCAGCGCCCGGATCGCGTCGGCGAGCGGCGCCGAGGTCAGCGGGCCGGTGGCAACGATGGCGTTGTGCCATTCCTCCGGCGGCAGACCGGCGATCTCCTCGCGGCGAATCTCGATCAGCGGATGCTCGGCCAGCGCCTTGGTCACGGCCGCCGAAAAGCCGTCGCGATCCACCGCCAGCGCACCACCAGCCGGGACCTGATTGGCGTCGGCGGCGCGCATGATCAGCGAGCGGAGCTTGCGCATCTCGGCGTGCAGCACGCCGACCGCGTTGTTGGCGGCGTCGTCGGAGCGGAAGGAATTGGAGCAGACCAGTTCGGCAAGGCCGTCGGTCTTGTGCGCCTCGGTCGAGCGGTGCGGTCGCATCTCGTGCAGCACGACGCGAATGCCGGCGCGGGCCACCTGCCAGGCGGCTTCGGACCCGGCCAGGCCGGCGCCAATGACGTGGACGGGCTCTAGCGAATAAGGGAGGGTGCTGGTCATGCGCTACAGCTAGCGCGTTTCAGCACCGGGTCAATTTGTTTCGGCCCCGGCGCGGCTCCCGCGATGAGGCAAAGTTCAGATACGACAACGCCCGCAGTGATGCGGGCGTTATCCGTGAACGGGTCGTTTCGGACGGTCAGCCATTAAAGTGACCGGACGCCACGCGCGGGATATCCGAGCGGTCGAGTCCGATGTCGGCCAGTTCGCGATCGCTGAGCTGCGAGAGTTCAGCGAGGTTGCGCTGATAGTCGCGAAACGCGCGAAGAGCGCGGATGAGCGAAAGCAACATGACGAAGTCTCCTTGTGTCGCCGTTCAGTCTTTGGAAAAGACCGAACCGGTTGATCGGAATATAGGGGAGACTTCCCGATTCCAGCAGCGTAAATGCTGCACCGCAGCTAGGCGATACGCACATACCTCCATCAAGGAATGATTAACCCTTCTGGCGCAGGGCTCCAAGGCGGAGTGCATGGATCCCACTTCCAAGTCCGAGCGCAAATATCCTATCTGGCGTGAAATATATTGCATATTTTGCTATATCGAGCGAGATAATCTCCTCAAATGCGAGCAGGATCGGCAAAAATGTTCCTGCTCAGCGACCGATGTGAGTTAAGGCTCCGGGGTAATTCGTTTCTTCTCCATGCGTTAAACGCATGGTGAATGCAAATTCAGTCGGGCGTTTAAATTGATCCATCGCAATGCACCAATTGAGGTTCCACCGGCCGTTATCTGGGCCGGTGAACACCTCGGTGACGGTCGCCCATTGTCACAGATCGGTCCGTGAGCGCCATTGCAGCAAAGTCGCCGGGAAATCTGCGGCTGACCGCTTGATCCGGCGGGAGGGGCGGATCTGCGGCGGTGCAGCATTGGGTTCGACCGCCTTCCGGTAGAGATGCCAACTGGCATGGCCGAGCAGCGGGATCACCACGGCGAGCCCGAGGAACGCCGGCAGCGAGCCGACAACCAGCAAGGCGGCGACGATCAGACCCCACGTGGCAATCTGCAACGGATTGCGTGCCGCTACCCGCAGGGAGGTGGTGACTGCATCGCCGATGCCGGCCTGGCGGTCGAGCATCATCGGGAACGACACCACGCTGACGCACAACGCCGCGACCGCAAACAGGAAGCCGACGCCGCAGCCGGCCACGATCAGCATCCAGCCTTCCGGGGTCGTGAGGACGCGCTTGACGAAGTCCGGAACGGCAGCCGCCGGCGCGTGGCCGAACGCCGAGACGTAGATTCCCTGCGCCACCGCGATCCACACCACGAACACCGCGAGCAGGATGGCACCGAGACCGAGCATCGCGCCGAACGACGGGGACCGCAGCACGTCGAAGGCGTGCGAAGCGGAGGCGTCGGCGCCAATCTCACGACGCCGGCTGAGCTCATACAGGCCGAGCGCCGCGAATGGACCGATCAGCGCGAAGCCGGCGGCGAGCGGAAACAGCAGCGGCAGTACCGAGTAACCGAGCACGAGCCGCGCCAGCGCCAGGCCGAGCACCGGATAGATCACGCACAGCACAATAGCGTGGCTGGGCACCGCCTTGAAGTCGTCCCAGCCGCGGCGCAACGCGTCGTGCAGATCGCCGAAGGTGAGGGAGCGGATGATCGGCTCGGCCGACTGGGCAGAGCCGATCTCGGACACATTGCCAGGGTAGATCGTCGCCATGTTCGTTTCTCCCATGCTGCAGCACGTTGCGAAACCGGCTCTGTCGCCGTCACCGGCGGGCCGGCTTGGTTCGCGGAAACGATCAGGATCGATCAACCAGACGCGAGAGCAATTTCGAACGGATCTGATGACCGAGCGTGCCGCGACCTGTAGGTACAAGCTTAGCGCCGTTTACGGCTTTCTCGCGTCACGCTTCGGTGAGACAGAACCAACCGGCGGCTACGTAGTTAGTTGTTGCGGTGCGGTCGAAGCACGGGACATCAAGGCGCGGATCTTCGGATGATCAGTTACTACATCCCGGCGGCAGTGTTCGAGCTTCATCGCACT
The DNA here is from genome assembly GCF_003591005.1 of Rhodopseudomonas palustris. GTDB lineage: Bacteria > Pseudomonadota > Alphaproteobacteria > Rhizobiales > Xanthobacteraceae > Rhodopseudomonas > Rhodopseudomonas palustris_K. The sequence continues at coordinate 127,997 of NZ_QYYD01000018.1, forward strand.
GCCATATTTGGCGAACTCCCTGCAACGCGGTAGCTTCGCTATCCGGACGCGGCGGCCATGCCGCTGGTCCCACATCCACTTGGAGGAACCATGAGCATCTTCGGCAAGATTATGGGCGCGATCTTCGGCAGCAACGCGGATGCCGCAACGCCGGGTGCGCCCAGCGCGAACTCGACCACCACCGCGGGCGCCGGCAGCGCGCCCGCGCAGACGGCTCCGACCCAGTCGGTCGACGTCGCGCCGATTCTCGACAAGGCCGTCGCCGACAAGGGCGAGAAGTTGGAGTGGCGCACCTCCATCGTCGATCTGATGAAGGCGCTCGACATCGACTCCAGCCTGTCGGCCCGCAAGGAGCTCGCCAAGGAGCTCGGCTTCACCGGCGACATGAACGACAGCGCCAGCATGAATATCTGGCTGCACAAGCAGGTGATGATCAAGCTGGCCGCCAATGGCGGCAAGCTGCCGGCCGATATCAAGCACTGATCGCGGGCAATCGTCCTGCACTGCGGAAGGCCCGCTTCGGCGGGCCTTCTTGCGTTCGGTGCTGCGTTGGGCCGATCGACGACGCAGGCTTACCCGTCGCCTTAGGCCTAAGCGGCCGTGAGGTCGGAATATTCCGGATGGGCGTCGAGATAGTCGGCGACGAAGCCGCAGCCGGCCGTCACCTTCAAGCCGTTGGCGCGGATCAGATCGAGCGCGCCGCGGACCAGCGACGAGGCGATGCCGCGGCCGCGCAGCGGCGGCGGCGTTTCGGTGTGAGTGATGATGACGCGGTCGCCCGCGCGCCGGTAATTCGCAAACGCGATCTCGCCATGGGCGTCGAGTTCGAACCGGTTCAACGTCTTGTTGTCGCGCACCTCGGCCGCGATCGTGGTTCCACTCATGGCGTCTCCCTCATCTTAAGATTGCCTGCCTGCCCGGCAACGCCGTGGCCTTCAGGTGTTGTTGCGTATGGTCATGTCAAGGGTGGTGCGGCATTGCAAGAGGTCACGGCTGCTTTGCGCATTTTGATCGATGGCCGCGCGCTTCAAGCCATAGGGAAATGCCGGATGCAATACGGAGAATCCCCGAGGCGCGGCCCCGCGTCACGTCAGTCCCTCGTCCGGAATGTTGAGAACGTTGCCGCACGCTTTGCAGTGCACCGCGTCGGCATCGTGGCGCTGCAGGCCGCAGGTCGGGCAGGGAAAGCGCACCTTGTTGGGGGTGATCAGCGCGCGTGCCAGATTGAAGAACAGCGTGACGCCGAAGATCATGATCACCACGGTGATCAGCCGGCCCGGCGTGCCCGGCAGCGTGATGTCGCCGAAGCCGGTGGTGGTCAGCGCGGTGACGGTGAAGTACAACGCGTCCGCGTAGTTGGCGATCTGGGGATTGCGGAAGTGCTGGGTCTCGTACACCAGCCCGGTCATCACGAAGATGAACACCGCGAGGTTGGCGACGGCGATCACCACCTCCTCGTGGCGGCGGAAGAAGCTGCTGTCGGTGCGCAGCCGGTTGAGCATCTGATAGTCGCGCAGCAGCCGCAGCGTGCGCAGGATGCGCAGGAAGCCGCCGGCCTCGCCGGGAAGCGGCGCCAGGAACGACACGATCGCGACGATGTCGGCCCAGGTCGCCAGCCGGCCGAATTCGCGCAGCGGCCGCCGGCTCGCATACAGCCGCGCGGCGAAATCGATCAGGATCAAAGCGCCGAACAGCGTGTCGAGCATCTCGATCAGATCGTTCGGCGGCAGGAACGACGTGCCGATGATGAACACCACCGTGACGATGTCGAACGCCAGCAGGCCGTAGCGAAACGCCACCCCGCGCGGCGAGGCGCCTTCGTAGAGTTCGCGCACCGCGGCGCGGAAATCATGCAGCGTCATAACGCGGTTCTGGCGGGGACGGGCGGCGGAAGCAAGGCGGCGCGGCCTGCTTGCGGGAAAGCCGGGGCCGGGCGCGGCGTCGGTCGCTGGTTGATCGGTGGTCGTCATCGCCCCGAACGAACGCCATGCATACCCCTCCGTTCCCAAGGCGCCAGACACCCGGTGCCAGGCGCCCGGCGCCCGGGATTTGCGGGAACGTGCCGCCCTCGGTACCACGACGGCGCGCGGAGCGCCGGTTGCCCGATGCACCCGCGCCCCCGTGTGCAGCATCGAGCCGGCGCGCGAAACCGGACGCGCCACCTCTCCCCAAGTCATTCCGGGGCGGCCGCCGCGCAGCGGCGGGCGAACCCGGAATCTCGGCCCCCCTCGGGCGGGCCCCCTAGAGGGGTTACGGGTAGGGGCGCGGCGCGCACCCG
>NZ_QYYD01000019.1 GCF_003591005.1 Rhodopseudomonas palustris
GCGGGCACTGCGGATGAACTCTTCGCCACCCCACCCCGCTCGCTGCGCGAGCGACCCTCCCCCTCCAGGGGAGGGTGATCCTCGCAGCGACTGCAAACGTTCCCACTCGATCGTCCGACGCTCGAGAGAGCGGGAGCACGCCGTGCTTGGCGCGGCTCAGCGGCAATAATCAATTTCATCACGCCACTGCCCCATACGCCTTCATCACCTGCTCGCGCAGCATGCTCCAGATCTCGCGGTGCAGGGCGTGAAATTCGTGCGTCAGGCGGATTTCAAAAATGTCACGGGGACGCGACAGGTCGACGCGCCAGTCGCCGATGATGCGCGATGACGGGCCGGCCGACATGATCACCACGCGATCGGCGAGCGCGATCGCTTCCTCCAGATCGTGGGTCACGAACAGCACCGCCTTGCGATGCTGACTCCACAACTCCAGCAGCAGATTGCCCATGATCTGGCGGGTCTGTGCGTCGAGCGGGCCGAACGGCTCGTCCATCAGCAGGATTTTCGGATCCCGGATCAGCACCTGGGCGAGGCCGACGCGCTTGCGCTGGCCGCCCGACAGCATGTGCGGATAGCGCTGCGCGAAGGCACCGAGCCCGACCGTCTCCAGCCAACTTTGCGCCCGGGTCAGCGCTTCAGCGCGCGGCGTGCCGGCGATCTCCAGCCCAATCGCGACGTTGTCGCGCGCGGTCTTCCACGGGAACAGCGCGTCGGCCTGAAACAGATAGCCGGCCTGGTCATTGAGGCCCTCGAGGGGCGCGCCGAAGATTCGCGCCTCGCCCGCCACCGGCCGCAGCAACCCGGCGGCGACGTTGAGCAGCGTGGACTTGCCGCAACCGGTCGGCCCGACGATGGCGACGAATTCGCCGTCCGCCACCGCCAGCGACGCCTGCTCGACCGCGGTGTAGACGCGGCCGCCGGCCAGCCGGAACGCCACCGTCGCATCCCGCAGCGCGACCGCCGCCGATCCCGTCCCGTCCTGCACGCGCCCTCCCCGCATCATTGTGGTCCGACCATTCAACGTCGCGCGCCGACATGCAAGTCCGCCCATGCTTTATCGCCGCGGCCGGCCGTGCTACCCCCGCGAGCATGAGCGACGCCGCGCCAATGATCGCCTATTCCAGCGTCGACAAATGCTTCGGCCGCATCAAGGCGGTCGACGGCGTCTCGCTGAGCGTCGCGCGCGGCGAGCTGCTGGCGATCGTCGGCGGTTCCGGCTCCGGCAAGACGACGCTGTTGCGCCTTGCCAATCGGCTGATCGAGCCGGATGCCGGCACGATCAGCATCGATGGCGCGAACATCCAGACCATCGATCCGATCGCGCTGCGAAGGCGGATCGGCATGGTGTTTCAGAGCGGCGCGCTGTTCCCGCATCTGTCGGTCGCGGCAAATATCGGCATCACCCCGAAACTGCTCGGCTGGTCACGCGCAGAGATTGCGGCGCGCACCGACGAGTTGCTCGATCTGGTGCGGCTCGACCCCGCGCAGCATGGCGACCGCTTTCCGCACGAACTCTCCGGCGGCCAGCGCCAGCGCGTCGGCGTCGCACGTGCGCTCGCCGCCAAACCGCACATCGTGCTGATGGACGAGCCGTTCGGCGCGCTTGATCCCTTGACGCGTGACGCGCTCGGCGAAGATTTTCGCGCGCTGCATGAGCGGCTCGGACTCACCACCGTGCTGATTACTCACGACATCACCGAGGCGTTGCTTCTCACCGACCGCATTGCCGTGATGCGGTCCGGAAAGCTGCTCGCACAGGGGACGCCGGCCGAGGTTTCGCGCAGCACGGAACCCTACGTCGCCGAGTTGCTGCAGACTCCGCGCCGTCAGGCAAGGCGGCTGAGCGCGCTGCTGCCGCAAGACGATGGCGCGACATGAGCCTTTTCGCCGATCCTCGCTGGCGCGACGCGCTGGGCAATCTCCCGGACTATCTCGGCGCGCATGTCCGTGTCAGTCTGGCGGCTCTCGCACTGGGGCTGATCGTCAGCCTGCCGCTGGCCATCCTCGCCCGCGACCGCCCGTTGCTCCGCGGCGCCCTGCTCGGCTTCGCCGGCGTGGTGCAGACCATTCCGGGCCTCGCTTTGCTGGCGCTGTTCTATCCGCTGCTGCTGGCGCTCGCGGCGCTGTCGATAAGCGCGCTCGGCGTCGGCTTTTCGGCATTCGGCTTCCTGCCGGCGGTGCTGGCGCTGGCGCTGTATTCGATGCTGCCGGTGCTGCGCAACACCATCACCGGGCTGGACGCCGTCGATCCGGCGCTGGTCGAGGCCGCGCAGGGCGTCGGCATGACGCCGCGGCAGGTGCTGACCATGGTCGAGCTGCCGCTGGCGCTGCCCGTGATCATGGCCGGCATCCGCACCGCCGCGGTGTGGGTGATCGGCACCGCGACGCTGTCGACGCCGATCGGCCAGACCAGTCTGGGCAACTACATCTTCGCCGGCCTGCAGACGCAAAACTGGGTGCTGGTGCTGTTCGGCTGCGCCTCTGCGGCTGTGCTGGCATTGGCGGTCGATCAACTGCTGGCGTTGATCGAACGCGGCCTGCGGCTGCGCAGCCGCGTCCGCACGGCGCTCGGCTCAATCGGGCTCGTGGCCCTGATTGCTGCGGCGCTGCTGCCGGGCCTCGCCGGCGCGCGATCGACCTACGTGATCGGCGCCAAGACCTTCACGGAGCAATACGTGCTTGCTGCGCTGCTCGAGCAGCGCCTCGAGGCCGCCGGTCTCACCGCCACAACCCGCGCCGGCCTTGGCTCCAGCGTGATCTTCGACGCGCTGAAGAGCGGCGACATCGACGCTTATGTCGATTACTCCGGCACGCTGTGGGCCAATCAGTTCAAGCATCCCGGCATCGCCGCGCGGGATGAGGTGCTGGCCGATCTGAAGCAGGACCTGTCGAAGGATGGCGTCAGTTTGCTGGGCGAACTCGGCTTCGCCAACGCCTATGCGCTGGTGATGCCGCGCGCCAAGGCGGAGGCGCTCGGCATTCGCTCGATCGCCGACCTAGCGGCGCGCGCCCCATCGATGACCATCGCGGGCGACTATGAATTCTTCTCGCGCCCGGAGTGGGCCAACCTACGCAAAGCCTATAGGCTCGCCTTCAAGACTGAACGCCAAATGCAGCCCGACTTCATGTACGCCGCCGTCACCTCAGGCGAAGTCGAAATCATCGCTGGCTACACGTCGGACGGACTGATCGCGAAGTACGACCTTGTCGTGCTGGACGATCCGAAACAGGCGATCCCGCCTTACGACGCGGTGCTGCTGCTGGCGCCGAAGCGCGCCAATGATGCGAAGCTGCGGGACGCGCTGCAGCCCCTGCTCGGCCGCATCGGCATCGCCGCGATGCGCGAAGCCAATCTCCGCGCCGCCTCCGGCGACGGCACGCCGGACGCCGTCGCGCGCTGGCTATGGGACCGCGTGAAGTAACACTCGCCGTCCGATGCGCTGTGACGATCAGCCGGTGAGGCTGCTGGAGCAGCCTTCGATGGCGCGGCGGCACACCGGCTCGGACGCGTCGCTCGCACCGACGTGACGCGTGCCGGCCCAGACCAGCAAGGCTGCGGCGCTGAAGGCGGCGCCTAGCATGCAGACGCCGTCCCAGCCCGCAGCCGCATAGGCCGTCGTCGCCGTGATCGCCCCGAGCGCGCTGCCGGCCGAGTAAAACACCATGTAGCCGCCGACCAGGCGGCTGCGTGCTTCGGGATGCCGGGCGAAAATCACGCTCTGGTTGGTGACGTGAACCGACTGCACCGCGAGGTCGAGCACGACCACGCCGGCGAGTAGCAGCGCAACCGACCACGGCAGGCATGCGATCATCGCCCACGACAGCAGCGCCAGCGCGAGCGCCGATCCCGTCGTCCATTGCGCCAAGCCGCGATCGGCGAGACGCCCCGCGCCCATCGCCGCGGTCGCGCCGGCGAGTCCGACCAGGCCGAGCAGCCCGATTTGTGTGCTGGAATAGTTGAAAGGCGCGGCGCTGAGAGGCAACACGATCGCGGTCCAGAACGCGCTGAACGTCGCGAATATCAACAGCGCCAACACGCCACGGATCAGCAACACCCGGTCACGCAGAAACAACGCCGGGACGGAGCGTAGCGTCGCCGCATAGCTGTCGGTGCTAGCCGGCACGACCTTGCGCGGCAGCACCCACATCAACAGCCCGACCATCACTGCCGTGAGAGCCGCCGATGCGAGATAGACGGTACGCCAGCCGCCGAGATCGGCGAGCCCGCCGGCGACCACACGCGCCGCCAAGATGCCGATGACGACGCCGCTGGTGACGCTGCCCACGACTTTGCCGCGCTCGGCTGGCGTCGCCAGCGCCGCCGCGAACGCGACCAGCACCTGGACGACGACCGCGAGCAGCCCCATCGCCGCCAGGCTGACAAATAGCACGGCTTCGCTCGTCGCCGTCGCGACGGCGAGCAACGCGACGATCGACAGAATCCCCTGCCCGACGACCAGACGGCGGCGATCGACCAGATCGCCGAGCGGGACGATGAAGATCAGCCCCAGCCCATAGCCGACCTGGGTCAGCGTGACGACGAGGCCGATCGTGGCGGCGGAAATATCAAACTCCTTCGCGATCGGATCGAGCAACGGCTGCGCGAAGTAGATATTGGCGACGCTGAGGCCGGCCGCCACGGCGAAGATCAGCGTGGTCGTCCGCGATAGTCCGCCCGCCGCTTCGAACAGTCGTCCCGTGTCACGCTGGTTCTGCATCTGCATTGCTCCGTTGCTTTTGTCTCATCATGAGACCACTTGTCCGGAGGCGCTTCTAGTTCTATTTTAAGACCAGTTTAGAGGATGGAGAATGACGTCATGGCCAAGCGGGTCAGCCATTGGAATGCCGGATGCCCGGTTGCGCGCGCGCTCGATGTCATCGGCGACTGGTGGTCGCTGCTGATCATCCGCGACGCCTTCGACGGCGTGCGCCGCTTCGGCGAATTGCAGACCAGCCTCGGCATCGCCAAGGGCATGCTAGCGACGCGGCTGCGCGACCTGACCGATCGCGGCATTCTGCAAACCGCCCCGGCCTCGGACGGCAGCGCCTACATGGAGTACGTGCTGACCAGCAAGGGCCGCGGCCTGTTCCTCGTCATCGTCGCGCTGCGCCAATGGGGCGAACAGCACCTCTATCAGGCCGACGAACCGCGCTCGTCGATGATCGACCGCCACACCCGCGCGCCGGTGCCGCGGCTGCAGCTCCACGCCAAGGACGGTCGGCGCCTCACCTGGCGCGACACCGAGGTGCTGAAGGTCGCGAAGGACCCCGGCCCGGCGGCGCGCCGTCGATGAATCGGACCGATCGGCGGCGTTCGGCCCGGCGCTAGGTGTTCGGCTTCAGCCCCATGCGGCTAGCCACGATCCTGTCGATCCAGCGCGGCGGCAGCTTGGTCGACACCCAGAACTGCAACGGGCCCGGCGTGACGATGTCGTGCGCTTTCGGCTTCGGCGACGTCAGCGCGTCGTAGACGTGCTGCGCGATCGTCTCCGGCGGCAGGCCGCTGGCGTCCATCTTCGGCAGCAGCGCGCGGATCTTCTGCAGCGCCGGATAGAACGGCGAGCCGGCATATTTCGAAATATCCTCCTCGGCGGACTTCGCCCAGATCGGCGTCTTCACCGCCCCTGGCATGATCGTCACGACGTCGATACCGAACAGCATCAGTTCACGCCGCAGCCCGTCGGACAGCCCGTTCAGCGCGTGCTTCGACGCGGAGTATGCCGCCATCAGCGGATTGCCGAATTTGCCGGCGACCGACGACATCATCACGATCCGCCCCGGCGCCCCGCGCAGCGAAGGATCAGTACCGAGCAGCGGCGCGAACGCCTGGGTCGCCACGATCGGCCCGATCACATTGACCTCGAACTGCCGGCGAAACTCCTCGGCCGGCAGATCGAGCACCGCGCCCGATACTGCGATACCGGCATTGTTGACCAGCCCGGCCAGCCGCTCGCCGCCGAGCGCCGCGCGGACCTCGCCCGCCGCCGTCCGGATCGCCGCCTCGTCGGTGACGTCGAAAATCAGCGGCTTGAAATTCGAGCCGAACTCTCCGATCAGCCGCTCCGCATCGGCCTCCTTGCGGACGCTGCCGAACACGCGAAAACCCTTGTCCGGCAAAAACTTTGTAATCGCATGACCGATCCCGGTAGACACCCCGGTGACGACAACAGATGGCATGACCCGCTCCTCACAACCGCCGGATCGTAGCACAGCCAACGAAAAAACGGGACCGCGTCGCCACGGTCCCGTTGGTCAACTGCCGTCATTGCGAGGAGCGAAGCGACGAAGCAATCCAGCTCCGAATGCGGGGCCTCTGGATTGCTTCGCGGAGCCTGTCATCGGGCCGGCCAAGGGCCGAACCCGTTGGCTCGCAATGACGAAGCTTAGTTCTTGCTCTTGTCGACCAGTGCGCCCTTCTTGATCCAAGGCATCATCTCGCGGAGTTTCGCGCCGACTTCCTCGATCGGGTGGGCGGCGAGCTTGGCGCGCGTGGCCTTGAACGAGGTCTGGTTGACCTTGTTCTCGAGCATCCAGTTGCGGGTGAAGATGCCGTTCTGGATGTCGGCGAGCACGCGCTTCATCTCGGCCTTGGTCTCCGGCGTGACGATGCGCGGGCCGGTGACGTATTCGCCGTATTCGGCGGTGTTGGAGATCGAGTAGTTCATGTTGGCGATGCCGCCTTCATAGATCAGGTCGACGATCAGCTTCACTTCGTGCAGGCACTCGAAGTACGCCATCTCCGGCGCGTAGCCGGCTTCCACCAGCGTCTCGAAGCCGGCCTTGATCAGTTCGACCAAGCCGCCGCACAGCACAACCTGCTCGCCGAACAGGTCGGTCTCGCACTCTTCCTTGAACGAGGTCTCGATGATGCCGGCGCGGCCGCCGCCGATCGCCGAGGCGTAGCTGAGGCCGAGGTCGTGGGCGTTGCCCGACGGATCCTGATGGATCGCGATCAGGCTCGGCACGCCGCCGCCGCGCTGATACTCGGAGCGCACGGTGTGGCCCGGGCCCTTCGGCGCGACCATCAGCACGTCGAGATCGGCGCGCGGCTCGATCAGGTTGAAGTGCACGTTGAGGCCGTGGGCGAACAGCAGCGCCGCGCCGTTCTTCATGTTGTCGTGCAGATGCTCGCGATAGATGTCGCCCTGCAGCTCGTCCGGCGTCAGCATCATGATCACGTCGGCCCATTTGGCGGCCTCGGTGACGTCCAGCACCTTGAAGCCGGCGTTCTCGGCCTTCTTGACGGTCGGCGAGCCCTTGCGCAGCGCGATCGCGACGTCCTTGACGCCGGAGTCCTTCAGGTTCAGCGCGTGGGCGTGGCCCTGGCTGCCGTAGCCGACAATGGCGACCTTCTTGCCCTTGATCAGGTTCAGATCGGCGTCGCGATCGTAGTAAACTCGCATCCTCGTTCCTCGTGTTCGGCGGCCCGTCCCGCCCGTGCCATGGTGATCGGGCCGTCCCGGCCGACCTTCGAATTGCTGCCGGTTTTTAGGGGTCCGGATGCCCGGACACAAGCCCGCGGCGGTGATTTGTGGCAAGTTTGCGGCGTCATGCCTGCCGCGCTGCGAAATGCCGGTTACGACTTTGGGGTGAGCGGTCAGGCGGTCTCCGGCAGCTCCGGCTTGGCGCGGCCGAACAGCAGCATGATCGCCAGCCCCGCCACCACGATCAGCATGCCGGCCAGCCGCAGCGGCCCGAACGTCTCGCCGAATGCCAGGCTCGACGCGGCCGCCCCGATGAACGGGACCAGCAGCGCGAACGGCACCACCTGCGCGGCGCTGTAGGCGTGCAGCAGCCGGCCCCAGATCCAGTAGCCGATCGTGGTCGAGCCGATCGACAGCGACAGCATCGCCGCCATCACGCCCGGCGACAGATGCGTCAGCTGCTGCCAGATCGCCGGCCCGCCATCCGTCACCCAGGCGGCCAGCGCCAGCGGCGGCAGCGACGCCGCGCTGATCCAGGCGAACAGGTCGAGCATCGGCACGCCCTGTGCGCGACGCAGCAACAGGTTGGAGAACGCAAACGCGATCGGCGCCGTCATCGTCACCCCGAACGCCGCCGCGCTGAAATCATAGCCAACGGTGAAGCAGATCATCAGCAGCCCGCAGGCGGCGACGCCGATGCCGGTCAGCTGCGCCCGCGTCGGCCGCTCGTTGAGCAGCAGCGCCGCGAACGCGATGGTGAACAGCGCCTGGCTCTGCACGATCACCGCGGTCAGCCCCGCCGGCACGCCCTGCGCGATGCCCCAGCTCTGCGTCAGATATTGCCACACCAGCAGGAAACTGATCCCGGTCCACACCGGCAGCGCCAGCTTCGGCCGCGGCAGCACCAGGCACGGCAGCGCCGAGATGGCGAAGCGCAGCAGATTGAGCACCGTCGGCGACATCTCGGTCAGCGCATAGCGCGTGAACACGAAGCCGAGGCCCCAGATCAGCGCAATCAGGAGCGCAAGCGCGATGTCGGCCGGCTTCATCGGCTGTCCGCCCCAGATCCGCCGGCAGGATGCGGCGCTGTTTGGTTCCTAACCGATCCGAAGCCGGCCGATAACCCGCGCGCCGCGCGGACCTGCGTCCCGCGCGACGATGCCGCAACCCGGAACGATTGAATCCACGGCAGGTTTGTCCCAGCGCGCCGTTGCCGCGCAGAACTTCAATGGAGGATCGTTCGACCCATGGCTCTCATTCCGCACAACGCCCTGATCGTCGTCGCCGATGGCCGCGGCGCCCTGCTGCTGCGCAACACCGGAAAGGCCGCCAGCGTCACGCTCCGCCAGGAGCGCAAGCTGGAACCGAGTAACCTCGACAATGACGGCCCGTCCGGATCGCGGCCGGAGGATCAGACCCAGAGCCAGACCGACGAGGCGACCTTCGCCAAGCAGCTCACCCAGGTCATCAACAAGATGAAGCTCGACGGCGAATTCGATCAGCTGGTGCTGGTCGCCGACCCGCAGACGCTCGGCCAGATCCGCCCGATCCTGCACAAGACCGTCGAAGCCTCGCTGATCCGCTCGCTCGCCAAGGACCTGACCAACCACCCGCTCGACCAGATCGCCGAGGCGATCGCGGCGTAGCGAAGCGTCGAAGCGAGCGGCTTACTTCGCGACGAGAATTCCCAACAACGTCCCAAGCCGTTGGCGAACCTCTTCGACGAGCGAGTCGGGCGCTCGCTCGATCGTCCGAAACATTCGCGAATCCCGATGAATCGTCCTGATTTGGTCGATTTGCACGGCGCCTTTGGTCGTCATTCCGTCAGGGAGCGCGACGTTGAACGGCCATGTGCCGAGCTTCGAACTGATCGGACAAACGATCGCGCGACCGGACTTCTCGTGATAAGAGCGCGGCGTAAGGATCAGCGATGGCCGGCGCTTGCCTTGCTCAGTCCCGAGCACCGGATCAAACTCGACCCAGGCGATATCACCTACGTCTACGACGGACATCGCCACTGGTGTGCTTAGCATCAACAGGCTGTTCAACACGAACAGGAGCGCCGTCCGGGCCCGGTACGATCAGTCCGCGCGAATAATCGTCATCAATAATCTCGGCTCCGCGATCCGGACCCCAATCGACGGTCGGTGGCTCGTTTGCGGGATCCATCTGGGCGATCAAATCTTCCAGCCGATAGCGGGCACGACGCGGAGCCGCGCACACGCGCAATTCGCCAGCCTCCACCCACATCTCGACCTCACTGCCCGGCGCGATTTTCAAGTCTTCAAGGATCGGCTTCGGCAACCGCAACGCAGCGCTGTTGCCCCACTGTGAGACCAGACCTTTCATGCTCATATCCTCCGGTTCGGATATCCAATGTATATCCGAACCTCATCGCCGCCAAGGTCGGCGACGTCGCTACATCCCCTCGGCGCCCCGCCCGATCGCGGCGACGCCGGTGCGGACGACTTCGACCAAGCCGAGCGGGCGCATCAGTTCGATGAACTGATTGATCTTCGACGGGCCGCCCGTGATCTCGAACACGAAGCTCTCGGTCGAAGCGTCGATCACCCGGGCGCGAAATGCTTCGGCAAGACGCAGCGACTCGACGCGGTGATCGCCGGTGCCGCGCAGCTTGACCATCGCAAGTTCGCGCTCGATCGAGCGGCCGGTCAGCGTCATGTCGACGACGCGATACACCGGCACCATGCGATCGAGCTGGTTCTTGATCTGCTGGATCACCATCGGCGTGCCGGTAGTGACGATGGTGACGCGCGACAGATGCTTCTGCGCCTCCGTTTCCGAGACGGTGAGGCTTTCGATGTTGTAGCCGCGCCCCGAAAACAGCCCGATCACCCGCGCCAGCACGCCGGGCTCGTTCTGCACCAGCACCGACAGCGTGTGGGTCTCGTTGGGGTCGTGGCGCTCTTCCATGAAGTAAGCGGATGCGGGCTGGGTCATTGAATCGGTCTCACATTTGATTTGGGCGGTGACTCTCATCAGGCACGGTGCGCTCCCTCGCCCCGCTCTTGCGGGGAGAGGGTTGGGGTAGGGGCAACTGAGTCCGCGATGTGCGGAGGCGCCCCCTCACCCGCCCGACTTCGCCGGTCGACCTCTCCCCGCACGCGGGGAGAGGTGATCAGCGCAGCAGGTCAATGGCTCACACCAGCGCCTTGCCGCCGGCGAAGGCGGCGGCGGTGGCTTCGTCGGTGGCTTCGGCCGGCAGCAGCATCTCGTTGTGAGCCTTGCCGGACGGGATCATCGGGAAGCAGTTCTCCAGCGCGGCGACGCGGCAGTCGAACAGCACCGGCTTGTTGACCTTGATCATCTCGGCGATCGCGCCGTCGAGATCGCCCGGCTTGGTCACCTGCATTCCGACGCCGCCATAGGCCTCGGCGAGCTTGACGAAGTCGGGCATCGCCTCGGTGTAGGAGTGCGACAGGCGGTTGCCGTGCAGCAATTGCTGCCACTGCCGCACCATGCCCATGTACTGGTTGTTGAGGATGAAGATCTTGATCGGCAGCTCGTACTGCACCGCCGTCGCCATTTCCTGCATGGTCATCTGCACCGAGGCGTCGCCGGCGATGTCGATGACGAGGCTGTTGGGATGCGCCACCTGCACGCCGAGCGCCGCCGGCAGGCCGTAGCCCATGGTGCCGAGGCCGCCCGACGTCATCCAGCGCTTCGGCTGTTCGAAGCCGTAGAACTGCGCCGCCCACATCTGATGCTGGCCAACTTCGGTGGTGATGTAAGTGTCGCGGCCGCGCGTGCCTTCATACAGCCGCTGGATCGCGTATTGCGGCATGATCAGGTCGTTGTTCTTCTTGTAGGCCAGCGAATTGCGCGCGCGCCAGGTTGCGACCTGGTGCCACCACGCCTTGATGTCAGGCTTCTTCGCCTCGGCCTTGAACAGCGCCAACAGATCGCCCAGCACGCTGCCGACGTCGCCGATGATCGGCACGTCGACGCGGATGTTCTTGTTGATCGACGACGGATCGATATCGATGTGGATCTTCTTGGCGTTGGGCGCGAACGCGTCGGTGCGGCCGGTGATGCGGTCGTCGAAGCGCGCGCCGACGCACAGCATGACGTCGCAATCATGCATCGTCATGTTGGCTTCGTAAGTGCCGTGCATGCCCAGCATGCCGAGCCAGTTCTTGCCGGATGCGGGGTACGCGCCGAGCCCCATCAGCGTCGAGGTGATCGGGAAGTCGGTGACCTCGACCAGCTCGCGCAGCAGCCGGCACGCTTCGTCGCCGGAATTGATCACGCCGCCGCCCGAATAGATCACCGGCCGCTTGGCGCCGGCGAGCAGCGCCATCGCCTTGCGGATCTGGTTGGGATCGCCCTTGGTGTGCGGCTTGTAGGAGACGTGGACGTCGGTCTTGCGCGGCGGATGATAGGTGCCGGTGGCGAACTGCACGTCCTTCGGCACGTCGACCACCACCGGGCCCGGACGGCCCGAGGTCGCGACGTAGAACGCCTCGTGCAGCACGCGCGCCAGATCCTTGATGTCGCGCACCAGCCAGTTGTGCTTGGTGCACGGCCGGGTGATGCCCACCGTGTCGCATTCCTGGAAGGCGTCGTTGCCGATCAGATGCGTCGGCACCTGCCCGGTGATGCAGACCAGCGGGATCGAATCCATCAGTGCATCGGCGAGCGGCGTGACCATATTGGTGGCGCCGGGGCCCGACGTCACCAGCACGACGCCCGGCTTGCCGGTCGAGCGCGCATAGCCCTCGGCGGCGTGGCCGGCGCCCTGCTCGTGGCGGACCAGGATGTGCTGCACGTCGGATTGCTGGAAGATCTCGTCATAGATCGGAAGCACCGCGCCGCCCGGATAGCCAAAAATGTGCTCGACGCCGTGATCCTTCATCGCGCGGACGATCATCGCGGCGCCGGTCATCTGGTTCGGATCGTGGCTGGTGCTGTCGCTCATGGTGGGCTCCGGGGCGCCGTCTGGCGCTGACGTTCGGGTGGTTCGGACTAATCGAAGCGTTCGGACAATAAAAAAGGGCCCGTGAAAGGCCCTCAGCGCACCGTCCGTTCGCGGGGTGGAGTCTATCCACCCCCGGCGGTGCGCCTGGGTACGACGATGAGAAGCAGCTCGGAAATTTTGTGTCGCATAAACTCGGCTCAGCTTCCCAAAGGTTGCGCGGGACCATACCCGCGAAACCCGCAATGTCAAGGCGTGTCGGCGCCTTAAGGATCACACCTTAGCTGGATTTTGGCGCACTCGCGAGCCGGAATAACGGGCAGGCGCTATGCCGCGAAACGTGATCGCCTGCGTAACGGGGCACGCCAGCGCTGCGTCCTACCGATGTGGTTACACTCAAGCCCTATCGCCAGCCTCACCGCTGCGCCCCTCCCCCAAGCACGTCATTCCGGGGCGCGCGCCCTTCGCGCGCGAACCCGGAATCCCGAGGTTCGGGGCACCCGCCCGTAGCCACAACTGCGAGATTCCGGATTCGCGCCATCGCGCCGACCAAGCCGGCCCGATGACGCGCCCCGGAATGACGAAGTCAGAGGACCGCAATGACCAGGTTAAAAGGCCGGCATCACGGACTGCAGCACCCCCTCCGCCTCTTCCGGCCTCACCCATTTGAACTCCGGCAGCTGGTGCCGGAACCAGGTGAATTGCCGTTTGGCGTAGTGCCGGGTGTCGGCCGCGCCGATCGTGGCGGCGTCTTCCAAAGACAGCTCGCCGCGCAGATGCCGGATCAGCGCCGGCACGCCGTGCGCCTTCATGGCCGGCAGCAGCGGGTCGAGGCGGCGTTCGGCCAGCGCCGCAACTTCGTCCAGTGCGCCGGCCTGCAGCATCGCGGCGAAGCGGGCGTCGATCCGGGCGTACAGCGCCTCGCGCTCGGGGCTGAGAAACAGCGCCGCCACGCCGTCCGGCGGCAGCAGCGGCGGCGACGCCTCGCCGTGCCAGTCGGCCAGCGGCCGGCCGGTTGCCAGCACCACTTCCAGCGCCCGGGCGATGCGCGAGCGGTCGGCTGGCGCCAGCCGCTCGGCGGCGGCCGGATCGTGCTGCGCCAGTTCGGCATGCAGCGCCAGAACGCCGTCCCGATCGAGCCGCAGCCGCACCGCATCGCGAACCTCGGCAGGCACCGGCGGTACCGTCGACAGGCCGCGCGTCAGCGCCTTGAAATACAGCCCGGTACCGCCGATGAAGATCGGCAGGCGGCCCGCCGCCCGGACTTCAGCCAGCGCCTCCGCGGCAGCCTCAACGAAAGCACCCGCGGAAAAATTCACCGCCGCGTCCACCGCGCCGTAGAGACGATGCGGAACCATCACCTCCTCGTCTCGCGTTGGCCGGGCGGTGATGGTCCGCAGGTCGCGATACACCTGCATCGAATCGGTATTGATAACGACGCCGTCCTGAGCCTGCGCCAGCCGCAGCGCCAGCGCCGACTTGCCGCTGGCGGTCGGCCCTGCGATAAGCACCGCCGCCGGCCTTTGCCGCTGCCCCGGAACCGTTCCCGACATGTCGCTCGTCGCCACGCTCATCTGCAATCCGAACAATCCCGCGCTCGACTCCACCGTGCTCGAGGGCGCCCGCGCCGTGCTGCCGCAGCCCAATACGGCGCGCTGGCTGCACGATGAGGTCGCCGCCGACATCGTGTTCGACAGCGACGAGGACGCGCTGGCGATCGCCGAGCGGCTGCGCGCCGCGCGCGAAGACCTGCCGATCGACATCGTCGTGCAGCCGGAAGCGACGCGGCGCAAGAAGCTTTTTCTCGCCGATATGGATTCGACCATGATCGGCCAGGAGTGCATCGACGAGCTCGCCGATTTTGCCGGGCTAAAGGCGCATGTCGCGGCGATCACCGAGCGGGCGATGCGCGGCGAGATCGAATTCGAACCGGCGCTGCGCGAGCGCGTCGCGCTGCTCAAGGGCCTGCCGCTGTCGGTGATCGATCAGGTGCTCGACACGCGTATCACGCTGACGCCGGGCGGCCGCACGCTGGTGCAGACGATGCGCGCCGCCGGCGCCTATACGTGCCTGGTGTCCGGCGGCTTCACGCATTTCACGCGCGTCGTCGCCGAGCGCATCGGCTTTGCCGAGCACCGCGCCAACGAACTGCTGAGCGAAGACGGCAAGCTCACCGGCCTGGTCGCCGAACCGATCCTCGGCCGCGAAGCCAAGCTGGCGACGCTGCTGGCGCTGCGCGAAGCCGACGATCTCGACGCTATCGACACGCTGGTGGTCGGCGACGGCGCCAACGACCTCGGCATGATCCAGGCCGCCGGCCTCGGCATCGCCTACCACGCCAAGCCCGCCGTCGCCGCCGCCGCCCACGGCCGCATCGACTTCGGCGACCTCACCGCGCTGCTCTACGCGCAGGGCTATCGCCGCGACGAATTCGTCAGCGGTTAGCCGCCGCATTCTGGTTATCCGTAGCCTCGACGAAGCCACGCGCAATCGAGGGCGGTCGCCCACCATCGCTTACGCTCCGCTGCGGCGGTCGGGGGCAAGAGCCCACAACGCTGTCCCTCGTTATCGCCCGACTTGATGGGGCCCAGTATCCCAGAGCGATCGCGGGACCACTGTGCCACCATCACGAATGCCGGGGATCCTCTGCTCTCGCGAAGAATGACAGCTCTGCTGTTCGGCACCGCGTTGGTCGAGCGCCGACACCTCGCTCATCAACCCGCCGTCTTTCATGGTCAACGCGTAGTTAACAACGCTCGCTCGTTCGCCGTCGGGCTTTCAGGAAAAGCGAACCTGAACGGCACATTCACACCACTCGCGGCGCAGTTGTAGAGGTTTGCGGCTGCGCTACACTTAACCGTTTCTCAGCATCGGGTGCGCATAGTCGCGGCAACGAAAATAGAAATCAAAGAGTTCCAGAAAATGGCAGAAGCTGTTTCGTCGCCGCTGTTCGGCAAGATCATCTCGGTGCGGGGCTCGATGGCCCGCGCGGGAATCCTGCCGGAGAGCCGGCTGTCGCCCGCCGCGATGCGCGCCACCGTCGGCCGCTTCATCAGCATCCGGACGGCGACGTCGACGATCATCGCGATCATCACCGAGGTGTCGTGCGAGGACGTGGTCGGCGACAGCTACATTGCCAGCGCCTCTGTCGATTTGCTTGGCGAGATTCTGCCCGGCGCGATGCGCCCGAAGTTTCAGCGCGGCGTCACCAGCTATCCGGCGATCGGCGACGTGGTTGAGCCGATCAGCAGCGACGATCTGCGTATCGTCTACGCGCCCTCGGGATCCGACCAGATCAATGTCGGCACGTTGCAGCAGGACCCCTCGGTGATCGCCTATGTCGATATCGAGGAGATGCTGTCGAAGCACTTCGCCGTGCTCGGCTCGACCGGCGTCGGCAAATCCACCGGCGTGTCGCTGCTGCTGAACGAAATCCTGAAGTCGCGCCCGGCGCTGCGCATCTTCCTGCTCGACGTCCACAACGAATACGGCCGCTGCTTCGGCGACAAGGCGCTGGTGCTTAATCCACGCAATCTCAAGCTGCCGTTCTGGCTGTTCAATTTCGACGAGATCGTCGACGTGCTGTTTGCCGGCCGCCCCGGCGTGCCGGAAGAGCTCGACGTGCTGGCCGAAGTGATCCCCATCGCCAAGGGCCTGTACGTGCAATACACCAGCACGGACCGCATCGGCCTGAAGCGGCTCGATCCGAAAACGGTCGGCTACACAGCCGATACGCCGGTGCCGTATCGGCTCGTCGACCTGATCTCGCTGATCGACGAGCGCATGGGCAAGCTCGAGAACCGCTCGTCGCGCATCGTCTATCACAAGCTGATTTCCCGCATCGAAACCGTGCGCAACGATCCGCGCTATGCCTTCATGTTCGACAACGCCAATGTCGGCGGCGACACCATGGCCGAAGTGATCAGCCATCTGTTCCGCCTGCCGGCCAACGGCAAACCGATGACCATCATGCAACTGGCCGGCTTCCCGGCCGAGGTCGTCGACTCGGTGGTGTCGGTGCTGTGCCGCATGGCGTTCGATTTCGGGCTGTGGAGCGACGGCGTGTCGCCGCTGCTGTTCGTCTGCGAGGAAGCGCATCGCTATGCCAGCGCCGACCGCACCATCGGTTTCGGGCCCACCCGCAAGGCGGTGTCGCGCATCGCCAAGGAAGGCCGCAAATATGGCGTGTATCTCGGCCTGGTGACGCAGCGTCCTGCCGAACTCGACGCCACTATTCTATCGCAGTGCAACACCCTGTTTGCGATGCGGCTTGCCAATGATCGCGACCAGTCGCTGCTGCGCTCCGCAGTGTCGGACGCCGCCGCCAACCTGCTGTCGTTCGTGCCGTCGCTCGGCACCCGCGAAGTGCTGGCGTTCGGCGAAGGCGTCGCGTTGCCGACGCGGCTGCGCTTCAAGGAAGTGCCGCCGCAGCAGGTGCCGCGCTCGGAAGCTGCGATCTCGACGGTGCCGTCCGCGACCGCCGGCCAGGACATGCACTTCGTCAGCGCCGTACTGGAGCGCTGGCGCGGCGCCACCTCGCACCGCGACGTGCCGAACGATCAGGGCTTCACGGAACGTCCATTAGCCCGCACCCTCGACGCGCCGATGCTGCAGCCTTCGCTCGGCCTCGACTCCGACCGCTTCTCACTGCTGAAGAAACCGCTGCGCTGAAGACCCTCTCGGTCATTGCGAGGAGCGAAGCGACGAAGCAATCCAGTTCAATGTACCGCACGTCTGGATTGCTTCGCTTCGCTCGCAATGACGGCGGGGTCGGCGCTTGGCGCCAACCATTGGCTTGCTGGAATGCAATCCATTCGACGATGTGATTGACTGCAATCCATCAGCCTCTAAGGTTTTGCGCATCGTTCAGCCTCGCGGATCTCATCAATGACCTCGCCTGCCGTCTCTCGCTTCCCCGTACCGCCGCTCGCCGAGATGCCTGAGGATATCCGCAGCCGGATCGAGGGCGTGCAGGAGAAGTCGGGCTTCGTGCCCAACGTGTTCCTGGCGCTGGCCGCGCGGCCGGATGAGTTCAGGGCGTTCTTCGCTTATCACGACGCGCTGATGGACAAGGACAGCGGGCTCAGCAAGGCCGAGCGCGAGATGATCGTGGTGGCGACGTCGGCGGCCAATCAGTGCCAGTATTGCGTGGTCGCGCACGGCGCGATCCTGCGCATCCGCGCCAAGAATCCGCTGATCGCCGATCAGATCGCCACCAATTATCGCAAGGCCGACATCACGCCGCGGCAGAAGGCGATGCTCGACTTCGCCATGAAGGTCAGCCGCGAAGCCGAGACCGTCGGCGAGCGGGATTTCGAAGCCTTGAAGGCGCACGGCTTCAGCGAGGACGACATCTGGGACATCACGGCGGTCTCGGCATTCTTCGCATTGTCCAACCGGATGGCCAACGTCACCGCGATGCGGCCCAACGACGAATTCTATCTGATGGGCCGGCTGCCGAAAGCGTGACGGTGCGGCTGGGAGATTGAAGGGTGCTGCCGTTCTGGGACATCGTGATGCGGCTCGGCATCGCCACCCTGGCGGGCGGACTGATCGGGCTCAATCGCGACCTCAAGGGCAAGCCGATCGGGATGCGAACGCTGTCGCTGGTCGCCCTCGCCTCGGCGCTGCTGGTGGCCGTCGCGGAGCAGTCACTTGGGCAGGAGCGGATCGGCGATCCGACGTCGCGCGTCATCCAGGGCATTCTGACCGGGATCGGTTTTCTCGGCGCCGGCGTGATCGTGCACAGCGGCCGCCACAATCACGTCCACGGCCTGACGACCGCCGCTTGCGTCTGGCTCGCCGCCTGCATCGGCATCGCCTGCGGCTCGGGTCACTGGCTGATCGTCGGCGTCGCGATCGTGATTACATTCGCGGTGCTGATCGGCGGCCACGCCGTCGAAACCACGCTGCATCGCCTGCTCGGCGGCAAAAGCGAAGAGAAGGACACGATCGCGCCGGAAGACTGAGCGCGGATCGCGATCAGCCGAAGCGCCTCAATCGTCGGATGCGGGCCCGCACCAACCGGGCAGGTAGACCGCGTCCTTGCTCTTGGCCAAGGCCAGCGATCGCTCGGTCGCCTTGGCGAAATCCGCATCGACCGATTTTCGCGACATCCGGCGGCGCAGGAAGTCCGCCCACAGGAATTCGCTGAACGGCGTCGTGTCCTTGGCGTAGCCGCCGATTCGGCGCAGCTCGCCGGCGAGCGACCGGAACGGATCGTCCTTTAGCCCGGCCACCGACTTCGGCAAGTCCTTGTAATGGTGCCGCTCGCCCTTGGCGTCGTAGGGGTAGACCCAGCGCCGGCTGTCGAGCACCACCCAGAACGCGTCGCGATCGACCATGCTGAGATCGGCGATCACCGTAATGGCGACGTCCTTGATGCCTTCCTCGTGCAGGGCGCGCGCCAGATGATGGTGGTCGATGACATAATGGCGCCTGCCGGGGCCGAGCACGACCGGGATCATATGCTCGGCCAGCCGCTCGCCCTCCTTCTTCTTGCTGGAGGCATGGGTGCGCCAGCGCCGGCGCTTCTCCTCGACTTCGCGCAGCCCGACGGTCATCTGCGTCGGCCGCAGCGACAGGATCGGGATCGGATGCAGCACCGGTTCGCGTGGATCTGCCATGGTCGGACTCCTGAACTCCTGACTCGCACAGCGGCGAGATCAATATGGCACGCCGGAACTCGTCCGTAATGCACGGCCTCGCTTTGATGCAGGCGTCCGGCAAAAGCGCTCCGTCAAGATGCGGAGTTTGCGGCGCGCCCTATATCGACTAGGATAACTAACAGGCTTCGCATCCGCCGCCGCAAGGGCCGGCCACCATGAAGAACCATCGCCTCAGCATTCCCGACGACGACGAGCACCGCGTGCTGCAGTTTCGGCCGCGGACCCCGTTTGCTGGCAAACCAGCCTCCCCGGCGCCTAATGCCACGCCGCTCCAGAACGACCTGTCGCGCTACGAGCAGCCGCGCGATGCGGCGCAGGACGACTTCCGCCACCGCATGCTGACCAATCTCGCGGCACTGGCATTCACCGTGGCGCTGGTGGTGGTCGGGTTCTGGCTCGCGACCAGCATCGCCGACCTGCGCAAGACGCAGGATTGTGTGTTGATGGGCCGGCGCGATTGCGCGACCCTGCCGTCGCCGCAGGGGTGATTCCCTGCCCTGCCTGACCGCAGGCCCGGCCATTGCTTCCGAGGCGCTCCCATAGGCTGTGGCCCCCGTGCCATTGAACTCAGGGCAGCGCTCCGATATACGGGCTTCAACCTGTCGTTCCGAGCACGGCCGCTGCCCTTGCGCGCCTGCTGTTTCCGGCACAATTTCAAAGGCTTAATGATGACTTCCACATTCGATCGGGTGGCTACCATCATCGCGGAGACCTGCGATATTCCGCGCGACACGATCACCCCGGAGAGCCATGCGATCGATGATCTGGGGATCGACAGCCTGGATTTTCTCGACATCGCCTTCGCGATCGACAAGGCATTCGGTATCAAACTGCCGCTCGAAAAGTGGACCCAGGAGGTCAACGACGGCAAGGCGACCACCGAACAGTACTTCGTGCTGAAGAACCTCGCCGCGCGTATCGACGAGCTGGTCGCCGCCAAGGGCGCATAGTCGCGGTCGAGACACCGCGCCATGAACCTCGAGTATTTTCATCTCATCGACCGGATTGCCGATCTTCGCCTCGAAGAGCGCGCCATCACGGTCGAGGCGCGAGTACCTGAAACCAGCACGATCTTCGAAGGCCATTTCCCCGGCTATCCGCTGATGCCGGGCGTGCTGCTGATCGAAACGATGGCGCAGAGCTCCGGCTGGCTGCTGATCGCGCTGATGCAATTTCACCGCATGCCGTTTCTGGCCGCCGTGAAGGAAGCCAAAATGCGCAGCTTCGTGACACCCGGCGAACTTCTGACGATCGAAGCCAGCGTGATCCACGAAGGCTCGGGCTACACCATGACCGAAGCGAACATCAAAGCCGGCGGCAAGCTCGCCTGCAACGCGACGCTGACCTTTCGCCACGTGCCGTTCCCGCACCCTGATCTGCGCGGGCACATGGAGACGATGGCCAGACAGATCGGATTTCCGGAGCAGATGATCCATGGCTGAGACATCGCACAAACAACCGGCGGAAGCCTGGATCACCGGCATTGGCCTTGCGACCTCGCTGGCCGAGGGCCCCGACGCGCATTGGGACGCGCTCGATCAGCGCCGCGTCAATGTCGATACCACGAGCTTCGCGCCCTACATCGTGCATCCGTTGGCGCCGCTGAGCTTCGACAAGCAGATCCCCAAGAAGGGCGATCAGCGCCAGATGGAAGCCTGGCAGCGGATCGGCACCTACGCGGCTGGCCTCGCGCTCGACTCTGCCGGCATCAAGGGCAACACCGAGATCCTGTCGCGCACCGACATGATCGTCGCCGCCGGCGGCGGCGAACGCGATCTCGCTGTCGACTCCGCCGTGCTAAATTCCGACGCGCAGGGCGACAAGCCCGGCTTGCTCAACGAGCGGCTGATGAATGATCTGCGCCCGACGCTGTTTCTCGCGCAGCTGTCGAATTTGCTCGCCGGCAACATCGCGATCGTGCACGGCGTCACCGGCTCCTCGCGCACCTTCATGGGCGAGGAGGAAGCCGGCGTCGACGCCGCGCGCATCGCGCTGGCGCGCATTGCCGCCGGCCAAAGCGACATCGCGCTGATCGGCGCGGCGCAGAACGGCGAGCGCAAAGATCTGCTGATGCTCTACGAGTTCGGTGACTTCAATCTGAAGGATAACTACGCGCCGGTGTTTTCACGCGGCGCTAAAGGCGGCTTTGCGCTCGGCTCCGGTGCGGCGTTCCTGGTGATCGAGTCCAGGGCGCATGCGGAAGCTCGCGGCGCCAAGCCGTTCGCGCGACTGACCAACGTCGTGGCCGATATGTCACGCCGCCGCGCCGAAGGCGATGTCACCGCCTCGATGCAGCGGCTGTGGGGCCAGCTCGGCGACGTGCACGGCGACGCGGCGATCATCACCGGCGCAACCGGCGCTGAGCCGGTGACGGCGGAGGAAGTCGCCTTCCTGCGCGCGCAGTCCGGCCATCCGGTGCGAGCGACCGGCACGGCGTTCGGCCACGTCATGGAAGCGCAATTCCCGCTCGGAATCGCGCTGGCGGCGCTGTCGCTGTCGCGTGGCGCACTGTTTGCGGCGAACGACCCGAGCGGCCTGGAGATTGAAACCAGCAAGGCGCCGGACCAGATTGTGGTGGTCGGCGCCGGCCATTGGCGCGGCGAAGGCATGGCGCTGGTCGAGGCCGTTCGATGAGCCCGACCGGCCGAGCGAGGGGGACGCGATGAGTGTCACGCACGATAAATTCGGCCGGCCGATCGTGGTCGTCACCGGCATGGGCGTTGTCACGTCGCTCGGCGCCGGCAAGACCGACAATTGGGCCAAGCTCACCGCCGGCGAATCCGGCATCCGCACCATCACCCGGTTTCCGATCGACGGCCTGAAGACGACGATGGCCGGCACCGTGGACTTCGTCCCGGTCGAGCCGTTCTCGTCCACCGTGCTGGGCGAAAAGCTCGCCGACCTCGCCACCGAGGAAGCGATTGCGCAGGCAGGCATCGGCCGCAGGGGCGACTTCCCGGGGCCGCTGTTTCTCGCCGTGGCGCCGGTCGAGCTGGAATGGGAGCCGCGCCAGCAGCTGGCGCGCGCCAGCGGCGCCAACACCGCGATCGATTACGACGCCCTGCTCCGCGTCTCCGGCGGCGGCCGCTTCACCCAGTATCATCGCCGCTTCCTGTTCGGCTCGGTTGCCGATCATCTGGCCGAGAGCTTCGGCACCAAGGGCTCGCCGATCTCGCTGTCGACCGCCTGCGCGTCCGGTGCCAGCGCGATCCAGCTCGGCGTCGAGGCGATCCGCCGCGGCGAATCCGACGCGGCGCTGTGCGTCGCGACCGACGGCTCGGTCAACGCCGAGGCGCTGATCCGCTTCTCGCTGCTGTCGGCGCTGTCGACGCAGAACGACACCCCGCAAAACGCCTCCAAGCCGTTCGCGAAGAACCGCGATGGCTTCGTGATGGCCGAGGGCGCCGGCGCGCTGGTGCTGGAGAGCCTGGAAGCCGCCACGGCCCGCGGCGCCAAGATCCTCGGCGTCGTCGCCGGCTGCGGCGAACTCGCCGACAATTTCCACCGCACCCGCTCGAGCCCGGACGGCAAACCGATCATCGGCTGCATCAACAAGACGCTGGCCGACGCCGGCATCGGCGTCGAGCGGATCGACTACATCAACGCCCACGGCACCGGCACGCCCGAGAACGACAAGATGGAGTATCTCGGCATCTCCAGCGTGTTCGGCGACCGCGCGTCGACGATTCCGGTGTCCTCGAACAAGTCGATGGTCGGGCATACGCTGTCCGCCGCCGGCGCTGTCGAGGCGGTCTTCTCGCTGCTGACGCTGGAGCACCAGCGGATTCCGCCGACCATCAACTACGACGTACCCGACCCGGCGATCCCGCTCGACGTGGTGCCGAACAAGGCCCGCGACGCCCGCGTCACCGCGGTGATGTCGAACTCGTTCGGCTTCGGCGGCCAGAACGCTTCCCTGATCCTGACGCGCGAACCGGTGTAGTCCGCGCTCCATTTCCGGAACACGATGATGCGCGCGCTTACTCTCGTTGCCGACCGCGACCTCGCGGTCGCCGATCTGCCGCCTCCCCCGCCGCCCGGCGCCGGCGAAGTCCAGGTCCGTATCGCCGCGGTCGCGCTCAACCACATCGACGTGTGGGGCTATCGCGGCATGGCGTTCGTCAAGCGCAAGCTGCCGATCGTGGTCGGCGCCGAAGCGTCCGGGACGATCGAAGCGGTCGGCGACGACGTCACGCGCTTCAAGCCGGGCCAGAAGGTCGTGATGTACGGCGCGCTGACCTGCGGGCATTGCAAGGCCTGCCAGGAAGGCCGCGATAATCTCTGCGAAAACGTCGGCGGCCTGATCGGCTTCCATGTCGACGGCTTCGCGCGCGAACTGATGAACATCGCCGAGCGGCTGGTGATTCCGGTGCCGGACGGCGTCGAGCTGCGCGACGCCGCCTGCGCGCCGATCGCGTTCTCGACTGTCCAGCACATGCTGTTCGACAACGCCAAGCTGCAGCCCGGCGAGACCGTGCTGGTACATGCCGGCGGCTCCGGCATCGGCACCGTCGCGATCATGATGGCCAAGGCGATCGGCTGCACGGTGATCACCACCGTCGGCGACGATAGCAAGATCGAGGGTGTCAGGAAGCTCGGCGCCGATCACGTGATCAACTATCGCAAGGATCGCTTCGAGCACGAGACCCGTAAGATCACCAAGAAGAAGGGCGTTGACGTCGTGTTCGAACACGTCGGCGCCGACACCTTCAACGGCTCGCTGCTCAGCCTGAAGCGCGGCGGCCGGCTGGTGACCTGCGGCTCGACCTCCGGCCCGTCCACGACCCTCAATCTGATGCAGCTGTTCCAGCAGCAGTACAAGATCTTCGGCTCGTTCGGCGCGACGATGCAGAACATCGCCGAGAGCCTTGACAAGATGGCCGCGGGCATGCGGCCGGTGATCGACACCGAAGTGCCGCTCGACGATGTCGGCGCCGCGTTGAAGCGGATGGAAAGCCGGCAAGTGTTCGGCAAGATCATCGTCCGGTTCTGATGAAACTCGCCCTCTACCGCGCCAAGCTGCGTGCGCAACGCGCGGCCAAAACGCTGCTGGGCAACACCGCCGGTTCGGCGGCGATCGGCGCGCTGCATCTGGCGCGGAAGTTCGACCCGGCCAAGACCGCCAATTTCTTCGGCGCGCTGATGCGCAAGTTCGGCCCGCGCCTGCCCGAGCAACGCATCGGCCGCGCCAATCTCACCGCCGCCTTTCCGGACAAGTCAGCCGCCGAGATCGAAGCCATTCTGTCCGGCGTCTGGGACAATCTCGGTCGCGCCGCGGCGGAGTTCGCCCATCTCGACTCGGTGTGGGACTACGACCCGGCGCATCCCGAGCGCAGCCGCGTCGAGGTGACGCCGCGCTCGCTCGAACTGTTCGAACAGCTGCGCGACGACGGCAAGCCGGCGCTGATCTTCGCCAGCCATCTCGGCAATTGGGAACTCCCGGCGGTCGCCGCGGTCGCGCACGGTCTCGACACCGCGGTGCTGTATCGCCGGCCCAACATCGAAGCCGCCGACCGCATCGTCGAGGAAATCCGCTCGGTGAAGATGGGCCAGTTGATCGCCGCCGGCCGTACGGCGCCGTTCAAGCTGGCGCAGGCGCTGCAGGAGGGCAAGCACGTCGGCATGCTGATCGATCAGCATTTCTCCAATGGCGTCGACGTCACCTTCTTCGGCCGCACCTGCAAGGCCAATCCGATGCTGGCGCGGCTGCTGCGGCAGATCGACTGCCCGGTCCACGGCGCGCGCGTGATCCGCCTGCCGGACGGCAGGTTCCGCGCCGAACTGACCGAACAGATCGAGCCGGTCCGCGATGCGTCAGGCCAGATCGACATCCAGGGGACGATGCAGACCGTCACCTCGGTAATCGAAGGCTGGATCCGCGAAGCCCCGGAACAATGGCTGTGGCTGCATCGCCGGTGGCGCTGATCAGCTTGCGCGGCGTGTAGTCGGCGATTAGCAGCGGCCGACTAATCACTTGCCCGGCCGATCGAAGAGATGAGCGGAACAGCTCACGTCCGGACATCAGGTTGCCTTAGTGCAACTATAATCAGCATCCGACAGCAGGGTCTCCCCGGTCAGCTTGACCGATTCCGGGATTGACCGCACAGTGCGCCGCAAGCTTTGCGAAACATCCGGCTAACATCGAGGCCCATATGGAACTCCCAAGGCGTGCCCGTGGCGATGAGCTTCTGGTTCCCGGCAAGATGGCCGCCCTCCGGGCGCGCCTGCAGGGCCTCTCCGCTCAGCACGATCTGACGACGGTGATCGTCAACGCCTTCGACCATCGCACCCGGGTGCTGCCCTTCGTGCTCGCCGATACGCGCATGGCGCCCGGCGGCGTGCGGGCGATCGGCTCGGCACTGGCCGATGTCGGCTTCCACAAGACCCGCATCGTGCTGCAGCAGTGGAACCCGAATTTCAGCCCGAAGCAGATGCGGCTCGACGGCCGCATCCCGGATCTGTTTCTGGTTTCCAGCATGCATCTGCATTCGGCCGAATGCGATCGGCTGATCCGCGAAGCTTGTGAGATCGAGCCGGACAAGCGGCCGCTGATCATGGTCGGCGGTCCGCGCATCCGCTACGAGCCGTGGCACGTGTTCGGTGGTGATCGTCACGCCGACTGGTCCGCCGACGTCGCCGTCACCGGCGAGGAATACGTCTTCCTCGACCTCCTCAACGTGCTGCTGTCGCTGCGCGCCGACGGCGAGTCGATGAGGTCGGTGTTCCACCGCGCCCGCGCGATCGGCGCGCTCGATGAGGTGCCCGGCATCGTCTATGCCAATCGCGCCTCGCCCAACGGTCCGGTCGAAGAACTGGTCGACACCGGCGTGCAGCGCCTGCTCGGCGACCTCGATGAGTTGCCGAGCCCGATGTACGGCTTCACCATGCTGGAGGCGCCGAGCAGCGCCGCGACGCTGGCGAGCCAGCCGCTCCCGGCCAACCGCGTCAAGCGGCACAGCCCGATCGCCGGGATCGTGATGACCGCCGGCTGCAAATTCCGCTGCTCGTACTGCCCGATCCCCGCCTACAACCAGTCGCAGTTCCGCGCCAAGAGCGGCGAGCGCATCGCCGAGGAAATCGGACAGATCGCCGAGACCTTCGGGATCTATCACTTCTTCGGCGCCGACGATAATTTCTTCAACAACACCAAGCGCACGCTCGACATCGCCGGCACGCTGGCAAAGAAAGCGCGCGACGGCCGGCCGTTCTGCAAGGTACGGATCGGCACCGAAGTCACGGTGCACGACACCGTCGGCATGCGCGATCACCTGCCGCTGATCCGCGAAGCGGGCTTCGCGGCGGTGTGGCTCGGTGTCGAGGACATGACGGCGACGCTGGTGAAGAAGGCGCAGGACAAGGACAAGACCGAACTCGCCTTCCGGCTGCTGCGCGAGAACAACATCCTGCCGATGCCGATGATGATGCACCACGACAGCCAGCCGCTGGTGACGTGGAAATCGAACTACGGCCTGCTCAATCAGATCCGGCTGCTGCGCAAGGCCGGCTCCATCACCACCCAGGTGATGATGCTGACGCCGGCGCCGGGATCGAAATTCTACGAGAACGTGTTCGAGTCCGGCACCGCTTTCAGCAAGGCCGGCGACGTCAAGGTCGAACCGCACATCATGGACGGCAACTACGTGGTCGCCTCCAAGCATGCCCGGCCGTGGGTGAAGCAGATCAATCTGCTGATCGCCTACACCTACTTCTTCAATCCGATCCGCTTCCTATCCGCGCTGGTGTTCTCGAAAACAGCGGATGTGTTCTCCAGCGCCGAGACGAGGCCGGCCGAAGAGGTCCGCAACTACTCGGCTGTCAAGAAGCTGCGCCGCCGCTTCCAACTCAAGCTGCGCGCGCATCTGATCGATGCCGGCGCGCAGATCTACGGCATGATCGGCTTGGCGCATACGTATCGGCGCACGGCCGGATGGGCCTGGCGGCTGTTCAGCAGCAAGATCGAGCGCCACGAGCGCGCGCCCGTCAGCCCAATCCCGATGCGCGGCGTCGGCGACAAGCCGTCCGACCACGCGCTACCGGGCACGGTGAACTTGCGCGAGATCGGCAAAGTCACACTCCCCAGCGCGCCGGCACCGGAACTGGCGAAGACGGCGTGATTGCGGGATCGGAAAAACCTCCCCCCAATTCGAAGTCATCCCGCTCATGCGGGATCCAGTATTCCAGTGGCCAGCATCAAAGCCTCCTCATCAGCGCCCTGGAATACTGGGTCGTCGGGTCAAGCCGGACGATGACGGACGTTTATGAGTCACCGCGCTTACCAGCTGTGATGATACTCAGAGCCTGACTGGGCTGACGTCAGCGATTGAGGGCACTTTGCTCTCAACGCGTCATGCCCGGCCTTGTGCCGGGCATCCACGTCTTTCAGAAAGTGCCGCGACAAAGGCGTGGATGGCCGGGACAAGCCCGGCCATGACGGAAAGACGAGACGCATGAATGGGCGCAACGCAACGGCAGCGCTCTAGCGCCCCGTTTTCACCCGCGTCCACAGCCGGTTGATAATCCGCTGCGTCGCCGGATCGCGGGCGGTAATGACGAACAGGTGTGCCTGCATCGCTTCGTCCGGATAGATCGTCTTGTCGTTGAGCACGCGCGGATTGATGAACTCCTGGCTCACCTTGTTGCCGTTGGCGTAGGACAGGAAGTCGGAATTACGCGCGGCGATGTCCGGGCGGTACAGGAAGTTGATCAGCTCGTGCGCCTCGGCGACGTTCCTGGCGTCAGCCGGGATCGCCAGATTGTCGAAGAACATCTGCGCGCCCTCTTTGGGGATCGCGTAGCTGATCTCGACGCCGTTGTTCGACTCCGCCGCGCGCGACTGCGCCTGCTTGATGTCGCCCGACCAGCCGACCACGAGGCAGATCTCGCCGGTGGCCAGCGCGCTGAGATACTCGGAAGAATGGAATTTGCGCACCGAGGAGCGGACTTGCGCGACAACGTCGGCGGCCTTCTCGAGATCGGCCTGCTTGGTCGAATTCGGATCGAGGCCGAGATAGGTCAGCGCCGCCGGCAGGATGTCATCCGCCGAATCCAGCATCTGCACGCCGCAATCCTTGAACTTGGCGAGATTCTCCGGCTTGAACACCAGGCTCCAGCTGTCGATCGCCGCGCCCTCGCCCAAGATCCTCTTCGCCGCCGCGACGTTGTAGCCGATCCCGGTGGTGCCCCACATGTAGTTGGCGGCGTAGTGATTGCCGGGATCGTACAGCGCCAGCTTCGCGGTCACTACGTCCCAGGCGTTCTTGAGGTTGGGCAGCTTCGCGGTGTCGAGCTTCTGGAACACCTTGGCGCCGATCTGGCGCTGCAGGAAGTACGCGGTCGGCACGACGACGTCGTAACCCGACTTGCCCGCCAGCAGCTTGGTCTCCAGCGTCTCGTTGCCATCGAAGGTGTCGTACACCACCTTGATGCCGGTCTCGCGAGTGAACTCCTCCAGCACTCCCGGCGCGACGTAGTTCGACCAGTTGTAGAAATTGACGGTGCGGTCCTGCGCCGGCGCGGACGCAGCGCATCCCAAAACGAGCGCGGCGGCCGCGCTCACCATCAGCAGCGCCCCGGAGAGAGATATACGCATCGTCGAAGCCCTATCGCCCGTGCACCGCGTCCGACAGACGCTCCAAGGCCGTGTCCAACGTCTGATCGTTCTTGGCAAAGCAGAACCGCACCACCGAGGTGACCGGCTCCTCCTCGTAGAACGCCGACACCGGGATCGCCGCGACCTTGTAGTCGTTCACGATCCGCTTGCAGAACGCCTCGTCGGACTCGTTGAGACCGAGCGGCGCGAGGTCGACGGTGAGGAAATACGTGCCCTGCGACCGGATCACCGGGAAGCCGATGCGCGACAGCCCCTCCGCCAGCCGGTCGCGGCTGCGCGCCAGTTCCTTGCGCATCTGCAGGAAGTAATCGTCGCTCTTGCCGAGCCCATAAGCCACCGCGACCTGCAGGTTCGGCGCCGTGGTGAAGGCGAGGAATTGGTGCACCTTGGCGGCCACCCGCAGCAGCGGCGGCGCGGCGCAGACGAAGCCGATCTTCCAGCCGGTCAGCGAGAAGATCTTGCCGGCCGAGCCGATCTTGATGCAGCGGTCGCGCATGCCGTCGATCGCGATCAGCGGAATGTGCTCGAGGCCGTCGAAGGTGACGTGCTCCCACACCTCGTCGCAGATCGCGACCGCATCGAACTCCTGGCAGAACCGCGCCAGCAATTCGAGGTCTTCGCGCGGGTACACCACGGCAGCGGGATTGAGCGGATTGTTGAACACGATCGCCTTGGTCTTCGGGCTGAAGACCTCGCGCAGCGCCTCCTCGGTGATCCGCCAATGCGGCGGCTCGAGCCGAACCAGCTTGGGAATTCCGCCGGCCTGCCGGATGATCGGCAGATAGGAGTCGTAGACCGGCTGAAACACGATCACTTCGTCGCCCGGCGACACCACCGACAGGATCGCGCTGGCCAGCGCTTCGGTGGCGCCGGACGTCACCATCACCTCGGTCATCGGATCGAGCGTGACGCCGTGCCAGTGCGCGTAGTGGGTCGCGATCGCGTGCCGCAGTTCGGGCAGGCCCATCATCGACGGATATTGATTATAGCCGTTCAGCACCGCGTCGGCGGCGGCGCGGCGGATATCGTCCGGGCCCGGATCATCCGGAAACCCCTGCCCCAGATTGATGGCGTTGTTGTCGCGGGCGAGCTGCGACATCGCCTCGAACACGGTGACGGGCAGATCGGAAAAGACCTTGTTCATTGTGCCGTCAGCGGCCCGGCGTGGTCGGCAAGCCGGCTGCCTTCCAGCCCAAAATGCCACCGGCCAGATGCTTGTTGTAAGCGAGGCCCGCAGCCTGGGCGGCCTGCGAGGCGGTGACCGAGCGCTTGCCGGAACGGCAGGCGAATACGATCTCCTTGCCGGCCGGATCGGGGATCGCCTGGGGGTCGAAGGTCGACAGCGGAACCACCACGGCGTCGGGATAGGCCTCGGCGTCCACTTCATTCGGCTCGCGCACATCCACCAGCAGATAGCGTCCTTCGGCGATGCCCTGCGAGACCTCCTGCGGCGTCAAATCCTCAACTTGGCCAACCACTCTCTGCTCTCCCGCGATCGCACTGTCCGAACCCAATAGCGCAACAACGCGAACCAAGCCCGGCCATTGCGTCGCCAAGGTTGCGCCAAGCGAGAGGAAAATCAAGCGGCGGGAAAGAGTTGCTGGCATGTTTGCTGGATAGCCGGTTTTCGCCACGAGATGCATCGCCCCTTTGGTCGCAGGCGCGGCCGGTGGCCGGTCAGATCGTGAC
The DNA here is from genome assembly GCF_003591005.1 of Rhodopseudomonas palustris. GTDB lineage: Bacteria > Pseudomonadota > Alphaproteobacteria > Rhizobiales > Xanthobacteraceae > Rhodopseudomonas > Rhodopseudomonas palustris_K. The sequence continues at coordinate 30,331 of NZ_QYYD01000019.1, forward strand.
CTGCGTCCCGACTTCGACCACACGTCCGGTCGGAATGTGAAAATAGTCGGTAGCGTCGTTGGCCGAACGGCTGAGCGCGATGAACAGCTTGTTCTGCCAGCGCGGCATCCCGGACTTGGCTGCCGGCTTCAGCGAGCGGCGGGAGACGAAGAACGACGTCGTCATGATGTCGAAATCCCAGCCGAGCTTGCGCGCCAGCACCAGCGCCTTGGGCACATTGGGCGATTCCATGAAGCCGAAGCGCAACCGGACCTTGCTGAACTTCTCGCTGACCTTCTCCAATTGCACCCGCTCGGAGGGCGGCACCCGCGGGGTGTGGGCGGTCTCGATGGTCAGGATGACATTGTGCTGATGCAGCACCTTGTTGTGCTTGAGGTTGTGCAGCAGTGCGGTCGGGACGTAGTCCGGATCGGAGGTCAGGAACACCGCCGTGCCTTTGACGATGTGCGGCGGATGCCGCTCCAGGTTGCCGATCAGATCGTGAAACGGCACTTCGGAGCGCCGGGTCTTGATTGTCAGCAGTGCGACGCCCTTGCGCCAGGTCCATATCAGCGCCGCCATCGACAGGCCGAACAGCAGCGGCACCCAGGCGCCGTCGAACAACTTCAGCAGATTGGCGCTGAAGAACATCGCGTCGACCAAGACGAACGGCACAATCAGCAGCGCTGCGAACGCCGGCCGCCAGCCCCACAGCTTCCAAACCACGACGAAGCCCATGATGCCGTCGGCCACCATGGTGGTCGACACGGCGATGCCGTAGGCCGAGGCGAGCCGGCTGGAGCTCTGGAACAGCAGCACCAGGATCAGGACGCCGATCAGCAGCAAGGCGTTGACCCGCGGCAGAAAGATCTGGCCGGCATGACTCTCCGAGGTGTAGCGGACCTCGAAGCGCGGCAGCAGGCCGAGCTGCACCGCCTGACTGATCAGCGAATACGCACCGGTGATCACCGCCTGGCTGGCGATCACGGTGGCAGCGGTCGCCATCACTACCAGCGGGAGCACGAAGCTGTCCGGCACCATCTTGTAGAACGGGTTTTCCAGCGCCGCCGGGTTGGACAGCACCAGCGCGCCCTGCCCGAAATAATTCAGCAACAGCGACGGCAGCACGAAGCCGAGCCAGCCGGCCTGGATCGGCCGCCGGCCGAAATGGCCAAGGTCGGCGTACAGCGCCTCGCCGCCGGTGACGGCGAGAAACACCGCGCCGAGCGTCACCAGCCCGATCGTGCCATGGGTGAGCAGGAAATGGGCCGCGTACCACGGGTTGATCGCCGCCAGCACGGTCGGGTCGTCGTTGATGTGCGCCAGCCCCATCGCGGCGAGGATGCCGAACCAGACGAACATCACCGGACCGAACGCCCGTGCCACCTTGGCGGTACCACTGCTCTGCACCCCGAACAGCACGATCAGGATCAGTACGGTGAGCGGCACCACATAGTGATCGAGCGCGGGCGCGGCGATCTTCAGCCCCTCGACCGCCGACAGCACCGAGATCGCCGGCGTGATCATCGAATCGCCGATGAACATCGAGGCGCCGACCACCCCCAGTGTCAGCAGCAGCAGGCTACGCCGCCGCAGCGCGCGCTGCCCGAGCGCCATCAGCGACAGCGTCCCGCCCTCGCCGTTGTTGTCGGCGCGCAGCAACAACAGCACGTACTTCGCCGTGACAACGATCAGCAACGCCCAGAGGATCAGGGAAAGGACCCCGAGCACCATGGCCCGGGTGGCGGCTTCGTGACCGGCGGCGCCCGCGACCGCTTCGCGAAATGCATAGAGCGGCGACGTCCCGATGTCGCCGAACACCACACCCATGCCGCCCACGGTGAGCGTCCAAAATCCGGCCGCCGCGGGAGCTTCTGGCGTCTGTTTGGATACCTCGCTGAGGGCCATGATCGCCGTAGAACGCGGAACTGCCGGTTTCGATCCTGCCGGGTCCCCTATGCAATGCGCAGCAAGTCTGCAGGCGGTGGCAGGACGCCGTCAAGATCGCGGTATCAGATGTCCGGCTACGGCTTTAGCCCGGGCGGCAGGGTCGGATTTTCACGCATCAGCGTGATGGTAACCCGGCGGTTGGCGGCGATCGACGGGTCTTCAGGAAACAGCGGCTGGGAATCCGCCCGACCGGTCACCGCAAAGATATGCGACGTCGGCACGCCTTCCCGCTCCAGAATCTGCCGCACCGCGTTGGCACGATCCGCCGACAGGTCGAAGCCGTTGTATTCGCCGCGCTGCGGCATCAGCCCGGCTGACGTATGGCCCGAAATGGTGATCCGCAGCGGCGTGGCACGAAGCGGACCGGCCAATCGCTGCAGCAGCCGCCGGGTGCGCTCGAACGGCACCTTCTCCCCGTCGGCGAACATCGCGCGGCCGTCCTGATCCATGATCTCCAGGTTGAGCCCCTGCTTGGTCTCTTCGAACATCACGTTCTTGGACAGTTCGGCGATCTCCGGCATGTCCTGCAAGGCCTGGCGAAGCGAGGCGGAGGCGAGTGCGAACTCCCGCTCCTCCTTGGTGAGAACCCCTTCGTCCTTGGTTGCGTCCCCGGGAGCGGGCTTGCTGGTCGACAGCTCCGGATCGACGTGCTCGGTGTTCTTGATCTTGCCGCGGGTTGGCAGGCCATCATCTTCGATGATGCCGGAGTAGCGCGCGTCGGACTGCACGCCGAACGCTTCCCGCATCGATCCGGCGACGATCTTGAGCTTGTCCTTGTCCTGGGTCGAAAACGCCGTCAGCATCACGAAGAAGGCGAGCAGCAGCGCCATCAGATCGGCGAACGTCACGAACCAGCCGTGACCACCGTGTGCCTCCTCACGCTTCTTCTTCGCCATGACTCGCTTTCCGGGTTGCTCGTGACCCGGCTAAGCGGGAACGCCTTCGTCCTCAGTGTGGCGATGCTTCTCCGGCAGGTAAGCGAGCAGCATCTCCCGAACCAGCGTTGGGCTCTTGGAATCGCGGATCATCAGGATGCCGTCGATGATCAACGTGCGGTTAGTCTCCTCGTCCACCAGCTTGGTGTGCAGCTTATCGGCGATCGGCAGACAGATCAGGTTCGCCACCACCGCGCCGTACAGCGTCGCAAGCAGCGCGACGGCCATGAATGGACCGAGCTTGGAGGGGTCGGACATGTTCGAGAACATCTGCACCATGCCGAGCAGCGTGCCGATCATGCCGAACGCCGGCGCGCAGTCGCCGATCGCGCGATAGATCTTTGAGCCTTCGTTCAGGTGCAGCAGGAAGTTGTCGCGGTCGCGTTCGAGATTGTCGCGAATGAATTCGATGTCGTAGCCGTCGGCCACGTAGCGCACGCCCTTGGCCAGAAACGGATCGTCAGCTTCGACCTTCTCCAGGCCCACCGGACCGGACTTGCGGGCGATTTCGGCGATGCGAGCGAGTTCATCGACCAGGTCGCGTGCGGAGAGATTGCTGAGCGTGAAGGCGAATTTGGCGCCGAGCGGCAGGCCGTGCAGCATCGCCGACAACGGGAAACGGATCAGAGTGGCCGCGAAGGATCCGCCGAAGATCACGATCACCGCATGGATGTCGTAGAACATCCCGAAGTTGCCGCCCATCAGGATGAGCGAAGACACGACGGCGGCACCTGCGACCAGGCCGAGAAGTGTGGCGATATCCATCTTGTACTCCGACACGCGCACACGCACGCCGGCCTCGGCCGACGGCGGCGCGGCACCTTCTGCGCTGCGCGGCCCCAACTTAGGCGGCCGCCATTAAAGACGCGTAAAGGTTAAGTGTGAGGCAGTGAACAGCGGCGTACGCCGCTGCAGGAGCACGGCGTCAACTCGATACTAACCATTCACCGGCGGTCGAGCCGCGGCGATTCGGCTTAGCCTCTTCAATTCAGCCGGGTCGGCCGATCGTCCTGCGATGCCGGATCGGGGACCACCAGGGTCGGCTTCTTCGAGGGTGAAGCCGCTGGCTGCGGCGCGTGCGCGGCCGCGGTGCGCTTGTGATCGCGATAGGAGCGCCAACCCAGCGGCAGGCTGAGCAGGTACAACACCGAGCCCGCCGACAGGATATGCCACGGATAGCCGATCAGCAGTGCGATGAACAGCACCACCGACACGAACACCGGCAGCACCATTTCGGGCGCGACCCGCAGCCTAACGGCCTTGCCGGAGAACACCGGCAGGCGCGACACCATCAGGAAGGCGATCAACAGCGTATACAGCGCGATCAGCACCGCGGGCGGCGTCGGCGCGCCGAGGAATCCGAGATAAACCGGTAGCAGCACCGTGATGGCCCCCGCCGGCGCCGGCACGCCGGTGAAAAAGTTCGCCGCGAACGCCGGCTTGTTGGGGTCGTCCATCGTGGCGTTGAAACGCGCCAGGCGCAGGCCGCCGCTGATCGCGAAGATCATCGCGGCGATCCAGCCGACATTGCTGAGGAAATGCAGCTGCCAGAAATACAGGATCAGGCCGGGCGCGACGCCGAAATTGACGAAGTCGGCCAGACTGTCGAGCTCGGCCCCGAACTTGGACTGGCCCTTGATCATCCGGGCAACGCGGCCATCGATGCCGTCGAGCACGGCGGCGAACACGATGGCGGCGACCGCAAGCTCCATCCGGCCTTCGGTCGCCAGCCGGATCGCCGTCAGGCCGGCGCAGATCGCCAGCAGCGTGATGACGTTGGGCACCAGCATCCGCACCGGAATCGGGCCGAATCTGCGCCGCGGCAGTTCGGGTGGGGTCTGGTCGTAGTTCATCTGCATCGCCTCAGTTACGCGAGCCAGCAGGCTGCGCCGCCATCATGGCAGGCTTTGGGCCGACGCTCAGTCAGCCCGAAAAGTCCGGCCGCCGTCGCCGAGGCTGATGTCTGCCAGCACGGTCTCGCCCGCGATCGCGGTTTGCCCCTCGGACACCAGCGGCTTAGCGCCTTCCGGCAGGTAAACGTCGAGGCGCGAGCCGAACCGGATCAAGCCGAACCGTTCGCCCGCAGCCAGCGGCTGGCCCTCGCGGACAAACGACACGATCCGCCGCGCCACCAGCCCGGCGATCTGCACCACGCCGATCTGACCGGTCGGGGTCGAGATCACCAGCGAATTGCGCTCATTGTCCTCGCTGGCCTTGTCGAGCTCGGCGTTCAGGAACAGTCCCGGTGAATAGATGATGCGCTCGACCCGGCCGGCGACCGGGCTGCGGTTCACGTGGCAGTTGAACACGCTCATGAAGATCGACACCCGCGGCAGCGGCTTGTCGCCGAGCCCGAGCGCCGGCGGCGGGATAATCTGCACCACCATCGACACCCGGCCATCGGCCGGAGCCACCACCAGCCCCTCGCGGATCGGGGTGACCCGCACCGGATCTCGGAAGAACAGTGCGCACCAGATCGTCAGCACCACGCCGATCCAGCCGAGCGGTGCCCAGATCAGGAACAGCACTAGCGTTGCCAGCGCGAAGGCGGCGATGAACGGATAGCCTTCCCGATGGACCGGCGGGATCTGGGCGCGGACGGAATTGACGATCGACATGGAAGGTCCCCTAGCTTCGAAGACGGGCCGGATGCTGCGACACGATTACTCCGCCGCGGCCGAACTTGCCAGATCGTCGTCAAGCGCAGTTGGTCGCGCCTGCGACTCCTCCCCGTCCATCATCGCCAGCCGCTCGCGCGCCTCTTCAGCCTCTCGCTGCCGATTCCACATGCTGGCGTAGAGCCCCCCGTGCTCGAGCAGCTGCGCGTGCGTGCCGCGCTCGGCGATCCGGCCCTGATCCAGCACGATGATTTCGTCGGCGCCGACGATGGTCGACAGCCGGTGCGCGATCACCAGCGAAGTACGGTTCTGAGAAACGCGCTCCAGCGCGCCCTGAATCTCGTGCTCGGTGTGGCTGTCCAGCGCCGAGGTGGCTTCGTCCAGCACCAGGATCGGCGGCGACTTGAGAACGGTTCGCGCAATCGCTGCGCGCTGTTTCTCGCCGCCCGACAGCTTCAGCCCGCGCTCGCCGACTTCGGTCTCGTAGCCTTTCGGCGATGCCTTGATGAACGCGTCGATCTGCGCGGTGCGGGCCGCTTCCTCCACCTCGGCATCGGTCGCGTCCCAGCGGCCGTAGCGGATGTTGTAGCGGATGGTGTCGTTGAACAGCACGGTGTCCTGCGGCACCATACCGATCGCCGAGCGCAGCGAGGTCTGCGTCACGTCGCGGATGTCCTGACCGTCGATCCGGATCGCGCCGCCCGAGATGTCGTAGAGCCGGAACAGCAGCCGCGAGATTGTCGACTTGCCGGCGCCGGATGGGCCGACGATCGCCACCGTCTTGCCGGCCGGCACCTCGAAGCTCAGACCCTTCAGGATCGGCCGCGCCGGATCGTAGGAGAAGCGGACGTCGTCGAACTGCACCGTACCGTTCGCCACCTGGAGCGGCTTGGCACCCGGCTTGTCCTTGACCTCCGGATTGCGCGACAGCACCGCGAACATCTTCTCGATGTCGATGATCGCCTGCTTGATCTCGCGATACACCATGCCCATGAAGTTCAGTGGCTGATACAGCTGGATCATCATGGCGTTGATCATCACGAAATCGCCGACCGTGTTGGTGCCGTTGCGCACCCCGGCGGCGCACATCAGCATCGTACCGGTTAGGCCGAAGGTGAAGATCACCGCCTGCCCGGCGTTGAGCACGGCGAGCGACGTGTAGGTCGAGACGCTGGCGTCCTCATAGCGCTGCATCGACTTGTCGTAGCGCTGGGCCTCGCGCTCCTCGGCGCCGAAGTACTTCACGGTCTCGTAGTTGAGCAGCGAGTCGATCGCCTTCTGGTTGGCGTCGCTGTCGGAATCGTTCATCCGCCTACGGATCGCGATCCGCCATTCAGTCGCCTTGTAGGTGTAGAACATGTACACCACGACAGTGACCATGATCACCGCGACGTAGCGCCAGTCGAACTGCCACAGCAGCACGGCCATCACCAGCGACAGCTCGACGATGGTCGGCACCAGTTGCAGCAGCACCATCCGGACGATGACTTCGATGCCGAGCCGGCCGCGCTCGAGCACACGGGTCAGGCCGCCGGTCTTGCGCTCCAGATGAAAGCGCAGCGACAGCTCATGCATGTGCACAAAGGTGCGGTAGGCGAGCTTGCGCACCGCATGCATCGCCACCTGCGCGAAGATGCCGTCGCGCCACTGCGTCAGCACCGCCATCAACACGCGCACCAGGCCGTAGCTCAGCGTCAGCGCCAGCGGCGACGCCAACAGCCACAATGTCCAGTTCGACGGCGCCACCGGCGCGGTATCGGCACCGGTCAGTGCATCCGTGGCCCATTTGAAGGTGAACGGCACGACCAGCGTCGCCGCCTTCGCGGCGAGCAGCAGCAGCACCGACCAGACCACCCGCATCTTGAGATCGGCGCGGTCGCCGGGCCAGATATATGGCCACAAATGAACCAGCGTCCCGCCGAGCGTTGCCTTTTGGGCCACGGCGTCCTCCGGGGTTGCGACCGAAGGACCGCTCGGCGAATGAGAATGTGGATGAGCCATCAAGACTGCCTGAAAGCGTCCGCCGGACGGGCGGACAGGAAATGCGTCGGATGCGCTCTCATATAATGTTTCGCCCGCCGCGTGCACCCTGACGGCGGAATTGTTTGTGTCATAACAGACTGTTGCGCTGCGCAACGCAGGCACTGCCTTGACGCTGTGATGTCCTGGTGCCACATCGCCCACCATGAGCGAAATCAACACAGTCTGCGTCTATTGCGGCTCCGGCCCAGGCACGAACCCGCTTTTCATGGAAGCCGCGCAGGCGTTCGGCAAGGAACTGGCGGAGGCCGGCATCCGTCTGGTCTATGGCGGCGGCGCGATCGGGCTGATGGGCGCGGTCGCCACGTCGGTGCTCGACCATGGCGGCGCCGTCACCGGCATCATCCCCGGCTTTCTCCGCACCAAGGAGATTGCGCTCGATCGCATCCAGGATCTGATCGTCACCGACGACATGCACGAGCGCAAGCGTCTGATGTTCGAGCACTCCGACGCCTTCGTGGCACTGCCGGGCGGCATCGGCACGCTGGAGGAACTGGTCGAGCAGATGACCTGGCAGCAGCTCGGCCGCCACCGGAAGCCTATCCTGATCGCCAATATCGACGGCTTTTGGGATCCGCTGCTCGGCCTGCTCGATCACATGACCGAAACCGCCTTCATCCGTGCCGCGCTGTCGGTCAAGGTGCTGACCGCGGACCGGGTCGCCGATATCCTGCCGAAGCTGCGCAGCGCCGCAGCGCCGGACAAGGCCAAGGAGCTGGCGCCCGAGGTCGCCAGCAAACTCTGACACCCGTCAGATCAGCGCCTCGATCAGACGCGGGCCGCGCTGGTTCATCGCCGAGCCGTACTGCGCAGCAAACTCCTCCGCCGTCGTCGCCCGGCTGGCTTCGATGCCGAGGCCTTCGGCGATCTTCACCCAGTTCATTTCCGGATTGTGCAGATCGAGCATCGACAGCGCGTTGGCTCCGGCTCCGGCGGCGCCGACGCGCTGTAGTTCGATGTTGAGGATGGCGTAGGAGCGGTTGGCGTAGATCACCACGGTGACGTCGAGCTGCTCGCGCGCCATCGTCCATAGCGCCTGCATCGTATAGGCGGCGCCGCCGTCGCCGTGAGGGCAGATCACCTTGCGGTCCGCTGCCGCGATCGCGGCGCCGATCGCCAGCGGCAGCCCCTGCCCGATCGATCCGCCGGTGAGCGGCAGATGCGTATGCGGCCGTGCCCGCGGCAGGATCATCTGCAATGGCAGGCCCGAGGTGTTGGCCTCCTCGGCATAGATCACGTGGTCAGGCGTCAGATGCGCGATGGCCTGGGCGACGCCGAGCGAGTTGAGCTTGCCCTTCGGCAATTCCGGCAGCGCCAGCGCCGTGCGCACTGCGGGCTCGGCCGGCGCATCCAGCGCATCGGCAAGATCCTTCAGCGCCTGCGCGCCGTCCTGATGCGGCTGCGCCAGATCATCGAACTGACAGCCCTCCGGCGCGCCCCAACTCGGTTTGCCCGGATAGGCGAAGAACGACACCGGCGGCTTGGCGCCGACCAGGATCAGTTGCTCGACATCCTTGAGGAACGCGGTGATCTGCTCGGCAAAGTACGGAATGCGCTCGAGCGGCACGCGGCCTGCGCCGAGCTCGGCCCGCGGCGCGAAGGTGTCGCACAGCAGCCGCGCCTTGCACTTCGCCTGAATCCGCCCGGCGGCTTCCAGACCCTCGCCGAGCAACGCACTGCCGCGCAGCAGCAGTGCGGATTTCTTGCCGTTCGACAGCAGCCGCGCGATGTCGTCGACCGTATCGGCATCGACCCGCGCCGCTTTGATATCGGGCAGCGGTGGCGCGGCGCGGGCGGCCGGATTCCAGGCGACGTCGGCCGGCATGATCAGCGTCGCGATGCCGCCCGGCGCGCTGCGTGCCGCCCGCACCGCCAGCGCGGTATCGCTTGCGACCGCGCCTGCACTCTTCGACTCGTGGATCCAGCTCGACACCGGACGCGCGAAGCCGACAATGTCCGACGTTAGCGGCGCGTCGTATTGCAGATGATAGGTGGCGTGATCGCCGACAATGTTGACGATCGGCGTCGCGGCGCGCTTGGCGTTGTGCAGATTGGCGAGACCATTGGCGAGGCCCGGTCCGAGATGCAGCAGCGTCACCGCCGGCTTGCCGGCGATCCGTCCATAACCATCAGCCGCGCCGGTCACCACGCCTTCGAACAGGCAAAGCACCGGCCGCAGGCCGGTCACCGAGTCGAGCGCCGCAACGAAGTGCATTTCGGACGTGCCGGGATTGGCGAAGCAGATCTCGACGCCGCAATTCACCAGCGTCTGCACGACCGATTGCGCGCCATTCAGGGTGTTGCTCACCGGCCCGGCTCCCGTCCCGCATGCTCATTGATTGTTTCGCGCATGTTGGCAGGCCCCATGCGCGATGACAACCAGGACGGGCGTCATTGCGAGGAGCCGAAGGCGACGAAGCAATCCAGCTCCGCACGCGCAGCTGGATTGCTTCGCCTTCGGCTCGCAATGACGGGGATAGGATCTGGCAGACCTAGAGCGGCGCGTTGCTCTTGATCAGCTTGTAGACGACCGAGTCCATCAGCGCCTCGAACGACGCATCGATGATGTTCGGCGACACGCCGATGGTGGTCCAGCGCTCGCCGAGTTCGTCCTCGCTCTCGATCAGCACCCGAGTCACGGCCTCGGTGCCGCCATTGAGGATACGGACGCGGTAATCGACCAGCTTCAGGCCCTCGATGTATTTCTGATACTTGCCGAGATCCTTGCGCAGCGCGACGTCGAGCGCGTTGACGGGACCATTGCCTTCGGCGGCGGAGATCAAGGTCTCGCCGTCGACCACGACCTTGACCACCGCCATCGCCACGGTGACGCGCTTGCCGTGCGAGTTATAGCGTTGCTCGACGTTCACATCGAACTGCTCGACATGAAAGAACTCCGGCACCTTGCCGAGCACGCCGCGCGCCAGCAGATCGAACGACGCGTTCGCGGACTCGTAGGCGTAGCCCGCGGCTTCGCGTTCCTTCATCTTCTCGATCAGCCGGCCGAGCTTCGGATCGTCGCGGTCGACCTGGATGGTGGTGCGCGCCAGCTCCGCCAGCACGTTCGACTTGCCGGCCTGATCCGACACCAGCACCTTGCGATGATTGCCGACGGTTTCAGGCGCAACGTGCTCATAGGTGTGCGGATCCTTCATCACCGCCGAGGCGTGGATGCCGGTCTTGGTGACGAAGGCGCTGCCGCCGACATAGGGGGCGTGCGGATCCGGCGCACGGTCGAGGATGTTGTCGAGCGCGCGCGACACCTGCACCAGCGTGGCGAGCTTCTCGTCGGAGACGCCGATCTCGAACTTGTCGGCAAACTCCTTCTTCAGTTTCAGCGTCGGGATCATCGACACCAGATTGGCGTTGCCGCAGCGCTCGCCCAGCCCGTTCAGCGTACCCTGGATCTGCCGCGCCCCGGCGCGCACCGCCGCGAACGAGTTCGCCACGGCCTGTTCGGTGTCGTTATGGGCGTGGATGCCGACATGGCTGCCGGGGATGCGCTTGACGACTTCTCCGACGATCGCCTCGATCTCGTCAGGCATGGTGCCGCCATTGGTGTCGCACAGCACCACCCAGCGCGCGCCGGACTGATACGCCGCCTCGGCGCATTGCAGCGCGAATGCCCGGTTTTCCTTGTAGCCGTCGAAGAAGTGCTCGCAATCGACCAGCACTTCACGCCCCTTGTCCTTGGCGAGTGCCACGCTGTCGCGGATCGAGGCGATGTTCTCCTCGTTGGTGGTCTCGAGCGCGACGCGGACCTGATACTCGCTCGACTTCGCCACGTAGCAGATCGCACCCGCCTTGGCCTCGAGCAGCAGCGCGACGCCGGGATCGTTCGACGCCGATCGGCCCGGCCGCCGCGTCATACCGAACGCCGCGAAGGTGGCGCGGCTGAGCTTCTGATCCTCGGCGAAGAACTCGGTATCGAGCGGATTGGCGCCCGGATAGCCGCCCTCGACATAATCGATGCCGAGATCGTCGAGCAGGCCGGCAATCAGCTTCTTGTCGTGCAGCGTAAAGTCCACGCCGTTGGTCTGCGCGCCATCGCGCAGCGTGGTGTCGTAGAGATACAGACGTTCCCGGTTCATTGATCCGCTCCCGGCGCTGCGGGATCCGCGAGCGTCTTCGTCATCGACGTGTTGGCGAGCCATTCGCCATTGATGGTGACAGTGTTGCGCCGTGTCGGCACGTAGCCGCGGCGGGTGAAGAATTCGGCGGCGCTGTCGCTGGCATCGACCGTCAGCGCCTGCGCACCGCGGGCGCCTGCGAGTTTCTCCAGCGCGTCAATCAGCGACGTCGCGACGCCCATCCGGATGAAATCCGGGTGCACATAAAGCATGTCGATGTGATCGGCGCCTTTCAGCGACGCAAAGCCGACCGGCGCACCGCCCAGCGTCGCGATCAGCGTCAGCTGCGAGGCCAGCCGCGCAGCGAACTTGGCGTCGTCGTCAGCAACCGACACCCAAGCTTCCTGCTGCACCTCACTGTAATCGTCCTCGGTCAGTTGCTCAATCGCCGCGATGAAAATCGCCGCCGCGATCTGGGCATCCTCGGGCAGATACGGCCGCAGGCCCGGCGTTTCCGTCGCACTCATGACTCACCAAAATCCGTAAAGCTTCAGCACCAACGCCGTCGCGCCGGCGAGCAGCGCGATCTTCAGCGCGATGTAGTACAGCCAGTGCTTCGGAAACGGCGTGTCCGGCCGCGAATTGGGCTTTAAATCAGTCATCGCGCGAACTCCCGCTGCGTAGTTAGCTTGAATCTCAGGACTTTGCCGCAAGCCTCGACAGCGCAAGCTGCGCCCCACTCCCTCTCGTTCGTCATTCCGGGATGCGCCCGCAGGGCGCAGGCCCGGAATCCATACTCCCTGGCCTCACGAGGAGAGCCCGCGCGCTCACCGAGACTGCAGGGTCTATGGATTCCGGGCTCGCGCTGCGCGCGCCCCGGAATGACGGGGCGAGGCAGTGCCTTCGCCTGCGCGCGCCTGCCAGACGCGGACGCACGCTGCCCACTGCCGCGCAGCCTCACCCCCGTCATTCCGGGATGCGCTGCGCCAGCAGCGCAGACCCGGAATCCCGACATTGGGGCGGCGAGATTCCGGGTTCGCGCGAAGATGCGCGCCCCGGAATGACCTCGTGCGTAGTGGACGCTCATCGCGCGATCTCCCAGGTCGTCACCGGCTTGCCGTCGGCGTCTTTGCCGTCCTTGATGGCGATGCCCATCGCGGCGAGTTCGTCGCGGAGGCGGTCGGATTCCTTGAAATCCTTGCGTGCACGCGCGGCGGTGCGAGCCTCGATCAATGACTTTGCAGTTGCGTCGAGGTCGACCGGTGCGCGAACCACCGGCACGATGCCGAGCAGTTGCATCGCGCCGCGCAGTTCATCGGCCTTCCCGGCCCGGCGCAACGCGTGCAGTTCGGCGATCATCTTCGGTGTATTCAGATCGTCGGCGAGTGGAGCTATCACCTCATCGCAGTTCGCCGTCGTCGCATCCTTGGTGAAGTCCGACCAGTCAAGGATCGCCTTCTCCGCCTCGTGCAGCGCCTCGACCGTCCAGTCGATCGGCTGCCGATAGTGCGTCTTCAGCATCGCCAGCCGCAGCGTCGCGCCGTCCCACGACTTGCCGCCGAACTTGTCGGTCGCCAGTAGCTCCCGGATGGTGATGAAGTTGCCGAGACTCTTCGACATCTTCTCGCCTTCGACCTGCAGGAAGCCGTTGTGCATCCAGGTCTGAGCCATGCGGTCGGTATGGAAAGCGCAGCAGGTTTGCGCGACTTCGTTCTCATGGTGCGGGAAGACGAGATCGATGCCGCCACCATGGATGTCGAAAGTCTCGCCGAGGTGCTTCCACGACATCGCCGAGCACTCGATATGCCAGCCCGGCCGCCCTTCGGCCGTGATGCCGGCCGGCGACGGCCAGGACGGTTCGCCGGGCTTGGACGGCTTCCACAGCACGAAGTCGGTGGGCTCGCGCTTGTAGGGTGCGACGTCGACGCGGGCGCCGGCGATCATCTCGTCCAGCGTACGGTTGGCCAGCGCGCCGTAGCGCGGCAGCCCGCCGTTCGCGGCGTTCATCGCCGCCGGCGAGAACAGCACGTGGTCCGCCGCCACATAGGCGAAACCGCCCGCCACCAGCTTCTCGATGATCGTCCGCATCTCGGCGATGTGCTCGGTCGCGCGCGGCTCGACGCTCGGCCGCAGGCAGCCGAGCGCGTCGACGTCGTCATGGAATTGGCTCTCGGTCCGCTCGGTGACCTTGCGGATCGCCTCGTTCAGCGGAAGACCGGGAAAGTCGCAGGCGGCGCGATCGTTGATCTTGTCGTCGACATCCGTGATGTTGCGCACGTATTTGACGTGGGTCTCGCCGTAGAGGTGCCGCAGCAGCCGGAACAGCACGTCGAACACGATCACCGGCCGGGCATTGCCGATATGGGCGAAGTCGTAGACCGTCGGGCCGCAGACATACATCCGCACGTTCGACGGATCGAGCGGCGCGAAGTCGCGCTTCTGCTTGGTCAGCGTATCGTAGAGGCGCAAAGCCATGGATTCCCGTCCCCTGCGGCCGGGCGTCCAGTGATCTCATGAGAGAAAAGACGGCCTCAGCCAGCGTTGAGCTAGCTCGTAATCTCGCGGCAAATGCCACAAATCGAGAAAAGACCGTTCATCGCCGCACCATGGCCAGCCCGCTGGAGCGCGTCAAGTCCGGCAAAGGCCCTAGGTCGCCATGACGACGGATTTTAGCCGCCACCGGCGCCTGGCTTGCGACACCCCGGTTCCCCTCCTTGGTTAACGAATCTTTACGTCTTTTCCGGATAGGGTTGGAAGACGCGTCGCCCACGCCCATCCGGTGCCCCATGAAACTGACCTCAGCCTTGATCGCCTGTTCGGCGCTGCTGGCGGCATCCAGCGCGTCGGCGGACAGCCGCGTGTTCATCATTGCCAACCAGCCGGATGGCTACGGCATCGACCAGTGCCTGGCGAAAAGCGATCGCTGCGGCGCGCCTGCCGCCCTCGCCTATTGCCAATCCCGGGAGTTCGCGCAGGCCGTATCGTACCGGCGGGTTGACCCGGAGGAAATTACCGGCGCGGTGCCTAAAACGGCGGGCGTCACCTGCCGCCGTGATGGCTGCGACGAATACGTCGCCATCATTTGCCAGCGCTGAGTCGCCGCGCTGTACTGTGACTCGCCACAGAGACGCCCCGGAAACGACGTGACGATGCCGTGAGAAGCCGGTAAGAGGTGCAGCGCCGTCGCGGTTTAACGGATTGCCCGGTGGCCTTGATGCCGCGGGTTTGCTGAGAATGGTCGGCGCCTCGCCGAAGTCACATCCGCTCGGAATTCCCTGAATGCCGGACTTGTTCGAGACCGCCGATCGCCTCCGTCGCAGCCTTCTGGCGGGAGCCGTGCTGGCCAGCGTCGCGGCGCTGGGCTCTGTGGCCCACGCCCAGCAGGGCTACCCGCCGCAGGGCGGTGCGCCGCAGGGCGCCGTCAACCCGGTCTGCCCACGGCTGGAGGCGCAGCTCGCCACCATCGATCGCGGCGGCGGCGGCGATCCGGCACGAGCCGATCAGATCCGGCGCTACGAGGATGCGGTCAACCGACAGCAGGGCGAACTCGACCGCGTCACCATGCAGGCCAAGCGCATGGGCTGCGACAGCTCGGGCTTCTTCTCGCTGTTCAACGGCCAGTCGGCGCAGTGCGGGCCGGTCAACAACCAGATCCAGCAGATGCGCGGCAATCTCGACCAGATGACGTCGAGCCTCGAGCGGCTACGTTCCGGCGGCCCGGGCGGCGGCGGTAACGAGAATCAGCGCCGCTCGGTGCTGATGGCGCTGGCGCAGAACAATTGCGGTCCGCAATATGCCGCGGCCGTGCAGCAGCAGGGCGGCGGTTTCCTCGACAATCTGTTCGGCGGCAATCAGCCCGGCGTGGCCGGCCCGGCGGGGGCGCCGCCGGACTTCAACACCGACACCGGCACGTTCCGCACCGTGTGCGTCCGCACCTGCGACGGCTATTACTTCCCGATCTCCTTCGCCACCGTGCCGGGCCGCTTCGCCGACGACGAGAAGACCTGCAAGAGCCTGTGCCCGGCGTCGGAAGCTGCGCTGTACGCCTATCGCAATCCCGGGCAGGACATGAACCAGGCGGTGTCGATCGCCGGCCAGTCCTACACCTCGCTGCCGGCCGCCTTCCGCTATCGGCAGGCGTTCGATCCGGCCTGCACGTGCAAGGCCGCCAACCAGAGCTGGGCCGACGCCCTGAAGGGCGTCGATGACACGTCGGCGCGCGAGCACGGCGACATCATCGTCACCGAGGAGAGCGCCAGGCGCATGGCGCTGCCGCCAGCGCAGCGCGCCAACGCCCGCAAGGGCAACGCTGCCGCCCCCGCGGCTGCCAACAGCGGCGCGGCACAGCAGCCCGACCCCGGCGCACCGGCGACCGACCCGAGCAAGATCCGCACCGTCGGGCCGACCTTCCTGCCGAAGACGCAGTAACCCTAAGCCATCCGTCAGCCGACAAAGGCCATAGCCCATCCGGGCTATGGCCTCGCGCCGCGCCCTGCTTCAACCTGCAGCCTCCCTCACGAGGTCGGAGGAGTTGCAGCATGCGGGTCATCGTTGTCGGCGGCGGCATTGCCGGGCTGGGTGCAGCCGATCGGCTGCGCGACGACGGCCACGAGGTGGTGCTGCTCGAACAGGACAGCGAGGCCGGCGGGCGCTGCCGGTCCGTGCTGTGGCACGGGGTGTGGGCGGTGACCGGCGCGTTTGCGTTTCTCGGCGCCGAAAGCAATCTGCGCGACCTCGCCGGCAAGCTCGGCATCGACCAGCCGGACGGCATCGCGGACTTGACGGCAGCCCACCGCTGGAACGTGCTGGTCAAGCGCCAGCACAATGTCGGCTTCGGCGCCTTCGACCTGATCAGCGCCGCGAAGCATCCGTTCATCCCCCTCGCCGAGAAGGCGCGGCTGCTGGCGACGCTGCCCAAGCTGGGCCAGATCGCCGTCACCGGCAATCCCCGCGACATCACCAGCGCGGCGGCGCTCGACGACGTCAATGCCTGCGAGTACTTCCGCCGCTTCTCGCCGACCTTCGTCGATTACTTCCTCGAGCCCTGCGTCGCGATGTTCTGCGGCTATGGCGAGGACGATTTCTCGCTGGCCTGGACGGCGTGGAGCACGGCCGGACGGTTGTCCTGGTCGGGCGATCAGATCTGGAGTTTCAAGGAACGCGGCGCCGGCCGCATCACCTGGGAGCTCGGCCAAAGTCTCGCAGCCGATCCGTGCGTCGATCTCCGGCTCGGGACGAGCGTGGTCGGGATACGCACCGGCGCTGACGGCGCGCAGGTCGACGCCGTCCATGACGGACGCGTCGAAACCATTCGGGGTGATGCGGTGGTGGTGGCGGTGCCCGGTAACAAGGTTGCGGCGCTGATGCCGGATCTCGATGCCGAGCGCCGCAGCTTCTTCGACAGCGTCGATTATGCCGGCCATCACATCGTGTACTACCTGCTCGACCGTCCGAAGGGCGATCTGCTCGACACCTACGTGCTACCGGCCGCCGACGGCTTCCGCCGCACCGGCAATCTGCGCTTCACCGACATGGGCAACGGCACTACTTTCGCGCATTCGCAGTGGAAGGATTGGGGCTGCCGGCAGCACGAAGGCGCCAGCACCGCGGACCTTCTCGCCATCGCCTGGAGCGACGTCGTCGAAGCTCTACCGCAGCTCGCCGACACGCGCGTGATCGACAGCTTCATCTCGCGCCAGCCTGATGCGATCTGCAAGCGGCCCAAGGGCTACATCCGCAGCCTGCGCCGCTTCCTCGATCTCGGCTCGCTGCCGCGCATCGCCTTCTGCGGTGACTACCTCACCAACAGCACGGTCGGTCAGGCGCACTGGTCGGGGCTGCAGGCGGCGGACAACCTGATCGGACGGCGCGATTAGTCGCCGCCAACCGCGTGGCGACGCGGTCCAAGCAGCGCGCCGAGCTCGGTGCGATTGCGCGTGCCGGTCTTGTCCAGCACCGCGCGCATCTGGTTCTTGACCGTCCACGGGCTGATATCGAGCATGCGCGCGATCGCCTTGTTCGAAAGACCAGTGGCGGCAAGCTCCGCGACTTGGCGTTCGCGCGGAGTCAGCGTCCGAAGCGTGTTATTTGCGGGCGGCGGCGCGGCCGTTTGTGTGCCCTGCGCGGCGAGACCCGAATATGCCAATTCCAATAACGGCAACAGCGACAGCGCCAGTATGCGGTCGTGCTCGTCGAAATCGCCCAGACCGGCGTCGCGAACGAGGCTGAAGGCGCCAATGACGCGACTGCAATCGCGCAGCGCCAAGGTCAGCACGAAGCCGGCGCCGCAATCGGCCAGCAATGGCTCGCGAGCAAGTTCGCGGCGCCGCCTCGCCGGCAGCAACTCAGACAGCCGCGCGACGCCAGCGTCCGCCGAGGCAACCCCGTCCAGCCAAAGCCGGATCGGATCGCGGTCGCGGACTTCGGCACAATAATGCAGCCTGCACCAAGCCGGCCAATTGACGAAATGCATCTCGCCCGGAAGGCCGCGTTGCCGATCGGCAAATACCGCACGGCTAGCCCCGAACACAGGCTGCAACGACCGCGTCGCGACCTCCGCAAACGCGGCCGGCGTAGCGGGTCGGAACAGCACGGGAGCCAGCGCGGCAAGATCTTGGATCGACATTCATGGCCCGCCGTTATTTGCCGCTCTCCGCTTGGTCTGACCAAGCAGATAGTGGCTCGAGCGCTTGCAATGATCGCATCAAGCCAAGTTGCGGGACCGTATGCAAGTCCGCCACGGTGACCGATGCACCGCGGCGGGCCAAACCAGGGCCGTCGCACAATCAAACCGGAGTGGCGAGCGGCTTGCCCTTCTCGACGATGTAGTTGATCATCAGCCTTGTCTTGCTCGACGACGGCTTGCCGCCGGCATGCGGCGTGGCGGGCGGCACCTGGAAGGCTTCGCCGGCCTTCACGGTCTTGGTCGGTTGGCCCTCGATCGGCAATTCGATCTCGCCTTCCATCACATAGGTCGATTCGATCCCGGGATGGGTGTGGCGTCCAACCACCGCGCCGGGATCGAGCGTCACGTCCATAATGATCGTCTCGTAGCCCGCGGCCGGGCCATCGGTGCGGCTCAACACCTTCCGCGTGACGCCGTTGGCCGTCGTTGCGACCGCCCCCTGCGCAAACGCCTCGGTCGCCCCGAACCCCGCAACGCTGCAGATCGCACAGCCAGCGACCGCCGCAAAACCTCGTCGTGTCAGCATGATATCCTCCCAATGTCGAAAGCCCATCTGCGCGGGCGTGGGGGAAGTCTGGCAGAGCCGACGATCATTGGGAAGGAAGTTCCACTGAGATAGCGACATCCGCTCGGGCCCACCTTGATGGTCGCCACGACCCGATATATATCGTGATACATATCAAGGGCAGGAGACCGCTGTGACGTCTCGCACCGCCAAGATTTTCACGACCGGCCGCAGTCAGGCCGTCAGGCTGCCCGCGGAGTTTCGCTTCGAAGGCAGCGAGGTTTTCGTGCGCCGCGATCCGAAGACGGGTGATGTCATCCTGTCGCGAAAGCCGGACTCGTGGGACGGCCTGCTCGAGCTTCACAAGGCGGCAGCAACGCCTGGCGACTTCATGGAGCCGACCGACCGCAACCAGCCGCCGCATGATCGCGATCCGTTCGAAGGCTGGACCGAATGAGCGGCTGGATGCTCGATACCAATGTCGCCAGTCACATCATCAGAGGTGACCGGCGAGAGATCGTCGAGCGCCTCATCGCACTTCCCATCTCGGACGTTGTGATCTCGTCGATCACGGAGGGCGAACTGCTCTACGGACTCGCCAAGCGCGGTTACCCCGCAGTGCTATCCGGACGCGTCCGTGAATTTCTGCTCCGTGTCGATGTATTGCCCTGGGACCACGAGGTGACCAAGACCTACGCCGAGCTGCGCTCGGCCTGCGAAGCCAACGGGGTCACCCTCGCCCCTCTCGACCTGATGATCGCCGCGCATGCCGCGGCGGTCGACGCGACGCTGGTGACGCGGGACAAGACGTTCGGTCGCGTGCCTTCGCCGCTGCGGGTCGAGGATTGGACCGAAAGCGAAAGATCTCCGTGAGACATCAATGGAAACACAACTCGAACAGAGCGATATCTCAAACGTATTTGGGATGAACCATCCCCAGCAAATGTACGTAAAGTTAGGCTGGGAGTTGAACGCACTCATGCGTTCAATGTCTGTTTGGAAAGACAACGAAGCCGCGCCGGAGGCGCTGTTCCATGCTTTCAACACCGCCATAACCGCTTGGCACATATCTGACTGGCTCTGGCAATATCAACCAGATGCGCGGAGCAGAATTGCAACGAAGTTTGAGTTCGTTTTCGAGGAAACACCAACAGGCATCAAGCGAGGGCTAGAGCGTTTTCAAGACGCAGTTGTTTTGCACTGTGATGAGCTGCGTGTTTGCAGAGAAGTGGCAACGGGCTCCAAACACATGCGCAAAACTAAAACCGATCCAAACATCAAAGCTCAGGCAGTCTGGTCAAAGGTCGTCGACCCCGCTGGTTTCGCAAAACCTGGCGACTTAGTTATGAGCCTTCGCATAAAGAATAAAGACAAGGAAACTGACGCTGAACTTGCGTTTATCGAAGTGTTTAGCTTTTGGGAACGTTTAATGACAGAGCTGGGAATTTTCACGAGGGACGCGAAGCTGCTCGATAAGATCATAAAAGTAAGCTAAGCGTCCTTTTGCAGGGGCCACTTCTAAGACAATCACCCCTCGAACGCCTCGCTCGAAGTCCTGCCCGCTCGCACCAGCAACGTCTCGTCCGGCTTCGCCAGCGCCTCGGCCTTGTCGCGAAACCGGTTGGTGATCGGATAGCGCCGGTCGCGGCCGAAGTTCTTGCGGGTGACCTTGACGCCCGGGGCGGCCTGGCGGCGTTTGTATTCGGCGATGTTCAACAACCGGTCGATCCGCACCACCGTGTCCTTATCAAAACCTTCGGCGACGATCGCGGCCAGCGGCTCTTCGCGCTCGACCAAGCGCTCGAGGATGGCGTCGAGCATGTCGTAGGGCGGCAGCGAATCCTGGTCGGTCTGGTCTTCGCGCAGTTCGGCGCTCGGCGGGCGGATGATGATGCTCTCCGGAATCACTTCGCCGTCCGGGCCGAGTGCGCCCGGCGGCTTCCAGCGGTTGCGGAGCGACGACATGCGGAACACTTGCGTCTTGTAGATGTCCTTGATCGGATTGAAGCCGCCGTTCATGTCGCCATACAGCGTGGCGTAGCCGACGCTCATTTCCGACTTGTTGCCGGTGGTCACCACCATGGCGCCGGTCTTGTTGGAGATCGCCATCAACAGCGTGCCGCGGGTGCGCGCCTGCAGGTTCTCTTCGGTGATGTCGCGCTCCAGGCCTGCGAACGGCTTCGCCAGGATCGCCTCGAAGCCTTCGACGGCCTGGGCGATCGGCAGCACTTCGTAGCTTATGCCGAGCAGCGTAGTGAGGCGCGCGGCGTCGTCGAGCGAGATCTGCGCGGTGTAGCGGAACGGCAGCATTACGCCGCGCACCTTGTCGGCGCCGAGCGCGTCGACGGCGATCGCCGCGCACAGCGCCGAGTCGATGCCGCCGGAGATGCCGAGCAGCACGCCGGGAAAACCGTTCTTGCGGACGTAGTCGCGTAGCCCAAGTACGCAGGCGGCGTAGTCGGCCTCGTCACCTTCCAAGAGCGGCGCGACCGGGCCGTCGCAGCGCCAGCCGGCGGCGCCTTTCTCGAACGCCAGCGTGGTGATGGTTTCGGCGAAGGCCGGCAATTGCGCGCCGAGGGTGCGGTCGGCGTTGAGCACGAAGGAGGCGCCGTCGAACACCAGTTCGTCCTGGCCGCTGACCTGGTTGAGATACACCAGCGGCAGGTCGCTCTCGGTGACGCGCGCCACCGACACCGACATCCGCAGATCCTGCTTATCCCGCGTGTAGGGCGAGCCGTTCGGCACGATCAGCAGTTCGGCGCCGGTCTCGGCCAGGCACTCGACGACGTTCTCGTAGTCCTCGGATTCTTCCAGCCAGGTGTCCTCGCAGATCGGCACGCCGACGCGAACGCCGCGGATCGTCATCGGGCCCGCCACCGGCCCACGCGCGAACACCCGCTTCTCGTCGAACACGCCGTAGTTCGGCAGGTTGACCTTGTAGCGGATCGCCGCGATCTTGCCGCCGTCGAGCAGCGCACAAGCGTTGTACAGCTTGCCGTTATCGACCCAAGGCGAGCCGATCAGCATCGCCGGGCCGCCATCGGCGGTCTCGCGCGCCAGCTCCTCGATCGCCGAGCGGCAGGCCGCCTGGAACGCCGGCTTCAGCACCAGATCCTCCGGCGGATAGCCGGCGATGAACAATTCGGGAAACACGATCAGCGCGGCGCCGTCCGCCGCCGCCTGCTTGCGCGCGGTGCGAACCTTGTCGGCATTGCCGGCGACGTCGCCGACGGTGGGATTGAGCTGGGCGAGCGTGAGGATGAAGCGGGCTGTGTCGGTCATGCCCGAGATGTAACGGGCCCCTGCCCGCTCCGCAATCGGCGCGGTTCGAGGCATGACGGCTGATCTTGCAGTCCAGCCCTCATCCTGAGGGCCTGATCGCAACGAGCCCTTGCAAATCATGCACTTTCGTTTCCGCGCGTCATGCCCGGCCTCGTGCCGGGCATCCACGCCTTGCTGACGGAGATGCAGAAAAGGCGTGGATGGCCGGGACAAGCCCGGCCATGACGAGACGAATGAGCTCGCGGCAAAGATGAAGCGGGCTAGACCAACCCCATGCGTTCGCCGAGTGCGAACAGCCAGACCAAGCCGGCGATCGCCAGGGCGACGCCGACGGCGGCCGAGCCCATGTCCTTGACGTGGCCGATCTGCGGGTCGTGGTCTGTGGTGACGCGGTCGGCGAGTTTTTCGATCGCGGTATTGAGCAGCTCGGTCATGATCACCACCGCCACCACGGCAACGAGTTCGACGCGGCGGGCGGAGGTGGTGCCGATCAGCCAGGCGGCCGGCACGGCGATGAGCAGCGCGACCAGCTCCTCGCGGATGGCCTGCTCGGAGCGCACCGCAAATCTCAGCCCGCGCCACGAATTGATGGTCGCCCGCCAAAACCTCAGCACCTGACCCACAGCCCCTATTTGTCGTCACGCCCGCGCTTGTCGCGAGCATCCACGTCTTGAGAAGCTATTGCCAGCAAAGGCGTGGATGGCCGGGCCTTCGCCGCGCCGAAGCGGCTTCGGCCGCGCAGGCGGGTCAAGGCCCGGCCATGACGATCGAGAGGTGGTGCTACAGCCCGGCCGCCACCGGCAGCGGGTGGGCCTTGCCGGCGCGCCCCTGCTTCAACTGATCGGCGATCAGGAACGCCATGTCGATCGACTGCTCGGCGTTGAGCCGCGGGTCGCAGGCGGTGTGATAGCGGTTGTTGAGGTCCTCGTCGGTGATGGCGCGGGCGCCGCCGAGGCACTCGGTGACATTCTGGCCGGTCATCTCCAAATGCACGCCGCCGGCATGCGTCCCCTCCGCGGCATGAATCGCGAAGAACGAACGCACCTCGGAGAGGATGCGGTCGAACGGCCGGGTCTTGTAGCCGGAGTTCGACGTGATGGTGTTGCCGTGCATCGGATCGCACGACCACACCACGTTGCGGCCCTCGCGCTGCACGGCGCGAACCATCGCCGGCAGATGCTCGCCGATCTTGTCATGGCCGAACCGCCCGATTAGCGTCAGCCGCCCGGCCTCGTTCTCGGGATTCAGCACGTCGATCAACTTGAGCAGTTCGTCGGTCTTCAGCGACGGGCCGCATTTCAGGCCGATCGGGTTCTTGATGCCGCGGAAGTACTCGACATGGGCGTGGTCGAGCTGACGGGTGCGGTCGCCGATCCACAGCATGTGGCCGCTGGTCGCGTACCAGTCGCCGGTCGTCGAATCGACGCGGGTCATGGCCTGCTCATAGCCGAGCAGCAACGCCTCGTGGCTGGTGAAGAAATCGGTGGTGCCGAGCGAGGAATCCACCGCGAAGGTCAGGCCGCAGGCGCGCATGAAGTCGAGCGCGCCGGAGACGCGATCGGCCAAATCCGCATAGGCCTTCGACTGCGGCGAATCGCTGACCGACTGCAGCATCCAGCGATGCACGTTCTCGACGCTGGCGTAGCCGCCCTTGGCGAAGGCGCGCAGCAGGTTCAGCGTCGCGGCCGACTGCCGATAGGCTTCGAGCTGGCGCCGCGGATCGGGTACGCGCGATTCCTCAGTGAAGCCGATATCGTTGATGATGTCGCCGCGATAGCTCGGCAGCTCGATGCCATCGCGCTTCTCGACCGGGGCCGAGCGCGGCTTGGCGAACTGACCGGCGATGCGGCCGACCTTCACCACCGGCGAGGCGCCCGCATAGGTCAGCACGATTGCCATCTGCAGGAAGACGCGGAACAGGTCGCGAATATTGTTGGCGCCGTGCTCGGCGAAGCTCTCGGCACAATCGCCGCCCTGCAGCAGGAAAGCCTCGCCGGCGGCGACGCTGGCGAGCTGCTTCTTCAGGTTGCGCGCTTCACCTGCAAAAACCAGCGGCGGAAACGTCGCGAGCTGGGCCTCGACATCCGCAAGCGCTTTCGCGTCGGGATAGCCCGGCATCTGCTGCACGGGCTTGCTGCGCCAACTCTCGGGTGTCCATCGCTCGGACATGAAACCAACTCCTGCGGACCTGCCGCCATATATAGGTGTTCGTGAAGGCCGCGTTATACACAGGCTGCCCCGCCACGGCTAGTTGGAAATCCGGTTCGGGACACAACCCTTTGAGCCCACAGCCATTTCCGTGGCGAGAGCGATTGGCCAGGCTTGCCGAAGGGTCATATCGGCCGACGCGTCGCCGGGTGATGGAGCTGCAGCCAAGCCCGCGCAACGTTCAGAGCGACACCGACCGCCGTGCCAGAAATGTGGCGATCCGGCCGGCGGCTTCAAGCCGCCTCACCCCGGCCAGCGCAACGACCCCGGTTCCGCGTGTCGCGCCCCCCTGGCGACCTGCTCCACGACGCGCGTATACAATCGGTCCATTGAACGGGATCGTTACGCCATCGGCATGCCGCTCACCTCGCATGGCAACAACAGGAGATTTTCTCACAACGCTATTCAACTACCACTTCTTGTCGTTCTTATCGCGAGTCGCAACGATTACCACTTGATTATTTCACCTGCTGCACATCGCCTTAAGATTGATCGACTACCTATCGATGCATTGGGTTGACGAACGACTTTTGTCTTTGAGATTGGTGCATTGATGTATTTTGATATCGCGCTTTCGCTCGTTGCAATCTACGGGCTGCTACTCATTCATGAGCTTGGCCATCTTGCCGCGGCGCGTGCCGTCGGTGTTCGCGCCTGTCGACTGACGCTTGGGGTCGGGCCAACGCTGCTCGGATTTCACGGACCAGGCAGGCTATACTGCGCCATCGCATTGCTTCCGATTGGCAGCGCTTGCGTGCTTGGTAATACCGACCCGGCGCGACAACATCGCCCAACCCGAAGCCTTGCCGCGACGTCGATCGGTGAACGAGCCGTGATCTACGCAGCGGGGCCGGTCTTCAATCTCGGCCTGGCCGCGATGCTTCTGTCAGCGGCAAGCTGGAGCACCGGCGACTTCTCACTGTCCTGGGCGATGCATGCGGACGCTGCCGCGATCATTCTGATCGCCGGCACCTCGACGCTGATCGGCCTGTTCAACCTGCTGCCGATCCCGCCACTCGATGGCGGCCGTCTGGCGCTGCTCATCCTCGAAGCCTATCGCGGCGACCCGCTCGGCGACTCCAGCACAGCACGTCTGCAGCGAATCGGCAGCGGCCTGATCGCCGCCGCGAGCGCAGTGCTCATCGGCAGCTTCGCCCTACACTATTGGCATCTGATCTAACACGTCGCGGTGTCGTACAGGACGCAATCCCGCACATTTGTCTGACGCGGCTTGGTGTAGGCTTCATCCTTCAGATCAATCCCGGCTTTAGCCACGACGTAACCGAACATCGGCACGTATTTGTAGGTGGTCTCGCTCTTCACCAAATAAAACGGATAGTGCGGAGCAACCTGCAGCGCATCCGTCACCGTCGCCGCATCGCCAACCTTGAGACTGGATGCCGTCAAAGATGGGACGCCGGTGCTGTCGAAGATCACCGCCTTGCTCCAATGAATCGTCGCCGTGACCTTGTTGTTGGCGTCCTTGGCCACTTTGATCTGCGAAATCGTCGCCATCAGCGGATCTGCGGCGTGCGGCGACATCACCTGACCGCCGATGGCGGAGATAGTCGCCAATCCGGGGGCATCGATCTTGTCGCCTCGCGAGACGAGATCGGAAAATGTTCGGGTCGCCATCGTCAACCGGCGCTTGGCCACGAATCCCGAAGTGATCTCAATCACCCCGAACAGCAACACCAGCATGATCGGCAGCGCCATCGCGAATTCGACCGCGGCCACGCCGCGGGCATCGGCGGCGAACGTTTGGAATTTCGGGTGACCGCTCGATCCTGCCATATCAATCATCGCCAACCTCAGAACGGCTCGTTGCGAAACGCCAGCGTGGTCGAAAGCAGCCGCTTGCTGTTGGAGAGGTTGGCGATGTTGTAGCCGAGCCCGGTCACGACGAGCGGCCACTGATAGAACAACCGAACCACCACGACGTCGCCGGCGTTACCGGTCTTGAAGCCGAAATCTTTCGTCACAAGTTTGCCGTCGACGATAATCGGATTGGTGGACTTGGGCGGGCTGTCGAGCCCGTAGCTGTTGACGTCGATCGAGATGCCGCCACAGTCGAACAGCGGCGGCATGCGTTTGCAAACCTCCGTCTTGAAGTCGTCGGCATTCACAGTCTTGGACTGCCTTTGCCCAGTGAAAATCAATCGCGCCGCGTCCTCGGTCGCATTGTCGAGCACCTGCCCGGCCAGAAACACCAGTCCAGTTTCAAGGATGGCGAACAGCAACGCAAAAAACGGCGGTGCGACCAAAGCAAACTCGATCGCGGCAGAGCCTCGGCCATCGCGACAGAATGTCGAAGCGGTGCCGCTCGGCGATCTGCTGAGCCGTCGATCATTTTCGCGGGCTTCGAGCCGGCCCCATTGCCTCAACGGTCGTGCCATCATGATGAACTCTCGTTGGTAGGGTTGCCCTTCGACTGCGCACCGGCTTCGCTTGAAGGATCAGAACTACTGCGCCACACGCAGCTTCCGCATCGACGCCGCGATCTCCTCGAAGGCGTCGGTCATCTGCTCAGCCTTCGTCAAGGCGAAGAACTTGCTTTCTCCGCTCGCACAGGCTTTCAGCACGGGCTTACTCGGACCTTTGTCGGTGTTGACATCGACCGTGTAGATGACTGTGCCGTTGTCGGCTTTGATGGCGTCGCATAGTAATTGCTGACGCTTATCGACATCGGCGCAGGCCGACGTTCCGTTGCACGACTTTCCCTTGCTCTTGTCTTCGTAATAGGCATTTCCGGTGTTCTCACCGTCGGTCAGCAGGACGATCGCCGTCAGATATTGTGAGTTGGGATCCTTGGGCGGCGCGGCGAATGGTGCGTTCGATCGTAGCGTCCACCAGGCCCAGAACAGCCCGATCGGCTGATTGGTGCCGCCAACTGCGACCATCGCGTCAATCGCGGTGTTGATCGCATCAAAATCATAAGTCAGCGGCAGCAACGGCTGCAGCGTCGTGCAAGCGTCGATCGTTTTCTTACCGTTACTCGCCATGTATAATTCCGGCGGGAATTTGCCGGAGGTCGTCGCGGAAATATCATCGGGTTCTGCGCGGTCCTTGACGCAGCCCGTCCAGCCGGCGTGCGACTTGCCCTTGGTGTCGCTGCCGGCCCTATCCCACCACGTCCAATCGAGATAGGGCTTGGTCGTCGACGTGTTGCCGATGTTGACCACCCAATGAAACGGCACCAGCGAAATGTAAACGTCGCCATTGGCGATGACGGTTTCCTTCAGCCTGTTGACCAGGATTTTTGCGGCCTTCTTCAGCTCGACCAGCTTGGCGTCCGCTTCCATCGAGCGGGTATTGTCGAGCGCCAGCGCGACCCGCAGTTTCATGCTGGCCCATGTGGTCGTCGACGACGTGCCGACCTCCATCTTGTCGACGCCAACGACCTTCATGAACGTCGTCGGCAACTGACCGGCTCCGCTAATCACCAGCTTGCCGGGCGTCGTGCCCCGCTGCGGCGTATAGGCGGCCGACACTGTGACACCGGTGACTTCATCGTGCTTGTACAGCGCCTTGAATACTGCGGCGGCACGCGCGTTCAGATCGGACGCCGTCGCGGCTTCCTTTGCGAGCATCAGGCTGGTCGAATCGAGCGCGGACTGCATCGCGCTGCGGGCGCTGCTGGCCCTTGCGAAATCGACTGCCGCTCCGACAAAGGCCAGCATCGGGAGCGACATGATAGCGAAGATCGTCGCAATATTTCCGTGCTCGTCACCCGCCAGACGGCGCATCGCCTCGCAAACGCGGTCAAAAAAGGCGACGCTCATCGCGCGCATCTCCGTTCATATACACGCTGAGGGGTATATCGAACGAGTAAATGCCGTTTGAATCAGATCGCCGAAACAGAGGTTGTACAGGCCAATTAATCGAAAGTATGAGATAATGGAGTTACTCAGGTAGTGCTTCAACCGCCGACGCGGAAGCTGGGTGACATCGCAACCGGGAGGCACGGTACGCTCGCACCGGTTAGCAGCACACTGCGGTGCCGGCATCCATCGATGCGCGCTACGCGCTTCTCTCGAGACGAAACGTCAATGCACTCGGGAAGGTCGTATCGCTCGGCTAGAGCGATTACGCGTCCAGACGCCGCCGTTTTATTCCGCGGCTTCGAGGCCGTAACGTGCGGTCGGGGTGCGCATCGTCACCAATTCTTCGGCCGCGGTAGGGTGCAGCGCCATGGTGGCGTCGAAGTCTGCCTTGGTGGCCTTCATTTTCACCGCGATCGCCAGCACCTGCACCATTTCACCGGCTTCGGGCCCGACGATGTGGCAGCCCAGCACGCGGTCGGTGGCGCCATCGACCACCAGCTTCATCAGGGTGCGGATCTGGCTGCCCGACACCGTCGCCTTCAGCGGCCGGAAGTCGGTCCTGTAGATGTCGACGCGGGGATATAGCGCGCGGGCCTGGGACTCGGTCAGGCCGACGGTGCCGACCTCGGGCTGCGAGAACACCGCGGTCGGAATGTCGGTGTAGTCGACCTGCACCGGGCGGTTGCCGAACACGGTGTCGGCGAAGGCGTGCCCCTCGCGGATCGCCACCGGGGTCAGATTGATCCGATGGGTGACGTCGCCGATCGCGTAGATGTGCGGGACGTTGGTCTGGCAGAATTCGTTGACGGCGATGCCGCCATTGTCCGGATTGATCGCCACGCCGGCCTTCTCCAGCCCGAGATTGGCGACGTTCGGATGCCGGCCGATGGCGAACAACACCTGATCGGATGCGACGCTCGAGCCGCTCGACAGATGCGAGATGTACTCCTCGCCCGGCTTCTCGACCCGCGCCACGGTGCAGCCGGTGAGAATGGTGATGCCGGCCCGCTCCATCTCGGTGCGGACATGGGCGCGGACATCCTCGTCGAAGCCGCGCAGCACATTGTCGCCGCGATAAACGACGGTGACGTCGCTGCCGAGGCCGGCGAAGATGCAGGCGAATTCCAGCGCGATGTAGCCGCCGCCCTGGATCAGGATGCGCTTCGGCAGCTCTTTAAGGTGGAAGACCTCGTTCGACGAGATGACGTGCTCGATGCCCGGGATCATCGTGCCGTGATTGGGCGCGCCGCCGGTGGCGATCAGCACAATGCGGGCGCGGATGGTCTCGCCGGTCGACAGCAGCAGCGTATGCGGATCCTCGAACACGGCGCGCGCCTTGATGGTCCGGGCGCCGGTCTTCTCGACATTGCTGGCGTAGATGCCCTCGAGCCGCGCGAGCTCCTTGTCGATGTTGCGGGTCAGCACCCCCCAGTCGAACCGCGCCTCCGGAATGGTCCAGCCGAATCCCGCGGCGTCGCGGATTTCGTCGTGCACGTGCGAGGCGTGGACCATCAGCTTCTTCGGCACGCAGCCGCGGATCACGCAGGTGCCGCCGAAGCGATATTCCTCGGCGATCATCACCCGGGCGCCGTGGCCGGCGGCAATCCGGGCAGCGCGCACGCCGCCGGAGCCTCCGCCGATGACGAACAGATCGGTGTCGAAGTTAGTCATGACGTGTTCGCCCTGAGAGTGCGGCCTGAAAAAGCCTCCTCGTCATTGCGAGGAGCGAAGCGACGAAGCAATCCAGCGCCGTGCACTGGGCTGGATTGCTTCGCGGAGCCTGTCATCGGGCCGGCTGAAAGGCCGGACCCGTTGGCTCGCAATGACGAACTACATGCCGTCGATCAGATCGCCTTGCCGCGCTTGCGCATTTCGGCGCGAAACTGGCCGTTGACTTCCTCGGCGAAGGTCTGCGCCCACTGGTTCATGTACTGCATGCTCGAGGCGATCGCCTTGGGCTCCTCGTTCAGCAGCTTCTGGCCGAGCGGCGTCTTGTAGAACGTCACCAGATCCTTGAGCTCCTGTTCGGTGAAGTCCTGGGCGTAGATCTTCGCCATGCCGTCGCCGATTTCCTTTTCGCGACCGGCCAGGTTCTTCACCACCACCTCGGCGACTTCCTTGAGATCCTTCTGATAGTTCAGATTGGTCTGCATCAGCGTGTCCATGGTGCGCTGGACGATGTTCGGCACCGCGCTGGCATAGATGGTGTTGGCGCGCTTCAGCTCCAAGATCTCCTTGGCGGCGGCGATGGCGGCCGGGGTCGGCGGCTTGGCCTGCGCCTGCGCCATCGCCTGCCCGGCGGACAGCGCGATGCCGAGCGACAGGCCGGCGGCCAGCAACGCTTTCGACAAATACTTCATGTGCAAGTCTCCAGGATTTGGGCGCTACGCCCGTTCGACGGTTCGAATTCCTTCGGCGCCCGCGAGCACCACGGTGCTGGCGATGCCGATAAACAATCCATGCTCGACTACGCCCGGGATCGCGGCCAACAGCTCGGCCAGGCGAGGAGCATCAGGGATTCGCCCGAGATGGGCGTCGACGATCCAGTGGCCACCATCGGTGACGAAAGCATGGCCGTCCTTGCCAGAGCGCAGCTTTAATTCGCCCGCAGCGCCAACCTGGGTCAAAGCCCTTTCGATCGCCCGGCGGGTCGCAGCGAGGCCGAACGGGATCACCTCCACCGGCAGCGGGAAGCGGCCGAGCTGCTCGACCCACTTCGATTCGTCGGCAATCACGATCATGCGATCCGACGCAGCCGCCACGATCTTCTCGCGCAACAATGCGCCGCCGCCGCCCTTGATCAGGTCGAGCCGGACATCGACCTCGTCGGCGCCATCGACCGTGAGGTCGAGATGGTCGATCTCGTCCAGCGTGGTCAGCCGGACGCCGCAGCGCTCTGCGTCGGCGCGCGTCGCCTCCGAAGTCGGCACGCCGATCACATCGAGCCCGCCGCGCACCTTTTCGCCCAGCAGCTCGACGAAATGCCTGGCAGTCGAACCGGTGCCAAGCCCGAGCTTCATGCCGCCGCGGACTTCCTCTAAAGCCCGTGCGGCCGCCCGCCGTTTCAGATCTTCCTTATCCATCGGATAGTACCCCGCTCTGCGCGTCCCCCGCGGCGCGGCATATCTAGCGGCGTTTTCAGCAGAACAACAGGGTGGATTCCGGGTCACCGGCCGGCATCAGCCGGTTGCGGAAATCGGCGGGGAACTGTAGCCCTGAACGCATGAGCACAGTTCGCACCGTTGTTTTCGACCTGGACGGCACGCTGATCGACACCGCGCCGGACTTGATCAACGCCCTCAATTACATCCTGGTTCGCGAAGGCATGCCGGCGGTGCCGCTGGCCAAGGCGCGCAACATGATCGGCCAGGGTGCCCGGCGACTGCTCGAACGCGGGCTTGAGCTCGACGGCCGGATCATCAACCCGGACGACGTGAACAGGTTGGCGGTCGATTTCATCGACTATTACGCCGCAAATATCGCGGTTGAATCGCGGCCGTTCGAGGGGCTGGAGACCACCCTGGATGATCTGGCCGGTCAGGGCTACCAGTTCGCGGTGTGCACCAACAAGCTGGAATGGCTGTCGAAGCTGCTGCTCGATCAGCTCGGCCTCAGCGCCCGCTTCGCCGCGATCTGCGGCGCCGACACCTTCGGCGCGGCCAAACCGGATCCCACCATTCTGCGCGAGACGGTGGTGAAGGCCGGCGGTACCCTCGCCTCTACCGTGATGGTCGGCGACG
Organism: Rhodopseudomonas palustris; assembly: GCF_003591005.1. Classification (GTDB taxonomy): domain Bacteria; phylum Pseudomonadota; class Alphaproteobacteria; order Rhizobiales; family Xanthobacteraceae; genus Rhodopseudomonas; species Rhodopseudomonas palustris_K. The sequence goes on from NZ_QYYD01000019.1 coordinate 62,167, forward strand.
CTGGTCCGGACGTCGGCGTCGCGCGCCGGGCGGGCGTTCCGGTGATCGGGGTCGAGTTCGGATACACTGAAGTTCCGATCGCCGAGCTCAATCCCGACCTCGTGGTGGGACACATGCGCGACCTGCCGCAGGCCGTAAGCCGGCTGTTGCCGGGCTGACGCAGGTAAAGCCCTACGTAGAAAACGGCGTTAACCAATACTTAAGATTGCGGCACCAGCGGTTGCGTGGGCGCGGCGAGCCTTTTATGGTCGCCCCGGGGGTTGTGGCTGTTAGCCGCACCAAGGGTGGGTATCCATGCGTCGTCTCGTCGTTATCGCTGCCGCTGGCCTGAGCCTCGCCGGCTGTTCGTCCATGTCTTTCGACGCGTTCAAGTCGGCTCCGCCGACCACCAGCGTTCAGCTCGAATCGGTGCCGTCCGGCGCCGAAGCGCTCGCGTCATCCGGCCAAAGCTGCAAGACGCCGTGCTCGATCACCGTGCCCGGCAATGATTTCAGCGTGACCTTCACGCTCGACAAGTTCCAGCCGGCGACGGTCCCGGTCCAGGTGGTGGTCAACCCCGGAGACTTCACCACCTCGGCGACTGTGACTGCGACGCCAAATCCGGTGGTGGCCGAGCTTCAGCCCCTGAAGCCGGTTCGAAAGCAGAAAGCCGTCAAGCGCCGCCCCAAGGCGGCCGCCGCCGCTCCTGCGGCTGCCGGCTCGCCGTTCCCCGCCCCGGCCGCTGCGCCCGCGCAGTAACGTCATTGCGATGCGAAACGCTTCGCAATTGTGATCTTCGGCGACATGCATACATAATGACGGACCTTCTGCCGCTGCGGCGGCTATCCCACAGGGCCGTCGAATGATCCGTGCCGACACTCTCCAGCGCGCCGCCGGATCGGCGATGACCGATCCGTTTGGCCGCACGATCAGCTATCTGCGTGTATCGATCACCGATCGCTGCGACTTCCGCTGCGTGTATTGCATGTCGGAAGACATGACATTTCTGCCGCGCGCCGATCTGTTGACGCTGGAAGAACTCGACCGGCTGTGCTCCGCCTTCATCGCCCGCGGCGTGCGCAAGCTGCGCCTGACCGGTGGCGAGCCGCTGGTGCGGCGAAACATGATGTCGCTGGTGCGCTCGCTGTCACGCCACCTCGACAGCGGCGCTTTGGACGAATTGACCCTGACCACCAACGGCTCCCAGCTCGGCCGCTTCGCCAAGGAGCTGCATGACTGCGGTGTGCGCCGGATCAACGTTTCGCTCGACACGCTCGACCCCGACAAATTCCGCGCCATCACCCGATGGGGCGATCTCGGCCGGGTGCTCGAAGGCATCGACGCTGCTCGGGCTGCGGGCCTTGCGGTCAAGATCAACGCCGTAGTGTTGAAGGGCGAGAACGAGGACGAGATCCCGTCGCTGATGCGCTGGGCCCATGGTCTCGGCATGGGCCTGACGCTGATCGAGGTGATGCCGCTTGGCGAAGTCGGCGAGGGCCGGATCGACCAGTACGTGCCACTGTCGCTGGTCCGCGCCCGGCTCGCCGCCAACTACACGCTGACCGATCTGCCGGACTCGACCGGCGGCCCGGCCCGCTACGTCCGCGTCGAGGAGACCGGCGGCAAGCTCGGCTTCATCACGCCCCTCACCCATAATTTCTGCGAATCCTGCAATCGGGTGCGGATCACCTGCACCGGCACGATCCACACCTGCCTGGGTCAGGAGGACGCCTCCGACCTGCGGCGGCCGCTGCGCGCGTCCCCCGACGACGCTCTGCTCAACGAAGCGATCGATCGCGCGATCGGCCAGAAGCCGAAGGGTCACGACTTCATTATCGACCGCAAGCATAACCGGCCGAGCGTCAGCCGGCACATGAGCGTAACCGGCGGCTGATCTCCTCATCGGCTGCGACGTCTCGCCTGCCCCCTTCGGATACCAACCTTTTGATACGTCATCGGAATGCCAAATTCCGATTGACGGCATGCCTATGCGCTGAAATGGTGCCCCCGCTTTGCGCCTAAGATGCAGTGCCGGTTGATAGAACGCGCTGCTGGGCGGATACGGGAGGACTCGACCGTTGCAGGCTTTGCTGGGACTGAGCCGGAAGATCGATGCGTTCAACACGCTGGTCGGGCGCTGGTTGTCGTGGCTGATCGTGGTCGCCGTGGTGATTTCTTCGGCCAATGCCATCATCCGCAAGATTTTCGACATGTCGTCGAATTCATTCCTCGAGCTGCAGTGGGTGCTGTTCAGCATCGTCTTCCTGCTGTGCTCGCCCTGGACGCTGCTGAGCAACGAACACATCCGCATCGACATCATCAATCACAGCCTGCCGCTGAAAGTGCGTGGCTGGATCGACATGATCGGCCACGTCTTCTTCCTGATGCCGTTCGCCATCATCCTGTTGTGGTGGTCGATCCCGTTTTTCCTGGTCTCGTATAATCAGAACGAGCAGTCGTTCAGCGCCGGCGGTCTGCCGCAATGGCCCGCCAAGTCGCTGATCATGATCGCCTGCGTGCTGCTGATCATTCAGGGCATCTCGGAAATCATCAAACGTGCCGCGATGCTGGCCGGGATCATCCCCGACAGCAACGCCGGAGCCGTCAGCGCGCATCACGCCGCCGAGCTCGAAGCCGAGCGGCTGGTGATGCAGATCAGCAGCGAAAAGAAGTAGGCCACGCGGTCGTGGCGGGGGGAGGCCTGGTCGAATGACCGCGATGTTTATTCACTACATGGCGCCGATCATGTTCGGCTCCCTGGTGATCTTTCTGCTGCTCGGTTACCCGGTCGCGTTTTCGCTGGCCGCCAACGGACTGCTCTTCGCATTCATCGGCATCGAGCTCGGCCTGTTCCGACCGGACTTCATGCAGGCGCTGCCCGAGCGCGTCTACGGCGTGATGAACAACGATACGTTGCTGGCGATCCCGTTCTTCACCTTTATGGGATTGATCCTCGAGAGATCCGGCATGGCCGAGGATCTGCTCGAGACCATCGGACAATTATTCGGCTCGATTCGCGGCGGCATCGCCTATGCGGTGGTGTTCGTCGGCGCCCTGCTCGCCGCCACCACCGGCGTCGTCGCCGCGTCGGTGATTTCGATGGGCCTGATCTCGCTGCCGATCATGCTGCGCTACGGCTACGACCGCCGCGTCGCGACCGGCGTGATCGCCGCGTCCGGCACGCTGGCGCAGATCATTCCGCCGTCGCTGGTGCTGATCGTGATGGCCGACCAGCTCGGCCGTTCGGTCGGTGACATGTACGAAGGTGCGTTCATTCCCGGCATCGTGCTGTCGCTGCTGTACGCCGGCTACATCTTCCTCCTCACCATCCTGGCGCCGAAAGCCGTCCCCGGGCTGCCGCTCGAAGCGCAGACGCTGCGCGAGCCGGAGACCGCTCAGCACAAGCTGATCATGCCGCTGGCCGCGATCTCGGCTGCCGGCGCCGCCTATCTGTTCGCCGTCAAGCTCGACCTGTTCGCCTGGAGCATGCCGGCGTTCGACAAGGTCGGGCTGTCGAAGCTGGTGATGCAGGCGTTCTGGTTCGTGATCCTGCTCGCGGTGTTGTTCCGTCCTTTCATCGGCACCATCCGCACCATGACGCTGTCGCTCTATATCGTGCTGGCGGCGGCCATCGCGATCGCCATCACGGCGATGGAATTCACCAACGTCACCGCCGGCGCCGACTTCGTCGTGCTCACGATGTCGATCACCGTTGCGGTCTGCTTCGTCGTCGCCGTGCTCAACAAGCTGCTGCGGCTGAAGCTGTTGTCCAAGCTCGCCGAGCAGGTCGTGTTCGTGATGGTGCCGCCGCTCGGCCTGATCTTCCTGGTGCTGGGCACCATCTTCATCGGCGTCGCGACGCCGACAGAGGGCGGCGCGATGGGCGCCGCGGGCGCCGTCATCCTGGCGCTGATGAAGGGTCGGCTGACCTTCGACCTGACCCGTCAGGCCACCGAAGCGACCGCCAAGCTGTCCGCCTTCGTGGTGTTCATTCTGGTCGGCGCCCGCGTGTTCTCGCTGACCTTCTACGGCGTCGACGGCCACCGCTGGGTCGAAGAACTGCTGACCTCGCTGCCCGGCGGCCAGATCGGCTTCCTGATCTTCGTCAACCTGTTCGTGTTCGTGCTGGCGTTCTTCCTCGACTTCTTCGAGCTCGCCTTCATCGTCATCCCGCTGCTCGGACCGGCCGCCGAAAAGCTCGGCATCGACCTGATCTGGTTCGGCGTCATGCTCGGCGTCAACATGCAGACCTCGTTCATGCATCCGCCGTTCGGCTTCGCGCTGTTCTACCTGCGCTCGGTGGCGCCCAAGCTGCCGTACATCGATCGGGTCAACGGCAAGCAGATGGAGCCCGTCACCACCGGCCAGATCTACTGGGGCGCCGTGCCGTTCGTGGTGATCCAGCTGATCATGGTGGCGCTGGTGGTGATCTTCCCCGGCATGGTGATGCACTACAAAGGCGCCGCCTCGACCGTCGACCCCTCCAAGGTGCAGATCGACCTGCCGCAAATGGACGCGCCGCCGCTCGACTTCGGCCCGCCGAAGTTCTGACGATCACTTCGGCACGGCCCCTCCCCGTCATTGCGAGGAGCGCAGCGACGAAGCAATCCAGCCCGTGCACCGGGCTTCTGGATTGCTTCGCGGAGCCTGTCATCGGGCGGCGCTATGCGCCGACCCGCTGGCTCGCAATGACGTGCTGAGACGCTGCGCAATTATCAGCTCGTCATGCCCGGCCTTGTGCCGGGCATCCACGCCTTGCTGAAGGAAATGCCAGAAAGGCGTGGATGGCCGGGACAAGCCCGGCCATGACGGGATTAACCGCTGTTTGAAGACAACAAAAAGCCCGGCCTCCTCGCGGAGGCCGGGCTGATTGTTTGCGACGATGCTTGAGTGATCAGCCGCGGGTGCGGGAGCGGATCATGAAGCTGTCGTAGGTGTATTCGGCGACCTGCCACCACAGATACTGATCGGAGCGATAGGCCTGCATCGCGTCGATCGCCTTCTTGAAGTCGGCATTCTTGGCCGAGATCTCACCCCACAGCTCGTTCGTGGCCTTGAGGCAGGCGTCGAGGATTTCGTTGGAGAACGGACGCAGCTGCGTGCCGCTCGCCACCAGCCGTTTCAGCGCGGTCGGATTCTGCATGTCGTAGCGCGCCGCCATCCAGGTGTTGGTCGCTTCCGCCGCGTTGGCGAGGATCGACTGATAGTTCTTCGGCAGCGCGTTGAACTTGTCGAGATTGGCGAAGGCGTGCACGGTCGGGCCACCTTCCCAGAAGCCCGGGTAGTAGTAGTACTTCGCGACCTTCTGGAAGCCGAGCTTCTCGTCGTCATACGGGCCGACCCACTCGGCGGCGTCGATGGTGCCCTTCTCCAGCGCCGGATAGATGTCGCCGCCGGCGATCTGCTGAGGCACGACGCCGACTTTCTGCAGTACCTGGCCGGCGATGCCGCCGATCCGCATCTTGAGGCCGCTCATGTCGGCGACGGTCTTGATCTCCTTGCGGAACCAGCCGCCCATCTGGGTGCCGGTGTTGCCGCTCGGGAAGCCGATCACGCCGAACTTTTTGTAGAACTCGTTGGCGAGCTCGTTGCCGCCGCCCTGATACAGCCAGGAGTTCTGCTGACGGGCGTTGAGGCCGAACGGGACCGAGGCGAACACCGCGAAGGTCGGGTCCTTGCCGACGTAGTAGTACGACACGGTGTGGCACATCTCGACCGTGCCGTTGGACGTCGCGTCGAGCGCCTGCAGACCCGGGACGACTTCGCCAGCGGCGAACACCTGGATCTGAAACTTGTTGTCGGTCATCTCGGCGACCTGCTTGGAGAGATACTCCGCGCCGCCATAGATGGTGTCGAGAGACTTCGGGAAGCTCGAGGTCAACCGCCACTTCACTTCCGGCGACGACTGGGCGATCGCCGGCGAAGCCACCGCAGCGACTGCGGCACCGGTTGCTGATACTTTCAGGAAGTCACGACGTTTCATAAGGCATCTCCTTGGTTGCCGGCGTTTCCCGGATTCCTGGCTTGCGTTGGCGGATGGGACGTCCGTGCGAAGCCGCTTGGGTGAAGCGTCTCTATCATGGATGGTCGGCGGCGGAAACGCTGCCGGGGTCCGAATAGTCGAGATTGAACCAAAGTCGAAGGCGAGCGTCACAACAGCGCGATGTCGCCGTGACAGCAGCGCCTGCGTCAGATTGCTGCGGCAGCCTGCAACCGATCCCGCACCTTGCCGGCGATGGTCCGATAGATCGCCGCGTGCGGTCCGTTCGGCTCGCTCTCGACCACCGGCGTGCCGGCATCGGAGCTGGCGCGGATCTCCATGTGCAGCGGCACCTCGCCGAGAAACGGCACGCCGAGCCGCTCGGCTTCGTGCAGCGCGCCGCCGTGGCCGAAGATGTCGGAGCGCGTGCCGCAGTGCGGGCAGTTGAAGTAACTCATATTCTCGATGATGCCGAGCACCGGCACGCCGACCTTGGTGAACATCGCGAGGCCCCGCCGCGCGTCGATCAGCGCGAGGTCCTGTGGCGTGGAAACGATCACTGCCCCTTTCAACGGCACATTCTGCGCCAGAGTGAGCTGGGCATCGCCCGTTCCCGGCGGCATGTCGACCACCAGCACGTCGAGCTGGCCCCAGTCGACGTCACGCAGCATTTGGGTGATCGCCGACATCACCATCGGGCCGCGCCAGATCATCGGCGCCTCTTCGTCGACCAGGAAACCGATCGACATCACGGCCAAGCCAAAGCGCTTGATCGGAATCATCTTTCGGCTGTCGTCGAGCTCCGGCTTCTGTTGGATGCCGGTCAGCCGCGGCACCGAAGGGCCGTAGATATCAGCGTCCAGCAGCCCGACGCGTAGACCCTGGTCGCGCAGGCCGAGCGCGAGGTTCAGCGCCGTCGTCGACTTGCCCACGCCGCCTTTTCCGGACGCCACCGCGATCACCGCGCGAACACCCGGCACCTCAGCCTGCTTGGACATCGGCGACTGGGCCCCGCCAGTCGGGGCCGGACGATGCGCCGAAGCCGGCGCGACGCCGGCGCGCTGCTGCGGCTGCGCCGCGCCCGGCTTGCGCTCGGCGGTCAGCGCCACCAGCACGCTGGCAACGCCGGGAACCGCGCGCACCGCCGCCTCGGCCGCGGCCCGCACACTTTCCCAGGCCCGCGCTTCGGCGGCGTCGACATTGATCGAGAAATACACCTTGCCGTCGGTCACCGCGACTTCGGAGAGCGCGCCGGCTTGCGTCAGCGGCACGCCGCGCGGCGTCGCCACCTTGGCCAGACTGTCGCGAATCTGTTGCTGGGTCACGCTCACTGCAAATCTCCTCCGAGGGCGACCCTGTACGATCACATGGCCTCGTCCGGTTCAAGGTCGGAATTGGATGAGCCACGCCGACAATTGCCGCTCGCCCCCTTGCCCGCCCTGCCTCGCAGCCTATGCTGCAGGCCCTGCCGCAGGCCTGCACCAGGCCGCGCACCACTCCCTCAATTCATTCATCCGGCGTCCGTTCTAAGCCGCGCAACGAAGGGTACAGACATGGCCAAAGTCGCTTTCCTCGGTCTCGGCGTGATGGGTTTTCCGATGGCCGGGCATCTCGCCAAGAAGGGAGGCCACGAGGTCACCGTCTACAATCGCACCGCGGCAAAGGCGAAGGCATGGGCCGATCAGTTCGGCGGCCAGACCGCTGCGACGCCGGCCGAAGCGGCCACTGGACAGGATTTCGTGATGGCCTGCGTCGGCAACGACAACGATCTGCGCTCCGTCACGCTCGGGCCCGATGGCGCCTTCGGGGCGATGAAGGCGGGCGCGCTGTTCGTCGACCACACCACCGCCTCGGCCGAAGTGGCGCGCGAGCTCGACGCCGCCGCCAGCAAGGCCGGCTTCGGCTTCATCGATGCGCCGGTCTCCGGCGGTCAGGCCGGCGCCGAGAACGGCGTGCTGACGGTGATGTGCGGCGGCAGCGCAGAGGACTACGCCAAAGCCGAACCGGTGATCGCGGCCTATGCGCGGATGTGCAAGCTGCTCGGCCCGGCCGGCTCGGGGCAGCTGACCAAGATGGTCAACCAGATCTGCATTGCCGGCCTGGTGCAGGGCCTGTCCGAAGGCATCCATTTCGCCAAGAAGGCCGGCCTCGACGTTAATCAGGTGATCGACACCATCTCCAAGGGCGCAGCGCAGTCCTGGCAGATGGAGAACCGGCACAAGACCATGAACGAAGGCAAATACGACTTCGGCTTCGCGGTCGAATGGATGCGCAAGGATCTGTCGATCTGCCTCGCCGAGTCGCGTCGCAACGGCGCCAGCCTGCCGGTGACGGCACTGGTCGACGCGTTCTATGCGGAGGTCGAAAAGCTCGGCGGCCGTCGCTGGGATACGTCGAGCCTGCTGGCGCGGCTGGAGCGCTGATCCGCGAACCACTTTAACCGACGATCGCGGTTTTCACACTTTGGTAACCGCGATCGTTAGCCCGCCATTAACCGGAATATCTTTCCCTCTAAGGCTACTCTTAAGGATTTATGGCCAGAACTAGGCTGATGTAACTGCGCGCGTTTTTGCGCTGGAATCGTGTTGTATGAGTGAGTCCGCCGAAAAGCCTGAAGTCTTCCAGCTTCCGGCTGAGGGCCCGGTGGTCGCTCCGGCACGCAACCGGCGCGTCGCCGCCCAGCGCGTGCGCGAAGCCCGCGACCGGCTGACCTCGACCAGCGGTACCCGCCCGGCGTTCGATCACGAACTGGTTCGGCAATACGCCCAGACCCGGCTGTCGGCGTCGTTCGTCATCATGCTGCTGGTGGTGGTGACCGGCGCGCTGTTCGGGCTGTGGTCCGAGCCGCTGACCGCGGGCGCCTGGACCGTTGGGATGCTGTGCATTCACGCGGTGATCATCCGCAATTGCAGCCGCTTCCTGCAGGAGCCCGCCTCGCTCGCCCGCACCCGCATCTGGCGGCGGCGGTTCGTTCTGCTGGATCTGATCTACGGCCTCGCCTGGACCTCGATTCTGGTTCACCCGGTCGAGCTGACTTTGGTCTCCAACACGCTGCTGATGTTCCTGATGCTGCTGGTGATCGCGGTCTCCAGCATGCTGGCGGCAAGTCTGCCGATCGCGGCGCTGGCGGCGACAGTCCCTGTGACCTGCGCGATCGCGCTGAACTTCGTACTCGGCGGCACCTTCGACAGCTACGTGCTCGCCGCGCTGACCGTGGCGGCGGAGGCGTATTTCGCACTGCTGGCGCACCGGCTGCATTCGACCACGCTGGCGACGCTCGAAGCGCGCGCCGAGAAGGATGCGCTGATCGGCGAACTCGAGCAGGCCAAGGCGATCTCCGACGAAGCGCGGCATCGCGCCGAAGCCGCCAACGTCGCCAAATCGCGCTTCCTCGCCCAGATGAGCCACGAGCTGCGCACGCCGCTCAACGCGATCCTGGGCTTTTCCGAAGTGATGAAGAGCGAGATCTTCGGCGCGCATGCGGTGCCGGCGTATAAGGATTACTCTGCCGACATCCATAATTCCGGCGTCCATCTGCTCAACCTGATCAACGAGATCCTCGATCTGTCGCGGATCGAGGCCGGCCGCTACGAGCTCAACGAGGAAGCCATCTCGCTGGTTCACGTGGTCAGCGACTGCCATCATCTGCTGAAGCTGCGCGCGACCAGCCGCGGCATCACCATCCATGAAGTGTTCGAACAGGGCATGCCGCGGATCTGGGGCGACGAGCGCGCGGCGCGGCAGGTCGTGCTCAATTTGCTGTCGAACGCGATCAAGTTCACCCCGCAGGGCGGCGAGATCTGGCTCAAGGTCGGCTGGACCGCGTCGGGCGGGCAGTATCTCAGCGTCAAGGACACCGGCTCAGGCATCCCCGAAGAGGAGATTCCGGTGGTGCTCGCCTCGTTCGGCCAGGGCTCGAACTCGATCAAATCGGCCGAACAAGGCGCCGGTCTCGGCCTGCCGATCGCCAAGAGCCTGGTCGACATGCATGGCGGCACCTTCACGCTGAAGTCGAAGCTGCGGATCGGCACCGAAGTCATCGTCACTTTCCCGCCGGAGCGCGTGATGTCGGCGCTGGCGCCGATGGCCGACGAAGCGCCGCTGCAGCCCAGCATGGTCGAAACCGACGAGCGCACCCGGGCGCGCGGCAAGCCGATCATGAATGCGGGTACCGGGCTTTAGCGATGGGGACTTGCGGAAACCGTCAAATGTCCGTCACCATCGGGGATGAGCATCGAAACGCCTTGCATCGCGGTCTGCATGATCGATCCGCAAACCAGCCTGTGCTTCGGCTGCGGCCGCACCATGCCGGAAATCGCCCGCTGGCATCGTCTCGATCGGAACGAGCGCCTCGACATCATGGCGGCCCTCTCCGGCCGCATGGCCGAGGCCGGTCTGGAGCCGCCGAAGCCGCGCCAGGTGCGCGCCCGCTGAGAGGTGCGCCGTGAGCCGGATCCTGCTCGTCCTCATCGTCCTGATCGGGACCGCGGGCGCAGTGGTGGCCTACGGCGATCCCAAGCGGATTTCGGACGCGGGCGACGCAGTTTCGACGATGCTGCGCAAGCGCGTCGCGGCCGCCAGCGCCAGCCAGGCACACGGCCGCGTGGTCGAGATCCCGCGCGGCACGGGCGGCGAGTTCGCCGTGCGCGCCAAGGTCAACGGCGTCAACGCGCCGATGGTGATCGACACCGGCGCGACCTCGGTGGTGCTCACTTTCGAGACCGCCAAGGCTGCGGGGCTACCGCTGGAAATCCTCAACTTCGACGTCGACCTCGAGACCGTCGGCGGCCGCACCCGCGCCGCCAAGCTGTCACTCGACAGCATCGCGATCGGCAAGCTGGTCGAGCGCTCGGTGCCAGCTCTGGTCGTGCCACGCGGCCAGATGAAGACCAATCTGCTCGGCATGAGCTTCCTCGACCGGCTGGAGAGCTGGGAGGTCCGCTCGGATCAGTTGCGGCTACGCGGGTATCCTTGAGCGACCGAACAGCGTGGCCGGCAACGCAGCCTTTGTATCAGGCACTTTGTATCCACGCGTCATGCCCGGCCTTGTGCCGGGCATCCACGCCTTGCTGAAAGGCAACGAAAAAGGTGTGGATGGCCGGGACAAGCCCGGCCATGACGGAGTACATGAGCAAACTAAGCGATGAATGAAGCGGCAGAAAATTCAGCTCGAGATCTGAGCCGGAGTGTTACGCCGCTTCCGCGGGCGCCCTCTCCTCCACCGCGACCATTGCCTTGATCAGCACGCTGGCATCGGCGTCGGGCTTGACGCCGAACTCGGACAGATAGCGCCGGAACGCCCGCGCGCCGGGGACACCCTGGTACGCGCCGATGATGTGCCGGGTGATCGCATGCAGCCGCACGCCTTGCGCCAGCTGACGCTCGATAAACGGCAGCAACGCTTCCAGCGCGTGCTTCATCGATGCGTGCGGCGCCGCTTCGCCGAACAGTTCGGGATCGACGTCGAGCAGCCGCCACGGCTCTTGATAGGCGGCACGGCCGAGCATCACGCCGTCGACGTGTTGGAGATGCTGCTTTGCCGCCGCAATGTTGGCGATGCCGCCGTTGATGATGATCGGCACGGTCGGCAACGCCTGCTTCAGCCGATAGACACGGTCGTAATCGAGCGGCGGGATATCGCGGTTCTCCTTCGGCGACAGCCCGTTCAGCCACGCCTTGCGGGCGTGCACGATCAGCGCGTCGACGCCGGCCGCGACCACCGCGCGGGCCAGCGTATCGAGCGCAAGCTCCGGATCCTGATCGTCGATGCCGATGCGGCATTTGACCGTCACGGGCACCTTCACGGCGGCCTTCATGGCGGCCACGCAATCCGCGACCAGCGCAGGCTCCGCCATCAGGCAGGCGCCGAACCGCCCGTTCTTCACGCGATCGGACGGGCAGCCGACATTGAGATTGATCTCGTCATAGCCGAAGTCCTCGCCGATCCTGGCGGCGATCGCCAGATCGGCCGGATCGGAGCCACCGAGCTGCAGCGCCACCGGATGCTCTGACGGATCGAAGCCGAGCAGCCGCTGCCGGTCGCCGTGGATGATGGCGCCCGTCGTCAGCATTTCGGTGTAGAGCAACGCGCGGCGCGTCAGCGTGCGATGGAACTGACGGCAGTAGCGATCAGTCCAATCCATCATGGGTGCCACGGCAAAGATCGGCGTGGTGAAGTAGCTCATCGGAAACCCGGGTTCCTGGTCGCTCGCTGTCTGGGCCCCCACCCGGCCGACGGCGTCCGGCCCGGCCTGCGTATATGCCCCCAAGCAGACACTCGCAAGCAGGCCCCGCGGCCCCGTCCGGCCGGCTTCGGCTGCTAACCGTTGCGATCGGTGCCCGGCATTCTCGCCGTCAATACCAATTGACGACGCTCAATGCCCGCAGACCGCCGGACGCGATCGGTTGACAGCTCCCTCCGGCCACGACGATAGTTCCATCGTCGCCGCACCCTCAGGTTGCTTCCTCACTCCATGCGGCTGTCCGCGTCGCCGAAACATCGCACGCGGCCAGAACGGGCTCTTCGATGAAATTCACCACACGCCTCGTGCTGCTCGTCACCGTGCTGACCGTCGGCGCGACGCTGGTCACTGCGACGCTGCTGACCTGGACGACGCGGCGCGCGATCATCACCGAGGCGGAAGCCTCTGGCGAGAAGGTCGCACGTCTGCTGGCCCGCAGCGCAAGTCTCGCCAGTTCGATCCCCGCCGAAGTCGAGTCGCTCATCGCTCAGGAGATGGTGGCGCAGGGCACGATCCTGGCTCATTTCGTCGAAGCCGCAGAGCGCGCCAGGATTCCGGCGGAGCAAATCAATCGGCAGCTCAAGACGATCACCGACGACACCGTTCTGGATGAAATCTGGATCACCGACGAAAACGGCCACGCTTATCTGCACAGCCTGCCGGGTGTTGACTTCACCTTCAGCAATTCGCCGCAGGTGCAGCCGCAGGCCTATGCCTTTCACGATCTGCTCAGCGGCAAGCAGAAGGTCGTCGATCAGGACGCGCGCAAGCGCGACATCGACAACGAGCATTTCAAATATGTCGGGGTCGGCGGCGTCGACAAACCGCGGATCGTGCAGGTCGGGCGCAACGCCAGGTTTCTCGAAGAGCTGACCATGAAGGTGGGGCTGCCGCGCACCGTCGAGAACCTGCTCGCCGACGGCGATATCGACGCGGTCTGGGTGTTCGATCGCAAGCTCGATGCGCTGGTCGGGCCCGGCATCTACGGCGCCAATCTGCGCGACGGCCCCAATCAGAAGGAGCTGGGCCCGGTTCGGCTGGTGATTGCCGACGGCCAGACGCGCCACGTCGAAAGCCGCAATAATCTCAGCGTGATCGCACCGGTGCACAATGAACAGAAGGAAATCGTCGGCGCGGCGCTGGTCCGCCTGCCGATGAACCGGGTGTGGGCGACGGTGCAGAGTCAGGCCGAGATCGCTGCCGTCACGGCATCAGCCATCGCGGCGATCGGCATTCTGCTGTCGATCGGCGTTGCGCGCTATCAGTCGGCGCCGCTGCGCCAGATCACCCGCGCCGCGACGGCGCTGGAGGCCCACGAATTCGATCCGAAGCTGCTGTCGCCGGTGCTGAGGCGACGCGACGAACTCGGCCAGCTGGCACGCGTGTTCACCGGCATGGCCGGACAGGTCGCGGCGCGTGAAGAGTATCTCGACTCCATGGTGAAGCAGCGCACCGAAGAACTCGAGACGCGCAACCGCAGCCTCGAAGGGCTGTCGGCGGCGCTGTCGAAATATCTGTCGCCGCAGGTCTATTCGTCGATTTTCAGCGGTCACCAGGTCGCCGAGATCGCCTCCAAACGCAAGAAGCTGACGATCTTCCTGTCCGACATCGCCAACTTCACCGCCACCACCGACAAGCTCGAATCCGAAGACCTCACTGCGATGCTCAATCGCTATCTCGCCGAGATGGCGCAGATCGCACTGAAGCACGGCGCCACCATCGACAAATATGTCGGCGACGCGGTGCTCGCCTTCTTCGGCGATCCGGAAAGCCGCGGCGTCAAAGAGGACGCCATCGCCTGCGTGATGATGGCGATCGAGATGCAGCAGAAGCTGATCGAACTCGAGGCCGAGTGGATGGAGACCGGGGCCGAACGTCCATTCCGGGTACGAATTGGCATCAACACTGGTTACTGCACGGTCGGCAATTTCGGCAGCCCGGACCGGATGGACTACACCATCGTGGGTGGCGAAGTGAATCTCACATCCCGACTCGAGCAGAGCTGCGAGCCCGGCTCGATCCTGATCTCGCACGTCACCTGGTCGCTGGTGAACGAGGTGATCAACGCCGAAGAGCGGCCGGCCCTGACAGTGAAGGGGTTCGGCGAGCCGGTGCGCGCCTACGCGGTGCGCGGACTGAAAGCCGCGGCGCCGGCCGAAGTGATCCGAAAGGAGCTGCCGGGGATGCGGCTGTTCATCGACACCGCTGCCGCGGATCGCGAAGAGGTCCGGGAGACGCTCGCCAAGGTGGTTGCAGAGCTCGACGACCCGACGTAGCGGGCGCGTTTCGCGCTGCATTGCAGGCATGACTTCTCAGCGCCGCAAAACGTCATATCTAGGGCCCTGATCCACGAGGCCCTGTCCCTATGAAGAAGATCGGCTTTCTTTCTTTCGGCCATTGGTCGCCGTCGCCGCAGTCCGGCACTCGCTCCGCGGCCGACGCGCTGCTGCAATCGATCGAGCTGGCGCAGGCTGCCGAACAGCTCGGCGCTGACGGCGCTTACGTTCGCGTGCATCACTTCGCGCGCCAACTCGCCTCGCCCTTCCCGCTGCTCGCCGCGATCGGCGCCAAGACCAGCCGGATCGAGATCGGCACCGCCGTGATCGACATGCGTTACGAGAACCCGCTGTACATGGCCGAGGATGCCGGCGCCGCCGATCTGATTTCGGGTGGCCGGCTGCAGCTCGGCATTAGCCGCGGCTCGCCCGAGCAGGTGATCGACGGCTTCCGTTACTTTGGCTACGAGCCGGCCGAGGGCCAGAGCGACGCCGACATGGGCCGCCGTCATACCGAAGTGCTGCTCGACGTGCTGCGCGGCGAAGGCTTCGCCAACCCGAACCCGCGGCCGATGTTTCCCAATCCGCCCGGACTGCTTCGGCTCGAGCCCTATTCGGAAGGGCTGCGCGACCGCATCTGGTGGGGCGCCGGCTCCAATGCGACCGCGGTCTGGGCCGCCAAGCTCGGCATGAATCTGCAGAGCTCGACGCTGAAGAACGACGAGACCGGCGAGCCGTTTCACGTCCAGCAGGCGGCGCAGATCCGCGCCTATCGGG
This sequence comes from Rhodopseudomonas palustris, assembly GCF_003591005.1. GTDB lineage: Bacteria > Pseudomonadota > Alphaproteobacteria > Rhizobiales > Xanthobacteraceae > Rhodopseudomonas > Rhodopseudomonas palustris_K. The sequence goes on from NZ_QYYD01000019.1 coordinate 77,421, forward strand.
CGGCGTGGCAGGAAGCCGGTCACACGCGCACGCCGCGCGTCTCGGTCAGCCGCAGCATCTTCGCGCTGGTCGACGATCGCGACCGCGCTTATTTCGGCGGCGAAGGCGGCCAGCAGGACCAGGTCGGCTATCTTGACGCGCAGACACGTGCGATCTTCGGCCGCTCCTACGCGGCGGAGCCGGACGTGCTGATCGAGCAGCTCAAGCAGGACGAGGCGATCGCCGAGGCCGATACGCTGCTGCTGACGGTCCCGAACCAGCTCGGCGTCGACTACAATGCCCACGTGATCGAGGCCCTTCTCACCCACGTGGCGCCAGCACTCGGCTGGCGATAACCAGCGGATCAATAGACGAAAGCCCCTCGGCTTCGTCATGCCCGGCCTTGTGCCGGGCATCCACGCCTTGCTGACGGAGATGCAGAAAAGGCGTGGATGGCCGGGCCTTCGCCAAGCCGAAGGGGCTTCGGCCCCGCAGGCGGGTCAAGCGCGGCCATGACGAGCGATAGGGCGTACTACGCGGCTTAAGACGGATCTGGCGTTCCTGAAGACCGCATCGCAGATCAGCGCGGCCGTCGGCGCTGGGATCGCTTATCGGGCTCGACGTGGATCTCCTTCAACGCGCCGTTCGACACGACGACCACCGCAATGATCAGCTTGCCCTCGGTGGTGCTCAGCCCGGCGCTGATCGCGCGACCGGCGCCGACTTGCTCGGCGATGGCGATGGCCTCGGTCAGCGGCATGCGGGAGCGCTGGAACGCTTCGATGTCGCGCTTGTCGTTCCCCTGCAGCTCTGCGGTCGGCATCACCACCGTGGAGCTGACGACGCGTCTGGTCGCCACGTCGATGACGGTGCTCCAGATATTGCCGTCCTTGATCGATTTGATCTCGAAGAACGGCGCCCCGCCTTGGTCGTTCAGCGCAAGATCGTAGGCGCGTGCGCCGCCGAGCCCGCTCTCCACCATACGAACGACGTCGGCACCTGACGGAACGCTGCCGACCGCCTCCGGCGCAGCGTCACCGGCCACCGGCGCGCGTTCCAGCGCCTCCGACTCACGCGCCGCCCATGCGCCGACGAGGCCCTGCCCGAGGAGAAGCATCACCAAGACACATTGGGCCGAAAGGCTCCGTGCAGACATTGCCGCCTCGTTCAGCATGGACGCGGCATCGCAACCGAGTCACCCCATTGTCAGTTCGCGCCGGCGACCCGTCGCTCGGCCGTCGCCTCGGCCATCGGCGCCGTGGTCGGCCCGTCCGCCGGGGGCGCCTTCGCCCAGGCGCGGCCGGACAACGCCTTGTCGTAGCCGTACTGGAACAGGTCGCGCATATAGGCGGTGTTGAAGCCCGCCGGCGAGATCGGACGGTCGGCCTCGATGTAACTCAGGTTGAAACCGTATTTGTTGCGCCTGGCGAAGTCGTAGGTGCTGTACAGGATCGAGCGGGTCTGCGTTTTCAGCAACGTCGACGACGACCGCGCGGCGATGTCCAGCGTCTTGTCGGCGACCACCTGGAATTCCGGCTCGATCTTGTTGTTGATCAGAATGTAGAGCTGGAGATCGAGAGACTTGCCCGACGCGTTGCGCAGCAGGTAGGCCTCCGGCAACGTCAGCACCGGCGCAGTCACGCCGCCGTCGACATGCATCTCCTGAAACCGCGCGCCGCCGGCTTCGGCGCTGATCAACATCGGCGGGAACACCGCCGGCAGGCTCGCCGAGGCTGCGACGACATCGCGAAACAGGTTGAGCGATTGTGGCGTACCGACCGCGGCGATGCGGCCGAGGTTCCAGATCACCGCGCGCTGGGAATCCAGATTGGTGGTGACCACGAACAGCATGCGGCCCTTGGCGTATTCGGCCGCAACCGCCGCGACGAAGTCCTCGTTGATGTAATCGGCGACCAGTTCGCGCAGCCGCTTGTTGCCGAACAGGCCGGAACCGAAAATCGCGTTCAGCGGGTTCGGCGATTCCAGCAGCGTCTCGGCGATGCCGCTGGTGTAGAACTGGCGCAAGGTCGGATCATATTGCGGTCCGAGAAACGCGAACGGCGCGATCAGCGCACCCGTGCTGACGCCCGACACGAGCGTGAACGACGGCCGCGTTCCGGCCGCGGTCCAGCCGTTCAGCAGGCCGGCACCATAAGCCCCGTCCGCGCCGCCGCCGGAGAGCGCCAGGTAGTTGCGCGGCCCTGCCGGCAGCTTGGTCTGGACGAAGGCGGAGGCCGGCTCGTCGGCATAGCGGCGCAGATCATCAAGGTTGAGGACGCGCGCCGCATTGGCCTCGGAAGCCGTGTACGGCACGCGCGGCGCCGACGCGCACGCCGCCAGCATCCAACTCAACGCGATGACCAGCGGAACCATGAGAGGTCGATACATGCGACGCATCCTGCAGCCGAACGGTTGACAACCGATTAGGGATTGGACGCGTCGCAGTGCCGATCCACAGAAGATTCAGCCGAATGATGGGGCGCGCTCGGACGCGGAACCCGCTCGAGATAGTCCTGATGGATCGCCTGGATGGTCTTGCGGTCGTCGAACTTGACGCGCCAGCTGCTCGGCGAGCCCTGCCCGACGATCAGACCTTCGCGGTCGCCGTACTTCGGATGGCGCGAGCGGCCCAGCGGGCTCATCCGGACGCGAGCGCCCCGACACAGGGGAAGCGGAGCAGACAGGTAATCGTTCGTCTTCATGTAGGCGCGCCTTCTTCCGGCATCTTGATACGAAACCACGCCACGTAGAGCGCGGGCAGAAAGAGCAGTGTCAGCACGGTGCCGACGATGATGCCGCCCATCATCGCGTAGGCCATCGGCCCCCAGAACACCTCGCGGGCGATCGGAATCAGCGCGAGGCTGGCGGCGGCTGCCGTGAGCAGAATCGGTCGCATCCGGTGTTCGGTCGCTTCTTCGACCGCTTCCCAGGGCGGCTTGCCTTCGCTGCGCAGTTGTTCGATCTGCACGATCAGGATGACCGAGTTGCGGATCAGGATTCCGATCAACGCCAGCACGCCGAGGATCGCGACGAACCCGAGCGGAGCGCCGCTCGGCAGCAGCGCTGCGACAACGCCGATCAGAGCCAGGGGCGCGACGGCGAACACCAGGAACAGCCGGTGGAAGCTCTGCAGCTGCACCATCAGGATGGTCGCCATCACGAACAGCATGATCGGCACCACCGCGGCGATCGGCGCCTGCGACTTGGCGCTTTCTTCGACCGTGCCGCCGACCACCGCCGCGTAGCCGAACGGCAGCTTGGCGTTGAACTCGGCGACCTGCGGCTTCAGCTGATCGACCACGGTCGCCGGCTGGGTGGCGTCGATCAGGCCGGCCTTGACGGTGATGGTCGGCAAGCGTGAGCGGCGCCAGATCGTCGGCTGTTCGAGCTCGTAGCGGAACGTCGCCACCGCCGCGAGCGGCACGCTCTGCCCGCTGCTGCCCGACAATTGCAGGTTGCGCAGCGTCTCGATCGACCCACGCTCCGCCGCATTGGCGCGGCCCTGCACGTTGACCAGATAGATATCGTCGCGAACCTGGGTGACGGTCGAGCCATCGACGATGGCGTTGAGCGTCGAGGCGATATCTTCCGACGTGACGCCGAGCTGGCGCGCCTTGTCCTGCAGCACGTCGACCTTGACGACGCGCGCCGGCTCCATCCAGTCGTACACCACGTCGCCGAGATGCGGATTGGTCGCCATAATACCGGCGAGCTGCCGCGACAGCTCGCGGACCTTGGCGATGTCCGGCCCGCTGACGCGGTACTGGATCGGCCGGCCGACCGGCGGGCCGATATCGAGCAGCTTCACCAGCGCGTCGGTGCCCGGGAAGGTCTTTTTCAGATAGGCCTGCAATTCCGGCTGCAGCCGGTCGCGGTCGGCGAGGCTCTTGGTGACGATTACGATCTGGCCGAACGACTTGTCGGCCGGCTGCACGTCGAACGACAGCACGAAGCGCGGCGCGCCCTGGCCCACATAGCTCGACCAGTGATCGATACCGTCCTTGCCCTGCAGCGCCTCGCGCTCGAACCGTGCCATCTGTGCGCTGGTTTCGGTGATCGAGCTGTTCTGCGGCAGATTCCAGTCGACGATCAGCTCGTTGCGATCGGACGACGGGAAAAATTGCTGCTGCACGAAGCCCATGCCGACCAGCGACAGCGCGAACGCCGCCAGCGTCACGCCGATCGTCAGCCACCGCCAGCGCATGCAGAACAACAGCGTCCGGGTGAACGCGCGCGAGAACCATCCCTTGGTCTCGTGATGGCTCTTCATCTGCTTCGGCAGGATGGTGACGCCGAGTAGCGGCGTGAACAGCACCGCGACGATCCACGAGGTGATCAGCGACACCGCGATCACGACGAACAGCGTGAAGGTGAATTCGCCCGCGGCGCTACTGTTGAGGCCGATCGGGATGAAGCCCGCCACCGTCACCAGCGTGCCGGTGAGCATCGGGAACGCAGTCGAGGTGTAGACGTGGGTCGCGGCCTTCTCGAGCGTATCGCCGACCTCGAGCCGAGCTACCATCATCTCGACCGCGATCATGGCATCGTCGACCAAGAGGCCGAGCGCGATGATCAGCGCGCCCAGCGAGATCCGCTGCAGCGAAATGTCGGAATACTGCATCACCAAAAAGGTGATCGCGAGCACCAGTGGAATCGAAATCGCCACGACCAGGCCGGCGCGCAGGCCGAGGCTGATGAAGCTGATCGCCAGCACGATCGCGACCGCTTCGAACAGCGCCCGGGTGAAGCCCGACACCGCCTCGTCGACGATCTGCGGCTGGTCCGACACCAGATGCACCTCGGCGCCGACCGGCAGATCGGCCGTGATGTGCTTCATCTTCTCCTTCAGCGCCTCGCCGAACTCCAGCAGGTTGGCGCCGGCCTTCATGCCGATCGCGAGGCCGATCGCGGGCTGTCCCTTGTATCTGAAAAGCGAGGTCGGCGGATCGGAGTAGCCACGTCGGATGGTGGCGATGTCGGTCAGCGGGAAGAACCGATCGTTGACGCGCAGATTGATCGCCTTGAGACTCTCTTCCGAAGTAAACTGTCCGCTGACGCGGACGCTGATCCGCTCCGGCCCCGCCTGCAACACGCCGGACGGCGTGATCGCATTCTGCGCTTGCAGCGACGCGATGATCGAGCGCTGATCGAGCCCGAGCGCCGCGACCTTGCGCGGCGAGAACTCCAGGAAGATCACTTCGTCCTGGGCGCCGATGATATCGACGCGCCCGACGTTGGGCACTTGCAGCACCTTGGCGCGGACGTCCTCGACCTGATCGCGGAGCTGGCGCTGGGTGAGACCGTCGCTGGTGAAGGCGTAGATATTGCCGAAAACGTCGCCGAAGCGATCGTTGAACGCCGGCCCGAGCACGCCCTGCGGAAAGTCGCCCTTGATGTCGTTGACCATGTTGCGGACGCGCACCCAGGTCGGGACCACGTCCCGCGCCTTGGTGGTGTCGCGCAGAAAGACGAACACAGTGGTCTCGCCGGCGGTGGTGATGCTCTTGGTGTAGTCGAGCGATTCCAGCTCTTCGAGCTTCTTCTCGATCCGGTCGGTGACCTGGCGCGTGGTTTCTTCGGCCGAGGCGCCAGGCCATTTGGCCTGGATCACCATCGTCTTGATCGTGAACGCCGGGTCTTCCTCGCGGCCGAGCTCGAGATACGAGAACAGGCCGGCCGCCATGAAGGCGATCATGAAGTACCAGACCATCGAACGATGGTGCAGGGCCCAGTCGGAGAGGTTGAATTTCTTCACGCTTGCGGTTCCCCTTCGAGGCGGACCCGCTGGCCCTCCTTGAGTTGATGCACTCCCGCTCTCGCTATACGTTCGCCGGCGTTGATTCCGTCGGTGACCTGAACCGAGCCGTCGTCGCCGCGCACGATCTGCACCTTGCGCTTGCTGACCGACTTGGTCGCCGGATCGATCACCCAGACGTAGGACTGATCATTGTCGACGAGGATCGCAGTCGCCGGCAGCGAATAGCCTTGCGACGGCTTGCCCGGAATCAGCGTGGTGATCGTCGAACCGAGCCGGAACGTGTCCGGTGGAGACTCCAATGTGATCCGCACCCGCCGCGTCCGTGTGACCGGATCGGCCTGCGGCGCCACTTCGCGGACTTTGCCGGCGGCTTCGATCTGCGCATCGAGCTGCAGCCGCACCGTCAACGGCGCGCCGATCTTGAGCATGCCGGCGAGTTCGTCGGCGACGTCGATCACCGCCTCGCGAATGTCCGGCCGCGCCACGGTCACGACGGTCTGGCCGGGATTGACAATCTGCCCGACCTGGACGCCGACTGCGGTGACGACGCCGGCATACTCGACTTCGAGCTTGGTGTAGCTGAGCTGCTCGCGCGCCTTGGTCAGATTGGATTGCGCGCGCGTCACTGCCGCCTGCGCGGCGGCGCTGCTCTGCTCGGCGGAGTCGAGCGTCGCCTTGGTGGTCGCGCCGGTCTCAATCAGCGTGCGCTGGCGATTGGCGGTGCCGCTGGCATTGACGAACTGTCCCTGCGCGGTCGACACTTCAGCCAGAGCCGAGCGCACCGCGAGCTCGGCCGCGAACGGGTCGACGGCGGCGAGCAGTTGGCCCTTCTCCACCGTGTCGCCGACATTGACCGGCCGCGCGATCAGCCGCCCGAGCATGCGGAAGCCGTAGTCGGTCTTGAACTGCGGCTCGACCGTCCCGACCACCGCGAGACTGCTCGCCTCGCGCGGCGCGACCACCACCGATAGCACCGGCCGGATCGGCTCCGGCTGCTCCGGCTTCTTGTCGCAGCCCGCAATCAGCAGACATGTCGTTGCAAGCACGACGATCCGAACCATGTTCATGCCTCGGCTCCGTCGTAAGTGACGATTTGAGCCGGACGCAGCAGCTTGCCGCCTTCGATGACGACGCGTTCGCCGGGAATAAGGCCGCTCGCCACGACGACGGAATTCGTCTCGTAGGCCTCGACCGCAATGTTCTTCAGCGACACCGCGCGCGTTTGCGGATCGACCACCCATACGGCGGGGCCGTTGACGTCCGAGGTCAACGCGCTCCATGGCAGCACGATGCGCTCGACCGGCTTGCTACGCCCCTCGGCAGCCACCACGCTGCCCAGCGTCATGGCCGGCGGCGGATCGATGATCGACATCTTGACGCGAACGGCGCCGCTTTTCGGATCGACGGTCGGCGAGATTTCGCGAGGCTTTGCCGACGCCGTGACCTTCGGGTCGGACAACAACATCAACTTTGCGGTATCGCCTTCCCACGGCGTCAGGAAGATCGACTCGTAGACGTCGACCACGGCGTCCCGCGCGCCGTCTTCCGCCAGCGTGTAGGCGGACTGCGCAGCCTGGGCGACCTGGCCGACTTCGATGTTGCGGGCCGTGATGATGCCGGAGGCGCTGGCGCGAAGTTCGGTGTAGCTCAGCGCATCGGTGGCATTGCCGAGCTGGGCTTTGGCGGTCTCCAGCGAGCCTTCAGCGGTGCGCAGCGCCTCCTGCGCCTGATCATACGCCACCCGGGTGGTAAAGCCCTTGTCGATCAGCGACTTCTGCCGCTCGTAATTTGCCGTCGCGACCCGCACTTGTGCTTCGGCAGCCGCGACCGCGGCCTGCGCGCCGGCGAGGTCCGCCTGCTGTTCGGTGGGATCGATCTTGGCCAGCACGTCGCCCGCATTCACATGCGCGCCGACATCGACCATGCGCTCGGTGACCCGGCCGCTGACCCGAAACGACAGCTCGGTGCTGACCTTTGCCTGAACGTCACCGGTGAGCCGGATGATGTTCTGCCAGGGCTGCAGCTGAACCACCTCAGTCTTGACCAGCGTCACCGGCCGCTGCGGCTGAGCGCGCTCGCCGCCACATCCCGCTAGGCACACGGCCAACGGCGCCAGCAAGACTATCCGGAACGTGGAAAGCATGACGGTTGGCCCATTTCATCAATCGTCTGCCCTGAGTATTATTGACTGACTCGAAAGTCAATAGTAGGGTCGGGTGACTGGAGTTGAGGAATGTCCCCCGAGACCAAGACCCGCAGAAGGCGCAAAGCCGAACGCCCCGCTGAAATTTTAGACGCGGCGTTCGAGGAATTTGTGCAACACGGCTATTCCGCCACACGCCTCGAAGACGTGGCGGCTCGGGCCGGTGTGACCAAGGGCACGGTGTATTTTTATTTCGACGCAAAGGAGCGCGTGTTCGAGGAGATGGTGCGGCACAAGTCGCAGACCTTCCTCCCGGATTTGGTCAGTCAGGTCGAAAAAGCCCAAGGCACCTACACGGAAAGGTTGCAGGCTCTCGTCGCCTTCACCTACGCGCACATCGCCGAAAACCGAAACTCACGGGAAGTGCTGCGCTTCCTGATCTCTGAAGGCGGGCGCTTTCCCGAGTTGGTCGATCGACACTATGATGAATTCGTGCTGCCGATGATCGACCAGTTCAAGCAGCTGATCGACGCCGGCGTCGCGGCCGGTGAATTTCGCGATGCACCGGCTTCTGAATTCGTCGAGATCATCATGAGCCCGGGACTCTTGGTCTGCCTGTGGTCGCTGGTGTTCGGCACGCGCAAACACTTCGATCTCGACCAATTCACCCGGGCGAGCACCGATCTGATCCTGCGCGGCCTCGCCAAGTAACGCCCCCACGGTTCCGGATCAGCAACCGGCACGCGACCGTGCATAACACCTGACATGCGCCCCCGGATGCTCGACGCGCCGGGCTCGGATTGTTAAGCCCCCTCCTCCGAAAGGAGAGTCGGGCCGATATGACCGTTGCGATCGAGATGGGGCAAACCAGCGGCGGCGCAGCCGCGACGCTCGACCTCGAAGAGCTGCTGGCCACCCGCTTGCTGGTGCAAGGGAATTCCGGCTCGGGCAAATCCCATCTGCTGCGCCGTCTGCTCGAGCAGAGCGCGCCGTGGGTGCAACAGGCGATTATCGATCCCGAAGGCGACTTCGTCACGCTGGCCGAACGCTTCGGCCATCTCGTCATCGACGCCGAGGCGCATACCGAGCGCGGCCTGCAGGTCGCGGGCGAGCGCGCCCGCATGCATCGCGTCTCGACCGTGCTTAACCTCGAAGGGCTCGACGCCGAGAACCAGATGCGGCGCGCCGCCGCATTTCTCGACGGCATGTTCAACACCCCGCGCGACCATTGGTACCCAATGCTCGTGGTGGTCGACGAGGCGCAGCTGTTCGCGCCTGCCGTCGCCGGTGAAGTCTCCGACGACGCACGAAAACTGTCGCTCGGGGCGATGACCAATCTGATGTGCCGCGGCCGCAAGCGCGGACTCGCCGGCGTGATCGCGACGCAGCGGCTGGCCAAGCTCGCCAAGAACGTCGCGGCCGAAGCGTCGAACTTCCTGATGGGCCGCACCTTCCTCGACATCGACATGGCGCGCGCCGCCGATCTGCTCGGCATGGAGCGGCGCCAGGCCGAACAGTTTCGCGATCTCGAGCGCGGCCAGTTCATGGCGCTCGGCCCTGCCCTGTCGCGCCGCCCGCTCGGCCTGCGGATCGGCCCGACCGAAACCCATCCGCGCAACGCCTCGCCGAAGCTGATGCCGCTGCCGGAAGCCGCGCTCGAAGACGCCCGCGCCGTCATTCTGGCCGCGCCGCCGCCGGACGCCGTTGGCGCGCGGCCGCAGCGCCGGCAGCCCGCGCCCGATCTGCTAAGTCAGCTGATGGCGGCGAAGTCCGCCGCGATCGACGCCCGCCCCGAGCCCGAAGCCGAGCCGCTCACCGACGACCAGCTCGCCGAACGCCGCGAACGGCTCGACCGCATCCTGCGCGCAATCCTCGCTGAGCCCGACGCCGGCTTCCGCGCCATCGGCGTGCTGTATCAGGAGTTCATCGTGCGTTGCCGGATCGAGGGCCTCGCCGCGACGATCCCCGACATGGTCGAATTCCGCCGCATGCTGACGCACGCCCGCGCCGGCCTCACCGCCGAGATGGCGGCCGACGACGGCTGGCAGGACGTGACGCTGCGCGCGTCGATATTGCCCGACGACATGCAGGGCGTGTTCATGATGATCGCGCGCGCCGCCAAGGAAGGCTGGCCCTGCCCCGGCGACGCCGCCATCGCCCGCGCCTACGGCACGCACTCGCTGCGCCGCGCGCGGCGGCTGCTGACCTATATCGAAGAGCAAGGCCTGATTGTCTGCCAGTTCGACGGCACCGGCCGCCGCACCGTGACGCTGGTCGAACTCGGCTGGGCCACCGCGCCGGGCGATCCGAACGCGGCGGAGGAGATGCCGACCGACGACGAGGTTCGCGCCGCGTCCGCCTGAGCCCTCGCATCCGCACCGGCCAGAAAACGGTTCAAGTCGCCGCGCCGATTTGCGATACCAGGTGGCAATCGCATGTTGCCTGCCAGGAGGATCGCCATGAAGACACGGGCCGCCGTCGCGTTCGAAGCCAAGAAGCCGCTCGAAATCGTCGAAGTCGATCTCGAAGGGCCGAAGGCAGGCGAGGTCCTTGTCGAGATCAAAGCGACCGGCATCTGCCATACCGACGCCTACACGCTCGACGGCTTCGACTCGGAAGGCATCTTCCCGTCGATCCTCGGCCATGAGGGCGCCGGCATCGTCCGCGAGGTCGGCCCCGGCGTAACCTCCGTGAAAGTCGGCGATCACGTCATCCCGCTGTACACGCCGGAGTGCCGGCAGTGCAAAAGCTGCCTGAGCCAGAAGACCAACCTCTGCACCGCGATCCGCGCCACCCAGGGCAAGGGCCTGATGCCCGACGGCACCTCGCGCTTTTCCTACAAGGGCCAGCCGATCTTCCACTACATGGGCTGCTCAACGTTCTCGAACTTCACCGTGTTGCCCGAGATTGCGGTTGCCAAGATCCGAGACGACGCGCCGTTCGACAAGAGCTGCTACATCGGCTGCGGCGTCACCACCGGCGTCGGCGCCGTGGTCAACACCGCCAAGGTGACGCCCGGCTCGAACGTCGTGGTGTTCGGCCTCGGCGGCATCGGCCTCAACGTCATCCAGGGTGCCAAGATGGTCGGCGCCGACAAGATCGTCGGCGTCGATATTAACGACGACAAGGCCGAATGGGGTCGCCGCTTCGGCATGACCGACTTCGTCAACCCGAAGACCATCGACGGCGACATCGTCCAGCATCTCGTCAGCCTGACCGACGGCGGCGCCGACTACACGTTCGACTGCACCGGCAACACCACCGTCATGCGTCAGGCGCTCGAAGCCTGCCACCGCGGCTGGGGCGTCTCGGTGGTGATCGGCGTCGCCGAAGCCGGCAAGGAAATCTCGACCCGCCCGTTCCAGCTCGTCACCGGCCGAGTCTGGAAAGGCTCCGCCTTCGGCGGCGCCCGCGGCCGCACCGACGTGCCGAAGATCGTCGACTGGTACATGAACGGCAAGATCGAAATCGACCCGATGATCACCCACGTGCTGAAGCTCGAGGACATCAACAAGGGGTTCGACCTGATGCACGAGGGCAAGTCGATCAGGTCGGTGGTAGTGTTCTAAGTAAGCCGCGCTCGTTCATCGCACCGTGCGAGCGCGCGTTCCCGCCCCAACCTCTCCCCGTCATTGCGAGCGAAGCGAAGCAATCCAGCTCCGAGCACTGCGCTGGATTGCTTCGTCGCTTCGCTCCTTGAAATGACATTCACGTTCGTCATTCCGGGGCGCACGAAGCGCGAACCCGGAATCCATATCCCCGGCGTTCGCGGTTTAGTGATGCACCGGGTCCGGATCCCAAATCGACGTCAGTGAGTATGGATTCCGGACTGGCGCTACGCGCAATCCGGAATGACGAAAGAGAGGTTGAGACTGCGCGCCTGAGATTCCGGGTTCGCGCAGCTTCGCTGCGCGCCCCGGAATGACCGGGGAGAGGCTGTGCTACTCGCGCTCCGCAGTGCCGCCGGCGAAGTTGCGATAGACGAACTTTTCGCCGCCCTGCTCCGCCTCGATTTCCGCCGTCTTGAAGATACGCTCGTGTAGCGGCGACAGCGCGCAGGCCGGATCTGTCGCGGCCGCGTCGCCGGCCAGCGCAAAAGCCTGGCAGCGGCAGCCGCCGAAATCGATCTCCTTGAAGGCGCAGCTGGCGCACGGCTGCTGCATCCAGCCGGTGCCGCGATAGCGGTTGAGTGCTTCGGAATTGCGCCAGATCTCGGCGATCGACGCTCCGCCGCGCACCGAGTCGAATGTAAGCCCGGTGATGGTTTCTGCGGCGTGACAGGGCAGCACCTTGCCGCTCGGCGAGATGTTGAAGAACTGCCGGCCCCAGCCGCCCATGCAGGTCTTCGGTCGCAGCGCGTAGTAATCCGGCACGACGTAATCGATCGAAAGCTGGCCCTTCAGCCGCTCGCGCGCGGCTTCGACCAGCGCCGTGCAATCCTCGATCTGCTGCAGCGTCGGCATCAGCGCGGCGCGGTTCTTCAATGCCCAGCCGTAGTACTGCACGTTGGCGACTTCGAGCCGGTCGGCGTCGAGCCCCACCGCCATCTCGATGATGTCCGGCAATTGATGCAGGTTCTGGCGATGCATCACCGCATTGACGGTGAGCGGCAGATCGAGCTCGCGGGTCCAGCGGGCGACTTCGATCTTCTTGGCGTGACCGTTGGCATAACCGCCGACGCGATCGGCAAGCATCGGCTCGTTGCCCTGAAAACTGATCTGGACGTGGCACAGGCCGGCGTCGGCCAGCGCCGCGAGGCGCTCGCGCGTTAGCAACACCGCCGACGTGATCAGGTTCGTGTACAGGCCGAGGTCGCTGGCGTGCTGCACCAGCTCGACCAGGTCCTTGCGCGCGGTCGGCTCGCCGCCGGAGAAATGCACCTGCAGCACGCCGATCGCAGCGAGCTCGCTGAGCACGCGCTTCCATTCGTCGGTGGAGAGTTCAGAGCCGCCGCGCTCCAGCTCGACCGGATTGGAGCAATACGGACACTGCAGCGGGCAGCGATGCGTCAGCTCCAGCAGCACCGCGAGCGGAATGCCGTAGCTCTCCGCAACGCTGCCGGGCTTGTCCAGCACCGCTGCGCCGGCTGCCGCCGTTGTCAGCGCGCTGTCGCTCATGGCGCCGGCTCCCGCGCTTCGGTCAGGAAGCCTTTGTCAGCAAGGTCCTGCAGCATCGCCACGACATCGGCGCCGATCTCGGTGCGGTCGGCCGTGTACTTGGCGGCGAGCTCATCGACGATGCTGGCGACGCTGCGGGCACCGTCGCACAGCTGCAGGATTTCAACCGCAATGTCGTCCGGCGCCAGCACCCGTTCCGGCGCCAGGATCACCCAGCGCTGCCGCGTCTCGTCGAAGCGCAGCCTGGCGTGGCGCGGCAGGATCGGCCGGCTGGCTTCGCTGACGGTGATGTTGCGCGCCATCGCCGCCTCACCCGGCCCGCGGCACGAAGGCGCCGGGTGGAATGTGGCCGTCGACATAAGCGTGATGCAGCGCGTCGAGCTGCGCCCACAGCACGTTGGTCTTGAAAATGAGCGCGTTGCACACCGCCTCGCGTTCGGCCGGCGTGGTGGCATGGCGCTTGACGTAATCAAGCGCGAAATTCGCGTCGCGCGGCGCCTGTTCGAGCCGCCGCTTGAAGTAGCTCATGATCTCCGGATTGACGAACTCGTAATGCGCCAGCATGCCGGAGATGCGCTCTTCGTGCAGGTTGGGCGCAAACAATTCGGTCAGCGACGACGCGATCGCTTCCAGCGGCGTCCGATCGCGGACGAAATGCACATAGGCATCCACCGCGAACCGCGTCGCCGGCAGGATTCCCTCGGTGGACTCGACATAGGCGCTGTCGAGGCCGAGCCCTTCGGTCAGCTTCAGCCAGCGCTCGATGCCGCCTTCGCTGCCGAGGTCGCCGTCGTGATCCTCTATACGGTGGCGCCATTCGACGCGGGTCGCACGGTCGCGAAAACGCGAGATCACCACCGCGTCCTTGATCGGGATCGTGCTCTGATAATAATAGCGGTTGAGAGCCCAGGCCTGCACCTGCCCCTTGTTGAGTTTGCCGCCGTGCAGCAGGCGATGAAACGGATGCAGATTGTGATAGCGCGCTGCGCCGATCTGGCGTAGCGCCGCTTCCAGCTCCTCCGCATTCTGCAGAGGTGCGGCGCCGTTGATCGAAAAGGCCGTCATCGCGTTCACGGCGTCACCTCCATCCCGTCGGGCGGGATCATCCAGCCCGCCTGCTCCACGGCCTTGCGCTCGGCGGTGTCCGCCAGCAGCGCCGGGTTCGAGTTATTGATATGCACGAACAGCCTTTGCGCAATGCCGAGGTCGTGCAGTGCGGCGATGGCGCCGTCGTCGCCGGACATGGCGATATGTCCCATCGCCTGCCCGGTTTTATGGCCGAGGCCCGCGGCGATCAGTTCGTCGTCGCGCCAGACCGTGCCGTCGAACAGCACGAGCGGAGCGTCGGCGAGCCGTGCCTTGAGCTCGTCCGTCACCCGCGCGCAGGCGGTGAGCACGTGAACCGCGGTGCCGGTCGCCTTATCGGTGATGGTCAGGCCGAGCGTGTCACCGTCCGCCGCATCACCGCCGGGATGCACCTGGCCTTCGAGATACCAGGCCGCCTTGCCCGGCACCGCGAAGGCGGTGACGACGAGACCTGAGGGCGTGCCGTCCGGCAGCGCAAGCTCGAACGGCTGATCGATGTCGATCGGCCGCCGCGGCACCAATTGGTCGTTGAGGACATTGAAAATGCTGTTGGCGCGGAGCACCGCCAGCACCTTGGCATGCGCGTAGATGCTGAACGACGAGCCTTCGCGCATCGACAGCAGCCCCGCGACCGCGTCCACTTCGCCATTGGTGAGGATGACGCCGGCGATCGGGCTGTGGCGCAGCGCGCCGTCCTTCGGATGCAGTTGCGGCGTCGCGATCACCTGCTGCCGCAGATCGGGCGAGGCATTGATCAGGAACCAGTGCGCTCCATCGGCGCTGACCGCCACCGACGCCTGGGTGCGTCGCAACGCCGGATCGGCGAAAGCGGCACGGCACACCGGGCATCCGCAATTCCACTGCGGAACCCCGCCTCCGGCCGCGGCGCCCAGCACGACGACGCGCATCATTGAGTCCTCCGTCCCCAAAAAACAAAGCAGCCGGCGCGGGACGCCGACTGCTCGGAACTCACAACCGTGCTGCGGCTGTTACTTGCGCACCGCGCAGGCGTACATGTTGATTTCCATGCCGACGGAGATTTCGACGATCGCAGGTTTCTTCCAGGCCATGAGGTCCTCCCGAGGATTGCAGAACTGACGTCGCAATGAGTCGAAGATAGAGTCCGGACGAAACGCGCGCAAGCGCGGCGTGGTTGCGCATTATCCTGTCAACTCGAGGTGAGCAGGCGCAGCACGGCTTTATGCCGCAGCGCAGGATGCAATGTCCCATGCCGGGTGATTAGTTTGGGGCCGGCGCTGGCCGCGCCGTCCCGCTGGGCGTTTCAACTACCTCGAAGCGCATCTGGAGAACGAAAATACGGTGCAATTTGGCATACCAGCAACCTTCTCAGCGCAATGCCGCCGCTCAATAAGGGTATTTTGGGAGATTGACCCCTGGCATCTGGTATGCCAGAGCAAGCGGACACACAGGTAAGGATCGACTGCCGAGATGATCGCGCGCGCCCGGGCCAAGATTGTCGACGTCGTGCGCGAGCCGGATCTCGCGGTGACGCGGCTTGCGCCCGAGATCAGCTACAAGGCCAAGGCCTATCAGGCGCTGAAGCAGGCCATCCTTACGATGGACATCTACACCACGCCCGAGCCGGTGATGCTCGACGAGCGCGCGCTGTCGGACAAACTGGGCGTCAGCCGCACGCCGATCCGCGAAGCGATCGCGATGCTCGAGCAGGACGGGCTGGTGAAAGCCCTGCCCCGCCGCGGCATCGTCGTGGTGAGGCGGACCAAGGCCGAGATCGTCGACATGATCCGAGCCTGGGCGGCGCTGGAGAGCATGGCGGCGCGGCTGATCACCACGATGGCTCGCAAGCGCGACATCACCGCGCTGCGCGACGTGTTCAAGGAATTCGGGCCGGACCGGCTTCCGCAGGATCACATCGAGGAATATTCCCGCGCCAACATCGTGTTTCATCAGGCGCTGATCTCGCTCAGCGAGTCGCAGGTGCTGGTCGACATGACCGACGACATCCTGCTGCACGTGCGCGGCTATCGCCAGCTCACCATCGGCCGCAAGGAACGCATCGCCGCGTCGCTGCCCGAACATCTGGCGATGATCGAGGCGCTGGAACAGCGCGACACCGAGCTCGCCGAAAAACGCGCACGCGATCACACGCTGCGCCTCGCCGACTACGTCGAGGCGCACGGCCAGGAGTTGTTCGCCTGACGGCGGACCAAGCAACGACGAACAAGATGCCGCCCTGCGTGCGCGCATCGATGACAGGAGTAGGACTATGACCAAGGCGCTCGACGGCGTTCGTATCCTCGACTTCACCCACGTCCAGTCCGGGCCGACCTGCACGCAGCTGCTGGCGTGGTTTGGCGCCGACGTCATCAAGGTCGAGCGCCCCGGCACTGGCGACATCACGCGCGGTCAGCTGCAGGACATCCCGAAAGTGGACAGCCTGTATTTCACCATGCTGAACCACAACAAGCGCTCGATCACGCTCGACACCAAGAACCCGAAGGGCAAGGAAGTCCTCACCGCGCTGATCCGCACCTGCGACGTGCTGGTGGAGAATTTCGGCCCCGGCGTGCTCGACCGTATGGGCTTCACCTGGGAGAAGATCCAGGAGATCAACCCGCGCATGATCGTGGCGTCGATCAAGGGTTTCGGCCCGGGTCCGTACGAGGACTGCAAGGTCTACGAGAACGTCGCGCAGTGCACCGGCGGCGCCGCCTCGACCACCGGCTTCCGCGACGGCCCGCCGCTGGTCACCGGCGCGCAGATCGGCGACAGCGGCACCGGCCTGCATCTCGCGCTCGGCATCGTCACCGCGCTGTATCAGCGCCAGCACACCGGCCGCGGCCAGCGCGTCACCGCCGCGATGCAGGACGGCGTGCTCAATCTGTCGCGCGTCAAGCTGCGCGATCAGCAGCGCCTCGCCCATGGCCCGCTCAAGGAATACAGCCAGTTCGGCGAAGGCATCCCGTTCGGCGAAGCGGTGCCGCGCGCCGGCAACGATTCCGGTGGTGGCCAGCCCGGCCGCATCCTGAAGTGCAAGGGCTGGGAGACCGACCCGAACGCCTACATCTATTTCATCACCCAGGCGCCGGTGTGGGAGAAGATCTGCGACGTGATCGGCGAGACCGGCTGGAAGACCCACCCGGACTACGCGACGCCCCCTGCCCGGCTGTCGCGTCTCAACGAGATCTTCGCCCGCATCGAACAGTGGACGATGACCAAGACCAAGTTCGAGGCGATGGAGATCCTCAACCAGGACGACATCCCCTGCGGCCCCATCCTGTCGATGAAGGAACTGGCCGAAGACCAGTCGCTGCGCGCCACCGGCACGGTGGTCGAGGTCGATCACCCGACCCGCGGCAAGTATCTGTCGGTCGGCAACCCGATCAAGCTGTCGGACTCGCCGACCGAGGTGAAGCGCTCGCCGCTGCTCGGTGAGCACACCGACGAGATCCTGCGCGACGTGCTCGGCTTCAGCGAGGCCCACGTCGCCGAAATCCACGAATCCGGCGCCACCGCGCCGCCGCGCAAGCAGGCGGCGGAGTAATCAACTCGGCGACAGGCAATACGCCTGTCGCCGCCCTTGCTAAATCTTATAGTTCACCCAGAAAAATTTTACGCAGTCGACGATCGAATTCCAGCAATTTCGTTTGCTTGCTTCCGCCGTTAGTGAAAACATTCGGCCGAAGCAAATGCTCATAGAAGCACAAGCCGGCTCAGATCGGCTCTATCATATTCATGGGAGAGAGGCATGAGGGGTGGAGCGTCTCGTCTTGCGTGCGGCCTTGTTGCCGTCATTTCTATCATCGGGATCATGACGCCCGCAGCCGCGGCGTGGCAGCCGACCCGGCCGGTGGAGTTCATCGTTCCCGCCGGCACCGGCGGCGGCGCTGATCAGATGGCGCGCACGCTGCAGGGCATCGTCACCAAGTACAACCTGATGAAGCAGCCGCTTGTCGTGATCAACAAGTCCGGCGGCGCCGGCGGCGAAGGCTTCCTCGACCTCAAGACGGCGGCGAACAATCCGCACAAGATCATCATCACGCTGTCGAACCTGTTCACCACGCCGCTCGCCACCGGCATTCCGTTTACATGGAAGGATCTCACGCCGGTCGCGATGTTGGCGCTCGACGAATTCGTGCTCTGGGTCAATGCCGATAAGCCTTACAAAACCGCCAAGGACTTCGTCGAAGCCGTGAAGGCGGCCCCGCCCGGCAGCATCAAGATCGGCGGCACCGGCTCGAAGCAGGAAGACCAGATCATCACCGTCGCGCTGGAAAAGGCGACAGGTACCAAGCTCACCTATATCCCCTATAAAGGCGGCGGTGAGGTCGCCGTTCAGCTGGTCGGCAACCACGTCGATGCCACCGTCAACAATCCGATCGAAGCCGTGGCGCAATGGCGCGGCGGCAAGGTGCGACCGCTGTGCGTCTTCGACGGCAAGCCGATGGACTACAGCGAATCCGTCGCCGACGGCCAGGCCTGGAAAGACGTGCCCACCTGCAAGTCGCAGGGGCTCGACATCGAATACCTGATGTTGCGCGGCATCTTCATGGGACCAAAGGCAACGCCCGATCAGGTCGCTTATTACATCGACCTGATCAACAAGGTGCGCGACACGCCCGAGTGGAAGGACTTCATGAAGAGCGGTGCGTTCAACACCACTTTCATGACCGACCCCGATTACGCCAAATGGGTCGAGACAGAGGACAAGCGTCACGAGACGCTGATGCGCGAGGCAGGCTTCCTGGCGCAAGGAAACTGACGGCTCAACCGCCAGGCGTCGACGTCGCTCAGGCGCGTCGCGATCGCCGATGTCTCTTCTCTGCGGAACATTCTTATGGCTGCATCGACTGACGGAAATCTCGGTCCTTCGCAAAAGCTTGTGGAAGCCGGCGTCGCACTGCTGATCGGCGCCACCGGCGTGGTGGTCATTATCGGCAGTATCAAGGCCGGGATCGGCTGGGGCGCGGAAGGTCCGCGGGCCGGCTTCTTTCCATTCTATATCGGGCTGTCGATCGTTGGCGCCAGCGTGGTCAATCTGATATCCGCCCTTCGCGCCCGCCATCATCATCTGTTCGCCGAATGGAGCCAGCTCGGCCACGTCATGAGCGTGCTGATCCCGAGCACGCTGTTCGTCGGCGCGATGCCGTTCATCGGGCTGTACGTGTCGTCCGCGCTGTTCATCGGCTGGTTCATGCGCTGGCTCGGCAAGTATCGCTGGCTGACCGTGCTGGCCGTCGCGATCGGAGCGCCAGTGATCACCTATTTGGTGTTCGAGCGCTGGTTTTTGGTCCCTCTCCCGAAAGGTCCGCTCGAGGACTTGCTCGGCCTCTAGTCGTTGAGTTCGGGTTCTTCAGCCGGACCACGCTGCTTCGCCTGAAACCGCTTTGATGCCCTCGTAGTCAGGACCCTCCACGATGGAAGAGCTCACCAACTTGTTCCACGGCTTCGCCGTCGCGCTGATGCCGTTCAACATCCTGGTGATGATCATCGGCATCGTGCTGGGCGTCATCATCGGGGTTCTGCCCGGCCTCGGGGGCGCCAACGGCGTCGCCATTCTGTTGCCGCTGACCTTCAGCATGCCGCCGACCTCGGCGATCATCATGCTGTCCTGTATTTATTGGGGCGCCTTGTTCGGCGGTGCGATCACGTCGATCCTGTTCAACATCCCGGGCGAGCCATGGTCGGTCGCGACCACCTTCGACGGCTATCCGATGGCGCAGAAAGGCAAGGCCGGCGAGGCCCTGACCGCCGCCTTCACCTCGTCCTTCGTCGGCGCGCTGTTCGCGATCGTCATGATCACGCTGGTCGCGCCGCTGGTGGCGCGGTTCGCGCTGGAGTTCGGTCCGGCCGAGAAATTCGCGGTGTATTTTTTGGCCTTCTGCAGTTTCGTCGGGCTGTCAAAGGAACCACCGTTCAAGACAGTGGCGGCAATGATGCTCGGCTTCGCACTCGCTGCCGTGGGGCTGGATTCGATGACCGGGCAGCTCCGGCTGACCTTCGGCTTCACCGAGATGCTCAACGGCTTCGATTTTCTGATCGCGGTGATCGGCCTATTCGGCATCGGCGAGATTTTGCTGACGATGGAGGACGGTCTGAGCTTTCGCGGCAGCAAGGCGAAGATCAACCTGCGCGTCGTGTTGCACACCTGGAAGGAACTGCCGCGCTACTGGATGACGTCGCTGCGCTCCAGTGTGATCGGGTGCTGGATGGGCGTCACCCCCGCAGGCGCAACGCCCGCCTCGTTCATGAGCTATGGCATAGCCAAGCGTGTGTCCCGGAACGGCAAGAATTTCGGACACGGCGAGATCGAAGGCGTGATTGCACCTGAGACTGCGGCGCATGCCGCCGGTACCGCCGCGCTGTTGCCGATGCTGTCGCTCGGCGTGCCGGGATCGCCGACCGCCGCGGTGCTGCTCGGCGGGCTGCTGATCTGGGGCCTGCAGCCGGGCCCGATGCTGTTCGTCGAGCAGAAGGAGTTCGTCTGGGGGCTGATCGCCTCGATGTATCTCGGCAACGTCGTCGGCCTGCTGATCGTGCTGACCTGCGTGCCGATCTTCGCGGCGATCCTGCGGATCCCTTTTAGCATCGTCGCACCGCTGATCCTCGTCCTGTGCGCCATCGGCGCCTATTCGGTGCACAACTCGACCTTCGACGTGATGCTGATGATGGTGTTCGGCGTCATCGGCTATCTGTTGAAGAAATGCGATTATCCGCTGGCGCCGCTGGTGCTCGCCATCGTGCTCGGCGACAAGGCCGAGGAGGCGTTCCGGCAGTCGCTGCTGGCCTCGCAGGGCGCGCTGGGCGTGTTCTTCTCCAACGGGCTGGTCGGCACCATCATGGCGCTTGGGCTGATCGCCCTGTTCTGGTCGCCGATCAACGCCGGCTACGCCAGGCTGCGGACCGCGACCTCCGGCCGCCCGCGGCCGGCCGGTCCCGACTACGAATAGCCGCATGAGGATCGCGCGCTTGAACCCTGCGCCGATCCGACCGATAAACCACCGCACCGCGTCGTTCGCGGGTGCAACTTCCACGATCGCCAGATGGTCTGGCGTTGAGCCCAGGAAATTCGATGAAGGTTTGTATCTATGGCGCCGGCGCGATCGGCGGTTATCTCGGCGTTCAGCTCGCCCAGTCCGGCGCCGATGTCAGCCTGGTGGCGCGCGGCGCCCACCTTGCAGCCATGAAGGACAAAGGCCTCAAGCTGCTGATCGGCGACGAAGAGCGCGTCGTCAAGGTCAAGGCCACCGACACCCCGTCCGAGCTCGGCGTGCAGGACTTCGTCATCATCTGCCTCAAGGCGCATTCGATCACCGGCGCGATCGACGCGATGAAGCCGCTGCTCGGTTCGCACACTCGCATCGTCACCGCGGTCAACGGCGTGCCGTATTGGTACTTCTACAAGCACGGCAATCAGTTCGAAGGTCGCACGCTGGAGAGCATCGATCCGGGCGCCCGGCAGTGGAACGAGCTTGGCCCCGAGCGCGGCATCGGCTGCATCGTCTATCCGGCGACCGAGTTGGAAGGCCCGGGCGTGGTGCGCCATGTCTATGGCGACAAATTCCCGGTGGGTGAAGCTTCCGGTGAGACCACCGCGGACGTGCAGAACCTGTCAAAGCTGCTCGAAGCCGCCGGCCTGAAGGCCCCGATCCTCGACCGCATCCGCGACGAAATCTGGCTGAAGCTGTGGGGCAATGTCTGCTTCAATCCGATCAGCGCCCTCACCCACGCCACGCTCGACGTGATCGCCTCCGATCCGGCGACGCGGGCGCTGTCGAAGGCGATGATGCTGGAAGCGCAGCAGATCGCCGAGACCTTCGGCGTCAAATTCCGCGTCGACGTCGAGCGCCGCATCGAAGGCGCCCGCAAGGTCGGCGCGCACAAGACCTCGATGCTGCAGGACCTCGAACGCGGCCGGCCGATGGAGATCGACCCGCTGGTCACCGTGGTGCAGGAGATGGGCAAGATGACCGGCATCCCGACCCCGGCGATCGACGCCGTGCTCGGCCTGGTGATCCAGCGCGCCAAGGTGGCGGGGTTGTACTAAACAAGAAGTGCCCGCCGTCCTCCGCCCTCACTTTTGTCATTTCGGGGCGCGCGAAGCGTGAGCCCGGAATCCATAAGCACCGCCAAGTATGGATTCCGGGCCTGCGCCCCGAAGACGGGGCGCATCCCGGAATGACGAACATTGGCGTGGTGCAGCTGACGACACCCCACATTGCTTTAAGGAGACCTTCGCCGTGACCAAATGGGTTCGTTTCCGCGTCAATGGCGCGATCGGGTTCGGCACCATCGCGCATTCCGATATCGCCGTGCACGACGGCGACATGTTCGGCGCCAACAAGCCGACCGGCCAGACGCTGCAGCTCGGCGACGTCGAGCTGCTCAGCCCCTGCGCGCCGGGCAAGATCATCGGGCTGTGGAATAATTTTCGCGCGCTGGCGGCGAAGCTCAATCAGTCGATTCCGCCGGAGCCGCTGTACTTCCTCAAAGCGACCACCAGCGTCGCGGCGCATGGTGCGGTGGTCAATCGCCCCGCCTCCTACGACGGCAAGGTCGTGTACGAAGGCGAGCTCGGCATCGTCATCGGCAAACGCAGCACGAATATCTCGGAGGCCGAGGCCGCGTCGCACATCTTCGGCTACACTTGCGTCAACGACATCACCGCGGCCGATATCCTCAACCGCGACCCGAGCTTCCCGCAATGGGCGCGCGCCAAGAGCTTTGACGGCTTCGGCCCGTTCGGCCCGGCGATCGCCACCGGGCTCGATCCGGCCACACTGTCGATCCGCACCATCCTCAATGGCGCCGAGCGGCAGAACTATCCGGTCGCCGACATGATCTTCCAGCCGCACAAGCTGGTCAGCCTGCTGTCGCATGACATGACGCTGGAGCCTGGCGACCTGATCTGCTGCGGCACCTCAGTCGGCGTCGGCGTGATGAAGGAAGCCAGCAACAGCGTCACCATCGCCATCGAAGGCATCGGCGAACTTCACAACGAATTCCGCCAGGTGGTGAAAGGCTGACGCAGCCGCGCGCTTCGCGCTCCCACGCGCGCGGTCATCCCAGCCCCAGGCACGTCATTCCGGGGCGCGGACGCAGTTCGCGGACCCGAAATCCAGACGTTGTCTGGCACATCGAGATTCAGGGTTCGCTCGCAAGTGCGAGCGCCCCGGAATGACTCGCGGAGGGGTGGTTCGCCTCGCGGAAGGGCTATTGGTGTTGCGGTGAGGCAGTGTGCCCGCCGCATTGGACATTTGCGGCCCGTTTCGGCATCCTGCGCGCGCACCATAACAGCAACAGGCGCGTGCGGCGCCGCGAACGTCCGAGGACTCCAATCATGATCAAGACCCGTTTCACCGAAGCCTTCGGCGTCGAGCATCCGATCGTGCAAGGCGGCATGCAGTGGGTGGGCCGTGCCGAGCTGGTGGCGGCGGTCGCCAATGCCGGCGCGCTCGGCATGATCACTGCGCTGACGCAGCCGACGCCGGAGGATCTCACCAAGGAAATCGCGCGCTGCCGCGACCTCACCGACAAGCCGTTCGGCGTCAACCTCACCATCCTGCCGGCGATCAAGCCGCCGCCCTATGCCGAGTATCGCCAGGCGATCATCGAGGCCGGCGTCAGGGTCGTCGAGACCGCCGGCAACAAGCCGCAGGAACACGTCGACGAATTCAAGAAGGCCGGCGTCAAGGTGCTGCACAAATGCACCAGCGTCCGCCATGCGCTGTCGGCTGAGCGAATGGGAGTCGACGGCATCTCGATCGACGGCTTCGAATGCGCCGGCCATCCCGGCGAAGACGACACCCCCGGCCTGATCCTGATCCCGGCCGCCGCCGACAAGATCAAAGTGCCGATGATCGCTTCGGGGGGCTTCGCCGATGCGCGCGGCTTGGTCGCGGCGCTGGCGCTCGGCGCCGACGGCATCAACATGGGCACGCGCTTCATGTGCACCAAGGAGAGCCCGATCCATCAGGCGGTGAAAGAGAAGATCGTCGCCAATGACGAGCGCTCGACCGACCTGATCTTCCGCACCATGCGCAACACCTCGCGCGTCGCCCGAAACGCGGTGAGCCAACAGGTGATCGCGCTGGAGAAGCAGGGCGCGACCTTCGAACAGGTGCGAGAACTGGTCGCCGGCGCGCGCGGCAAGATGGTCTATGTCAACGGCGATACCGACGAGGGCGTGTGGTCGGCCGGCCAGGTGCAGGGCCTGATCCACGACATCCCGAGCTGCGGCGAGCTGGTGTCCCGCATCATGCGCGAGGCCGAAGCGATCATTCGCGCCCGGCTGGAATCGATGCTATCGGGTGGCGCGCGGCAGGCGGCGGAGTAGTTGCCGCGACCAGCGACGGCACGGGAAAGCAGAAGATGAAGGCCTATGTCTACGGCGCCAACGGCGCCGCCATCACCGACGTCGACAAGCCCGTGCCGACCGGACCGCAGGTGCTGATCCGCGTCCGCGCCTGCGGCCTCAACCGCGCCGATCTCGCCATGACCAAAGGCGCCGCACATGGCTCCGCGGGCGGCGCCGGCACGGTGCTGGGGATGGAATGGGCCGGCGAGATCGAGGCGCTCGGCGACGAGGCCGTCGGCTGCCAGATTGGCGACCGGGTGATGGGCTCGGGCACCGCGGCGTTCGGCGAGTACACCCTCGCCGACCACGGCCGGCTGTTCCCGATTCCGGACGGCATGAGCTTCGAGCAGGCCGCCACCCTGCCGGTCGCGCTGACCACGATGCACAACGCGCTGATCGCCGTCGGCAAGCTGCGCGCCGGCCAGACCGTGCTGATCCAGGGCGCCAGCTCCGGCGTCGGCCTGATTGCGCTGCAGATCGCCAAGCTCAAGGGCGCGCGCCTGGTGATCGGTTCGTCGACCGACAAGACCCGACGCGATCGACTGCATGAATTCGGCGCCGACCTCGCCATCGACTCGTCGTCGCCCGGCTGGATCGATCAGGTGCTGGCCGCCACCGGCGGCGCCGGCGTCGACCTGATCATCGACCAGATCTCCGGTTCGGTGGCCAACCAGAACCTCGCCGCGACGCGGGTGCTCGGCCGCATCGTCAATGTTGGCCGGCTCGGCGGCACCCACGCCGATTTCAATTTCGACCTGCACGCGGCGCGGCGCATCGACTATGTCGGCGTCACCTTCCGGTCACGCAGCATCGAGGAAATCCGCGAGATTTTCCGGCAGGTGCGCGGCGACGTCTGGACGGCGATTGAAACTGGCAAGCTGACGCTGCCGCTCGACCGTGTGTTCCCGTTCGCCGAGATCGGCGAAGCCTTCGCCCACATGGAAGCCAACCGGCATCTCGGCAAAATCGTCGTGTCGCTGTAACGGCTCAATGACCGTCTCCCGCCCTCCTAAATACGACTAATTCGCAATTGCACGCCTCGCGCAATTGCGAGGGGGGCGGTGGCGACCGCGGCTTTTATGTTCGGAAGCGGGCTGCTAAACCCCGCGCCATGACTAACTACGCCAGCACCAAATCGCGTGTGGCTGCGGTATCCGTGCTGGCGAGTGCCAGCATGGCCGCGGCGAAATTCGCCATCGGCATCGCCATCGGTTCGCTGGCGCTGATCTCCGAAGCGCTGCACAGCTCGATCGATCTCGTCGCCACCATCATCACCTGGCTGGTGGTGCGGGTCTCCGACCGGCCGGCCGACGACGCGCATCATTACGGCCATGGCAAGATCGAGAGCCTGTCGGCGCTGGGCGTGATCGCCCTGCTCTACGTGCTGGCCGGCGGCATTCTGGTCGAGGCCACCAGCCGGCTGCGCGAGGGCGCGCCGCCGCCGGCGTTCTCTTGGCTCGCCTTCGGCATTCTCGGCGTCGACATCGTGGTGAACTCCTGGCGCGCCTGGGCGCTGCATCGGACCGCGGTCGCGACCAAGAGCCAGGCGCTGGCCGCCGACGCGCTGCACTTCTCGTCCGACGTCCTGGGCTCGTTCGCGGTGATCGCCGGACTGTCGCTGTCGGCGATGGGTTTCCAGTGGGGCGACGCCGCCGCTGCGATCGGCGTAGCGGTGATGATCTCGATCCTCGGCCTGCGGCTCGGCCGCTCGACGATCCAGACGCTGCTCGACCGCGCACCTGAAGGCGTCTCGGAGAAGGCGCGCGATGTTATCAGCGCCGTGCCGGGCGTGGTCGGCATCCCGCGGCTGCGCGCCCGCATGGTCGGCCCGACGCATTTCATCGACGCGCTGGTCGAGGTGCCGCGCACCTATCCGATCGATCGCATCGACGAAATCAAGCGGCGCGCCGACGAGGCCTTGAAGCAGGTCTACGACGACGCCGACCTCACCTTCACGGCGGTCCCGGTCGCGCGTGACAACGAGACGGTGTGCGAGCGCGTGATGGTGATCGCGCGCAACTCCGGCCTCGCCATCCACCACGTCACCGTGCACGACCTCGGCTGCAAGATCACCGTCAGCATCGACCTCGAGGTCGACGGCAACATGCCGCTGATCGAAGCGCACGACATCGCCCATGAACTCGAGCGCCACATCCGCGACGATTTCGGCACCGACGTAGAAGTCGAGACGCATATCGAACCGCTCGAGCCGGAGATGCCGCACGGCTCCGATGCCGTACCACAGCGCACCGAGGAGATCCGTACCGCGCTGGTCAAGCTCGCCAGCGACGGCGTGATCTACAACGTCCACAACGTCCGGGTCCGCGACACCGAGGCTGGTGAGATCGTCAACTTCCACTGCTATGCCGATCCATCGCTCAGCGTCATCGCAGTGCACGAGCATGTCGATAGAATGGAACGACGGCTGCGCCGGGATTTCCCGACGGTGAAGCGGGTGATCAGTCACGCCGAGCCACCCAACGCGGATTGAAAAATTTGCGCCTGCACGAACTACGAGTCTTCGTTCTCGTTTCGGACTCGGCTCACGCACAAATGAGCATGCGATTCATCTTTGGATAAGAAATTTTCCGATCCGCCGAATCGTTGACTCTCGACAGCCCCGGAAAAGTGGATTCAAATCAGCTCTATGATTCGAACCGCGAAACGCAGTTCGAACGGGGTGCTGACAAACATTTCTGGGGGCCACGGGATGGCGCGCGTGCAGGCGGCGAACGCCTGCGCTCAATCCGATTCGATCAAAGGATTGGCGCAGTCGATCGCTAAACCGGCCTACCATCGGCTCTTGACGGCCGAGCCGGTGCTCCGCCGCGCCGTACCGATCCTGATCATCGCCTTCCTTGTCACGATCTGCTTCGGCGCGGCCGTGCAAGTGATCGATCAGTCTCGGCAGAAGCGCGCGGCGCTCAATCGCGACCTCTGCGCCCTCGCCGACCTCCTCGCAGAACGGCTCGAACATATCGGCGTCGTGCGCCTCGATCGTCCCGCTTCGCTCGAGCGCCTTCAGGGCCTCCTCCCCGGACTGATACCGTCATGGGGAATCGCGGCAGGCCGCCACGTGATCGTTACCGGCGTCGATCAACGCGTGCTGGCTCGCGTGCCCGGAGACGACAGCGCGCTCGCCGCCAACAGATTTCTGGAGATCATCAGCGCCGCCCCACCGCTGACGCGCTCCGCCCAGCAAGGCACCGTCAGCGAAATCATTCTGCCCGGCGGAGCCTCGGCGCTGGCGACCCTGCACACCGTCAAGTCGCTGCCCGGCCAGGTCATCGTCATTCAGGAAGACACCAGCTCGTTCCTACGCTCGGATGCGGCGCTGCAGATCACGCTGTCGGCGACCACCGGCTTCGTCGTGCTGATCCTCGGATTCGCGTTTCACTGGCAGTCCACCCGCGCCCGCGAGGGCGACCTGATCAACGATGCCGTGCGCAGTCGGATCGACACCGCCCTCAATCGCGGCCGCTGCGGGCTGTGGGATTGGGATCTGTCGCGCGGCCGGATCTTCTGGTCGCAGTCGATGTTCGAATTGCTCGGGCTGGAAAGCCGCAGCGATCTGCTCACCTTCGGCGAAGTCAACGCGCGGGTGAACGCCGAGGACATCGACCTGTTCGCGCTCGGCGACCAGCTGATCGCCGGCAATGCCGACCACATCGATCACAGCTTCCGGATGCGGCACGCCAACGGCCACTGGATCTGGCTGCGGATGCGCTGCGAACTGAGCCAGGAAACGCTGACCGAGAACAAACATCTGATCGGCATTGCGGTCGACATCACCGAGCAGAAGAGCCTCGCGGAGCGCACTGTCGAAGCCGATCTGCGGCTGCGCGACGCGATCGAGACCATCCCCGAAGCATTCGTGTTGTGGGATGCCGATAATCGCCTGGTGCTGTGCAACTCGCATTTCCAGCGCCTGCACAAGCTGCCGGACTCCGCGGTCGCGCCGGGCACCTCGTACGAGACGGTGATCGAAGTCGGCCGCATGCCGGAAATTCGCACCCGGCTCGGCGACCGCGGCGGCTCCGCCCCGGGCGCGCGAACCTTCGAGGCGCAGCTCGACGATGGCAGCTGGCTGCACATCAGCGAACGCCGCACCAAGGACGGCGGCTATGTCGCGGTCGGCACCGACATCACCCGTATCAAGGCGCACGAACAGAAACTGGTCGACAACGATCTGCGGCTGCGCGCCACCGTCGCCGATCTGAAAATCTCTCAGGTGAAGCTCGAGCGGCAGGCGATCGAACTGGCCGACCTCGCGAAGAAGTACTCAGACGAAAAGACCCGCGCCGAGGAAGCCAACCAGACCAAATCGAAGTTCCTGGCCAACATGAGCCACGAACTGCGCACGCCGCTGAATGCGATCATCGGCTTTTCGGAAATCATGGGCAGCGGGATGTTCGGCTCGCTCGGGTCCGAGAAGTATCAGGAATACTGCCACGACATCATGACCAGCGGCCACTACCTGCTGGAGGTGATCAACGACATCCTCGACATGTCGAAGATCGAGGCCGGCAGGATGCGGCTGGAACTGGAAGAGCTCGACCTCGCCCGCACCCTCGGCGAGTCGCTCAAGGTGGTCGCCGGCCGCGCCCACAATAAGAACCTCGATCTACGCTCGGATATCGAGGCCGATATCCCGATCGTGGCGGATCGCCGCGCCATCAAGCAGATCCTGATCAATCTGCTGTCGAACGCCGTGAAGTTCACGCCGGACGGCGGCAGCGTCAACGTCCGCAGCCGGACACGTCGCGATTCCATCGTGCTGATGATCGCCGACACCGGCATCGGCATCGCGCCACATTCGCTGCGCCGGCTGGGCCAGCCGTTCGAGCAGGTCGAGAGCCAGCTCACCAAGAGCTATCACGGCTCCGGCCTCGGGCTCGCGATCGCCAAGTCGCTGACGACGCTGCACGGCGGCTCGATGCGACTACGCTCGACGCTCGGCGCCGGCACCGTGGTGATGGTCAAGCTGCCGCGCAACAGCCGCCGGCATCGGCTGGCGGCCTGACGCCGAAGGCCTCGTCGGCGCCGCGATTAGCCGAAAATCCGTCTTGTGCCGCCATCCGCAGCCTGTGTATGAGGCTGACCTGTCGACGGAGGTCGCCGCGATGGATTTCAGTGCCATCTTCCATCAGATCGGGACGTGGTCGCTCCGGGCGGCCGTCCTCGGAGGCATTGTCGGCGTCGGATATCTGACGTTTCGCGGGGATGCCGACATGCCCGGCGCGCGTTTGGCCGCAGCCGAGAGACCGGCGCCGATCAGCGATACGTCGCCGTGCCAGCCGATTGGACAAATGGCAAGCGGCGAATTGGTGTACTCGATGGATTGCGAGACGCCGCCGACCGTAGGACCGCTCCTCGGCCCGGCTGCGAGCGCCAACTAGAGCGCTTCATCGATTGACCGAAGCGACGACGCCTCTCACGTGAGTCGTCATCCTGATCTGCGCGCGTAGCGCGCCTCGAAGGATGCGGTCAAGCTGTTCGCGGCTCTTCCTTCGAGGCCCGCAGCTTACGTACAGCGGGCACCTGAGAGTCTGACTCAAAACTGAGGCTGAAGTCTCGGGCACACTTTAGATTCAGTTAGTTCACTCCCAAAGGCCGTCATGGCCGGGCTTGTCCCGGCCATCCACGCCTTTTATGCAGTAACGGCAGCAAGGCGTGGATGCCCGGCACAAGGCCGGGCATGACGCGAGGATAAGAAAGTGCCTGATTTGATAGCGCGCATTTCCAGCCAGGCTCTCAGGATGACGGCGTGGCTCTATTAAATGCAAAACGGCTCTAGCGCCGTCCTACGCTCCGCCGACCAGCCGGTTGAAGATCGCACGCACGTCGGCCTGTGTTTCTTTCAGCCGCGCTTGCAGCGATGAGAAGTCCGGGGCATCGCCGGCCCGCACCATCACCCGCAGCAGATCGTCGCCGGCGGCTTCCGGCTTGAACTTCTCGCTGACGCACAGCCGCAGGATCTGCGTCAGATCGTGGTACAGCCGCGCCGCCGGGCGCAGCACGTCGGCGTCGGCCTGCGCCAGTAGCCCGAGCCGCGCCGCATTGTCGATCGCCGCCAGCGTGCTCACCGCCAGGATCTCCGGCTTGTGCTGAGCGTGAACGAGCTGCAGATACTGCGCGATGAAGTCGATATCGACCATGCCGCCGGCCGCGTATTTCAGATCCCAGACGTCGTCCTCGCCCTTCTCCTGGGCGATCGCCTGACGCATTTCGGCGACGTCGTTGGCGATGATCGTGGCGTCGCGCGGCCGCGTCAGCACCGCGCGAATGACGTCCTCGATGCGGGACCTGAACTCCGGCGAGGCCGAGATCACGCGGGCGCGGGTGAGCGCGAGATGCTCCCAGGTCCAGGCCTCGGTCTCTTGATATTCGGCGAACGCATCGAGCCGCGACGCCACCGGACCGGCGCGCCCGGACGGCCGCAGTCGCATGTCGACGTCGTACAATACGCCATAATTCGTTCGCGTCGTGAACGCCGAGATCAGCCGCTGCGTAAAGCGTGCGAAGTACTGCGCGCCGTGCAGCGATCGTTCGCCGTCGCTGTCCGGCTGCTCGTGATCGAAATCGTAGATCAGGATCAGGTCGAGATCGGACGACGCCGTCATCTCGCGGCTGCCGAGCTTGCCCATCGCCAGGATCGCGGTTTCCTGCCCCTTGATGCGGCCGTACTGCGAGGCGAATTGCTCGCTCACCAGCTGGTGCACCGTGCTGACGATGCCCTCGGCGACATCGGCGAAGGCGACGCTGGCCTGCTGGGTCGACACCGTACCGGACAGAATGCGCGTGCCGATCAGGAACAGGCTCTCCTGCCCGAACAGCCGCAGCCGATCGAGAAATTCCTCGTAAGAGCCGGCATCGGCCAGCGTCGCCGCCAGACGCGACGACAGTTCGGCGCGGTCGGGCATCGCGCCGAAGAACCGCGGATCGATCAGCCCGTCGAGGATCTGCGGCTGCCGCGCCAGCATGTCGCCAAGCCGCGGCGCGGCGCCGAGCACCAGCGCCACCAAGGTCAGCAATTCGCGATTCTGACTCAGCAGCGAGATCAGCCGGCCGCCGCGATGCAGCGCCTGCAGCAACCGGTCGAACGAATTGATTGCCGTGTCGGGCTCCTCGGCGCGCGCCAGCTCCTCGACCAGCGCCGGCACGAACTCGCGGAAGGCGCGCTGCGTCGCCTCGACCTTGAGCACGCGGTAGCCGCCTGCCATCCATTGCTGCAGCGTCGTCGCCACCATCAGCGGCTTCTTGTAGCCGAGCCCGACGAGGTGATCGAGCAGCCGGGTATCGTCCGGTCCCGCCGCGTAGTCGATCGGCTCCTTGACGGTGCCGGCCGGATCGCCTTCGAACAGCTTGGCGTAATGCCCCTGCACGCATTCGAGATGCGCCAACAGATCGCTCGCGAATGCGGCGCGGCTGTCGTAGCCGAAGAAGCGCGCGAACCGCTCGATGCCGTCGGCGCTGTCGGGCAGCGTGTGGGTCTGCTCGTCGGCAACCATCTGGATGCGATGCTCGACGCGCCGCAGGAACTGATAGGCCAGGCTCAGTTCGTCGCGCGCTTCGAACGTGATCCAGTTGCGGGCGGCCAGAATGTCGAGCGCCGCCAACGTCGGCCGCACCCGCAACTCCGGATGCCGGCCGCCCGCGATCAGTTGCTGAGTTTGTGCGAAGAACTCGATCTCGCGAATGCCGCCGCGGCCGACCTTGACGTTGTGGCCCTCGACCGCGATCTCGGTCTGGCCCCGGAAGGTCTGCATCTGCCGCTTCATGTCGTGCACGTCGGACAGCGCCGC
Organism: Rhodopseudomonas palustris; assembly: GCF_003591005.1. Taxonomy (GTDB): domain Bacteria; phylum Pseudomonadota; class Alphaproteobacteria; order Rhizobiales; family Xanthobacteraceae; genus Rhodopseudomonas; species Rhodopseudomonas palustris_K. The sequence goes on from NZ_QYYD01000019.1 coordinate 109,648, forward strand.
GAAGTCGAGATGCTTGCGCCAGACGAACGGCGCGATGTCGCCGAGCAGCGCCTCCCCCGCGACGAGATCGCCGGCGCAGGCGCGCGCCTTGATCATGGCGGCGCGTTCCCAGGTGCGGCCTTCGCGTTCGTAGTAGTTCAGCGCCGACACTGTCGACAGCGCCACCGGCGTCGACGCCGGATCGGGCCGCAGCCGAAGATCGACGCGGAACACATAGCCGTCGTGCCGGCGCTGCTGCAGGATACGGCTCAGCCCCTGCGTCACCCGCACGAAGAACGGCTGCGGCTCGATGTCCGGCGCGAGCGTCGGCGCGTCCAGGTCGTAGAACACGATCAGGTCGATATCGCTGGAGTAGTTCAGCTCGCCGGCGCCCATCTTTCCCATCGCCAGCACGACCAGGCCCGAGCCCTGCTCCGGCGCGTCGCCGTTCGGCGGAACGATGCGGCCGCGCGTCGCTTCCTGGCGCAGCAGGAAGCGCAGCGTCATCTGCACCGATTGCACCGCAAGGTCGGTGAGCGCCTGCGTGACCTGCATCACCGGCCACAGCCCGCCGATGTCGCACAGCGCGATCGACAGCGCCGCCTCGCCCTTCATCTTGCGGAGGATGGTCATCACCTCCGCTTCGTCCGTGGCAGCCGCAACCGCGCCGGCGGTGCTGTCGAGCAGCGTCGCGAAGCCGAGGTCGGGATCGGATCGGAGCAGGCGCAGCAGCCGGGCTGGATCGGAGCGGATCAGATCGAACAGATAGGGAGAGGCCTCGGCGATCGACTGCAGCGTCGTCTGAATCAGAGGATGGCGGTCGGCAATGGCGCGGAGTGCGCCGGCCTGGTCGGCGCGAATGTCTGCCAGCCAGTCCTCGAAACGTTTCGCGGCCTCCTCCGGCGCATGCAGCTGCGGTCCGGCGGCGAAACGCGCGGCCAGTGCGGAGGGTGAGATGTCCGCGTCGATCGCGGAAGAAGTCATGCCGGCGTCGGTTCTGGGATTGGGGTGGCTGAAACCAGTCCTTCGCCCGTGTGCGCCGGAATTGCAAGCGTGGCGCGCAAACCCGGCTCGGCATCGGACAGCCGCAGGTCGCCGCCATGCAGTCTCGCCACCGCCGAGGCAAGACTGAGCCCGAGACCGGAACCCGGCAGCGTCCGGCTGGCCTCGAGCCGCACGAACCGTTCGACCGCATGTTTGCGGTCGGCCTCGGGGATGCCCCGGCCATGATCAGTGACGCTGACCAGCACCTGATCGCCGTCCCGCCGCGCTTCGATCAGGATCGTCGCCAGGTCGGGCGTTGCAGCCGGTGCCTCGGCGCCCGGCGCCGCCAGCGGCAGTTGCGGCTGGCCGTATTTGATCGCGTTCTCGACCAGATTTGCCAGCGCCTGGCTGATCAACTCGCGATTGCCGCGTACCGGCGCCGGCTCGGCCGCTATCTCCAGCCTCAGGCCATTGTCTTCGGCCAGCGGCTCGTACAATTCGTGGATGTCGCGGGCGATGTCGGCGGCGTCGAACGAATCCATCTCGCCGCTGGCGTGGCCGGATTCGGCGCGCGCGATCATCAGCAGTGCGTTGAAAGTCCGGATCAGCCCGTCGGATTCCTCGATGGTGCGCTCCAGCGCCGCCCGGTAGTCGGCCTCGCTGCCGGACAGCGCCAGCGCCTCCTCGGCGCGGTTGCGCAGCCGGGTCAGCGGCGTTTTGAGATCGTGCGCGATATTGTCCGAGACCTCCTTGAGGCCATTCATCAGCGCCTCGATCCGCTCCAGCATGGCGTTGAGGTTTTCCGCCAGCCGGTCGAGCTCGTCGCCGCTGCGGCCGACCGGGAGCCGGCCGGACAAGTCACCGGCCATGATTCGCTGCGTCGTGCCGGTCATCGCATCGATCCGCCGCAGCACGCGGCGCGCCGCAAAGATGCCGCCGCCGAGGCCGAGCACCACGACAATCAGGATCGACCACTGCGCCGCCGACCACACCACCTTGTTGAGCCGTCGCCGCTCTTCGAGGTCGCGCCCGACCAGCAGACGGAATCCGCTGGTCAGTTCGCTGACCCGCACCAGCGCGCGATGGTTGCCGCGATCCTGGTCATCGAGCCGCCGATAGAACGTTTCCGTCCAACCGGTCTTGCTCATCACCCCCGGCGCCAGCGCGCCGACATTGCCGGCGACGGCCTGCCCTGCCGGCGTGGTGACGAGATAAAGGTTGGCGCCCGGCCGCAGCGCGCGGTTCTCGATGGTGAATACCAGCCCGCGCAGACCGCGCCGCGTGTAGATGTCGTCGATCTCGCCGATCTCGGCGTCCACCGTGGTGGTGATCTGGTCGGTAATCAGCCGATGCGTATTCCACGCGAAATACGCCAATAGCGACGCCGCGAACAACCCGAACAGAAACAGATAGACCAGCGTCAGCCGAAACGCCGTGGTTCGGATCAGTTTACCGAATGCCGTCACGGATCATATACCCCGCGCCGCGGATGGTGTGCAGCAGCGGCCGGTCGAAGCCTTTGTCGATCTTGGCGCGCAGGCGGGAGATGTGGACGTCGATGACGTTGGTCTGCGGATCGAAGTGATAGTCCCAGACGTTCTCCAGCAGCATGGTGCGGGTCACCACCTGGCCGGCGTGCTTCATCAGATATTCGAGCAGCCGAAATTCGCGCGGCTGCAGCGTCAGCTCCTCGCCGCCGCGGGTGACGCGGTGCGACAGCCGGTCGAGCTCGAGATCGCCGACGCGGTAGCTGGTTTCCTCGGCCGGTCCGCCATGGCGGCGCGACAGCACCTCGACACGGGCGAGCAGTTCGGCAAAGGCATAGGGCTTCGGCAGATAGTCGTCGCCGCCGGCGCGCAGGCCCTTGATACGGTCGTCGACCTGGCCGAGTGCGGAGAGGATCAGCGCCGGGGTGCGGTTGCCCTTGTCGCGCAGCGTGCCGATCACCGACAGGCCGTCGCGCTTCGGCAGCATGCGGTCGATCACCAGCACGTCGTAGTCGCCGCTGTCGGCGAGTGCGAGCCCCTCCTCGCCGTCGCTGGCGAGATCGGCGATATGGCCGACTTCACGAAACGCCTTCACCAGATAATCGGCGGATTCGCGGTCATCCTCGATGATCAGCAGGCGCATATTGGATTCGGATTCGCTCGAAGGCTTGACGGTTTCTGGCACCATGGCGGGACTTCAGCCTCCATGCAAGGCGGCAGGTTGTGCCCGCCGGACATGGAAGCGGGCGATGGAGCTGGGGGAACTCCACCGCCCGCCTAGTCCTTCCGACGGAGGGGGGCTTACTCCTGCCGGAAGGTAGAGGGCGGGGACGAGTTATTCACCCGTCCCCTGGAAAGGCCGTCGGCGGGGGCGACGTTGCCGGCGACACTCTCCAACTCTGCAGCGACGATCGGTCAGCCTGGGGTCTTAACCCTTGGCCGAGATCGGCACCGCGACGAACCGTGACGAACCACCCGAGCGGACCCGGATCAGCACGCTGTTCTTGTTGTCGGCCTTGGCGGTGTTGATCGCCTCACGGACATCACCGGGGCTGGCGACGTTCTTGCCGGCCACCTCGAGGATCACGTCGCCTTCCTTGAAGCCACGTTCGGCCGCGGCGCTCTTCGGATCGACGTCGGTCACCACCACACCGTCCTTGCCGGCGCCGGCAACAGAGCCGGCCGGCGCGACGGTCAGGCCGAGCCTCGGCACCTCGTCGCCGCGGCCGGAGCTGCGGCCGCTGTCGTCATCGCCGCTATTGACCTTGGCCTCGACTTGGTTCGGCAACTGGCCGAGCGTCAGGCTGAGCTCCTTGTCCGCCCCCTTGTGAACCACGGTCAGCTTGACCGTGTTTCCGGGCGCGAAGCCGCCGATGGTGCGGGCGAGTTCACGGGCGTCCTTCACCGGAGTGCCGTTGACGGCCTTGATGACGTCGCCCGACTCGATGCCGGCCTTGGCGGCGGGGCCGTCCTTCTGCGGCTCGGCCACCAGCGCGCCTTCGGCCTTCTTCAAGCCGAGGCTGTCGGCGATCTCAGGTGTCACCGGCTGAATCTGCACGCCGATCCAGCCGCGGCTGACCGAGCCCTTGTCCTTGAGCTGCTGCACCACCTGCTTGACCGTCGTGGCCGGGATCGAGAACGCGATACCTACGCTGCCGCCGGACGGCGAGTAGATCGCGGTGTTGACGCCCATCACTTCGCCATTGGTGTCGAACGCCGGACCACCGGAATTGCCCTTGTTCACCGGCGCGTCGATCTGGATGAAATCGTCATACGGACCGCTGCCGATATCGCGGCCCGAGGCCGAGACGATGCCGGCCGTCACGGTGCCGCCGAGACCGAACGGATTGCCGACCGCTAGCACCCAGTCGCCGATCCGCGGCTTGCCTTCAGACAACTTGGCGAACGGGAAGTCGGTGCGGCCCTCGACCTTGATCAGTGCCAGGTCGGTGCGCTGATCGGTGCCGATCACCTTGGCCTTGTAGCTCTTGCCGTCGTCCATGGTGACTTCGACCTTGTCGGCGCCGTCGACCACGTGATTGTTGGTCACCGCATAGCCATCGGCGGTGATGAAGAAGCCCGAGCCCTGCCCGGTCATCGGGCCGCCGCCGCCGCGATGTCCGCGCATGCCCGGGGGCATTTCCCCGCCGAAGCGACGGAAGAAGCGCTCCATCGGCGAACCCGGCGGGAACGGCGAGTCCTCGCCTCGCTCACCACGGTCATCGTTCTTCGCGACCTTCTCGGCGATGTTGACCTTCACCGAGATCACCGAGGGCTTCACCTTCTCGACGATGTCGGCGAAGCCGACCGGCTGCTGCGCCTTGTGAACCTCGTTGCCGACCTGCGCATGTGCGGGCGTGCTGAACAGGTCGACCGAGGTCGGCGACTGCGACAAGCCGAACGCGCCCGCTCCCAAGCCGGCCACCACCGTGGCCATCAGCGCAAGCTTGCGGGCCGAGAACACGGATCGGCGAGCCGCCGGACGGGACGGCTGCGAGGGGGATTGGATGCGAGTGTCGGTCATTCAAGGGTCTCCAGAACCAGGATTTTGGCGGTGCCTGATTAGCACCTGTGGATCTGAAGATGGGGGCGCGCGCCTTACCGCGCGCTGGCGGCTGAATTAAAGTTTTGTAACACAGCGGTATTATAGCGCGGCGGAAGGTCGCGATCCGCGCTCCAACTCGCTCACGGATTTGTCAACACTCGGACATTTTGTCGGAAACACGATCTGCCGCGCCCGCCGCGCAATCTCTCTGCACTCTCTAACTAACTGATCTTTCGGTCTGTTTCGCGTGGCCTGCTTCTTGCCAAGGCGTGGATCGAGGGCGCCGGGTGCGGCGTCGGAGGATAAGTAGCTAACAGGAGAGCGCCTTGGCCAACATTACTTTCTCTTCGCCGGTGATGGCGAAGGACGTCACCGTTTATGCCGTCGCCGGCGACCGCGGCACCATTCTGGCCGTCGCAAAGGCCCACAAGATTCCGATCCCGTTCGATTGCCAGGACGGAGAATGCGGGTCCTGCCTGGTGCAGGTGGAGCACTTCAATCCGAAGGCGAAGTCGGCGGTCGCGCTGACCGAGAAGGAAAAGGAAGTCCTGCGTCAGCTCGGCAAGATCACCAAGGACGAGATTACCAACGCCGAAGTCAACGACATCCCGCCGCGCTACCGCCTCGCCTGCCAGACCTTCGTGCGCAACGAAGACATTCTGGTGAAATTTGAAGGCGACAAGACCAAACCGCAGAAGATGGCGGTGACCCCCGCCGCCGCGCATTACAAAGGCGGCCTGGAGATCAACTCGCTGCCGGACTTCTTCAGCTACGCCGCCAAGGTCGAGCAAGACGCCGCCACGCATTACGACGACCTCGCCAAGGCGATGGCCGAAGCCGGCAACGCGCCGGTCGCCAAGCTGTTCGGTCAGCTCGCCGAGTTCTCGCGGCTGCATCTGGCGGAAGTGAAGGCGCGCGCCGGCGCGATCGACGTCAGCAAGAACGTGCCGCCGGACTACGCGTGGCCCGATCACGCCACGCCGGAACGCGCCGCCGTGTGGGCGTCCGACACTACGTTGACCCGGTTGGGCGCGCTGAAGGCCGCACTGCAGGGCGAGCGTCGCGGCTACGAATTCTATCGCGCCGTCGAGGCCACCACCAAGTCGTCCGAGGTCGCCGCCGCCGCCAAGGAATTCGTCGGCGAAGAGGCCGAACACGTCCGCATTCTCGAAGCCTGGATCACCCAGGAGGAATGGGCACTGAAGCACGCCAAGACCTCGGAATCCAAAGCCTCGGAATCCAAGACCGCCGAAAACGCCTGAGCACGTCACCAACGAAGACGGCCGCCGTCGCACCGGCGGCGGCCGAACAGCGAAGGATCAACTCACATGGAAACGGTCGAAGAGTTTCTGGCGCACTCCATTCGCCTCGAACAGGAAGCGGCGCTGCGGTTCGGGCAGCTCGCCGATGCGATGGACAGTTGCGGCAACAAGGAAGTCTCCAAGCTGTTTCGCCAGCTCGCCGACTACTCGCGAATGCATCAGGCGGACGCCCAGGCGCGCGCTGGCTTCCGCGACATTCCGCAGATGGAAGCCGGCGATTTCAAATGGCCCGGCGTCGAGAGCCCGGAGACGGCGGCGATCTGGGGCACCGATCCGTTCATCGGCCGTGACCTCGCGCTGCAGATCGCGCTCGAGGCCGAGACCGGCGCGTACGACTGGTACAAGAACGTGCTCGACACCACCGACAATCCGGAAATCAGGATGTTGGCGAAGGAATTCGTCGCCGAGGAAAGCGGCCACGTCGCCGAACTGCATCGCTGGATCGGCCTGCACAAAGCCGGCCAGCCGCTGCCGATGGAAATTACGCCGTTCTGAACCGGTCCGCCCAGACTCGGCAGAAAACCGCGAAAAGCAGCGGCGTCGTGCCGCGTGCGACATAATGTGCAGCGGGTCAGGAACTCACCCTGACCCCGTCGGTTGACGGGCTGTCTTCCCGGGGGAACCCGATGCACAGCCCGTCCTTATGAACATCTTTGATCCCAAAGGCCCGGTAGCGTACGGAAATTCGACCATCCTGATCGATTCCGTCGTGATCATGCTGGCGATCGTGCTGCCGACGATCGTGGCGATCCTGGCCTTCGCTTTCTGGTTTCGGGCCGGCAACGCGCGCGCCAGGTATCAACCGGACTTCGCCTATTCGGGCAAGATCGAACTTGTCGTCTGGTCGATCCCGCTACTCACCATCATGCTGCTCGGCGGCGTCACCTGGATCGGCGCACACAAGCTCGACCCCGCGGCGCCGGTCGAGGGAACGGGCAGCCCGATCCGCATTCAGGTCGTCTCGCTGGATTGGAAGTGGCTGTTCATCTATCCGGACCAGCGCATCGCCACGATCAACGCGATCACCGTGCCGGTCGGAGCGTCACTCAAATTCGAGCTGACCTCCGCCAGCGTGATGAATGCGTTCTTCATCCCGCAGCTCGGCAGCATGATCTACACCATGAACGGCATGGTCACGCGGCTGAACCTGCGCGCCGACCACGAAGGCACGCTGCAGGGCCTGTCGTCGCATTTCAGCGGCGACGGCTTTCCCGACATGATGTTCGACGTCCACGTCGTCTCCCCGCTGGCCTTTCCCGAATGGGTGGCGGCGACAGCGAACAGCGCTCGCGTGCTGGATAGCGACAGCTACAAACAACTGTTCAAGCAAACCACGGAGAGCGGCCGGCCGACCTATCGGCTCGGCGACCCGCTGCTGTTCGAAGCCATCAGCACCCAGAAGATCCCGCCGCAACCGGGCCCGGTGCCATCCAAGGAAGCTGCGCCTCCCTACCTGCAAGCCAACTTCGGAGCCAATGCAATATGCTCGGCAAGCTCGACTGGTCGGCCATACCAATTGATCAACCTATCCCGTTGATCGCTGCGGCGATCGTGCTGGTCGTGATCGTTGGCGTGCTGGCGTGGGCGGGGATCAAAGGTGATTTCCCGTATCTCTGGCGCGAATGGATCACCAGCGTCGATCACAAGCGGATCGGCGTGATGTACGTGCTGCTGGCGCTGGTGATGCTGCTGCGCGGCGGCACCGACGCGATCATGATGCGGGCGCAGCAGGCGATCGCGTTCCAGTCCCAGGGCTATCTGCCGCCGGAGCACTACAATCAGATCTTCTCCGCGCACGGCACGATCATGATCTTCTTCGTCGGCATGCCGTTCATCATCGGATTGATGAATTTCGTCGTGCCGCTGCAACTCGGCGTCCGCGACGTGGCATTCCCAACGCTGAATTCGGTCGGATTCTGGCTGACGGCGAGCGGCGCCCTGCTTATCAATATGTCGCTGGTGATCGGCGAATTCGCCCGCACCGGCTGGCTGCCGTTCCCGCCGCTGTCGGAGCTGAGCTACTCGCCCGGCGTCGGCGTCGACTATTACTTATGGGCGATTCAGATATCGGGCATCGGCACGCTGGTGGCCGGCATCAATCTGGTCACCACCGTTCTCAAGCTGCGCACCAAGGGCATGACCTATCTGCGCATGCCGATGTTCTGCTGGACCACGCTGGCCTCGTGCCTTTTGATCGTCGCCGCGTTTCCCATCCTCACTGCCACATTGACCATGCTGCTGCTCGACCGCTATCTCGGCTTCCATTTCTTCACCAATGAAGCCGGCGGCAACATGATGATGTTCATGAACCTGATCTGGGCGTGGGGTCATCCGGAGGTCTACATCCTGGTGCTACCGGCGTTCGGCGTGTTCTCGGAAGTGGCGTCGACCTTCTCCAGCAAGCCGCTGTTCGGTTATCGCTCGATGGTCCTGGCCACCATGGCCATCTGCATCATTTCATTCATGGTATGGCTGCATCACTTCTTCACCATGGGGGCCGGCGCCACGGTCAATGCCGTGTTCGGCATCGCCAGCATGATCATCGCGGTGCCGACCGGCGTGAAGATCTACAATTGGCTGTTCACGATGTATGGCGGCCGGGTGCGGTTCGAAACACCAATGCTGTGGGCGGTCGGCTTCATGATCACCTTCATCCTCGGCGGTCTCACCGGCGTGCTGCTGGCGGTGCCACCGGCCGACTTCATGCTGCACAACAGCCTGTTTCTCGTCGCCCACTTCCACAACGTGATCATCGGCGGCGTGCTGTTTGGCGCCTTCGCCGGCTACACCTACTGGTTTCCAAAAGCGTTCGGCTTCCGCCTGCACGAGGGGCTCGGCAAGGCGGCGTTCTGGTTCACCCTCGCCGGCTTCTACGTCACCTTCGTGCCGCTCTACGTTGCCGGCCTGATGGGGATGACGCGGCGGATGCAGCACTACGACATCCCGGAATGGCGGCCGTGGATGATTGCCGCCGGCATCGGCACCGCAATCATCGCGATCGGCGTGATGCTGCAGCTCGTGCAGTTCGTCGTCAGCATCCGCCGACGCGAGCAACTGCGCGACCACACCGGCGATCCCTGGGATGGCCGCTCGCTGGAATGGGCGACGGCGTCACCGCCGCCGGTGTTCAACTTCGCGGTCTATCCGGACGTCACCGGAGAGGACGCGTACTGGACCGCCAAGGCAACCGCGCGCGAACACGGCGAAGAGCAGCCAAAGCAGGCCTACCGGGACATCGAGATGCCGCGCAACTCGCCGACCGGTTTCGTCTGCGCGTTCTTCGCCACGCTCACCGGCTTTGCACTGATCTGGCACATCTGGTGGATGGTCGGACTCGGACTCGTCGGCGCGTTCGCCACCTTCGTGGCGTTCGCCTGGCGCGACCGCGAGGACTACGTCATTGCGGCCGATGAGGTGGCACGCATCGACGCCCAGAATCGGCAAGAGCGCCGCGAGGCGCTGAAGCTGGCCGGAAGCCCGGCATGACCGACGCCGCGCTCTCGCACGGGCATTCGGACCCGCACCATCTCCGCGGCCTGCAGGCCGCCTCGGAGCAGACCGGCCCGGCACCGAAGCGGATCGTCACCGGTTACGGCTTCTGGATCTTCCTGCTGTCCGACATCATCATGTTCGCCTGCTTCTTCGCCGCCTATGCGGTGCTGTCCGGCGCGACCGCGGGTGGGCCAACTGGCGCGCAACTGTTCGACTGGCGCAATGCGGCGATCGAGACGCTGCTGCTGCTGTTTTCGAGCTTCGCCTGCGGACTGGCCAGCATCGCGGCGGACGTCAAGAGCCAGCGCTGGTTTCAGCTGGCGATGCTGGCGACCGCGACCCTTGGTGCCTGCTTCATCGCGATGGAAGTGCGTGAGTTTGCCGACCTGATCGCGCGCGACGCCGGCCCGAGCCGCAGCGCGTTTCTATCGGCGTTCTTCACGCTGGTCGGCTGCCACGGCCTGCACGTGTCCGCCGGCCTGCTATGGCTGCTGACGATGATGGCGCAGGTCTATGCCAAGGGCTTCCGCGCCGACATTCAGCGCCGGCTGCTTTGCTTCGCGTTGTTCTGGCACGCCCTCGACATCATCTGGGTGGCCATTTTCTCGATGGTGTATCTGCTCGGGAGCCGCGCATGAGCGAGCCGCAACTCCATGACATCCACCACACCACCGATGTCGCGCCCGGCGACGAGGGCGAGGTTCGAGTCGCTTCGAGGGTGTGGGGCTATGTCGCCGGCCTCGGCCTGTCGCTGCTGCTGACTGCGACCTCGTTCTTCATCGCCGGCACCGACCTCGTCTGGCAACCGAGCATCCCGGTCGCGCTCGGCGTGCTGGCGATCGCCCAGATGGGTGTCCAGTTGGTGTTCTTCCTTCACCTCACCACCGGCCCGGACAACACCAACAACGTGCTGGCACTGGCCTTCGGCACGCTGATCGTGGTGCTGGTGGTCGGCGGCTCGATCTGGATCATGGGGCATCTGAACGCCAACATGATGCCGACCGAGCATCTGATGCGGATGATGAGGTAAGGCCCAGCGCTCAGCCTTGCGCCGGGCCGACGCTGTCGGCGACGCGGGCGCCTCGCGTGCCGATCGGCCGCGGGTGACCGGTCGTCGTATCGCGGGCGGTTTGGTGCTCCATCTCGGCGTCGAGTTCAGCGCCGAGCAGGATGACGATGGCCGAGATCCACATCCACGTCATGAAGCCGATCACGGCGCCGAGCGAACCGTAGGTCTCGTTGTAGTTGCCGAAATTGGCCGCATAGAACGAGAACAGCCCCGACGCCAGCAGCCAGAAAACAGCCGCGATGCCGCTTCCCCACGAGATCCAACGCCACCGCGGCGCTTCGCGGCTCGGCCCGTAGCGATAGACCACCGCCAGGGCCAGCGCGAGCACCAGCAGCATCACCGGCCAGCGCCCGATCCGCAGTAACAGATCGCCGAAATTCGAGAGCCCGACCCACTCCAGCACGACCGGGACGATGACGATCGACGTCAGCGCCGCCACCGCGAGCACGATACCGCCCAGCGTGAAACACAGCGAAACCGCGTTGAGCTGAATGAAGCTGCGCTTCTCCTCCTCCCGGTAGACGATGTTGAGCGTATCGAACAGCGACTTCACAGCGGCATTGGCGCTCCACAGCGAAATCACCAGGCCGATGGCGAAGGCGAAACCGAGCGTCTCGGCGCCTTTCGACGCCACCCGCGTCAACTGATCGCGGGCGACGTCGATCGCCCCGCCGGGCAGAAATCCGCTGAACTGGTCGAGGTGTTTGGCGATGCTCGACGCATCGGAGAACACGCCGTAAATCGCCACCAGCGCGGCCAGCGCCGGGAAGATCGCCAGCAGGCTGTAATACGTCACACCCGCTGCCAGCGACATGATGCGGTGGGCCGAGATGTTCTGAAACACCCGCAGCAGGATGTCCTTCCAGCCGCGCAGCGGAATCTCCGACGGTGCGGAAGCCGCGCGGCCGCGATCGCCGCGCTCCGGCGCGGCAGCCTGGGCATCGTCAGCAGGCGACTCGAACTGATCGTTCTGCCCTTCGTGGCCGATCTGTCGGCCGCGAGAGCTCAGGTCACGACCGTACCCCTGCAGTTCCGCCGGGCGCGGCAGCAACCGGTTGGCCGCCGCGGAGAACGCGATGATCAGCGCCACACGCCCGAGACTCATCCCCTGCAACCGCGAGCCGCGCGCGGACCTAGTGACCTGATAGCCAGACATCGCCCCTCATCCGTCAAACTGGATAACCGGCAACGGTGGACGCGGGTCGATAGTTCCTTAGGGTGAAGAACACGACGCCGAGGCGATTGAAAGGTCGACGCCCAAAAGATGCTTTATCCCTGTTCGATCATGGCGGAGCCAAGTTTACGAGGCCTTCAGCTCATCCTCATAGCGGGCTATCTGATCGCGAAGCGCCTTCTCCAATCCAATCTTTCGGCATTGGATCTCTGCATTGGCGATTCTGACGGCCTCCGCGTCGATGGCAACGTCCCTTGCGATTTTCTCGTGCTTGAATAGCCACCGGGTGATCTCGGACCATTGCCATAGCGGACTGTCCGAGGTGACCCGCGCCACTGGGGACGGGAAGTTGTCCCGGCGCTGCCCTTTCGCGTACTGCGTGACAGCGGCGCGGCTGAGGCCGGTACGCGCAGCGATGTCGGACAAGGAGACCAGCGGGTCAGGCTCGACCCTGTCGATGGTCGCGCCGGCGGCTTTGACGTCCGCGACGGCCGACGAGATAGCGGCAGAGATGGACTCAGCTTTACGCGCGAAGTCGACGATGATGCGTCCTTTCTGAAACGAGATCGTCGCATCGTCACAGCCCGCGTCATAGAAGCGCTGCTCGAAATCGTCCGCCTCCGGATCAAGGCCAGACGCGATGATGCTGAACTCAAACTTTTTCATGAGTGTCCTCCTTACCGTGCAGGCAACGATCGACAGCTCGGGCTATTTGTTTCGCATGGTCTTCGGGATGACGCGGCGTGCTGTTGACTCCGACCTGACATCCATCCTGATCAGCGCGTGGACAGAACAGCCGGCCCCAATGCCCCATCTTTCGCCATCGCCACCCCTTGGCTTCGGCCGCCGCGACCGCGGCTTCAACTTCTTTGTTGGGGTGTCGCGGCCTCACTGACATGCCGACCACTCGAATCTATAGCGTTGTTAACAAATGTCAACAGACAATTCTTGCTGGAAAAAGCTTCAAATTTGCCGGCTACACAATCATAGGGAGCGGCGCAGCGCGCGCTGACTTTGGTCGAATTCAAGATTGAAGAGCGCTCAAGGCCATCCCCATCCGCTCCTCTCGTTACTGATCGCCGTCGATCCTTTGCGGCCTTCTTCATTCCCTCAGCCTGCGCGCCCCGGACAGATGCTCGGCCAAAAACTCACCCAGCACGTCGATGCGGGCTGGGCGAACGCGGGCGCTGGGTGTGACGAAGTACAACCCGCCTCCGGGCAAGCGCCAATCGGGGAGCAGAATTTCGAGGCGGCGGTCGGTCACATAGGGATCGGCGACGAATGAGGGCAGCTCGGCGATTCCGAGGCCGTCGAGCAACGCTGGTACCAGCGCGTCGATATTGTTCACCGAAAACGGACCAACCGGTGTGACCGAGGCGACCTGCCCATCGGTGTGGGTGAATTGCCAAGTGCCTGTGCGGGCCCGGTAAGTGTACCCGAGGCAATGGTGAGCGTTCAGCTCCGAGGGCGATTGCGGGCGGCCATTGCGCTTGATGTAAGCCGGCGAGGCGACGAGATAGCGGCTCATCGGCCGCAAGCGCCGGGCGATCAGCGACGAGTCAGGCAGCGCGGCAATGCGCAACGCGGCGTCGTAGCCTTCGCCAATCAGATCAACCGCCGCGTCGCTGAGATGCAGGTTCAGCGTGATCTCAGGATACTTCCGAATGAATTGCGGAAGGATCGGGCTGAGTTCACGCAAGCCGAACGACATCGGCACGGCGAGGTTGACCGTGCCACGCGGCTGACTGGAGAGTTCGCGAGCGGCGCTTTCCGCCTGCTCGGCTTCCGCCAGCACGCGCGACGCGCGCTCGGCCAGCCGCCGGCCAAAATCTGTCAGCGTCATCTTCCGCGAACTGCGGTTGAAGACCTGCGCGCCGAGGCGAAGCTCGAGCCGGGAGATGCCGCGCGACACTGTGGCAACCGACAGATTGAGCGACCGCGCCGCGCCGGCGAACGACCGCTCTTCCGCCACCTTGGCCAACAAGGCCAGCCCCTCAAAGTCCGGAAGCTTCGAAATCGACATCGACATTCCTGCAACGATACTTTTCAATCGTTGCTATATCGAAATGATGGTCCCCGCGCCATCCTCTCTCTCGTCAGCAAAAGGAGAGCGCCATGGCTCAGAAACTCAATGGAAAGGTCGCTGTCGTCACCGGCGGCACGAGCGGTATCGGACTGGCGACAGCGAAGCGTTTTGCAGCCGAGGGGGCCCGGGTCTTCGTCACCGGACGCCGCAAGGCGGAGCTGGATGCGGCGGTCGCGGCGATCGGCAAGAGCGCGATCGGAGTGCAGGCCGATGCATCGAAGCTCGCTGATCTCGATCTGCTGTTTCAGCGGGTGAAGGCCGAAGCCGGCGGCATCGACGTGCTGTTCGCCAATGCCGGCGGCGGATCGATGCTGCCGCTCGGCGAGATCACCGAGCAGCAATACACCGACACGTTCGATCGCAACGTCAAAGGCGTGCTGTTCACCGTGCAGAAGGCGTTGCCGCTGCTGCGCGACGGCGCATCGGTCATTCTGACCGGATCGACCGCGGGCACCGAAGGGACCGCGGCGTTCAGCGTCTACGCGGCCTCCAAGGCCGCAGTCCGCTCGTTCGCGCGCAACTGGATCCTCGATCTCAAGGACCGCCACATCCGCATCAACACGCTCAGCCCGGGCGCCACCAGGACGCCGGGCTTGGTCGACCTCGCCGGCCCGGACGCGGCCCAGCAACAAGGCCTGCTGGACTACTTGGCGTCACGAGTCCCGATGGGGCGCGTCGGCGATCCGGACGAGATCGCCAAGGCCGCCGTATTCCTCGCCTCCGACGATTCCAGCTTCGTCAACGGCATCGAACTGTTCGTCGATGGCGGACAGGCTCAGGTCTGACGATGCTAAAGCGGATGCAGGGAGAACGAACATGTCAAACAGCGACTACGATCATCTACTGCGATCGAATCTTCAACGCGTCTTCAACGAACGCGATCCCGCCGCGCGCGCAACTGCCCTCGACGAACTCTACGTCGCCGAGCCGACGATGTTCGAACCCGATGCCGTGGTGCACGGCCGCGCCGAAATCTCGCGGATCGCAGGACAACTGCTCGAACGCTTCGGCACCGACTTCGCCTTCATGCCGACCGGCTCGGCTGTCGGACACCACGGCCTCGCACATCTCGCCTGGCAGGCGGGCCCGAAAAACGGCCCCGTGGCTGTGACCGGGGCCGACGTCGCGGAGATTGTCGATGGCAGGATCGCGCGGCTGTGGGTGTTGTTGAACCCGGCCGCCTAAGGCTCAGCTACTCACACGATACGTTCTGGCTGCAGAGTGTCAGCTGCTACCGGCTTCGGCAGGATCATTGAGCAACCGCTGCAGCCGCGCCTGCTCTTCGGTGCTTAGCGGCACCGGGGCCTCGGTCGCGGCCTCAGCGGCGCGGCCGCGTCGCCTGATATGCAGCCACAGCCCAAGCCCGCCGCCGAGTAGCACCAGCGGTGGGACCAGCCACAGCACCAGCGTGTGCGCTTCGAACCGCGGCTTCAGCAGCACGAACTCGCCGTAGCGCGCGACCAGATAGTCGAGCACCTGCTTGTTGCTGTCGCCGGCGGCGATCCGCTCGCGGACCAGCAGCCGCAGATCCTTGGCGAGTGTCGCGTCGGAATCGTCGATCGACTGGTTCTGGCAGACCATGCAGCGCAGTTCGCGCGACAGCTCGCGGGCCCGGGCTTCCTTGGCCGGATCGGCCATCACCTCGTCGGGCTGCACCGCGTGAGCGAGCGGCGCGGCGAGCGCGACAGCGAGGACGATCCCGAGCGCGGCGATCAGCTTGCGCATCGCCCTACTCCGCCGGCTGCAGCGCGCGCTGCGGCTTGGCGGGCTTCGGCGCGCCGACGCGGAGCCGGCGGTCGGACAGCGACAGCAGGCCGCCCAGCGCCATCAGCAGCGGGCCGTACCAGATCAGCAGCACCAGCGGCTTGTGATAGATCCGCACCGTCACGGCGCCCTCGGCGTTGATATCGCCGAGCGACACGTAGAGCTGGCTGAAGCCACGGCTCATCAAAGCCGCCTCGGTCGTCGAGGTGCCACGGGTCGAGAAGCTGCGTTTCGACGGCGTCAGCACGCCGATCGGCTTGCCGGCCTGGCTGACCGCGAACACGGTCTGCAATTCGCGATAGTTCGGTCCCTGGCGCTGCACCGCCCCTTCAAATTTCAACTCGTAGCCGGCGAGCCGCGCGGCATCGCCTTCCTTCATCGCGGCGATGTGCTCGCTGTTCCAGGTGGTCTCGCAGACGATGCCGATCAGCGCCACGCCGAGCCCGGCATGCGCGAACATCGTGCCCCAGGACGAGCGCGGCAGGCCGCTGGCGCGGCGCCAGGCGATCGCCGGGGGATTGCGCAGCAGACCGATACGCTCGACGATGTCGACCAGCGCGCCGACAATGACGAACACCGCTAGCCCGATCGCCAGCGGCGCCAGCACCGCACCTCCGGTCGTCCACGCGAACACGAAAGCGATCCCGACCAGCGCGACCACGCCGGCAGCAATCAGCCGCTGCGCCGCGCCGAGCAGATCGCCGCGCTTCCACGCCAGCAGCGGCCCGAACGGCACCGCCAGCATCAACGGCACCATCAGCGGGCCGAAGGTGAGATTGAAGAACGGCGCGCCGACCGAGATCTTGTCGCCGCTGACGACTTCCAGCGCCAGCGGATACAACGTGCCGACGAACACCGTGGCGCATGCGGTGGTGAGGAACAGATTGTTCAACACCAGCGCGCCTTCGCGCGAGATCGGCGCGAATAGTCCGCCCTGCTTGAGCGACGATGCGCGCCAGGCGAATAGCGCGAGGCTGCCGCCGATGAACACGCACAGGATCATCAGGATGAACACGCCGCGGGACGGATCGGTGGCAAACGCATGCACCGATGTCAGCACGCCGGAGCGCACCAGGAAGGTGCCGAGCAGCGACAGCGAGAAGGTCAGGATCGATAACAGGATGGTCCAGACCTTCAGCGCGTTGCGCTTCTCCATCACCAGCGCGGAGTGCAGCAGTGCGGTGCCGGCGAGCCACGGCATCAGCGAGGCGTTCTCGACCGGGTCCCAGAACCACCAGCCGCCCCAGCCGAGTTCGTAGTAGGCCCAGTACGAGCCCATCGCGATGCCGAGCGTCAGGAAGATCCACGCCATCAGCGTCCACGGCCGCACCCAGCGCGCCCAGGCGGCGTCGAGCCGGCCTTCGATCAGCGCCGCGGCGGCGAACGAAAACGAGATCGAGAACCCGACATAGCCGAGGTAGAGCAACGGCGGATGCACCGCGAGCCCGATGTCCTGCAGCACCGGGTTGAGGTCGCGGCCCTCGATCGGCGGATTGGGAATCCGCAAAAACGGATTCGAGGTGATCAGGATGAACAGATAGAACGCGCTGGCGATCCACGCCTGCACCGCCAGCACATGGGCGCGCAGCGACAGCGGCAAATTGTTGCCGAACAGCGCGACGAGGCCGCCGAACAGCGCCAGAATCGCGACCCACAGCAGCATCGAGCCTTCGTGGTTTCCCCACACGCCGGTGATCTTGTAGAGCAGCGGCTTGGCCGAATGCGAATTCTCGTAGACGTTCACCACCGAGAAGTCGGAGGTGACGTTGAGCCACACCAGTGCGGCGAACGACAGCCCGACGAAGGCGAACTGCGCCAGCGCGCTGGAGCGCGCCACGTTCATCAGGCCGCCGTCGTTCAGCCTTGCGCCGAGGATCGGCACCGTCGACTGGATCAGCGCCAGCGCCAGCGCCAGCACCAGCGCGTAGTGCCCGGCCTCGGCGATCACTTGGCGGGCTCCGCGGCGCTGGCGGAGGCGGCGCCGGGCGCCTTCTTCTCGTAGTCGTCCTTCCAGTGGCCCTGTTTCTTCAGCGCGTCGGCGACTTCCTTCGGCATGTAGGTCTCGTCGTGCTTGGCCAGCACCGTGTCGGCCTTGAACACGCCGGTATTGTCGAGTGCACCCTCGGCGACCACGCCCTGCCCTTCGCGGAACAGGTCCGGCAGGATGCCCTTGAACGCCACCGGCACAGCGGCCTCGCCGTCCGCAACCTTGAACGACACCGCAAGATGATCGCCGCGATGCAGCGAGCCGGGCTCGACCACGCCGCCGAGCCGGAAGCGCTTGCCGACGCCGATATGCTGTTCGAACACCATCTTGGGGGTCGAGAAGAACACGATCGAGCCGCGTAGCGCGTTGAGTACCAGCCCGACCGCAATCGCCAGCACCACGCCCGCGCCGCCGATCATCAGCAATCGCCGCTGCTTCCGCGTCATTGGTCGATCCTTGTCCCGGCGCCGGAATGGCACGCGTCGCTCCCGCGCCATGCTTGCCGGACAATTCTGTCGGAATATCGCATGCGCATTGGAGTCCGCCCTTACCCGTCGAGCCCGAGGGTCTTGAGCCCCTCGTTGAGCTGCTTCAGCCGCTCGGCATTGCCGGCCACCGCCTGCCGCGCCTCGGCCTGCGCGCTCTTGGCCTTGTCGGCGTCGCCGAGCACCATATAGGCGCGCACCAGGCGCAGCCATCCTTCGACATCGTCGCCGTTCTGCTTCAAGCGCGTCGCGAGGCGATCGACCATGCCGCGGATCATCGCACTGCGATCGGCCTCGCTCATCTCCTTGGCCGACGCGATGGTCTCGTCGGGCAGCGCCGGCAGCGGCGTGCCGTCGACCCGCGCCACCTGCGCCTGCAGCATCGGCCGCCACGGCGCGTCGGCCGGCGCCTTGTCCAGCATCGCGCGCCACATCGCGGCGGCGTCCTTCGGCCGGCCATCCTGCTCGGCCGCGAGGCCGAGGAAGTAGCGCGCCTTGACGTCGTCGGCGTTCATCGCCACCGCGCGTTCGAATTCGGATTTCGCCTCGGCGGTGACGACACCGCCGGCGGCCATCGCCAGCACCTCGCCGAGATCGGCATGGCGCTCAGCGGTGTCGCCCGCATAGGTCAGAGCATTGCGATAGGCCCGCGCTGCATCATCAAGCCGACCGAGCTTGCTCAGCACCGGGGCCAACACGGTCCAGCCGCGACCATCAGTGGGGTTCTTCTCCAGGTGCGCCTCGACCTGCGCCACCAGGTTTTCCAGCGGCTGCGACGCGCTCGCCGTCTTGGTGCGCTCCGCCAATGGAACGTCCACCATCATCGGCGAACCGATCGGCAGATACACCACGAGTGCCAGCAACGGCAGGCCCAGCAGCGCCAGCACCGCAACGCCGCGCCGCCAGCCGCGCCGCGAGGTCGCCGGCGCAGTGCGCTCGGTATCGGCGCTGGCGAGCAGCCGCCGGCCGATCTCGACCCGGGCCGCCGCCGCTTCCGCCGGACCGATCAGCCCGATCTGCGCGTCGCGGTCGACCTCCGCCAGCTGGTCCTTGTAGACCGCCGCCTCGCTGCCCTCGCGCCGTCCGGCCCCGCGCCCGAGCGGCCACAGCACCGCGAACACCGCGATGGCCGTCATGATCGCGAACACAAACCAGGACGACATGCGTGGAAGGTTCCGGATGAAAAGCGCCAGCGCCAAAGCTGCGGCGCCGATGAAGCCGGCCGCGTTACACCATGGCGGGACCAGCGGCGCAATTGACATTTGCGACACCGGGATACGGCACTGCAACGCTCAAATCTTGATATGAATCAAGGGGTCGGAATCATCCCGCGCGTGCCGGCTTGCGCTCGACGACGACCATCGCGCTTTCCACCGCCCGACGCATCAGCTGCGCGTAGTCGTGGCCGAACAGCACCTCGCAGAACCGGATCGCAGCCAGCGCCTGCATGTGCCGGAACGACCTCACCCGCGGGTCGCAGCCGCGCAGCGACTCGACAAGGGCGGCGATCGCCTTCTCGACATATTGCTGCAGCTCCGAATAGGTCCGCAGCGTCATCTCATTGATGGCAAGCTCGCTGGCGTAGTTGCGGCAGATCGCGGTGAAATCGATCAGCGCTGCGGCTTCGTCGACCTCGAGCTGGTCGATCCGGCTGTTGGCGGTGACCTCCTTGTCGGGCCGCTGCCGCAGCAGGCGGCGGACCCGGCCGGGCACGCTCTCGATCTCAGACTTCAGCGCGGCGGACGTGTCGACCCGGATCGCCGCGAGGCGCTTGCCCCAGCTCGAGTCGCTGCGCAGGTCGAGTTCGGTCCGCAGCCCGCGCACGCCGTCGTGGATCAGCTTCAGCTTCTCCGCCACGGTGGTGTAGTGGCCGCGCTTGAGCCCGTCGTGGAGATCTGCGGTCGATTGCGCCAGATCGTGGATCGCCATGGTCACGGGGGCGCCCAAAAGCGGAGCCGCCCCCCAGATTTAGTAGGCGGGGCCCGCCACTATTATTGGCCGCCGCCCCCACTGGCACCGCGGGGGGCGATGGGGCGGGATGAAGGTGAGCGCGCAAGGCCGC
>NZ_QYYD01000001.1 GCF_003591005.1 Rhodopseudomonas palustris
AATACGCCCCCCCCCCCAACAACCGCCCCCTAAATAACCCCCCTCTTGGCTCCCCCTCTTAACAAACCATCACCCCCGGCGCACGGAGCTGGATTGCTTCGCTGCGCTCGCAATGACGGCGGTCGAGGTTACCTTCAGCGCCGCACAATACTTCCCGTCCGCCCGACCATCCGCGCGAGCTGCTTGAAGCGGCTGCCGACGCGGTCGGCTACGAGGTCGACCAGGCGATGCTCGAACACCAGCATCAGCTTGCGCTCGCTGGTGCGGAATTGCGTGGCCGGCAGTACGCCGGGCCGGGCCGCGCTGATCAGATGCGCGACGCGGAATGCTGCGCCGAGCAGCCGCGCGCGCTCGTCCATCGCCTGAGTCACCAATTCGCGCACCGCGGTCGGCGGTTCGTTCTGTTCGCTGAAGCCGGCATAGCGATAGAACACCGACAGCGCCATGAAGGCGCGCTCCTGATGCGTGACGTCGCCGAAATTGCCGTTGGTGATCAGCGACAGCGTCTGCTCGCCGCGATGATCGGGATGCACGCGCCAGCCGATATCCGACATCAGGCAAGCGGCGTGGCGCAGCCGGCGTTCGCCGTCGGCTTCGCGCACCTTGGCGATACGGAACAGCCGGTCGGTCCAGTCGATCAGCTCTTCGGCATGGCGCGCCGAGCGCGACAGCAGCTTGTTGAGATCCTGCGCGGCGCAGATCAGCCCGTCCTTGGCGCGCTCGGCGGCGGGCAGCTGCTCGAACAGCAGACCCTCGCGCACCCCGTAGGTCGAGAACACGATCATCTTTGGCTTGGCCGCCTCGATGACGTATTCGAGCACGAGCGCCGCATAGGCGAGCAGCGGCCGGCGCGCGTCGGCGACGAGCTCGATGTCGGCGAGCTGATTAGTTGCCACCAGCGCGCGTAGCCGCCGGGCGAACCGCAGCGCTTCCGCCGCGGGGATCGCGTAGCCGTGCATCACCTTGAGCTGGTACCCGCTCTGCGCGATGTGGATCCGCGCCAGCGCGCGCCAGGTGCCGCCGACCGCGTAGAACGACCGCCCACGCGCCGCCTTCAGCGGCAGCGCCCCGGTCAGCGCGTCCTTCGCGATCTTCTCGGCCTTCTTCAACGATTTCTGCGATGCGTCCTGCAACGCCAGGCTGCCGAGCGGCAGCGTCACGCCCTTGCGAACTTGGTTGCCGCGGACGTCGATCAGTTCGAGCGAGCCGCCGCCGAGATCGCCGACGATGCCGTCCGGCTTGTGCACGCCGGAAATCACGCCGAGCGCAGACAGCTTGGCCTCGCGCGGACCCGACAGGATCTCGATGGAGACGCCGCAGATTCGCTCCGCAGCCGCAATGAAATCCGGGCCATTGCTGGCGTCGCGGCAGGCCGCGGTCGCGATGGCGTAGACCCGGCCGACTTTCATCACACGGATTAGCGCACGAAACCTGCGCAGCGCCGTCAGCGCCTTGTCGACGGCGTCGGTCGCGAGCAGTCCGGTGCTCTGCACTTCACGACCGAGGCCGCACAGCGCCTTTTCGTTGAAAACGGTGATCAGGCTGCGCGCCAACGCCTCGTAAACCACGAGGCGGACGGAATTCGAGCCGATGTCGATGACGGCGACGCTGGCGTCGCGCTTCAGCGGTCGCTTACTCAACGTCGCGGATCCTCAAGAAGACGCGTTGCGCTCCGACCGGCGCGTGAGGCGCCGCGGCGAAGATTCCTTGAGCGACTTTCCACGGCCGGACAGACTCGGATTGGTCATGAAGTAATTGTGGACGTTGAACGGCTCCTCGCCCTTCGCGATCTTCATACGCGTCGACGATCCGTCCGGCAACAACCGCCAGCTCTGCTCGGTATCCTTCAGGTTCGCCACCATGATCTGCTCCAGCACCTGCTGGTGCACCGTCGGGTTCTGCAGCGGGCACAGGATTTCGACGCGGCGGTCGAGGTTGCGCGGCATCATGTCGGCGGACGAGATGTACACCGACGCTTTGGCGCTCGGCAGGCCGTGGCCGTTGCCGAAGCAATACACCCGGCCGTGCTCCAGGAAGCGGCCGATAATCGATTTGACGCGGATGTTTTCCGACAGCCCCGGGACGCCCGGGCGCAGGCAGCAGATGCCGCGGACGACCAGGTCGACCGACACGCCGGCGCGCGACGCTTCATACAGCGCGTCGATGATCTCCGGATCGACCAGCGCGTTCATCTTCAGCCAGATCGCCGCCGGCTTGCCCTGCCGCGCGAACGCCGTCTCGCCCTGGATGTGCTCGATCATCCGCTTGCGCAGCGTCAGCGGCGACACCGCCATCTTCTCGATGTCGCTCGGCTCGGCATAGCCTGTGATGTAGTTGAACACCCGCGCCGCATCGCGGCCGATGATCGGATCGGACGTGAAGTACGACAGGTCGGTGTAGATACGCGCCGTGACCGGGTGATAATTGCCAGTGCCGGTGTGCACGTAGGTGGTCAGGCTGCCGCCCTCGCGGCGCACCACCAGCGACAGCTTGGCATGGGTCTTGAGCTGCAGGAAGCCGTACACCACCTGTACGCCGGCGCGTTCGAGGTCGCGCGCCCAGCGGATATTCGCCTCTTCGTCGAACCGTGCTTTCAGCTCGACCAGCGCGGTGACCGACTTGCCGGCCTCGGCGGCTTCGGCGAGCGCCCGCACGATCGGCGAGTTGTTGGAGGTGCGGTACAGCGTCTGCTTGATCGCCACCACATCCGGATCGCGCGTAGCTTGTTGCAGGAACTGCACCACGACGTCGAACGACTCGTAAGGGTGATGGACGATCAGATCCTTCTGCCGGATCGCCGCAAAGATATCGCCGCCGTGCTCGCGCACCCGCTCCGGATGTCGCGGCACATAAGGCGGGAATTCGAGGTCGGGACGATCGACGCGGGTCAGCTGCGACAGCTCGTTCATCGCCAGCACGCCGTCGACCAGCAGCACCTCGTCGTCCGAGGTCGTCAGCGCGCGCTGCACGAAGGCACGCAGCTCTTCCGGCATGGTGGCGTCGACCTCCAGCCGGATCACCGAACCGCGGCGGCGTCGCTTCAGCGCGGTCTCGAACAGCCGCACGAGATCCTCGGCCTCCTCTTCGATTTCGAGTTCGCTGTCGCGGATGACCCGGAATGAGCCCTGCCCCTTCACCAGATAGCCCGGGAACAGCCGGCCGATGAACAGCGAGGTCGCCTGCTCCAGCGTGATCAGTCGCACCGACTGGTCCTTGCCGTTGGGCGGCAGACGGATGAAGCGGTCGATCTTGCCCGGCATGCGGATCAGAGCGTTCATCGCCTTGCCGTCGGTGACGCGCGCCAGCTGCAGGCCGATGGTGAAGCCGAGGCTCGGGATAAACGGAAACGGGTGTGCCGGATCGATCGCCAGCGGGGTCAGCAGCGGGAAAATGTTGTGGAGGAAATGGTCCTCGATCCAGGCGCGCTCGGACTTGCTGCAGTCGCGGCCGTCGAGCAGCACGATGCCGTTGTCGGCCAGCACGCCGCGCAGATCGCGCCAGATCGCCTGCTGATCGGCAGCGAGCCGAGAGACCGCGTCGTTGATCAGCACCAGCTGTTCGGCGGGCGTCAGCCCGTCGGGGCTCCGTTCGGTGATGCCTTCGCGGACCTGCGCCTTGATGCCGGCGACGCGGACCATGAAGAATTCGTCAAGGTTATTTGCAGAAATCGACAGAAATCGCACGCGTTCCAGCACCGGATGATGGGTGTTGACCGACTCTTCGAGCACGCGGCGATTGAAATGCAGCCACGACAACTCGCGATTGATGAACCGCTCGGGCCCCGCCGCGACCACCGACGCTGGCTCGGCCTCACCCTTTTTCTCTTCAATCACAATGATTTGCTCGGAATCCATGAGAAGTCGGTCCAGCCTGTTTGGGAGAGTGACGTGCCGGTAGGCGATGCGGCGAGACAATGCTGCATTCGCAAGACGTTTCCATGACAATGATGGACCAGGCCTTCAGCCCGTCAAGGCGCAGCGGCGGTCAGCTTGTCGCGGGCGGTGACGCTCTCAGGCGTCGCGCAGCAGGTCCGCAGCGAGCGCCCGCGTCACCGGACGGCCGAGCCGAAGCGCCTCGGTGTCCAGCAGCTCGACGGTACGGCGCGCCGCCGCGAAGGAGCGGTCGATCCGCTTGGCCAGATAGCCGACCAGATTGGCGTCGATGCTCATCTGGCGGTCTGCGCAGAACTTGACGATCAGCGCCCGGAACAGCGCGTCGTCCGGCGCCAGCAGGTTGACCACCGGCACGGCCCGCAGCCGCGAACGCAGGTCGCGCAATTCCGGCGGAAACGCCGAGGGCGCCAGCCGGGCGGTGATCAGCACCGAGGCCTCGTCCTCGCGCGCCAGGTTCATCAGGTGAAACAGCGCCCGCTCGTCGAAGCTGCCCGGGATCAGGTCTTCGACCACCAGCGCGCCGGTGGCGAGTTCGCCCGGCACGTTGGCCGGTGTCAGCGCCTGGGCCGAGGTCGACCGCGCCCCCGCCTGCTCGGCCCATATCGATGCGAGGTGGCTCTTGCCGCTGCCTTCCGGGCCGACCAGCAGCATGATGCGGTTCGGCCAGTCGGGCCAGCTTTCGATCAGCTTGAGCGCCGCGGTATTGGCGGTGCCTTCCAGGAAATCCTCGCGCGACAGGCTTTCGGCGTGCGGCAGGTCCAAGGCCAATTGTCGAGGTTGTACGCGGACTGCCACGGGGTCGCTCCATGCCGGCGCGCTGCGCAGCCGGCGACGTTTCAGCGACCAGGCTCGATCGTGCTCATGTGTCGCGTCCACTCGACGAGATAGAGGGAGACCGAAAGCAAGGTCAAGACTGTCACCAGCCCCATGAGAATAACGTCGTAGGGCGCAGGTTCGATGCTGAACCCAAGCGTGCCGAGCACCAAAGCCGCAAAACCGACCTGCGCCACGGTGTTCAGTTTCGAGACCATCAGCGGCTTCATCGGTACCGGCTTGCCGAACACCCACGATACGATGACGGCGCCGACGATCATGATGTCGCGAGACACCACCAGGATCACCAGCCAGCGGGGGATCGCGCCCCAGATCCCGAGCGAAACGTAGATCGATACCAGCAGCGCCTTGTCGGCCAGGGGATCGAGCAGCGCGCCGAGTTCGCTCGCCATGTTGAAGCGCTTGGCCAGGAAGCCGTCGACCGCGTCGCTGACACCCGCGATGACGAAGATAGCGAATGCGACCGCCATTTCGTTCGATGCAATGGCCCAGACAATAACTGGCACCAGCAGGATACGAATAAGCGTAATGATATTCGGAATGCTCACGCGACGGTCTCGGCTTGCGCCCCAGATGCGGCCAAATTCACGAAGTTTCCACGGCAGCCGGGGCCGGTTGTCTACATAGACCATGCAGGGTCACCTTGCGAGCCATTGCGCGCCGGCGAAATCCGACGTAACCACCCCAAACCATCGCCCGGGCGCGGACAAGCGGGACTTAGGTCTAGCGCGACCGGCGGAAACCATCGGCGGCGGCTTGATGCCGGGCGGCACGCCAGCCCCGCGCAGCGCCCTTTCTGCAGGAGCCGGCCATGACCGAGCGCAAGCACGGCCTCACCTATGCCGATTCCGGCGTCGACATCGACGCGGGAAATCGTCTCGTCGACCTGATCAAGCCGATGGTTCGGGCCACGGCGCGCGCCGGCGCCGATTCCGAAATCGGCGGCTTCGGCGGGTTGTTTGACCTCAAGGCCGCCGGCTTCAAGGATCCGGTGCTGGTCGCGGCCACCGATGGTGTCGGCACCAAGGTCAAGGTTGCGATCGAGGCCAAGCTGCATGCCGGGATCGGGATCGATCTGGTGGCGATGTCGGTCAATGATCTTGTCGTCCAGGGCGCCGAGCCGCTGTTCTTTCTCGACTACTTCGCCTGTGGCAAGCTCGATCCGGAAGCCACCGCCGAGATCATCGCCGGCGTCGCCGAAGGCTGCCGCGAGTCCGGCTGCGCGCTGATCGGTGGCGAGACCGCCGAGATGCCGGGCCTCTACAAGGACGGCGACTACGATCTCGCCGGCTTTGCGGTCGGCGCCGCCGAGCGCGGCACGCTGCTGCCCTCGCCCGACATCGCCGAAGGCGACGCGGTGATCGGCCTCGCCTCCTCCGGCGTGCACTCCAACGGCTTTTCGCTGGTGCGCAAGATCGTCGAAAAGTCCGGCCTGCCCTATGACGCGCAGGCGCCGTTCTCGCCGGTCATGACGCTGGGCGGTGCGCTGCTGGCGCCGACGCGGCTGTACGTGAAATCCTGCCTGCACGCGATCCGCGCCACCGGCGCGATCAAGGGCCTGGCACATATCACCGGCGGCGGCTTCACCGACAACATCCCGCGCGTACTGCCGAAGCACCTCGGCGTCGGCATCGATCTGCCGCGCCTACCCGTGTTGCCGGTGTTCAAATGGCTGGCCGAGCAAGGCGACATCGCCGAGCTCGAACTGCTGCGCACCTTCAACTGCGGCATCGGCATGATCGCGATCGTCAAGGCCGACGCCGTCGAGGCCGTCACCGAGGCGCTGACCAGCACCGGCGAGAGCGTGCATCTGCTCGGTCAGGTGATCGCCGCCAAGGGTGAGCATCGCGTCGTCTACGACGGTCACCTCGATCTGTCCTGGTGATTCCGTGAGCAAACGTCGCGTCGCTATCCTGATTTCCGGGCGTGGGTCCAACATGGCCGCGCTGATTGAAGCCGCCGCGGAGGACGGTTTCCCGGCCGAGATCGCCGTGGTGATTTCGAACACCGCAAGCGCCGGCGGTCTCGCGATCGCGCAGCGCAGCGGCATTGAGACGCTGGTGATCGAGAGCAAGCCTTTCGGCAAGGATCGCGCCGGCTTCGAAGCCGTGCTGCAGGCGGCTCTCGACGAGCGCGCCATCGAGCTGATCTGCCTCGGCGGCTTCATGCGGCTGTTCACCGCGGATTTCGTCAACAGCTGGTACGGACGGATGCTGAACATTCATCCATCGCTTCTGCCGTCCTTTCCAGGACTCGATCCGCACGGCCAGGCGTTGCGCGCCGGCGTCAAGATTTCCGGCGCGACGGTGCATTTCGTCATCGCCGAAACCGATGCCGGCCCGATCGTGATGCAAGGCGCCGTGCCGGTCCATGATGACGACAGCGTGGACGCGCTCGCCGCGCGCGTGCTTGCGGTCGAGCACCGCATCTATCCGAAGGCGCTGGAGCTGGTCGCGTCCGGTCGCACGCGCTTCGAGGGCGACATCTGTAAATCGACCTCGAACGGCGCGACTGATCAGGCGCTCATCGTGCCGGCGTAACCGAGCGCTCGACGTGGACTATGCAAGTCCACGCGCACCGGACGCTATCTGTTAGGAGACCTTCAGGTTCTCTGCCGACGTCTTGCCGCGATTTTCGACGAGTTCGTATTCGATCGTCTGGTTTTCATTCAACGTGCTGAGCCCGGCGCGCTCGACGGCCGAGATATGGACGAACACGTCCTTGTCGCCTGTGCTTGGCCTGATGAAGCCGTAACCCTTAGTCGGATTGAACCATTTGACGGTGCCCTTCTGCATCGCCTGTCTCCTGTCTGATCACAAAAAAAGACGCGGCGCGCGATGAGCGTGCCACGCCACAACGGCGATCCCGAGGCCAGCCTGACTATCAGGTCCCAGATTTTCAGATCTGAGATTGTCAGGTCGGAAATTCACGTCCGAGGTTTCGAAGTCGCGAAATATCAACGCCGCATGGCCCATCCGATTGCATATGAATTGCAACACGATTTTTCGCGCTTAGCAAGTCTTGCGAGTGCCGCAGAAATAAGCGCCAGATAGTTGCGTCGTGTAGTTCAAGTGATCAGTTGAACGGCGATCGCGGGGGCCGCTTTGCAGGCGCGCGGCAATCTGCATCGAATCCCAGCTTTTATGATCGAAAAGGAGGCCTTTCGGCCGCGATGGAGCTTCAGATTACGATTGCTGCGCCGCCGCATAGGTCGGGTTCCATTCGCATGCGACAATTTTGAACACACCCCGCGGTGTTCATCCACCGTACAGTTGACTACTGTTCGCGCTGAATCGGCCGAGCCGGTTCCCTTCGCCCCCTCATTCACCCGCGCGCAAGGAGACCGTCCTGATCGTGTCCAGCGAAATCATCAACGCCCCCACCCCGGTGAAGAACCGCGTTCTTGCGCAGCTTGCTCCGGATGACCTGCTCGCCCTGCAACCGATGTTGCGGCCGGTCGATTTCAGAGGACGCGCTGTGCTGCAGGAAGCCAACCGCCGCGTCGAATACGTCCACTTTATCGAGCAGGGCCTGGTGTCGCAGATCGCCGGCACCCGCACCGACTATGTCGAGACCGCGATGGTCGGCGTGTTCGGTTACGTCGGCGTACCCGTCGTGCTCGGCAATCCGATCGCTTCACAGCGCGCGGTCGCCTCGATGCCGGGAACCGCGCTGCGCATCTCGACTGAAGATCTGACCGCCGTGCTCGCCGAGCGGCCGCAGATCCGCGAACACATGCTGCGTTATGTTCAGGCGCTGATCGCGCAGAATACCCAGAGCGTGCTGTGCGCCGCGCGACACGAGATCAATCAGCGGCTTGCGCGCTGGCTGCTCCTCGCCAATGATCGCGTTCAGAGCGACGTCCTGTACATCACCCACGAACTGCTCGCCGCCAGTCTCGGCGTCCGCCGTGCCAGCATCACCAATGCGCTGCTTCAGTTCGAGGCCGAAGGGCTGGTGCAGAAAACCCGCGGCGCTGTCCGGGTCACCGATCGAGTCGGCCTGGAAGGCCGCGCCTGCGATTGCTATGGCGTGGTGCGTGATGCCTATGCGTGGACGCAGGCGCCGCAGGACGGCAACGGCCATGCGGGCTGCGACCATGGCCACAGCCATGGCGAGGTTATCGCCGGCACGGCTTAGGCTCAGGTTCGACTGCTCAACAAAAGCGTTCCGTCATGGCCGGGCTTGTCCCGGCCATCCACGCCTTGACGGCGTTTGCGTCAGCAAGGCGTGGATGCCCGGCACAAGGCCGGGCATGACGGCTCGATAAAAACGCCGGCGCTCGCCGGCGTTTGGCGTTCAGGACGACGGCGTCGTCGCCGCGCTGTTGCCGAGCGACACGCGCCGCCAGATCGTGCCGGCGATCAGCACGAGGACACCCCCGCACAGCGCGAACAGATACTCGCCGACATGACCGGGCGTGCCGAAATCGGTCGCGAGCCCGATCGTGCGGAACAGCCGGTCGATCTGCGCGCCGGGACCGTCGAAGCTCAGCATCAGCGGATACACCGCCGGATCGGTCGCGATCACTTCGCCGGCGATCCAGCCGAGCAGCGCCGCGCCCAGCCATACCAACAGCGGCAGCTTCTCCAGCACCAGCATGATCAGCGCCGCGCCGGCGACGATCAGCGGCACGCTGATGGCGAGGCCGAGGATCAACAGCGGCACGCTGCCATTGGCGGCCGCCGCGACGGCGATGACGTTGTCGAGGCTCATGATGATATCGGCGACGACGACAATCTGCACCGCGTGCCAAAGATGCCTGCCGGATTTGACGCTGTCCTCGTCCTCGTTGTCCGGCACCAGCAGCTTGGCGGCGATCACCAGCAGCGCCAGGCCGCCGATCAGCTTGAGATACGGCCACTCCATCAGGGTGGCGACGATGCCGGTGAAGATGATGCGCAGGAAAACGGCGGCGCCGGCGCCGAGGATCATGCCCCAAAGCCGATGCTGGGCATTGAGGCCGCGGCAGGCGAGCGCGATCACCAGCGCGTTGTCGCCGGACAGCAGCACGTTGATCCAGATGATCTTGCCGACGGAAAGCCAGAACGCAGGCTGATGCAGGTCGCTTTTGAACTGGGCGATCAGACCCGACAGGGTCGCGGGATCAAAGATGCTCAGAACCCAGTCCACAGCCCCTCACCGCGTTGGAAAAATGGCCGCGGCCGCTCGTGAGCGGTCCGCGACCATGGTCGTCACAACGTTCAGCCGACGATTTCGTTGCCGGCGAAGAACTGCGCGATTTCGATCGCGGCGGTCTCAGGAGCGTCCGAACCGTGCACCGAGTTTTCGCCGATCGACTTGGCGTGCAGCTTGCGGATGGTGCCGTCGGCGGCCTTCGACGGGTCGGTGGCGCCCATCACGTCGCGATACTTGGCGATCGCGCCCTCGCCTTCGAGCACCTGCACCACGACCGGGCCGGAGGTCATGAAGTCGACCAGCTCGCCGAAGAACGGGCGTTCCTTGTGCACGGCGTAGAAGGTCTCGGCCTGGCCGCGGGTCATGTGGATCCGCTTCTGCGCCACGATGCGCAGACCGGCCTTTTCGATCAGGGCGTTGATCGCGCCGGTGATGTTGCGCTCGGTCGCGTCGGGCTTGAGGATCGAGAAAGTCCGCTGAATCGCCATGGATGGTCCTTGAAAGTGAGGGCTGGAGTGAGTTGCGCGGCTTATATCGGCGCCGCCGCGCTCCGGCAAGCCGGCGGCCCGCCCCGCGCCGGCAAAACTCGCCAAACCTTACATTCGCTGCCTCGCCGGTTGCGTTTGCCGCCCGTCCCGGTCAAAACCCGCCCATGCTCACCCTGTCCGACATATCGGTCCGGATCGCCGGACGGCTGCTGATCGACCAAAGCACCGTGCAGATCGCGCCCGGCGCGCGGGTCGGCTTCATCGGCCGCAACGGCGCCGGCAAGTCGACGCTGTTTCACGCCATCCGCGGCGAGCTCGCGACCGAGACCGGTCGCATCACCATGCCGCCGCGCTGGACCGTCGGCAGCCTCGCGCAGGAAGCGCCGAATGGCCCCGAGACGCTGATCGAGGTGGTGCTGAAAGCCGACCTCGAGCGCCACGCGCTTTTGGCGGAGGCCGAGACCGCGCACGATCCGCACCGCATTGCGGAGATTCAGACCCGGCTGGTCGACATCGACGCGCATTCGGCGCCGGCGCGCGCTGCTGCCATCCTCAGCGGCCTTGGCTTTTCGGCCGAGGACCAGCTGCGCTCCTGCTCGGAATTTTCCGGCGGCTGGCGGATGCGGGTGGCGCTGGCGGCGACGCTGTTCGCGGCGCCGGATCTGTTGTTGCTCGACGAGCCGACCAACTACCTCGATCTCGAAGGCACGCTGTGGCTCGAGGATCACCTCGCCAACTATCCGCGCACGGTGATCGTCATCAGCCACGATCGAGATCTGCTCGACACCTCGGTCAACGAGATCCTGCATCTCGATCGCGGCCGGCTGGTACATTTCCGCGGCACCTACTCGGCCTATGCGGAATTCCGCGCCAACAAGGAAGCGCTCGACGCCAAGAATGCCAAGCGCGAGGAAGCCCGCCGCAAACACCTGCAGGCGTTCGTCGACCGCTTCAAGGCCAAGGCCTCGAAGGCGCGGCAGGCGCAGTCCCGCGTCAAGATGCTGGAGAAGATGAAGCCGGTGACGCGACTGGTCAGCGACGACGTGCCGGACATCGTGTTTACGCCGCCGGAGAAGACGCTGTCGCCGCCGATCCTCGCCGCCGACAACGTCACCGTCGGCTACGACCGCGCGCAGCCGGTGCTGCGCAACGTCACGCTGCGGGTCGACACCGAGGACCGCATCGCGCTGCTCGGCGCCAACGGCAACGGCAAGTCGACGCTGGTCAAGCTGCTGGCGGATCGGCTGAAGCCGTTCTCCGGCGCGGTGACCCGCGCCGACAAACTATCCGTCGCGTACTTCGCCCAGCACCAGCTCGACGAACTCAATCCCGACGGCTCGCCCTACGATCACATCCGCCGGCTGATGCCGGACGCGCCGGAGAGCAAGGTCCGGACCCGGGCCGGCACCATGGGCTTTTCCGGCAAGGCCGCCGATACGCTGGTGAAGAGCCTGTCGGGCGGCGAGAAGGCGCGCTTACTTCTCGGGCTCGCAACCTTCTTCGGCCCGAACATGATCATTCTCGACGAGCCGACCAACCATCTCGACATCGACAGCCGCGCCGCGCTGGCCGAAGCGATCAACGACTTCCCCGGCGCCGTGATCATGGTGTCGCATGATCGCTATCTGATCGACGCCTGCGCCGATCAGCTCTGGGTCGTCGCCGATCACAAGGTCAAACCGTATGACGGCGACCTCGACGACTATCGCCGCGCCGTGTTGTCGTCGCGCGGCGGTCGCCCCGCGCGCGATCCCAAGGAGCGCAGCGACAGCGCCGCGTCCACTAAGCCGTCACAGCCGCGGCCGAAGAAAGCGGTGCCGCTGAAGCAGCAAATCGCAGACGCCGAATCCGAGATCGAGCGCATCACCGCGATCATCGACAAGATCGACGCCGCCCTCGCGATCCCCGACCTGTTCACCCGCGACCCCAAACAAGCCGCACAGTTGTCAACGGCCCGCGCCAACGCCCAGGCGGCGCTGCACAAGGCGGAAGAGCAATGGCTAGAGGCGAGCGCGGCGATGGATGGGGCGCAGGGGGCGTAGCAAGAGCTGGTCAGCGAACCGCCGGCGATCGAAAGCGTGGCCGGACACTCGGCCGATGATATCGGCGCAAACCTCACCCCGCGTCATGCCCGGCCTCGTGCCGGGCATCCACGCCTTACAGCGTTAGCGCGGCATAAGGCGTGGATGGCCGGGACAAGCCCGGTCATGACGAGAGTACTGAGCAAGTAATTGCGTCGAGCAGCAGGCAGGAAGCCGGAGATAAAGTCGTCTCGCTGCGGTCGAATGCGGCGGTCCGAGATTTCCTCAGTGATGCTGCGTCGGCAGACATCCCAGACGGACATTCTGCGAATGGTCGGAGCGAAAGGATTTGAACCTTCGACCCCTAGTCTCCCAGACTAGTGCGCTAACCGGGCTGCGCCACGCTCCGATGCCGTTTCGGCCCTGATGCTGTAGCGGCGAATGGCCGGCGGCGCAAGGCGGCTGGCGTCAATTCGCGGGTCGCAGACGGCCGAAACCGGACCCCTACCCGTCCTTCATCACCGCATCGAGCGCCTCGCGGCACGCGATCAGGTCTTGCAGCACTGCCCGCAGCGGCGCCAGGTCGACCGGCGGCCGTGCCGGCTCGGCTCGCGACTGCGGCAGATCGAGCGGCGGCAGTTTCAGGCGCGGCGGTGCCGGATGATCGTCGTCCTCGTCGTCGTGGGATTTGAAGCCGGGCCCGTCATTCGGCTCGTCCAAGACGGAGGCGTCGAACGCGGGCTCGTCGAGTTCTTCGTCAAACTCCGCAGCCCGCGCGGAGGCGCCAAACCTCGGCTCGTGCCGGTCCGCGGGGTGGGACTCCGGCCGCGTGGGCCGGCTCGGCGCAGGAGCCGCCGCGGCGCGCAGGTCCGGCTCGGCCATCGCGGCGTGCAGGTCGAGCCCCTCGTCCTCGCCCTCGTAATCATCGTCGTCGAGATCGATGCCGTGGCCGAGCGCGGGCTCGTAATCCTCCTCCGCGACGCTGCGGCCGATCGCTTCCTCGACCGCGCCGAACGTCGCGCTGGCCTCGCTGTCGGCAAGGCGCTGCACCGACTTGATGCCGTGCTCCTTGAGGATGCGCTGGACGCCGCGGATGGTGTAGCCTTCGCCGTACAACAGACGGCGGATGCCCTTGAGCAGGTCGACGTCATCCGGCCGGTAGTAACGCCGGCCGCCCGACCGCTTCATCGGCTTGATTTGCGAGAACCGCGTCTCCCAAAATCGCAGCACGTGCTGCGGAATGTCGAGCTCGGCGGCGACTTCGCTAATCGTTCGGAATGCATCCGGCGCTTTGTCCAAATGCAGTCTCCTAAATCAGTTGCCGGCCGATCCGGACGCGGTTTCGGACTTGTCGTCCGCCGTCGCACTCGACGACATCGGCGCGCCCGCCGCGCCATTGGCGTTGATACGCTGCTTGAGAATCGCCGACGGCTTGAACACCATCACCCGCCGCGGTGAGATCGGCACTTCTGTCCCGGTCTTGGGATTGCGGCCGATGCGCTGGCCCTTCTGCCGGACCAGAAACGAACCGAACGACGACAGCTTCACCGTCTCGCCCTTCTCCAGGCAGTCGGTGATCTCCTTCAACACCAGTTCGACAAATGCCGACGATTCCGTGCGCGACAGACCCACCTTCTGATAGACGGCCTCGCATAAATCGACACGTGTGACTGTTCTTCCGGTCCCGCTCATCGCCCGCCCCGCCTCACGGCGAAATGAAAAAACCCGTGCTGAAACTATGAGGTTAACAAGCGGCGGTCAACCTCCGGCAGCATTCAGAATAGCACGGAACGCAATGGAAATGCTGTTAAAACTTTACCCGCGCAACTACCAGCGGAGCAGCGCGGCACCCCAGGTGAAGCCGCCGCCCATGGCCTCGAGCAGCACCAAATGGCCCTTCTGGATGCGTCCATCGGCGACTGCGGTGGCCAAAGCGAGCGGAATCGACGCCGCCGACGTGTTACCGTGGCGATCCACGGTCATCACCACCTTCTGCGGCGCAATATGAAGCTTTTGTGCCGAGGCATCGATGATGCGCTTGTTGGCCTGATGCGGAACGAACCAATCGACATTGTCGGCGCTGGTGCCGCTGGCGTTGAACGCGTCGACGATCACGCCGGTGATCATGCCGACCGCGTGCTTGAACACTTCGCGACCTTCCATCCGCAGATGCCCGGTGGTCTGCGTCGTCGAAGGCCCGCCGTCGACATAGAGCTTGTGCTTGTGTGCGCCGTCGGAGCGTAGATGCGTGGTGAGCACGCCGCGATCCGCCGACGTACCCCACCCGCTTTGCGCTTCGAGCACGATCGCGCCCGCGCCGTCGCCGAACAGCACGCAGGTGCCGCGGTCATTCCAGTCGAGGATGCGCGAGAACGTCTCGGCGCCGATCACCAGTGCGCGCTTAGCAGAGCCGGCGCGCAGGAAGTTATCAGCAGTCGCCACAGCAAACACGAAGCCGGAGCACACCGCCTGAATATCGAACGCGACGCCGTGATGAATGCCGAGCGCGGCCTGGACCTGGGTGGCGGTCGCCGGAAACGTGTGATCCGGCGTCGAGGTTGCAAGCACGATCAGATCGATCGATTGCGCGTCGATGCCTGCATTGGCGAGCGCGGCCTCGGCCGCCTTGGTGGCGAGGTGCGAGGTGTATTCGCCCTCGGCCGCGATGTGGCGCTCGCGGATGCCGGTGCGCTGCACGATCCACTCGTCGGAGGTGTCGACCTTCGCGGCCAATTCGGCGTTGGTGAGGACCTTCTTTGGAAGATAGGCCCCACAGCCCAGAACCACCGAACGAACCACAGTCACGAGACAGCCTCCTGCGCGGTCGGCGCCATGACCAGCGCGCCTGCGTCACGATTGAGCGTTTGATTGATCTTGGTCAGGAGATCGTAGCGGACCATGTCATAGCCAACATCGACCGCATAGGCAAAGCCGTCGGCGCTGGTTCCGCCATGGCTCTTGACCACGATTCCGTTAAGTCCGAGGAAGACGCCGCCGTTGGACTTGTTGGGGTCCATCTTGTCCCGCAAAGCCTTGAAAGCGTCGCGGGCGAACAGATAGCCGATCCTCGAGCGCCAGGTCCGGGACATCGCGGCGCGGAGATATTCGGAAAGCTGGCGCGCCGTTCCTTCGGCGGCCTTCAGGGCGATATTGCCGGAGAAGCCTTCGGACACGATCACGTCGGCAGCGCCCTTGCCGATGCCGTCGCCCTCGACGAAGCCGATGAACTCGAAGCGCTGCGAATTCATCGCGCGCAGCAGCTCGGCGGCTTCGCGGATTTCTTCGCCGCCCTTGATTTCCTCGACGCCGATATTGAGCAGGCCGACGGTCGGGCGTTCAAGATCGAACAGCACGCTGGCCATCGCGGCGCCCATGACGGCAAGGGCCTTGAGATGGTGCGCATCGCCGCCGATCGTGGCCCCGAGATCGAGCACCACCGAATCGCCGCGCATCGTCGGCCAGGTCGCGGCGATCGCCGGGCGGTCAATGCCCGGCAGGGTGCGCAGGCAGAATCGCGCCATCGCCATCAGCGCGCCGGTGTTGCCGGCCGAGACGGCGACGTCAGCATCGCCCTTTTTCACCGCCTCGATCGCCTGCCACATCGACGATTTGTAGCGACCGCGCCGCAACGCCACGCTCGGCTTGTCGTGCAT
The DNA here is from genome assembly GCF_003591005.1 of Rhodopseudomonas palustris. GTDB lineage: Bacteria > Pseudomonadota > Alphaproteobacteria > Rhizobiales > Xanthobacteraceae > Rhodopseudomonas > Rhodopseudomonas palustris_K. The sequence continues at coordinate 16,029 of NZ_QYYD01000001.1, forward strand.
CGCCACCGCGACGTCGGTATGGATCACCTTCGCGGCGTTCTTCAGTGCAGGCTGGGCCGCCAGCTCCTTGTTGATCGCGGCACTGTCGCCGAACAGCAGGAATTCGGCATCGGGATGCCGACCAAGAGCGATTGCGGCGCCGGGGACGACGACCGAGGGACCGAAGTCGCCACCCATGGCGTCCAGTGCGATTCGAACCTTCTGAGGCATACAGTCCGGAGACCCGTTCGCTCGCGGTCAGAAGCGCTCGACCGCAACTTGATAATGCCCGAAGGCACTTGAGCGTGCAGCGCCACACGCCGATCGGGCCGGACAATAGCCGTTCTCGGCTCCGATACAACATCTTGACCGGGCAGATTTAAGTCGCATTCCGGGACAGAAAGATACGGCGCAGCGGCGAATCCTCGCCTTCTGACCAGCTGATGGCGGTACGGTCCTAATCGCCCTTCGGCTTACGCTTCGATCCCGGCTCGGCCGATGCCTTGAGCGCGCCGAGCGCAGCAAACGGATGTTCGTCGGGATCGTCGGCCTCGACGATCGGCTCGAACACCGCGTCAGGCTTGCGTGGATAGGGATTGATGCCGAGAAACAACGCATCGGCTGCGACCCGGCCAAGATCGATCACGCCACGGTCGATCGCCTCAGGCGGATCGCCGGGGTCCGGCTCGCCGTCGTCGTCGACGGTCTCGGACAGTTCGCGAATCTGCTCCGGCGGCACGAACATCAGGTCGATGGCCTCATCGATCGTGCTCTGCATCGGCTCGAGCGTCACCACGCACGTCTGGCCGATACTGGCCCGCACCCGGCCGGTGACATGAATGCGATTGCCGCTCAGCGGCGTCACATCGAACGACGCCTTCGCCGACGAAATGTCGTTCAATTCGCCGAGCACCGCCAGCGCCGCGCGCTCGGCCTCGTTCGCCTCGATCTCGCGATGCAGCCCGGTGTCCGGAATCTGCATCACCACCACTGGCACGCGCCAGGGATTATCGCCGCTCATCGTTGATCCTTCGGCTCAATCTGCCGGCAGCGCGGGAAACCGCAATTCGCCGGCCCGCAATTTCGGCGGCTCGACGGCGTCGAGCGTTTCGATCGCCTGGCGCACATAGGACGTCAGCCGTCGCGCATTTTCAATATCGGCGCCGTTGAGAACGTTCCGGTTGAGCGCGATCGCCAGCGCCTCGTCGCCTTCGGTCATCGCCAGATCGTACGCTGCCGAGCGGCCGTAGAACGCTTCGCCGAACGCCTGCATCCGCTTGGGCACCGACAGATCACCGACGCCGAGCTCGCGCAGATTGGCGTCGAGATCGCTGCAAAAGTAATCGAACAGCGCCTGGGCGAAGGGCGAGGCGTCCTGGACCGCCCGGATTCGCCGCAGCACCAGCCACAGATGCACGACGATCATCTCGAACCGGCCGTTTACTGTGTCGGCTACGCCATACTGCTGGTAAAACGCCGGCGCGCGCGCCTGCGCCACGATCATGCCATAGATCGCCTCGATGGTGCCGCGCGACGGCGTCCGGGGCGGACGGAAGTGGTTGAACGGCCAGATCATTGCGGGTTCCTGACGCGGGCCCTTCGGGATTGCAATCCGAATGCCTGCCCGGTACGTCAACGCCTTGCGAGATGCAAGGGGATGGAGCCTGCTTTCGGATGAGACATTCGATCGAACGAAGCCGTCGCGGCGGCCTGCGCGCGGCGGTCCGCCGTGGCATCGGCCCGGCGCTGGCGCTGGGACTGCTGGGCGCCGGCCTGTCGGCCTGTACATCCGAGCAATTCCAGAAGGGCTACATCCTGCCCACTGGGGCGCTCGAACAAATTCCGATCGGCGCCAGCCAGGATCAGGTGCTGATCGTGATGGGGACCCCCTCGACGGTCGCGACGCTGAACGGTGAAGTGTTCTACTACATCTCGCAACGCGCCGAACGCCCGGTCGCGTTCATGCCGCAGAAGGTGGTCGATCAGCGCGTCATCGCGATCTATTTCGACCAGAACCGCCAGGTTCGCCGCATCGCCAATTACGGCCTGCAGGACGGCAAGATCTTCGACTTCGTCAGCCGCACCACGCCGACCTCCGGCCAGGAGATGAGCTATCTGGCGCCGCTGTTCAGGCTGATCAGCTTCCGCTGACGCCGGCTCGTCCGCGCCGCGCCTACAGCACGACGCCCAAGCGCCGCGACACAGCGGCGCTTGCCGACCTGTGTTGCCGCATCTACGCTTCCTGAAAACAGAAAACGCAGGGAGCCAACGCCGTGACCCACCTTTCCCGCCGCCGCCTGGTCGGCGGAGCAGCAGCTTTGTCCGCAGCCGCCATCCTCCCCCGCAGCGCACTGGGCGACTGGCGGCCGACCGAGACCATCCGCATCATCGTGCCAGCTGCGGCGGGCGGCTCCACCGACGTGATGGGCCGGTTGCTCGGCCAGCAACTGCAGGCCGCGTGGGGACAATCGATCGTCGTCGAGAATCGCTCCGGCGGCGGCGGCACGATCGGCACCGCGGAGGCAGCGCGGCAGAAGGGCGACGGTCATACCATCCTGGTCGGCAACCCGGGCCCGAACGCGATCGCCTACAGCATCTTCAAGAACCTCAGCTACAAGCCCGATCAGCTGCAGCCGGTCTCCAACATGATCCGGATCCCGAACATCGTCTGCGCCCATCCGACGACCGGGCTGAAGTCGATTCCCGAGCTGATCGCGTATCTCAAGGCGAATCCGGACAAGCTGACCTGGGGCTCGTCCGGCGTCGGCCAGAGCCCGCATCTCACCGGCGCCTGGTTCTTGCAGCTCACCGGGCTGAAAATGACCCATGTGCCATTCCGCGGCGCCGGGCCGGCCTTGCAGGCCGCGCTCGGCGGCGACATCCAGATCCTGTTCGACAATCTCTATCCCAGCCTACCCCAGGTGCAGGACGGCAAGCTCACCGGGCTCGCCGTCACCACCACCGACCGCAGCGATCAGGCGCCGCAGCTGCCGACGGTGCGCGAGAGCGCGCCGGAGCTCGACAAGTTCGATGTGTCGTCCTGGTTCGGCGTGTTCCTGCCGAAAGGCGCATCGCCCGAAATCGTCACCGCGCTGAACCAACAGATCAAGCTGGTGCTCGAACGCGACGACGTCAAAAAGAACATCGCCGCCATGGGCGCCCGCCCCGACTACGGCACCCCGCAGCAATTCCAGCAATTCGTCGAAGCCGAAACTGCGAAGTTCAAAGGTATCATCGATCGCGAAGGATTGCAGATGGAGGTGAAGTAGCGGAGTGAGTCGGACTAGCTCGATGCTCGGCATTGCCGGCAACGGGGCAAGCTCCACGTAGCCGTCATTGCGAGCGAAGCTAAGCAATCCAGCTCAGTGCACGGAGCCGTTGGATTGCTTCGCTTCGCTCGCAATGACGGGGGACAACTCGCGAACTTGAGCGTGCAACAGCCTCCGCTTCACGCCAGCCCCTTGCCCCGCGCCCATTCCGCAATCAGCTCGTTGACCCGGTCCGGCGCATCCTGCTGCACCCAATGCGACACGCCGGGCAGCGTGCGCAGGGTGAAGTCGGCGACGTGCTTCTCGTTGCCCTTCGTCAGCGCAATGTCGAGCGCGAGGTCGTCCTCGCCCCAGATCATCAGCGTCGGCACCGTCAGCTGCGTAAGTGCACCGGCACTGCTTCCGAGCGCGCGGGCATTGGCTCGGTAGTAATTGATCATCGCGGTTGCCGCGCCGGGCTGGATGGCGTTGCGGCGATACAGCTCGATCTGTTCGTCCGGGATTTTGCTGCTGTGCTGGCGAAACATCCGCGCCAGCGGCTTGCCGAGTTCGCGCGTCATCAGCCATTCCGGAAGCCACGGCAGCTGGAAGAACGCCACGTACCAGGACTTGCGCTTCTGCCTCCAGCCGTCGGCGAGCACCCGCGCGAACACGTCAGGATGCGGCGCGTTGAGGATGATCAGCGCGTCCAGCGCGACCTTGCCGCGCAGCGCCGTCTGCCACGCAATCACGCCGCCCCAATCGTGCCCGATCAGGATCTTGCGTCGGCCACCCAGCACAGCAAACAGCGCTGCAACATCATCGGTGAGATGATCGATGTGATACACGGCTTTGCCGGTCGGACGGCTGGTGCCGCCATATCCACGCAAGTCCGGCGCCACCGCATGCCAGCCGAGTTCAGCGAGAAACGGCAATTGCCGCACCCACGACTGCCGGGCTTCCGGAAATCCGTGGAGCAGCAGCGCGGTGGTATCGCCCTCGCCGGCTTCGTCGATCGCGAAGCTGAGACCGTTGGCGGCCAGTGAGCTGGTGCGGATGGCGGCGGGCATCGCTCAGCCCGACTTGTTCATCTTCTTGATCTTGGCGTCGGTGGTCTCGATCGAACTCGCCAATTCCAGGATCGCTTTCGACAACAGCTCGATCGCCTCCTTCTGGTCCTGCGACTTCGACGCCCGCAACGCGTAGTTCTTGGCGGATGACAGCGACATCATGGCTCCTTTGCAAATCGTCATTGTAGGATGGGTTGAGCGCAGCGAAACCCATCGCATCCCGGCACTTTATCTCATTGGTCCGCTGTGATGGGTTTCGCTGCGCTCAACCCATCCTACAAGGCTTGAACAGAAGCCCACGGCTCGTCAGATTTAGCTTCTGTTGCCGGCCCAACCGTAGGATGGGTTGAGCGTAGCGAAACCCATCATCGGCTCAAGGTTCTCCAAAACCCTGCGCCATCTCGCGAACATCTCCGCCCCAATCGGCCGGATAGACCCCGTCGCGGACCATGGCTGCAAAAGACGAATACGGCCAATCGCGCGCGCGTCCGACATAGCCGTGCTTCACCGGATTGAAATGGATGTAGTCGGCATGCGCCGCGAAATCCTGCTCATCCCGCAGCGTATGCTCCCAAAATCGGCGCTGCCAGATGCCGCGCTCGGCCCGGCTTGCCCGGCTCGCGGAGATCGGCTCGACCGCAGGCTGAGCCCGCGAGAACGCCGCCTTGATCAAGCGCCAGCGCAGCGAGAAGTCCTTGTCGCCGTCGGGCAGCGTCCAGATCGTGTGAATGTGGTCGGGCAGCACGACAATTGCATCGATCGTAAAGGGATGCCGATCGCGCGCATAGCGAAACGCCCCGCGCAGTTGGTCGATGTGGGCGGTCAACAACGCCGACCGGCGATCAGCGAGCGCGACCGTGAAGAAAAAGCTGCCACCGGGCACGAAGTTGCGACGGTAGTTCGTCATGACGGCCGCAAGATGGGTTTCGCTACGCTCAACCCATCCTACGACAATGCTAAGTATGCTGGAAATGTGGAAATACGGAAACGCCCCGCAGCTTGCACCGCGGGGCTGCAATCCTCGGCGCCGACGCTTATTTCTCTTCCTCCATCGACACCGCCACACTGGCATTCGCCGACAGCCGCACCTTGTCGCCCTCGACTTCGGCCACCAGGCCGCCGTCGATGAAGTGGTGGTGGCCCTTGTGGCTACCCTCGCCGCTGTCCTTCTTGGTCAGCTTGATGCGATTGCCCTCGACCTTGTCGACGGTGCCGACATGCACGCCATCGGCGCCGATGACTTCCATATGCTCTTTGATTCCGCTTAAGCCGCTCATCTGGATGATCCTCTCGAAGGTTGCCCCCCGCTAACGCGCCGGGTTCCGAGAGGTTCAAACTCCCCAGGCCGTAGGATGGGTTGAGCGCAGCGAAACCCATCGCGCCGAGCGAACATCCTGCCATTGACTGCATCGGCGCGCGGTGATGGGTTTCGCTGCGCTCAACCCATCCTACGAGGGCCATACAAAAACCCCGCAGCTCGCGCCGCGGGGTTTCGTCAGATCCAACCCTTCCTGCCGCTTAGTGCGCCAGCACCGCCAGCAGCAACAGCGCCACGATGTTGGTGATCTTGATCATCGGATTGACGGCGGGGCCCGCCGTGTCCTTGTAGGGGTCGCCGACGGTGTCGCCGGTCACCGCCGCCTTGTGGGCGTCGGAGCCCTTGCCGCCGTGGTGGCCGTCTTCGATGTACTTCTTGGCGTTGTCCCAGGCGCCGCCGCCCGAGGTCATCGAGATCGCCACGAACAGGCCGGTGACGATGACGCCGAGCAGCATGGCGCCGACCGCCGAGAACGCCGCCGACTTGCCAGCCGCGCCGCCGCCGGCGATGGCGTAGATCGCGAAGTAGACGAAGATCGGCGACAGCACCGGCAGCAGCGACGGGATGATCATTTCCTTAATCGCCGCCTTGGTCAAAAGGTCGACCGCCTTGCCGTAGTCCGGCTTGTCGGTGCCCTGCATGATGCCCGGCTTCTCGCGGAATTGCCGGCGCACCTCCTCGACGATCGCGCCGGCGGCGCGGCCGACCGCGGTCATGCCCATCGCGCCGAACAGATACGGCAGCAGGCCGCCGAACAGCAGGCCGACCACCACGTAGGGGTTGTTCAGCGAGAAGTCCGGCGCGACGCCGACGAAGTACGGCGACTTGTTGGCGATGAAGAATTTGAGGTCTTCATTGTAGGCCGCGAACAGCACCAGCGCGCCGAGACCGGCGGAGCCGATCGCATAACCCTTGGTGACCGCCTTGGTGGTGTTGCCGACGGCGTCGAGCGCGTCGGTCGACTTGCGCACTTCCTTCGGCAGGCCGGCCATTTCGGCGATGCCGCCGGCGTTGTCGGTGACCGGGCCGAAGGCGTCGAGCGCCACGATCATGCCGGCCAGCGACAGCATCGTGGTGGTGGCGATGGCGATGCCGAACAGGCCGGCGAGGCTGTAGGTGACAAGGATGCCGGCGATGATCACCAAGGCCGGCAGCGCGGTGGCTTCCATCGAGATCGCAAGACCCTGGATGACGTTGGTGCCGTGACCGGTGACCGACGCCTGGGCGATCGACTTCACCGGGCGATAGTCGGTGCCGGTGTAGTATTCGGTGATCCAGATGATCAGCCCGGTGACGGCGAGGCCGACCACGCCGCACAGGAACAGCGCCCCGCCGGAGTAATTGACGCCCGGCAGCTGGCCGAACCCGACCAGCGCGAAGATCACGATGCCGACGCCGACAAGCGACAGCGCGCCGGTGGCGAGCAGGCCCTTGTACAGCGCGCCCATGATCGATTGCGACGGACCGAGCTTGACGAAGAAGGTGCCGGCGATCGAAGTCAGGATGCAGATGCCGCCGATGGCCAGCGGCAGCGTCATCACGCTCTGCAGCTGTTCCGGCGTCGCCGAGCCGAAGAAGATGGCCGCCAGCACCATTGTGGCGACCGCGGTCACCGCATAGGTCTCGAACAGGTCGGCCGCCATGCCGGCGCAGTCGCCGACATTGTCGCCGACGTTGTCGGCGATGGTCGCCGGGTTGCGCGGATCGTCTTCCGGAATGCCGGCCTCGACCTTGCCGACGAGGTCGCCGCCGACATCCGCCCCCTTGGTGAAGATGCCGCCGCCGAGCCGCGCGAAGATCGAGATCAGCGAAGCGCCGAAGCCGAGCGCCACCAGCGCGTCGATCACGGTACGGTCGCGCGGCGAAAGGCCGGCGAACTGGATCAGATAGATGAAGTACAAGGTGACGCCGAGCAGCGCCAGGCCTGCCACCAGCAGGCCGGTGATCGCGCCGGCCTTGAAGGCGAGTTCGAGGCCGCCGGCCAGCGAGGTGGTCGCCGCCTGGGCGGTGCGGACGTTGGCACGGACCGAGACGTTCATGCCGATGAAGCCGGCGGCGCCGGACAGGATCGCGCCGATGGCGAAGCCGATCGCCACGAGGACGCCGAGGAAGTACGCCAGCAGCGCGAAGATGACGATGCCGACAATGCCGATCGTCAGATACTGCCGCTTCAGATAGGCCTGCGCGCCTTCACGCACTGCGGCGGCGATTTCCTGCATCCGCGCGTTGCCCTGGTCGGCGGCGAGTACCGAAGAGGTCGCCCACGCAGCATATACGATCGCAAGCGCTCCGCAGAGCACGATCACCCATAAAGCTGTCATTCCTGATGCCTCAGTCCCGAGTTTCACCCCCGTGCCTGCGACGCGGGAGCGACGCGGGCGCGCAACAAGATGGCGTGCCCTCTTCCCGGGGCAGCCTCAAATCGGTGCGAACCTTGCCGCAATCACGGTTGCTCTGCAATCGCTGCGAACGGATGACAGCCGGCTTTTCCGGCCGCTCCGGACTAATTCCAGATCCCTCGAGGCTGACTATTACCTGTCGCTAAGCGTCAGAAATGACTGAACGACAGCGCTGTCAGCGAAACCTCACAACGGTTCGCATCCACCCATCGCGGCGCAACATGACCTTCTGCTGCAGTGCCGATCACCGCGCAGTCGACGCCGGCGCGTTGCGCCGCAGCGAGAAACTGATCGACACGGTTTGCTGCAACGCCGCAAAGTAACTCGTAGTCGTCGCCGCCACTGAGAACGCGTTGCAGTGCAGCAGCGCCGCTGTTGATCATGCTACGCGCCGCCGGTGACAGTGGCACGGCGGTGGCATCCAGCGTCGCGGTGACGCCGGAGGCGCGGCACATCTTGGCGAGATCGCCAGCGAGGCCGTCGGAGATGTCCATCGCGGCGCGGGCATGCTGGCGCACCACCTCGGCCAGCGCCGAGCGCGGCTGCGGCTCGCGGTAGCGGCCGACGAGGAAAGCGCGATCGGCCTCGCTGGCCGCGCTCGCCCGGCCCTGCAACAGATCGAGCCCGAGCGCGGCGTCGCCGATCGTGCCGCTGACGACGATAGCGTCGCCCGGCTGCAGCGCATCGCGCCGGACCATCGCGCCTTGCGGCACGCGGCCGAACGCGGTGACCGAGATCATCATCGGCCCCGGCGTCGACACCGTGTCGCCGCCGAGCAGCGGGCAACCGTAAGCCACGGCGTCGGCGCCGAGCGCCTCGGCAAACGGCGCGAGGAACGACTCGTCGGCACTCCGCAGCGCCAGTGTCAGCAAGAAGCCAGCCGGCACCGCGCCCTTGGCGGCGAGATCGGACAGATTGACCCGCAGCGCCTTGCGAGCAATCGCTGCCGGCGGATCGCCGGGAAGATAATGGACGCCCTCGACGATCGCGTCGGTGGTCAACACCAGGTCGCTCACCGACGCAGCCAGCACCGCGGCATCGTCCACCAGCCCGCGCGCCCCCGGATCGGTCGCCAGCGGCTTAAAGTAACGGGCGATCAGATCGTCTTCACCGGACATGTTGACCACGAGCTTGCGACCGGCTTCTGCGCCGATCTGGATATGTTTGGTTCGTCCGAAGGAGCAGTATCACAGCGGACGCGAGCTGGCGTCGGGCCGCCTTACGCCGGCGCCTCCTCCAGACGCACCGCGCGCAGCACCAGTCGCCGCAGCCAGGCGTGATCGGGCTCGGCATGGACCCGCTCGTGCCAGACCATGCGATAGCCGAAATTCGGCAGTTGCAGCGGCGGCTCGACGACGCAGAGCCGACTGTCGTCGGAAAAGTTCTCGGCTGCGCGGCGCGGAATCGTCAGCACCAGATCCGAACTCGCCGCCAGCAATGCGGCCGTTGCAAAGTACGGGATCCGCATCGCGACGTGTCGCGAGCGGCCGAGCACAGCCAGCGCATTGTCGACCGTGCCGGGTCCGCCGCCGACAATCGAGACCAGGATATGCGAGGCCGCGACGTAGTCGTCCAGACTGATGCGGCCCTGCTCGGCGTCAGCGATCGCCGGGTGCCCGGCCCGCAGCAGGCAGGCAAAGGTCTCGCGAAACAGATCCCGCGCGTGCAGATGCGGCGGCACCGGGTTGTCGCTGTACAGCGCCAGATCGACATCGGTCTCGCCGAGAGTCTTGAACGTCTGGCCGTCGACCGGGACGATCTCGACGCTGGCCCTCGGCGCCTCCACGCCCAACAGGCCGGCCAACCGCGGCAGGATCACTGTCGCGCCGTAGTCGGTCGTGGCGATCCGAAACACGCGCTCGCTGCGCAGCGGATCGAACGCAGGCCTTTCAGCCAGCACGTCGGCGATGCCGGCCAGCGCCTTCTGCACCGGCTCGAGCAGCTGGCTGCCGCGAACGGTCGGTCGCATGACGGTGCCGGCTTTGACCAGCAGCGCGTCCCCGAACACCTCGCGCAGCTTAGCCAAAGCGCGGCTGACGGCCGGCTGGCTCATCCCGGTCTGCTGCGCGGTCTTGGTCACGCTGCGCGTCTCCAGCAACGTCCTCAGCACCACCAGCAAATTGAGGTCGATGCGGTGCAGGTTTTCGTCTGCCGCCAAATTCTGCTCCTGCGGCTCACGTTATCCGCTACATGAAAAACGAGTATTCGCTACCCCGGCTTTCTGCAATACGCACGCGCGCCTAGATCGAGCGGGGTCCGACGCGATCGGCGTCGGGCGTGATGCCCAGCAGGAAAGGACCGCAATGGTCAGTTTCGTGATCAGCCGACGACGCCTGATGCTTGCGGCGGCGGTCGCTCCGACCGCCAATATCAGCGGCGCCACCTGCGCCAAGGCGCCGCCCGTGGTCCGCAACAGCGGCGCCTATCGCTTCCACGTCGGCGACATCCAGGCCACTGTGCTGAGCGACGGCCTCATCAGCGGCCCGCCCAGCGTCTATGCCAGCGACGCGCCCGAGGCCGAGCTGCACGAGGTGCTGCGGCGCGCGTTTCTGCCGACCGACGCGTTGACGCTCAACCTCAACACGCTGCTGATCGAAACCGGCGGCCGCCGCATCCTGCTGGAGGCCGGCGCCGGGCAGACCATGGGGCCGAACGGCGGCCGGCTGTTCGCCAATCTGCAGACGATCGGACTACGCCCCGAAGATATCGACGCCGTGGTGATTTCGCACACACATCCCGATCACATTGGCAATCTCCGCAACGCCGACGGCGGCAAGGCGTTTCCGCGTGCGACCGTCTACATGCCGGAAGCCGACTGGGCCTTCTTCATCCGCGGCGAGCCGGATCTGTCGTATCTGCCGGTCAGCGCCGATTTTCGGCAACGCTTCGCCGCGGCGATCAAGCGCAGCGTCGAACCGGTTGCTGCCGATGTGGAGCTGTACCGGGCCGGAGCTGAGATCGTGCCGGGACTCGCGACCCTGCCGGCCCTCGGTCATACGCCCGGCATGGCGGCGTTCCTGGTGCATTCCGGCTCAGACCAGCTGCTGCTCACCGCCGATCTTGCTTATCACCCGGTCGTCAACGTCGATCGACCGTGGCGCCCGGGCCCCGATCGCGACAAGGACACCGCGCTGCAGTCGCGCCGGCGGATCTTCGACCGCGCCGTGGCCGACAAGCTTCTTGTGCTGGGGTTTCACTATCCGTTTCCCGGCCTCGGGCGGATGCTCAAAACCGAAGCCGGCTACGCCTGGGTGCCGGCGAACCGGCAGTTTTGATGCGCTGGCCTCCGTATGTTGAGGCAACCCATCCGCGAGGCACAGCGGGCTCCCTCGCCCCGCTCTTGCGGGGAGAGGGTTGGGATGAGGGGCGACGCGGGCACTGAGTCTCGGCCGCGCGGAGAAGCCCCCTCACCCGACCCCGGCTTCGCTTCGCTCCGCCGGGTCGACCTCTCCCCGCGCGCGGGGAGAGGTTAGGTCGGAGCGTGGCGCTGATTACTTCGTAAACTCGTCGCCGCGAAACTGCCGGGCGATCTGGTCGAGCACGGCGTTGACCATGCCGGTCTCGTCCTTCTCGACGAAAGCATGGGCGACGTCGACATATTCGGAGACGACGACGCGCGCCGGGATGTCCTTGCGGTGCTCGAGCTCGTAGGCGCCGGCGCGCATGATCGCGCGCAGGATCGCGGTGATCCGCGCCAGCGGCCAGCCTTTGGCCAAGGCTTCGTCGATCAAAGGATCGAGCGTCTTCTGGTCGCGCACCACGCCGGACACGACGTCGCGAAAGAACGCCGCCTCGGCCGGCAGATACTGCTCGCCTTCGACCTCGTTGCCGATCCAGTGGCTTTCGAATTCGGCGAAGGTGTCGTTGATGCCGGCGCCGCCGACGTCCATCTGGTACAGCGCCTGCACGGCCGCGAGCCGCGCCGCGCCGCGGCGATTGGCCTTGCGCTCTCCGGGCTTCTTGTCGCCCGGTTTGGGCTGCGACTTGAACGGTTTGCGGGGTTGCTCGGCCATGATCAGGCCTTCGCCAGCCGGCGCTTGATGCGCAGCATCGCCAGAGCGGCGCGCGCGGCGTCGCCGCCCTTGTTGAGGTCGCCGGGCTTGGCCCGCGCCCAGGCTTGCTCGTCGTTATTGACGGTGATGATGCCGTTGCCGAGCGGGAATTTGCGCGCGACGCTGAGGTCCATCAGCGCCCGGGCCGATTCCATCGAGACGATCTCGAAATGGATGGTCTCACCGCGCACCACGCAGCCGAGCGCAATCGCCGCGTCGTAAGGCTTGCCGGCGGCCTCCGCCGCCTCGATCGCGATCGCGACCGCTGCGGGAATCTCCAGCGCGCCCGGCACGGTCAGCACATCGTGGGTCGCGCCGGCGGCCTTCAGCTCGGCGACCGCGCCCTCGAGCAGGGCGTCCTGGATGTCGTCATAGAACCGCGCCTCGACGATCAGGACGCGCGCGCCCGCAATGTCGGTCTGGTCTTTCAAGGGAGCGCGCCGCGCGTCTGCCATTCTTCAATCCTGATCTGTCGTCATGGCCGGGCTTGACCCGGCCATCCATCGTCTTCGGGAACGATGGACGCTCTTGTTAAGAGGATGGATGCGCGGGTCAAGCCCGCGCAAGACGCCCTCTTCCGTGTCGGCCGTTATTTCGTCTCGCTCAGCCGCGCGGCATAGCGGGCCATCAGGTCGACTTCGAGATTGACCGGGCTGCCGACCTGCCAGCCGCCCAGAATGGTGGCGGACAGTGTGTGCGGGATGATCAGCACCGAGAACCGGTTGTCCTCCACAGTGTTGACCGTCAGCGAGGCGCCGTCGAGCGTCACCGAGCCTTTTGGCGCGATGAAGCGCGCCAATTCGCGCGAGGTTTCGAGCGTGAAACGCGCCATGTCGGGCAGCTCCTCGCGCGCCACGATGGTGGCGACGCCGTCGACATGGCCGGTGACGATATGGCCACCGAGTTCGTCGCCGATCTTCAGCGCACGCTCGAGGTTGAGCCGGGTGCCCGCGGTCCAGCCATTCGCCGTGGTCTTCGCCAGCGTCTCGGCGCCGGCGTCGACCTCATACCATGTTCTGCCGCTGTCGACGCCAGAGCCGACCACGGTCATACAGATGCCGTTGCTGGCGATCGAGGCCCCATCGATGATGGTCGACTGATCGTAGGCGCAGCGAATGCGCAGCCGGTGCAGCTGCCCCTGCGCAACCGGCTTGACGGTTTCGATCTCGCCGATGTCGGTGACGATGCCGGTGAACATGAAGGCCTCTCAGATGCGGTCGTAGATGGTGAGCATGTCGTCGCCGACGCGCTCGTTGCTGCGTTCGCGCCACTCCGGTGCGGCGGTGATCGCGGCCAGCGGCAAATCGTCCAGCGCGGCGATGCCGCCCTCGCTGATCGGCGCCGGGCCGCGCAGCAGCCAGATCTCGTCGGCGAGCCGGCCGGCGACGATGGCCCGCGCGGTACGTGCGCCGCCTTCGACCAGCAGCCGGGTGACGCCCTTCTCGGACAGTTTGCGCAACACCGCCGGCAGATCCAGCCCCGGCGCATCGGCGCAATCGGCGACATGGATCACTTCGGCGCCGGCGGCGCCGAGCCGCATCGCGCTCGCGGCTTCGGCGATCTCGGACGCCATCAGCCACAGCGGCGTCTGCCGCGCCGACTGCACCAGCTTGGAATCCGACGGGATCCGCAGGCTGCGGTCGAGCACGACGCGGATCGGCGACTGCGCCGCCATGCCGGGCAGCCGGCAGGTCAATTCCGGATCGTCGGCCAGCACGGTGTTGATGCCGACCAGGATCGCGTCCGACTGCGCGCGCAGTAGGTGCACCCGCGCCCGCGCCGCTTCGCCGGTGATCGCGACCGGCTTGCGTCCCGCGGCGGCGATCTGGTCGTCGGCCGACACGGCCAGCTTGAGCACGACATGCGGCCGCTGTTCGCGGACCCGTAAGAGATGCCCGGCATGGTCGCGCGCGGCTTCGTCGGCGCACAGCCCGACCTCGACCGCAATGCCGGCGTCGCGCAGCCGGGCATGCCCCTGCCCGCCGACCAGCGGATTGGGATCCTCGATCGCCGACACCACGCGCGTTACACCGGCGGCGATCACCGCATCGGCGCAGGGCGGCGAGCGGCCGTGATGCGCGCACGGCTCCAGCGTGACGTACAGCGTCGCGCCGCGTGCCGCCTCGCCGGCCCGGCGCAGCGCCTCGACCTCGGCATGCGGCCGGCCGCCATCCTGGGTCCAACCGCGGCCGATGATGACGCTGTCTTTGACCAGCACCGCGCCGACCGCCGGGTTGGTGCCGGTTCGCCCGAGCCCGCGGCGGCCCAACGTCAGCGCCAGCTGCATGTAGCGAAGATCAGCGGCAGCGGCCGCCGGCGCCAGCGTCTTAACGCCCTCCTTGGCAGCCTTTTCGGCGGCCAGCTTGGCGCCGTATTGCTCTTCCAGGATGCGGAAGATCATTTGCGGACCAGCGCCGGCCGGATCTCGTCCTCATTGGTGAGTTCGCCGAGCACCGCCTCGAAATCCTTGGCCTCGCGAAAATTGCGATACACCGAGGCGAACCGCACATAGGCGACGTCGTCGAGCTTGCGGAGGTGATCCATCACGATCTCGCCGATCGTCTCCGACGAGATGTCCGCCTCGCCGCCGCTCTCCAGTTCGCGGACGATCGCCGACACCATCTGCTCGACGCGGTCCGGCTCGACCGGCCGCTTGCGCAGGCTGATCTGCACCGAGCGCACCAGCTTGTCGCGGTCGAACGGCACGCGGCGGCCGTTGCGCTTGATCACCGTGAGTTCGCGCAGCTGCACACGCTCGAAGGTAGTGAAGCGGAAATTGCATGCCACGCACACCCGCCGCCGCCGGATCACCGAGGAATCCTCGGTCGGCCGGCTATCCTTCACCTGGGTATCGAGGCTGTTGCAGTTCGGGCAGCGCATCGCGACGCGTCCTCAGAGCGGTCCGAGGGGATCGGTCCCTCACCTTTCGTCATGGCCGGGCTCGTCCCGGCCATCCACGCCTTTGACCGCCTCCACGCTTTGAAGGCGTGGATGCCCGGGACAAGCCCGGGCATGACGGGTGATTAGTCGTTACTGATAGATCGGGAAGCGGTCGGTCAATTCCTTCACCCGCTGCTTCACCGAGGCCTCCACCAGCGGCGCCGAGCCTTCAGGCGATTGCGCAATCGCATTCAGCACTTCGGCGATCAAGTTACCAACCTGCTGGAACTCGGCGACACCGAATCCGCGGGTCGTCGCCGCCGGAGTGCCGAGGCGCAGGCCCGAGGTGACGAAGGGCTTCTCCGGGTCGAACGGGATACCGTTCTTGTTGCAGGTGATGGCGGCGCGAACCAGCGCCTTCTCGGAGACGTTGCCCTTCAGCCCCTTCGGCCGCAAATCGACCAGCATGAGATGGTTGTCGGTGCCGCCCGAGACCAGATCGAAGCCGGCCGCGCGCAGCGTTTCCGCAAGCGCCTTGGCGTTTTCGACAACGTTCTTCGTGTAGACTTTGAAGTCCGGTTGCAGCGCTTCCTTGAACGCCACGGCCTTGGCGGCGATGACGTGCATCAGCGGGCCGCCCTGCAGACCGGGGAAGATCGCCGAGTTGAATTTCTTCGCCAACGCCTCGTCGTTGGTCAGGATCAGGCCGCCGCGCGGACCGCGCAGTGATTTGTGAGTCGTGGTGGTGACGACATGGGCGTGCGGCACCGGCGAGGCATGGACGCCGCCCGCCACGAGACCGGCGAAGTGCGCCATGTCGACCATGAAATACGCCCCGATGCTGTCGGCGATCTCGCGGAAGCGCTTGAAGTCCCAGGCGCGCGGATAGGCCGAGCCGCCGGCGATGATCAGCTTCGGCTTGGTCTCTTCGGCCAGCTTGGCGACCGCATCCATGTCGATCAGCTGGTCTTCACGGCGGACCGTGTAGTGCACCGGCTTGAACCACTTGCCGCTCATGTTGACCGGCGCACCATGGGTCAGATGCCCGCCGGCAGCGAGGTCGAGGCCCATGAAGGTATCGCCCGGCTGCAGCAGCGCCAGGAACACGGCCTGGTTCATCTGGCTGCCGGAGTTCGGCTGGACGTTGGCAAAGCCGGCACCGAACAGCTTCTTGGCGCGCTCGATCGCCAGATTCTCGGCGACGTCGACGAATTCGCAGCCGCCGTAATAGCGATGGCCCGGATAGCCCTCGGCGTATTTGTTGGTCATCACCGAGCCCTGCGCTTCCAGCACCGCGCGGCTGACGATGTTCTCGGAGGCGATCAGCTCGACCTCGTGACGCTGGCGGCCGAGTTCGCCCCGGATCGCGGCGGCGATCTCGGGATCGGCCTGCTCGAGCGTGGCGGAGAAGAAGCTGTCGGGCGCGGAGGCGGTGTTCGCTGATGTGCTCATGGGCAATGTCTCCACCGCCGCAGCCGGTTCAGCCGGTGCGAGCGGTTACAGGATAGCGGTTCGGAAGCGGCGGCTGCCGCATAGCACATCCAGACCGCCCGGCCAAGGACGCCGCCACCATTTGCGGCCACGCGCCCTGGTCAGACCCAGATATGGTGGATGGGAGGCGTTTGCAGGAGGGATGCGCGGTCGACTTGATCAGCCCATCGTGAACCGATCGCCCTGCATCCGACGCGGCCAGCCAATGCCTCTCCCCAACGCCCCCCTCCCCCTTGCGGGGAGGGGTCGGGGGTGGGGGTCCCCAGGCACAGCGCGAGCTGAGCCAACCGTAACCCGCTGAGCGAAGCGCCTATCGCATCTCGCGCTGTATCACCTGCTCTTTGCGGCCATCCAAACGCTTGCCGCGCCAATCACGGGAACCTATGTATATCCCACACGGATATGCATCGGAGCAAGCATGGCCAGTTCGACCGTATTCACCAGCAATCGCAGCCAGGCCGTCCGTCTCCCGAAGGGCGTCGCCTTCCCGGACGGTGTGCACAAGGTCGACATCCTCAAGATCGGCCGCAGCCGCGTCATCGTTCCGCAAGGCCAACGCTGGGACGACTTCTTCCTGAGCGACAGCCGAGCCAGCGAAGACTTTCTGAACGAGCGGCTGCAGCCACCCGCCGATGATCGTGAGCTGCTGTAATGCTCACCTATATGCTCGACACGAATATCTGCATCTACGTCATCAAGACACATCCCCCGGCCCTGCGCGAAAAATTCAACGCATTGGCCGAGCAGCTTTGCATCTCCAGCATCAGCCTCGGTGAACTGATCTACGGCGCCGAAAAATCAGCGCGACGCGTCGAAAATCTCGACAGAGTCACCAGCTTCGTCGCACGTCTGGAAGTCCTCCCGTTCGCCGACAAGGCCGCCGCGCACTACGGCCAACTCCGCGCCGAACTCGAACGCGCCGGTACGCCTTGCGGCGCCTACGACATGCAGATCGGCGGCCACGCGCGGAGCGAGGGGTTGATTGTCGTCACCAACAACATGCGCGAGTTCGCACGGATGCCAGGGGTGAGGACGGAGAATTGGGTGTGAACTTCGTAGCCCGCAGGAGCGAAGCGACATGCGGGATCGACAGGTAGGTTGACGCTTCCTCCATCTCGCCGACATCCTGCGATTGTTTGCATATGAGACCGCTCCGGGCTCTTCCGCTCTGAAAATGTCTTGCACGTATCAAGGCTTGGCAGAATATACCTGATCAAGAACCAAGGAACCCCGTCATGGCTCTTAGTATCAAGGATCCGGAGACCGAGCGTCTGGCACGCCATCTCGCTGAGGCCACCGGTGAGACCATCACGCAGGCAACCAAACGCGCTCTGGAAGAGCGGCTGCGCCGCGTCGGCGGAGCGTCCCGTCGAGCCGGATTGCTGGAGGACATGGCGAGCATCCGTCAGCGCTGGAGCGCCATGCCGATCCGCGACGACCGCACGCCGGAGGAAATTCTCGGCTACGACGATCAAGGATTGCCGCGCTGATGGTGATCGACACCTCCGCCATCGTAGCGATCGCGCTCGACGAGCCCGAGGCGGCCGCCTTCGAAGCGCGTATTGTCGATGATCCGGTCCGGCTCATCTCCGCCGCCACGGTGCTTGAAACGACCATCGTGTTGGAAACCCGACTCGGCGACGCGGCCGGTCGCGAATTCGATCTTTGGCTGCTCAAAATCGGCGCCGACATCGTCCCGGTCGACGCCGAACAGACGGAGGCGGCGCGCCGCGCCTGGCGCCGCTACGGCAAGGGCCGCCACCCGGCCGCACTCAACTACGGCGATTGTTTCGCCTACGCCCTGGCAGCGACCCGCGGCGAGCCGCTGCTGTACAAGGGCGCGGATTTTTCGAAGACCGAGATCGGTTAGTTCGCGTCGGCCGAATGCGCGCCACGACGCGCAACCATTGTCGCCAGATGGCGAACCGCTCCGGACTGCCTTCCAATTGGTAGCCCGCATGAGCGTAGCGACATGCGGGAATGATCGGGTGGTCCATCTCCCCGCATATCGCTGCGCTCATGCGGGCTACTTGCTTTCCAAACGATCGCCCCAAGCGATGATGTCGTTCAGCCAATCGAGGACAGAGCGCCGGGTCACCGCAGCGGCACGAGGTCGGCTTCGATCCGGGCGGCCACATCGGGCGCCAGCAGGCCGGCGGTGACGATCTCGACACGGCAGCCGAGTACTCGTTCGAGCGCCTGTTCGGCGCGGGCGAAATCGTACAGCGAAGTCCCCGGGGCCGCGTCGACCAGGAGGTCGAGATCGCTGCCCGGGGCATCTTCGCCGCGCGCGACGGAGCCGAACAGCCGGGGCCGGGTCATGCCGAACGTGGCCAAGATCGCGTCCAGTCGATCATGATGCGCAGCGAGCGCATCGGATGGTTTTACGACAGCGGGCGGGTCGGACAGCATAACTGATGATATCAGAGCGCCGCCCTGCCGTCATCTCACCCCATCCGATACGCCCCGCCCTTCTCCACGCTGCGCCGGAACGCCGGCCGCGCGTGCATTCGCCCGATCCAGGCCGCCAGCGCCGGGTACGGCGCGAGCTTGCCGAACGATCCCGCGACCTCGGCGACGAAGCTCATCATGATGTCGGCGCCGGTCAGGCTATCGCCGACGAAGTACTCGCGGCCTTGCAGCGCGCGCTCAATGTAACCGAGATGATTGGCAATCTCGCTGTCGATGCGTGGCTGCAGCCGGGCGGCGGCGTCTTTGAGGCGGCTGGTGTAGAGCTGCAGCATCAGCGGCAACATCGCCGAGCCCTCGGCGTAGTGCAGCCATTCCTGATAGGCCTCGAAGTCGCGCGTACCCTCGGCGGGGCGCAGCGTGCTGCCGGTCGCGTAGCGGCGCAGGATGTAGTCGACGATCGCACCGGACTCGGCCAGCGTCAGGTCGCCGTCGGTGATCACCGGTGACTTGCCGAGCGGGTGCACGGTTTCGAGTTCGGGCGGCGCCAGCCGCGTGGTGGCGTCACGCTGATAGCGCTTCAGCTCGTAGGGCGTGCCGATCTCTTCCAGCAGCCACAGGATGCGCTGCGAGCGCGAGTCGTTGAGGTGGTGAAGCGTCAGCATGGCGGTCTCCTGCGAGCTTACGCGGCGCGCTGCGGCGCGGGCCGGTGGGAATGGGGCGTTGTCGATCTTGCGCGCGGTCCCGGATTTCGCTGCGCTGCATCCGGGCTACGGGTACGCCGGGACGCGTTACAGCGTCTCCTGCTTGGCGCCGCATTCCTTGCAATTGTAGCCGACGCGGCTGACGCCCTTCGGCGCCTTGACCTTGTTGGGCGCGCCGCATTTGCCGCAGGTCGCCATGATGACGGTGTCGCCCTGCTTCACCGTGACCGTCTTGTTGGCCATCGCCTCGCGCATCAGCCGTTCGGCCTCCTCGCGCATCGCCTTCTTGTCCATACCCTGCCCTTGCTGCTGCGGTGTCGAGGCGCCTTGTAACCTAGCGGCGCGGCGGCGCCGCATGAAATTCGCCGTGGCGTGTGAAATCCCGTTGACAGCCGGCCATATTAGGATTATATACCCATTGTCCTGTCCGTGAGGGGCGCTTCTCGAGGGCGCTTGGAAGCGGGACAGATCGTCGGCCGGGAGACCGGCCGGTGACGGTCGGCGGAGTCGCGCGATGCGGCGACGCCCGGCCGGATGCGGCGTCCTGCGCGGTGTGTCTCGCACGCACATCGTCCGGGAAGTCGAGGGCCACCGTCCGCCGCTACTACGAGCGGCCGCCGCTTTAAGAGGCTGGACGGGTCGAGAGGAGGCCGGGGAAAGCCCGCAAGCTCGCTCGGTCCCGGAAGCACGGTCCTTCGGCTCAAAACTCGCCGCGGTGGGCGCGCCGGAAGGCGTCGCGCGAGGGATCGCAGCCCTCGCGACAAGCTCCACCACTCTGCGCCGACCGGCGCGCCCCCGCCCCTCGCTGTGAAGCGACAGGAGCAAACCTCGGGCTCAGCAGAGCCGCGAGAACGAAGCGGCGTGGCTATTCGAACGACAGGGCTGTTTGACACGTGAATCAAAATTTGGCGGTGAAGCAGAGCGGCCGCCCCACTCTCCGACGTCATCGCCCAACTTGATCGGGCGACCAGTATTCCAGGGCTTTCGCCGGTCGGCCGTGCAAACACCGCGAGCACTTTGCAATACTGGGTCATCCGCTTTTCGTGGAGGATGACGACAGTGCTTGGGGCAACTTGCATCCCCAACTTCGCTTTCGCGGAGGACGACGGCAAACATTGGGGGGCCGATCCCAGCCCTCACTTCAGCTTCAGCAATTCCTCCCGCGCCTGCTCGAGTTGCGGCAATTGCTGTTTGGCGAAGCGGCGTACGTCGTCATTGTCCGGATGCAGCAGATAGCGCCGCAACAGGCCGATCGCGCCGTCGATGTCTTCCTTCTGATTGTCGAGATAGTCGCGGATGAATGCGGCGCCGACTTCGCCCTGCAGACCGGCGAGTTCGTTGCGACGGATCAGGCTGGGATCGGGCGCGAAATTGATGTTGAGCAGGCCGAACATGTTGAGACGGCCGATCTCGATCTCGCGCTGTCGGGCCTGCTCGGCCTGAGTCGCCGCGAACTGTCGGATTCGCTCGTCGCCGCGTGTCTCCGCGAGACCGTACGAGCGCAACTGCACCATGTTGAATTCGTGCAGCAGCCGCAGCACATCGTGCTCGTTGGGGGGCCAGCCGAACAGCCGCTTGAAACCGATATCCTCGAGCAGCGAGCGCTTACGCGGCGTCTCGGAGCCGGCGATCGCACCGGCAAATACGACGATCGCCGGGAGGATTGCAACCAGCCCGGCGATCAATCGGATCATGGTAAAACTGCCTCAGAGGCCGGTGTAACCCGCCTTGACCGGATCGTTGCTGCCGTCGAGCTCGCGCAGGTATACCAGCCCGCAGACCGTAAGGCGATTATCGTCGGTTTCACCGGCTTCGAACAGCGTGCGGATGTAGTTTTCCACTTTGACCTTCATCTGATCCGCCGCATCCTGGCTGGTCAGCAGTCCATAGGTCTGGATCACGCGGTCGATGGCTCGTTGCATGCGGTGCCTCTCTGCTCAGGCCGCGATCTTCGCGGCCTCGAAAACGGAAATCGCCTTGTTGGCGAGCTTGAGCGGGTTGTGCTCTCCCCGGTGAAACATCTGGACGATCAGCTGCAGCAGCGCGTCGTGCGTCGCCGAGGTGTCGGCGATCACACCGCTGCGGCGCAAATAATTGGCCGCGATATCATACGCTCGGCCGATTACATCGACGTTCATTGTATCCCCGCCGGGTGGTTGGTTCAGCTTTCCGATAAACATAAGTTGCAGCGCATCGAAAAGTTCCACCCGCTGCGGCGCGAAAAGATCCCTCCTTTGACAAAAAAATCGGCTCCCGTTGCCGGGAGCCGTTGCAGATCAGCCTGGAGATGGACGAGAGCGCGCCTGCCTGCCTTCTTCGGACAGTCCGGCTTGTCGCCGGTCGGGCGTCGGCGCGCCCCGGACGAGGGTCAAAGCCGATACAGGATCTGGTCGGTCCAGAACCGCTCGAGACGGTGAAGCGACTTGTTCAGCGTGGCGAACTCCTCGCTGGAGATGCCGCCGACCTGCTCAACCGTCTTGACGTGCTTCTGATACAGCGCCTCGACGATGTGGCGAACTTCCTGGCCCTGCGCGGTGAGGCGGATCCGCACCGAGCGGCGATCGACGCGCGAGCGCTGATGATCGAGGAAGCCGAGTTCGACCAGCTTCTTCAGATTGTAGGATACGTTCGAGCCGAGATAGTAACCGCGCGTGCGCAGTTCGCCCGCGGTCAGCTCCTTGTCGCCGATGTTGTAGAGCAGCAGCGCCTGCACCGAGTTGATATCAGCACGGCCGCGGCGATCGAACTCGTCCTTGATGACGTCGAGCAGCCGGCGGTGCAGCCGCTCCACGAGAGTCAGGGCCTCGAGATAGAGCGGCTGGACCGGCGCTTGACCTGCGGTTGCGGGCGCGGCGGTTTCGGCTGCCGTGGCGACGGCTTTGATCATGACACTTCCCCTGTCGTCTTTTCGACTGACTTATTCGACGAAACTTGTGTCTCGTCTGATAGGTCCAACTTAAGGGGCCGCTTTGAACATCCGCTTAAATAAGACGATAAAGAGATCATGAATTTAAGAGAGTGAATCGCGGATTAAGCCCGCAGATCGGGCACTTCTCGCAACGTTTCATTGACGGATCAGGCCCGTTTCCGGCTCGGTTTGCGAGGTCTGTCGCATAAGGAAACAGCTCCGTTACAATTCGAAAGATTCCCGTAACGGAGCTGACCGAACCCTTTAAGGTCACCAGAACCTTACCCGAGACAATTTTCGTAAAATCCTACGCGACGCCGCGGGTGCGACCTTCCCAGAACGGTGCGCGCAGCACCTTGCGATCGATCTTGCCCAGACCCGTCACCGGAATGGCGTCGACGAAGTCAATCGACTTCGGCGACCACGGCGCCCCGCGCTTGTCCTTGACATGCGCCTGCAGCTCGGCTGCGTCGTTGTTGGCGCCGGGCTTGAGCACGACGAACGCTTTCACCGCCTCGCCCCATTTGTCGTCGGGCACGCCGATCACCGCGGCGGAGGCGACCGCGTGATGCGCCATCAGCGCATCCTCGACTTCGCGCGGATAGATGTTGAAGCCGCCGGAGATGATCATGTCCTTGGTGCGGTCGACGATATACAAGTAACCATCGGCGTCCTTCACGGCGACGTCGCCGGTGTGCAGCCAGCCGCCGCGAAACGCTTCCTCGGTCGCCTCGGGCCGCTTCCAGTAGCCGTCCATCACCAGCGTGCCGCGCACGCAGATTTCGCCGGGCTCGCCGATACCGACCTCGCGCAATTCAGAGTCGAGCAGCTTGACGTCAAGCAGCGGGCTCGGCCGGCCGCACGAGCCGAGCCGGCCGGGCTTGCTGTCGTCGTGATCGATCTGTCGCATCGTGGTGATGCATTGCGGCGCTTCGGTCTGACCGTAGAGCTGCACGAAGATGTTGCCGAAGAGCTTGATGCCTTCGCGCAGCCGGTCCGGCGACATCGGCGCGGCGCCGTACACGATCATGTCGAGCGACGACAGGTCGTAGCGCGCCCTCACCGCTTCGGCATCGATCAGCGCGTAGATCAGCGTCGGCACCAGGAAGGCCGCGGTGATCTTCTCCTCGGCGACCGTCCGGCAATAGGACTCGATCTCGAAGCCCTGCACCAGCCGCGTGAAGCCGCCGCGCATCATCACCGGATACACGGTGACGCCGGCGGCGTGGCTGATCGGGGTGGCGGCGAGATAGCGGATCTCCGCCGGCCAGTCCCAGTCCGCATACAGAATGACCGCCATCGTGGTCAGCGCGCGATGCGGGATCATCACGCCCTTGGAGCGGCCCGTGGTGCCGCCGGTGTAAGCGAGCCAGGCAATGTCGGAGGTGACGCTCTCGTCGACCAGCGGCGCCGGCTCGACGCCGGCGAAGCCATCCAGCAGATCGCGCGCGCCTTCGATCGGACCAAACGACAGCAGGTGCTTCAAGCCCGGCACGCGAGCCTTGATCGCGAGACCGCGCGCGGCAAACTTGCCGCTCTCGACGATCAGCGCGTCGATCTCGGCGTCGTCGATGATGAAGGCGTGATCATCCTCGGCGGCCATCGGATGCAGCGGCGTGTAGCGCAGGCCCATCACGGTCGCGGCCGAGATCGCGGCCCACGACTCGGCGCGGTTGGACGACAGGATCGACAGCGCGCTGCCCTTGGTCAGGCCGACGCTGCGAAACAGCGCGATGAAGCGGCCGACCGCCAGGCCGAATTCGCGATAGCTCCAGCGCGTGTTGTCGTCGGCGATCGCCGGCCGGTCGCCATAGCGCGCGATGGCATTGACGATCAGGCTGCCACCGGTCCCGCCGGAATGAAGCTGGTCCATAGTCCCCTCCCTGGATTGTTCTTGCTTGGTTGTGTGGGCCGCGCGGCCGTTCGGCCCGTCGCGGCAGTCGCAGCGACTATGGCGGCCGTTCGCGCGCCGCCATCCAGGCCAGCCCAAGATAGGCGGCGAGCAGCAATGCCTCGATCGAGACGATCAGAAGGCTGCCACCATAGATGGCCGGAAACATCAGCTCGATCACCGCCATCGAAACGACAGTCGTAAGCCAGACCACGGCGCCCCACGGCGTCGCCAGCCACAGCCCGATCGCGGCGACCAATTCGATCACGGCGAAATACACCGTGGCGGTCTGCCAGGCCATCGACTGCACTTCGAACACGTCGTCCTCGCCGCCGACGAAGCCGGTGATCTGCGCCCAGTGATAAAGGCCCTTGCAGATCGAGATCACCGCCATCACGCGCAGGAACAGCACGAGGCGCTGGGTCCAGTCGTTTTCGTGCCGCTCATCGCGCTCCGGCGCGATCGCGGCGACGCCGATCGACGGGTCTCGCGGGATCGTGTCGCGCGGAATCGGTTCGCGCGTGGTCGGCTGGATCTCGGTCATGGGACGAGTCTTGGCCCGGAAGAACGGCAAAATCAATCCGTTGTGATGGCAACCGCTCCGCCTCGATTGCGCCAAGTCAACGGCGCAGTGACGCAGCAGTGTCAAAATGCTACTTTGAGGCTCCAAACGGGCGCCTCCAGGGAGAATTGGCAACATGGCGATCAAATTCGGCCGTCCACTCGAAGTCCGCGACCCCGTCCTCCGGCCGTCCGCCCAGCCGCTCGACCTGACCGTGCGCCCAAGGCGCAACCGCAAATCCGAATGGGCCCGCCGCCTGGTGCGCGAGAATGTGCTGACCACCGACGATCTGATCTGGCCGATGTTCGTGATCGATGGCGACAACAAGCGCGCGCCGATCAATTCGATGCCTGGGGTGGAGCGGCTCAGCATCGATCAGGTGGTCCGTGCCGCCGAGCGCGCCGTGAAGCTCGACATCCCCTGTGTCGCGCTGTTCCCCTACACTGAGCCGTCGCTGCGCGACGAAGAAGGCACCGAGGCGACCAACGCCGACAATCTGGTTTGCCGCACCGTGCGCGCCATCAAGAAGGAGTTCCCCGAGCTCGGCGTGCTGTGCGACGTCGCGCTGGATCCGTTCACCAGCCACGGCCATGACGGCCTGATCCAGGACGGCCGTATCCTCAATGACGAGACTGTCGCGGTGCTGGTGAAGCAGTCGCTGGTGCAGGCCGAGGCCGGCTGCGACGTGATCGCGCCGTCCGACATGATGGATGGCCGCATCGGCGCGATCCGCGAGGGTCTCGACGCCGCCGGCTTCTTGGACGTGCAGATCATGGCCTATGCGGCGAAGTACGCGTCGGCGTTTTACGGCCCGTTCCGCGACGCGATCGGCTCCGCCAAGGCGCTGACCGGCGACAAGCGCACCTACCAGATGGACCCGGCCAACACCGACGAGGCGATTCGCGAGGTCGAACTCGATCTCGCCGAGGGCGCCGACATGGTGATGGTGAAGCCCGGCATGCCATATCTCGACATCGTCCGCCGCGTGAAGGAAACCTTCGCGGTGCCGACCTTCGCCTATCAGGTGTCCGGCGAGTACGCGATGATCGCCGCTGCCGCCAACAACGGTTGGCTCGACGGCGAACGCGCCATGATGGAAAGCCTGCTCGGCTTCAAACGCGCCGGCGCCGACGGCGTCCTCACCTACTTCGCCCCGCAGGCCGCGGAGAAGCTGCGCAAGCAGGGGTGAGAGGCGGATCGGCTCAGTTCTAGGCTCGGCGGAGGGACATCAGCACGCAGCTTGCGCCGGGCGCCACTGATGCCGTCACCTCCGCCTTCAACCCGCGCGCTTCATCGACATGTTTGAAGCGCCAAGACCGTTGCCACATTGCACTGAGTACTCATCCCGAAAGTCTGGCCGGAAACGCGCCCTTTAAGGTCAGGCACTTTCCTAACCACCGTCATGCCCGGCCTTGTGCCGGGCATCCACGCCTTGCGGAAGGAAACGCAGCAAAGGCGTGGATGGCCGGGCCTTCGCCGCGCCGAAGGGGCTTCGGCCCCGCAGGCGGGACAAGCCCGGCCATGACGACTGAGTGCGAGGGCGCGGATCCCTGCTTGAAATGACCGCGGCGCTCTCGAGTCGTCCTATTTGCCGCTTTGTAATGTCGCGGTCATCTTGCGGTCGGCCGAGGCCGTCGCCATGTCGTGCCACGTCGCCAATTGGCAAGCTGGGAGCGCGAAGATGGCTGACTACGGTGCAAACGGACAGAGCGGGTCCAGCGCGGGATGGCGAAGCGCCGGCCCCGGCGATGGCGGTTCGCGTGGCGGCTATGAGCAGCCTGCGGCCTTCGACGGCTGGCGCGCTCCTGAGCTGTTCGAGGGCGTGCTGACCAAGCGCGTGTTCGCGTTCATGATCGATTTCGTCGTACTGGCAGTGCCGGTGATTCTCGCCTGCGTGTTCATCGCGGTGTTCGGCGTGGTGACGCTCGGTCTCGGTTGGACACTGTTCTGGATCGTATCGCCGGCGTCGGTAATCTGGGCACTGGTGTATTACGGGGCCTCGCTCGGCGGACCACATTCGGCCACGCTCGGCATGCGGGCGATGGGGATCGAGCTGGTCACCTGGAGCGGTGAACCGGGCTATTTCGTGCTCGGCGCCGTGCACGCCTTCCTGTTCTGGCTGTCGGTGTCGATGCTGACGCCGCTGGTGCTGCTGGTCGGCCTGTTCAACGGCCGTCGCCGGCTGCTGCACGACATTGTGCTCGGAACCGTGATTATCAACAGCACCGCGCTGGCCGCGCAGCCTGCCCGCCCGTAACCGGCTGCCAAAGCGATTGACCGCAGCCGGCGGGGGCGCGATGCTGGACCGCGTTGGAGATTGAACGGACCGACGTGACTCAGCACTCGCGCGACACCCCGCAGTTCTATCTGACGGCCCCCTCGCCGTGCCCGTATCTGCCGGGCCGGCACGAGCGCAAGGTGTTCACCCATCTGGTCGGCAACAAAGCCGGCGAGCTCAACGACCTGCTCACCCATGGCGGCTTCCGCCGCAGCCAGTCGATCGCCTACCGCCCGGCCTGCGACCAGTGCCGGGCCTGCGTGTCGGTCCGGGTGATCGCCAACGAATTCCGCGCCTCGCGCAACCAGCGCAAAATCCTCGCCCGCAACGCCGATATCATCGGCGAGCAGCGCAACGCGGTGCCGACGTCGGAGCAATACTCGGTGTTCCGGGCCTATCTCGACCAGCGCCATCGCCACGGCGGCATGGCCGACATGACCGTGCTGGACTACGCCATGATGGTCGAGGACAGCCACGTCCAGACCCGCATCATCGAATATCGCAAGCGCACCATCGACACCGGCATCACCGGCCGCGGCGGCGACCTGGTCGCGGCGGCGCTGACCGATGTGCTGGGTGACGGGCTATCGATGGTGTATTCGTTCTACGAGCCCGGCGAACACAGCCGCTCGCTCGGCACCTTCATGATCCTCGATCACATCGCCCGCGCCCGACGGCTCGGGCTGCCCTACGTCTATCTCGGCTACTGGATCGAAGGCTCGAAGAAGATGGACTATAAGGGCCGCTACCTGCCGCAGCAGCGATTGGCGCCGAGCGGCTGGCTGCGCGTCGACGCCAACGGCGAGCAGCCGGAGCCGCAGGACTGATAGCAAGCACTGCGCCGTGGTAGCCCGGATGAGCGAAGCGACATCCGGGGCGGCGAAGTTTGAAACCCGGATATCGCTTCGCTCATCCGGGCTACATCCTCACCCCGTCGCGAAGTCGAACACCAGCTTCATGTTCAGCGCGATGATGATCACCGCAATCACCGCAGCCGCCGCCGTCAGCCAGCGCGGCGCGACGAACACGCCCATCTTGGCGCGGCTGGCGGTGAACATCACCAGCGGCACCACCGCGAACGGCAACTGCAAACTCAGCACCACCTGACTGAGGATCAGCAGTTGCCCGGTCGCCTTCTCGCCCGCCCACATCGTGACGCCGACCGCTGGCACGATCGCGATCATGCGAGTGATCATCCGGCGCAGCCACGGCTTCATCTTGAACTGGATGAAGCCCTCCATCACGATCTGGCCGGCGAGCGTCGCGGTGATGGTCGAGTTGAGGCCGCAGCACAGGAGCGCGATGCCGAACAGCGTCGGCGCCAGCGTCGAGCCGAGTAGCGGGGCCAGGAAGGCGTGGGCCTGGTCGAGCTCGGCGACGTCGGTCTTGCCGGCGTGGTGGAAGGTGGCGGCTGCGAGGATCAGGATCGAGGCGTTGATGGTCAGCGCCAGGCAGAGTGCCAACGTCGAGTCGACGGTGGCGAGCTTGATCGCCTCGCGCTTGGACGCGACGTCATCCGCATAGCCGCGGGTCTGCACCAGGCCGGAATGCAGATACAGATTATGCGGCATCACGGTGGCGCCCAGGATGCCGAGCGCCAGATACAGCATCTCGCTGTTCTTGAAGATCTCGGTGGTCGGTGCGAAGCCGCGGATCACCGCGCCCCATTCCGGATCCGCCATCGCGATCTGGATCGCGAAGCATGCGGCGATGACCCCGAGCAGCGCCACCACGAACGCCTCGATCCAGCGGAAGCCGAACGCCTGCAGCGCCAGCACCAGAAAGACGTCCGCAGCCGTGATCAGCACGCCGAGTTCGAGCGGAATGCCGAACAGCAGATTGAGGCCGATCGCCGTGCCGATCACCTCGGCCAAGTCAGTGGCGGTGATGGCGATCTCAGCCGAGAGCCACAGCGGCCACGACACCCAGCGCGGATAGGCGTCGCGGCAGGCCTGCGCCAGATCGCGCCCGGCGCCGACGCCGAGCCGCGTGCACAGCGACTGCAGCACGATCGCCATAATGTTGGAAATCAGCGCGATGCTGAGCAGCGTGTAGCCAAACTTCGATCCGCCAGCGAGCGAGGTCGCCCAATTGCCGGGATCCATGTAGCCCACGGCGACCAGATAGCCGGGACCGAGAAACGCGACCAGCTTGCGCCAGAACGAGCCGCTTGCCCGTGCCGGCACCGACCCGAACATCCCGACCAGCGACGGCTCGCCGCGCGCCGAGCGCCAACCGGGAGCACCGGGCTCGGTTGAAAGTGGCAAAGCCGAAGAAGACTGAGGTGTTTGCGCGTCCATCTGGTCAGAGTGGATGATTTCGATCCTTCTTGCAAGTGACTTGCAACAGCAAGAACCCGCTACCTTCCATTGGATCCCTGATTCGTGCTGCTACGGAGGTATTCCGACCGACATCGTGCAAATTCAATGAGCATGCTGGCTTGGTAGGCACGAGCAATGCCCTATGCGCCGACGATCCAGCACACTGCGCCGATTCTGACTTTTCCTCGGACGTGATTTCGCGCACAACGCCGTGCATGCAAGACCGGTTCAACCAGCCCCGATCGCTCGGCGGCCTGTTGCGGTGGGCGACGACGCCCCCGCAGGCTTATGTCGTGTATCTGTTGTGCGTCGTGCTGGTCGGCGGGCTGTCGTTCTACGTCGGCACGTTGCGGCCGAAACAGCATCCGAACCTCGCGCCGCCGCCGGCGAGCGCGCCAAATAGCAAATAGCCCCACGCCGATCGCGGGGCGCAATCAGGCGATGCCGCGGCCGAACTTGTTTGACTTCGGGAAACCCTTCGGCGGCAGGCGGCCGGCGTCGGCGCGATTGCCGCGCCATTCAGCCAATTCCTTCAGCGTGGCGCTGAACTCGCGGCCCGCGGAGTCGCGCCAGCTCAGACCTTCCTTGGCCACGAAGGTGACGATGTCGGATAGCCCGCCGTCCTTGTACTTCTGCAATCGAACGCCGCGGCCGCGCGCCATCTCCGGCACTTGGTCGAGCGGGAAGATCAGCAGTTTGCGGTTGTCGCCGATCACCGCGACCTGATCGGCGCCCTCGCCCACCACGGTCAACGCCCGCGCCTCGTTCGGCATGTCGACATTGAGGATCTGCTTACCCTTGCGGGTCGAGCCGACGACCTCGTCCTCGTTCACGACAAAGCCCTGGCCGTCATGGCTGGCGATCAGGAATTTGCGGCCGCCCTTGTGCACGAACACGGTCACGATCGCCGCGTCCTGCTCCATGTCGATGAACATCCGGATCGGCTCGCCATGGCCGCGGCCACCGGGCAGCTTGGCGACGTCGAGCGCGTAGAACCGGCCGTTGGTGGCGAGCAGCAGCAGCTTCGAGGTGGTCTCGGCGAAGAACGACTGGCCGAGCTTGTCGTCCTGCTTGAAGTTCAGCCCCGACAGATCCTCGACGTGGCCCTTCAGCGTGCGCACCCAACCCTTGTCGGAGATTACCACGGTGACCGGCTCGCGCTCGACGAAGGCCTCCTCGATCGCCGCCAGATCGTGCTCCGGCGCGTCGGCAAACATCGTGCGGCGCTTGCCGAGCGGCGTCTTCGGCCCGAACATCTCGCGGACCTTGCGGACCTGCTCGCCGACCTTCGCCCACTGCTCGGTCTCGGATTTGAGAACCGCGTTGATCCCTTTCAGCTCGGCGCGAAGCTCCTTGTCTTCCTTCTTGATCTCGAACTCTTCGAGCTTGCGCAAGCTGCGCAGCCGCATGTTGAGGATGGCTTCGGCCTGAATCTCGGTGAGATTGAAGGCCTTCATCAGCACCGGCTTGGGCTCGTCCTCGGTGCGGATGATCCTGATCACCTCGTCGATGTTGAGGTAAGCGATCAGATAACCGCCGAGTACTTCGAGGCGGTGCTCGATCTGCGTCTTGCGATAGTTCGAGCGGCGCAGCAGCACGTCGCGCAGATGGTCGAGCCATTCGCGCAGACATTCGGCGAGGCCGAGCACCTTGGGAATGCGGCCGCCGACCAGCACGTTGAGGTTCAGCGGAATCCGGCTCTCCAGCTCGGTCAGCCGGAACAGCGACTCCATCATCAGCGCCGGATCGACCGCGCGCGACTTCGGCTCGATGACGATGCGGACGTCCTCGGCCGACTCGTCGCGGATGTCGCCGACCAGCGGCAGCTTCTTCTCGTTCAGGAGCTCGGCGATCTTCTCGATCAGCCGCGACTTCTGCACCAGCCACGGGATCTGCGTGACCACCACGACCCAAGTGCCGCGCGCGCCCTCTTCCTGCTCCCACTTGGCGCGGGTCCGGAACGCGCCGCGACCGGTGGTGTAGGCTTCGGCGATGCTTTCCTTGGAATCGATGATGATGCCGCCGGTCGGGAAGTCCGGCCCCTTGACGAAACGCAGCAGCGCCTTCGACTTGGCGTCCGGCTTTTCGATCAAATGCAGCGCGGCGTCGCACAGCTCAGCGGCATTGTGCGGCGGGATCGCGGTGGCCATGCCCACGGCGATGCCCTGCGCGCCGTTGGCGAGCAGGTTCGGGAAGCCGCCGGGCAGCACCACCGGCTCCTTGGCCTGACCGTCATAGTTCGGCCGGAACGCGACGCCGTCTTCGTCGATGCCTTCGAGCAAGAGGCGCGCGACATCGGTCATGCGCGCTTCGGTGTAGCGATAGGCGGCGGGGTTATCGCCGTCGATATTGCCGAAATTGCCTTGGCCGTCGACCAGAGGATAACGCGACGAGAAATCCTGCGCGAGCCGCACCAGCGCGTCGTAGATCGACTGGTCGCCGTGCGGATGGAACGAGCCCATCACGTCGCCGACGATCTTGGCGGACTTCTTGAACGGCGTGCCGGGGTCGAGCCGCAACAGCCGCATGCCGTAGAGGATGCGCCGATGCACCGGCTTCAGCCCGTCGCGGGCATCCGGCAAGGCGCGATGCATGATGGTCGAGAGCGCATAAGCGAGGTAGCGCTCTTCCAGCGCCTCGCGCAGCTGCACCTCGTGGATCTCGGCCGGCTCCGGCGGAATCAGTCTTTTTCCCATGGCGAGGCATTAACTCCCGGCCGGGACCGGAGCAAGCGCAACCCGGTCGGGCTGCGCCTCCGGCGCCGCGTGGTCGTCCGCGGCGCCATCGAACCGGGCGCGCGCGTGCTGGATGTCGGGGAAATGCTGCTCGGCCCAGCCGACCAGCGCCGTCAGCGGCCCGAGCACGGACTCGCCCATCAGCGACAAGCGGTATTCGACGCTCGGCGGCTTGGTCGGAAACACTTGGCGCAGCACCAGCCCGTCGCGCTCCAGGTCGCGCAACGTCTGCGTCAGCATCCGCTTCGAAATATCTGGAACATCCCGCAGCAGCGCGTTGAATCGCATCGGCTTTTTAGCCAGCGCTATAAGTAGAAGCGTGCTCCATTTGCTGCCCAGATGGTCGAGCATATTGCGCACCGGGCAATGCGCGGCGTCGAAACCGAGCGCACGCCAGGCGGCGTAGCGATCGACCAGCGTCGCGCGATGCGTCGCGGTGGCCGGGTTCTCTGCAGGTAACCTTGGCACGGAAAACTGCCTCCTTACGCCGCTGTTGGAAGGTCTCCATTATAGACCTACTCCCGTTCGTAAACCACCAGGAGATCCTGATGTCTGCCTCCCGCTTCCTTGTCACCGGCGCCAGCGGTCAGCTTGGCCGCCTCGTGATCGATGGCCTGCTCAAGACCGTTCCCGGCTCCCAGATCGGCGTCCTCGTCCGCAGCGACAAAGCCGCGGCCGAATTCGCCGCGCGCGGCCTGCACGTCCACCAGGGCGACTACAGCCGTCCCGAAACGCTGACCGCCGCGTTCGCCGGCGTCGACCGGGCGCTGCTGATCTCGTCCAGCGAGGTCGGCCAGCGCACCGTGCAGCACCGCAACGCCATCGAGGCCGCGAAGCAGGCAGGCGTGAAGCTGCTCGCCTACACCAGCCTGCTGCATGCCAACACGTCCCCGCTCGGCCTCGCCGAGGAACACCGCCAGACCGAAGCCGCGCTGACAGCTTCCGGCGTGCCGCACGTCCTGCTTCGCAACGGCTGGTACACCGAGAACTACGCCGCCTCGATCCCGGCGGCGCTGGCGCATGGCGCCCTGCTCGGCAGCGCCGGCGACGGCCGGATCGCCTCGGCGGCGCGCGCCGACTACGCCGAAGCCGCCATCAAAGTGTTGACCGTTGACGCTGCGCAGGTCGGACGAGTTTATGAGCTGGCCGGCGATGCGCCCTACACGCTCGCCGAATTCGCCGCCGAGCTGAGCCGGCAGAGCGGCAAGCCGGTGGTCTATCGGAATCTGCCGGAAGCGGACTACAAGGCGGCCCTGATCGGCGCCGGCCTGCCCGAGCCGTTCGCGGCGCTGCTGGCCGATTCCGATGCCGGCGCCGCAAAGGGCGCGCTGAACGACAGTAGCGGCGACCTCGCCCGGCTGATCGGCCGGCCAACCACGCCGCTCGCGGCAACCATCGCGGCTGCCTTGGCTGCGTCGCGCTAGCGCTGACCGATCAGACCGCGCACCAGTTCGGACAGGGCAGCTCGCATCTCCTTCTTAAAGCTCCGGCGCGGAGCGGCGAGCTGCTCCAGCACCATCCCGACCGTCGCCGAGACGAAGATGTCGGCGTGCAGCCGCGGCGCGCGTGAGCCCGCCGCGGTCAGCGCCAGCTCGGCACTGCGGCGCCAGGTCTGGTGCCATTCGGCGACGATCGGCCGGTAGCGATCATCCCGCGCCGCCGCGAGGAAAGCTTCATAGCAGGCGACGTGGATCTCCGGCTCAGTATCGAGTTCTTTTGCGTACCAACCGACCAGCGCATCGATCCACGCCCCGACGTCGAGCGCCTCGCTCTGCAGCCTGAGCGCCAGCGCCCGCAGCCGCTTGACCTCACGGATCAGCGCGAAATTCAGTGCGGCCTCGACCAGGAGATCGCGGCTGCGATAGCGGTGCGTGATCGCCCCGAGCGACATCCCAATCTCGGCCGCGACCGCGCGATGGGTGACGGCTTTCAGTCCGCTACGGCCGATCAGGCGCAGTGTCGCCTCCATCATGTCGCGTTCGCGCTCGCTCATGTCCAGCTCGCTCATATCCATCGCTTGACAGCAGCCCCGATCTCATCAATCTTCTTACAGAACATTTGTTCTTTTTATCATGACAACGGTTCTAGACCCCAGAACCGCGGCGCCGATGATATCGCCGAGCGCTGACGAAACCGCCCACCATGGAGGCAATTCTATGCCGACCTATCGCCTGCATTATTTCCCTGAATCCGGCAACAGCTACAAGCTGGCGCTGATGCTGACGCTGTGCGGACAGACGTTTGAGCCGGTGTGGACTGATTTCGGCAGCGGCGTCACAAGGACGCCGGAATGGCGCGCCCGCGTCAACGCGATGGGCGAGATCCCGGTGCTCGAACAGGATGGCGTGCGGCTGACGCAGACCGCGCCGATCCTGCTGCAGCTCGCCGAGCGCTACGGCCGGTTCGGCGGCGTCACCGCGGAGGAGAAGTTCGAAGTGCTGCGCTGGCTGTTTTGGGACAACCACAAGCTCAGCAGCTACGCCGCGACCTATCGGTTCGCGCGCACCTACATGCCGTCGGCGAACCAGGACGTGCAAGCCTATTTCCGCCGGAGGATCGACGATGCGCTCGGCATCCTCGGCACCCATCTGCGCGACCACGCGTTTGCGATCGGCGACGCCCCGACCATCGCGGACTTTTCGATGATGGCGTATCTGTCGTTTCCCAACGCCGAGACTGGTTTCGATCTTCCAAGCCGACACCCGGAAGTGCAGGCCTGGCTCGACCGCATCGCGGCGTTGCCGGGTTGGCGCTCGCCGTACGATCTGCTGCCGGGACAACGGCTGCCGCGATTCGCCTGAGCGGCGCCACGCAATCACGGGATGGCGACCCGCGCCATCGCCCGCGTTACTGCATTGATGAAGCCGTCGCGGGCGTCGGAATGCCCCTGCCCGCGCGGCTCCAGCACGTTGCGCAGCAGGAAGCGTCCGGTCAGGTCGAAGCCATCGCGCAGGTCCTGTTGCGACCAGCCGGACGGGCTGTCCTCGTCGCGCAGGAAGGCCGGGAGCCGCAGCAGCTTGTCGCGCCACGGCTCGCCGGCGCTGCGCGACACCGCGCCGCCCGACTTCGGCGAGACGTAGATCAGATCGGTCGTCACGCCGGTCGCCGCACAGGTCGACAGATCGAGGCCGAAGCCGAGTTCGGCGAGCATCGCCAACTCAAACCGGATCAGATACGCCGCCGCGCCGCCGGCGTCGTCGAAATCGTCGAGCGTATGCTCGAGCATCGCGTAGATCTCTTGATGCGGATCGCGCTCCGGCAGCAGCCGCGCCAGCGAGGCCAAATGGGTGACGCCATACACCGCATGCGACGACGCCAGCATTGTCGCCGCGCGCAGCCGCGTGCCTTCGAGCTGATAATAGCCGAGATGCTCGTCGAGCCGCGCCCGCCACACCGCCAGCACGCTGTTGCCGGGCTGCAGCAGCGGCCGCATCCGCGATGACGCGCCGCCGCGCACCATGCCGAGATGCCGGCCGTGCTCGCGCGTCAATAGCTCGACGATCGCGGCGGACTCGCCGTGCCGCCGTACCCCGAGAATGATGCCCTCGTCGCTCCATTCCATTGGAGCAACGCTACAGGATTTCGTCGGTCGGCGCAGCGGCTGAGCCCACCTTAGTTTCAGCGATGACGATAGGACCGACGGCGGGCCTGTGATACCGGTTCGGGGGCCGCGAGTGGCGCAACGGCGCCGGTAAAAGCTCGGGGTGAGGACACGGCGCCTCCGGCCTCTTCCAGTCCCATCCGGCCTGCCGGCGTTAGCGCGCCGCCGTTCAGCACGTCCCGGTTGGGATACATGGACTGGAAGGCCGCGGGCTCCTGCGCCGACGCAGATGTGGCCGTGATGATCGCTAGCACCGCCGTCGCGACGACCGTCTTCCCTGCCGTCATGGCTGTCTCCGTTGAATCGGACGCGCGGTGCCGGAGAATACCGGGCTTTGCACGCCGAAACCTCAGCAGGAAACATGTAGGAGCGATCTGATCCTGCAGTCGGACGCTACGGCTCACATATTCGCGACCAAGCGCCGGGGCGCAGATCTGATCGCAGCCGAAGGCTGCGGCCCGAACTGGACAATCCTACCCGGTGAACCAGCCGCGCGCGTCGCCGGTGTAGGACAGATAGATCCCGGCGCCGGTCAGCGCGCAGGAGACGATATCGATCCAGATGCCGGGCTCGATGCCATTGGCCCCGATGATCTGCATCAGAGAAACTACCGAAAACGCCAGCGAGGCCGTCAACACCGCGCGCGCCCATTTCTTACGGCCATGTGCGGCGAGCCAGACCAGATAGGTCAGCAGGATGATCAGTCCGGCCGCGATGGTGTTGGCGGCGGCGATCACGCTCGCTGACATATCCGCGTCCATGGTGCGGTCCTGAAACGCAACCGAGATGCAATCGAGCGTCACCGACGCCAACAGCAATACTTCGAACCAATACACGTTGCGCGGAACGCTGATTGTGGCGTCGGTCATTCCTTGGGGAACTCCAAGCCCATTTCGCGGTAGCGCTCCGGGTCGTTTTCCCAACCTTCCCGAACTTTCACGAACAGGAACAGGTGGACCTTCTGCTCGAGGATTTCGCTGATTTCCCGGCGCGCGTCCGCGCCAATCGCCCTGATGGTCGCGCCGCCGGCGCCAAGCACGATCTTCCGCTGGCTCTCGCGCTCGACGAAGATGGTCTGCTCGATCTTCACCGAGCCGTCCTTGCGCTCGGTCCAAGTGTCGGTCTCGACCGTGGACTGATACGGCAGTTCCTGATGCAGCTTGCGGAAGATCTTCTCGCGAGTGATTTCCGCCGCGAGATGCCGCAGCGGCGCGTCCGACATCTGGTCTTCGGGATAATGGAACGGCCCTGGCGGCACCTTTTCTGCCAGCACGCGGCGCAAGTCGTCGACACCGTCGCCGGACAGCGCCGAGATCATGAACGTGCGTTCGAAGGCGAGCTTCTCATTGGCGCGCTGCGCCAGGCCGAGCAGCTTTTCGCGCGGCACCAGGTCGATCTTGTTGAGCACCAGAAGCTTGGGGCGTGCGACGTTCTGCAGATTGTCGAAGATCGCCTCGGCCTGTTCGTCGATCCCGGCACGGGCGTCGAGCAGCACGCAGACCAGATCGGCATCGTGGGCGCCACTCCAGGCGGTCTTCACCATGGCGCGGTCGAGCCGGCGCTTGGGCGCGAAGATGCCGGGTGTATCGACCAGGATGATCTGCGAGCGGCCCTCCACCACGATGCCGCGGATCAACGCGCGCGTTGTCTGCACCTTGCGCGACACGATGGTGACCTTGGAGCCGACCAGCGCATTGACGAGCGTCGACTTGCCGACATTGGGCGCGCCGATCAGCGCAACGAAGCCGCAGCGGCTATTCACATCGAGGGGTTCGACCGGCTCAGACATCGTTGTTGCCGCCACTAACGCCTTCGCGCGCGAGCATCACCGAGGCGGCGACCTTCTCGGCCGCGCGCTTGCTGCCGCCAACACCCTCGGCGTCCTCGAGGCCCGGCAGGCTGACGGCGACGCGGAATTGCGGATCGTGATGCGGCCCGGTGCGCTCGACCTCGCGATACACCGGCGTTGGCAGGCCCTTGCCCTGCGCCCATTCTTGCAGCACGGTCTTCGGATCGCGTAGCGAGCGGGCCGGCTTCTTCATCCGCTCGGTCCAATTGCGCTGCACGAAATCTGCGGCCGCCGGGTAGCCGCCGTCGAGATAGACCGCGCCGATGACGGCCTCGCAAATGTCTCCGAGCACGGATTTGCGCAGCCGCGCTCCGGCGCCCGCGCCGACGGTGCCGAGCTTGATGCCTTCGTCGAGATCGAGGCTGCGCGCGACGTCGGCGCAGGTTTCCTTGCGCACCAGATCGGCCAGCCTCTTCGACAGTTCGCCCTCATCCGCATTCGGGAAGGCGCGATAAAGCATGTCGGACACCACGAGCCCAAGCACGTGATCGCCGAGAAATTCGAGCCGCTGATAGCTGTCCGCACGATTGCGCGCCGACTTCAGCGCGGAGACGTGCGTGAGCGCCGTGTTGAGTAGCGACGGGTCCGCAAAGCTATGACCGATCCGCTGTTCGATCGCGACCGCCGTTGCCTTCGACTTCGCCCTGCTGCGACGCTTGCGGCCGGCCGGCTGATCGCTCGCCGGCTGAGCCGGCACAGGCGGCTCGGCTGCGGGCGCCGGGCGGTCGATGCTGGTCACGTCCTCTGTCATCGCACGATCGAGAAAATACGGCTCCAGCGCACTGCCGTCGGCCAGCGCCAGATTTGCCAGGCGTGCTCGCCTTCGGCGATCGAGAAAAAGATCATCTGGGCGCGGCCGATGATGTTTTCGAACGGCACATAACCGACCGCGGACAGCACGCGGCTGTCGGTCGAGTTGTCGCGGTTGTCGCCCATCATGAAGAAATTGCCCGGCGGCACGGTATAGACGTTGGTGTTGTCGTAAAAGCCATTGTCGACGCAATCGAGCGTATCGTAGCTGACGCCGTTCGGCAGCGTCTCCTTCCAGCGCTTGACCCGAGCGGTCGCCTCAGACCCGCACGGATCTTCACCCACGAAGTCGGGCAAGCGTTCGCGCTGCACCGGCTTGTCGTTGATGTACAACAGCCCTTCCCGCATCTGGATGCGGTCGCCCGGCAGCCCAATCACGCGCTTGATGTAGTCGGTGGAGTCGTCCTTCGGCAGCCGAAACACCACGACGTCGCCGCGGTTCGGCTCCGAGCCGAAGATCCGGCCGGAGAAGATCGGCGGCGACAGCGGAATCGAATAGTGGCTGTAGCCATAAGAGTATTTCGACACGAACAGATAGTCGCCGACCAACAGCGTCGCCTTCATCGATCCGGACGGGATGTTGAATGGCTGGAACAGAAAGGTGCGGATCACCAGAGCGATGATGAGGGCATGGATGACGACGCGGATCGTTTCGCCAATGCCGCTCTCAGATTTCGTACCGGATGTCACGCTCATCGCTTTCCCGATTTTCCGTCGCGGTCGCCGCACGGTGGACGATTGTTCTCAGGCGAAGCGGGCCGCGCCGCGATGAGAAGTGGCTGGGCGGCATCGGCCGGAATCCGGACGCTTAAACCGGAGACTCGACCCGCCGGGGGTTCCGCGCGGTTGTAGACCGTTGTCGCGGGGCGTGCAATCAACAGTCCCGTCAAAACTCGCTAATCCTATGACAGATCAGCGGCTTTTGGTTTGGCGCCAGGCCGCATGGCGGTCAGCCGGGCGGCGCCGGGTTGGCAGAGATCACCACGAAGGCCTGGGCCAGCGGCCATTCATCGGTGATCGATAGATCGATCTGGGCAACCATGCCGGCCGGCGTCAGTGCATCAAGCCGGGCCTTTGCACCGCCGGTCAGCAGCATGGTCGGACGTCCACCGCGCTGATTGACAACGCCCATGTCACGCCACCAGACCCCGAGCCGAATGCCTGTTCCAAGCGCCTTGGAACAGGCCTCCTTGGCGGCGAAGCGTTTGGCGTAGGTCGCCGCTACCATATTAGCGTTGTTGGCGCGGCGGTCGGCTTTGGCGCGCTCGACGTCGGTGAAAATCCGATCGAGGAAGCGTTCGCCGTGCCGATCGAGGACCTTGGCGATCCGGGTGATGTCGATCAGGTCCGAACCGATGCCGATGATCATGCGGCGGCGACCTTGGCGCGGCCGCGGTCCATCGCGGCCCGCATCGCCCTCACCGTCTCGCCAAGGCCGACGAACAGCGCCTCGCCGATCATGTAGAAGCCGATGTTGAGTTCGACGATCTGCGGCAGCGCCGCGATGGTCTCGGCGGTGGCGTAATCGAGGCCGTGACCGGCATGGACTTCCAGCCCAGCCGAGCGCGCCAGCGCCGCGCCGGCGACGATCCGGCGCCATTCCTCGGCGGCCCTGGCCGGCTCGTCGTCGGCGATGGCGTCGCACCAGGCGCCCGTGTGCAACTCGATCGCCGGTGCCTTCAGCTGCGCGGCCATTTCGATCTGCGCCGGGTCGGCGGCGATGAACAGCGACACCCGGATGCCGGCGTCGTTGAACCGCGCGATCGATGGCGCCAGCGAGTCGCGCTGTCCAACGACATCGAGACCACCTTCGGTGGTCAGTTCCTCGCGCCGCTCAGGCACCAGGCACACCGCGTGCGGCTGCACGCCGAGCGCGATCCGCACCATGTCGGGCGTCGCCGCCATCTCGAAATTCAGCGGCTTGGAGATCTCCGCCTTCAGCCGCTCCATGTCGTTGTCGCGGATATGGCGGCGATCCTCCCGCAGATGGGCCGTGATGCCGTCGGCGCCGGCTTCGATCGCGGTCAAGGCCGCGCGCAGGGGATCAGGGTGGCGCCCGCCGCGGGCATTCCGCACCGTAGCGACGTGATCGATATTCACTCCGAGGCGCAGCGGAGAAATGTTCGGCATCGTTGAACCTGCAGTTGAATTCGTCATTGCGAGAAGCGGAGCGACGAAGCAATCCACGCCGCGCGTGCGGACCCTGGATTGCTTCGCGGAGCCTGTGCCCGGACGGCGCGAAGCGTCGATCCGGGTGCTCGCAATGACGCAGATACTAGCTGATTCACGCGCGCGTCATCCGTTGACGCGCTCGACGTGGGCCACGACCGCCTTCGCGCGAAGCTGGGCGATGATGGCGCTGAGATGTTTGAGGTCGTAGACCTCCAGATCGATGGTGAGCTCGGTGAAATCCGGCGAGCGCCGGCTCATGTTGATGTTGTCGATGTTGCCGTCGTGCTCGGCGATCACGCTGGCGATCTGCGCCAGGCTGCCTGGCTCGTTGACGTTCTGCACGAACAGCCGCGCCGGGAAGCGCTGCGGCGTCGACTCGTCGATATCCCATTTGACGTCGAGCCAGCGCTCCGGCTCTTCCTCGAACTCCTTCAGGGCCGGCGAGTGGATCGGATAGATGGTGATGCCCTCGCCCGGCGTGACAATGCCGACGATGCGATCGCCCGGCACGGCGCCGCCGTTCGGCGCGAACTTCACCGGCAGGCCGGAATGGATGCCGCCGATCGGCACGGCTGGTCCGACCTTGCCGGCCTCCGGCGCCGGCTTGGTGCCCGGCTTCTCCGGCTTCTTTCCCCCGAACCGCGCGGT
This sequence comes from Rhodopseudomonas palustris, assembly GCF_003591005.1. Taxonomy (GTDB): domain Bacteria; phylum Pseudomonadota; class Alphaproteobacteria; order Rhizobiales; family Xanthobacteraceae; genus Rhodopseudomonas; species Rhodopseudomonas palustris_K. Next base: position 57,354 of record NZ_QYYD01000001.1, read on the forward strand.
GCGCTCTTCCTTGTAGTCCGGATACATCGCGCGGGCGACGTCGGACGCCTTCATCTCGCCGCGCCCGACCGAGGCCATCACGTCTTCGATCGAGGCGCGCGCCAGCCGCGGCAGCGCGCCTTTCAGCTTGTCGTCGGCGTATTCGATCTTGGCGCGCGCGAACAGACGCTCAACGATACGGCGGCCGAGGCCGGCATACTGATCGCGCATCGCAGCACGGGTCGCACGGCGGATCGCGGCGCGCGCCTTGCCGGTGCGTGCCAGCGATTCCCATGCGGCCGGCGGCGCCGATTGCACGCTCGACGTCAGCACTTCGACCTCGTCGCCGTTCTGCAGCTCCGACGACAGCGGCGCGAACTTGCCGTTGATCTTGCAGCCGACCGCGCTGTTGCCGACGTCGGTGTGCACCGCATAGGCGAAGTCGATGACGTTGGCGGCGCGCGGCAGCGCGATCAGCTTGCCCTTCGGCGTGAAGCAGAACACCTGATCATGGAACAGCTCGAGCTTGGTGTGCTCGAGGAATTCCTCGGGGTTTTGTGCCTCCGACAGCATCTCGATAGTGTGCCGCAGCCACGCGAAGGCATTCGACTCGCGGTTGAGCAGCTCGGTCGGCGAGCCTGCGCCGTCCTTATAGAAGGCGTGCGCGGCAATGCCGTATTCGGCAATCTGGTTCATGTCTTGGGTGCGGAACTGCAGCTCGACGCGCTGCTGGCCGGGGCCGATTACCGTCGTGTGCAGCGAGCGGTAGTCGTTCTGCTTCGGCGTCGAGATGTAGTCCTTGAACCGGCCCGGCACCATCGGCCAGGTGGTGTGCACCACGCCGAGCGCGCGATAGCAGGACGGCACGTCGTCGAGCACGACACGGAAGCCGTAAATGTCCGACAATTGCTCGAAGCCGACCGACTTGCGCTCCATCTTGGTCCAGATCGAGAACGGCCGCTTGCGCCGTCCGGTGACCTCGGCCTTGAGGCCATTCTTGGCGAGGTTGGCGGATAGCTGGGTTTCGATTTCGCCGATCAGATTGCGATTGCGTTCGGCCAGCGCGTCGAGCCGCTGCATCACCACCGCGAAGGCCTCGGGATCGAGCGTCCGGAACGATAGGTCCTCGAGCTCCTCGCGCATCTCCTGCATGCCCATGCGGCCTGCGAGCGGCGCGTAGATATCGAGCGTTTCCTCGGCGATACGCTGGCGCGACGCCGGCGGCACGAAATCCAGCGTGCGCATGTTGTGCAGCCGGTCGGCCAGCTTGATCAGCAGCACGCGGACGTCGTCGGCGATCGCCAGCAGCAGCTTGCGGAGGTTCTCCGCCTGCTTGGCTTCGCGGGATACCAGTTCAAGCCGCTTCAGCTTGGTCAGGCCTTCGACCAGCGCGCCGATCTCGTGACCGAACAGCTTGTCGATCTCGGTGCGGGTCGCCTCGGTGTCCTCGATCGTGTCGTGCAGCAGCGCTGCGACGATCGTCGCATCGTCGAGCTTGAGGTTGGTAAGGATCGCCGCGACCTCGAGCGGATGCGAGAAATACGGATCGCCTGACGCCCGGGTCTGCTCGCCATGCGCCTTCATGGCGTAGACATAGGCCCGGTTGAGCATGTCTTCGTCGGTATCCGGGTTGTACGACCGGACCCGCTCGACCAAGTCATATTGCCGCATCATCCGGGCGCGCGGCGCCCGTGGCCTCGCGGGAGCCGGCGGCGGGTCGGTCACAACTGGCGCCGCCGAGTCGGCCATCGCTTCCATCTGCCTCGAAATGCGGCGTCCTGACGCCATAGTTACAACCTCAACCGCGGCGCCCTGCGCCGCATGTCTCCTGTTGGGCTCAGATCGTACGGAAATCCGATGGAGCAACAGTAAAGCGTTTTGACCTCATGGGAAGATCAACGATCCGAAAACCTGCCATACTGGCAGAGGTTTGATCTGCGGCAAGGCGCGCTGTGCCGAAAAAGCGAACGGCCCGGAGCGATCCGGGCCGTGTGCAGATTTGAGCAGTTGGACGCGGCGTCGTGCCTCACTCGTCCTCTTCGGGCTGCTCTTCCGGTGGAGCCAGGCCCTCGAGCCCTTTGAGTAGCTCTTCCTCGGTCATGCGCTCAAGAGCGACCTCGGTATCGTCGGCATCGACGCTGGCGCCTGCAGAACCAATCAGCGGAACGGTGTCCTGCTCCGGCTCGTCCACCTCGACGAACTTCTGCAGCGAGTGCACCAGCTCTTCCTTGAGGTCTTCCGGCGAGATCGTCTGCTCGGCGATTTCTCGAAGCGAAACAACGGGATTCTTGTCGTTGTCACGGTCGATTGTGAGCTGCGAGCCGGACGAGATCATTCGCGCGCGGTGCGCTGCCAGCAGCACCAGGTCGAACCGGTTGTCGACCTTATCAATGCAATCTTCCACGGTGACGCGCGCCATCGCCAGTCGCTCCGTTCAAAAGGACCAAAATGCGAGTTGTGTCGCGTAGGTATAGGTCGATGAAGGGATGCGCAAGAACCAATTTGTCATTTGGCCGTGACCCCACCCTCTGATAATGCAACTTTTATCCGGCGATGGGCGCACCATTCACTGGGACGAACACGGGTCCGACAAGAAAAGGCTTCTTTTCAGAAAGAAAAGTATAGAATACCGGCTGAAGCTTCGTGCGGTTGAAGATTGTGCCGGCACTCGATGCCGACGGTTATTCGTGAAAATTTGCCTTTAACGCGCGGTTTTAGCTGCGCCACCAAGCCCTAACGACAGAACACGAGAGATCTGGATGTCCACTTCTGCGAGCAACAAAATCGCGCTGTTTATCGATGGCGCCAACCTTTATGCGACGGCAAAGACGCTCGGCTTCGATATTGATTACAAACGCTTGCTCAAGGAATTTCAGGGCCGCGGCACGCTGATCCGCGCGTTTTACTACACGGCCATCATCGAAGATCAGGAATACTCGTCGATTCGTCCGCTGATCGACTGGCTCGACTACAACGGCTACACCGTGGTTACCAAGGCGACGAAAGAATTCATCGACGCCAGTGGTCGCCGCAAAGTCAAAGGCAACATGGACATCGAGCTCGCGGTCGACGCCATGGAGCTGGCCGAACACATCGACCAGATGGTGCTGTTCTCCGGGGATGGCGACTTCCGCTCCCTGGTCGAAGCCGTGCAGCGCCGCGGCGTCCGCGTCACGGTGATCTCGACGATCTCCAGCCAGCCGCCGATGATCGCCGACGAACTGCGGCGCCAGGCTGACATCTTCACTGACCTGGTCGAGCTGCAGTCGAAGATCGGCCGCGACCCGGCCGATCGCCCGCCGCCGCGCGAACCGCGCCACCACACGCCGCAGTTCCTGCAGCGCTCGGCCGCCATCGCCCCTCGGGGCGGAGACGACGATTTCGAAGACTAACGCTGTGCCGGCGCGCGGCCCCAGGGCCGGCGTTCTTCGCCCGATCACCGAGCCCGATCGCGACTGCCCGATGTGCCCGAGGCTCGTGGAATTTCGCCACGAGCATCGGGCGCGCGAGCCCGGCTGGCATAACGCCCCGGTCCCCAGCTTCGGCGCGGCCGACGCCCGCTTGCTGATCGTCGGCCTCGCGCCTGGCCTGCAGGGCGCCAATCGCACCGGCCGACCGTTTACCGGCGACTACGCCGGCGACCTGCTCTACGCCACGCTGATCGAATATGGCTTCGCCCAGGGGCATTATCAGGCGCGTCCCGACGACGGGCTGCGGCTGGTCGGCAGCCGAATCGTCAACGCGGTGCGCTGTGTCCCGCCGCAGAACAAGCCGCTGCCGATCGAGATCAACACCTGCCGGCGGTTTCTTTCCAGTGCGATCGAGACGATGCCGAAGCTGCGCGCCGTCGTGCTGCTCGGACGCATCGCGCACGACTCGACTCTGAAGGCGGTCGGCCTGCGCGCCGGCCAGGCGCCGTTCGGCCACGGCGCGGTGCACGAGGCCGGCCGCTTCCGCCTGTACGACAGCTACCACTGCTCTCGCTACAACACGAATACCGGCGTGCTGACGCCGAAGATGTTTCGAGACGTGTTTGCGAAGGTGCGGGCGGATTTAGATGCTGGCAACTAACTCGTCATTGCGAGCGAAGCGAAGCAATCCAGCTCCGCGCACTGCGCAGGATTGCTTCGTCGCTGCGCTCCTCGCAATGACGCGGCTGCATTTGCGCGGGATCAACTAACGCGGATTGGCCTTCAGCCATGCCAACACATCTCCGGCGTTCCGGTCCGGCGGGAACACCGGATAGAACACGTGGCTGATGCGGCCGTCGTCGATGATCAGCGCGATACGCTTGAGCAGCGTCATGTCGGCGACCTGCATGGTCGGCAGGTTGAGTGCAGCCGCGAGTTCGAGCTTGGCGTCTGACAGCACCGGAAACGGCAGATGCAGCCGGGCGGCCATCTCGGCCTGATAATCGGTAGTCTGAGTCGAGAGGCCGAACACCTGGTCGGCGCCGGCCGCCTTGAGCTCGGCGAACAGGTCGCGGAACGAACAGGTCTGCGGGGTGCAACCGCGCGCGCCTGGGATCATGTCCCAGTCGTCGACGGGCGCGATCTTGCCGGGCTCGCCGGTGCGCGGATAGCCGAACACGACGGTGCGTCCGGTCAGGGCACCCAGCGTCGCCACGCCGCCATAGGTCGCCGGCAGCGCCACCGGTGGAATGGTCGTGCCAACGAGATGGGCCGCGCCGCCGTCATCGATCGGCGCCGGGATCGTACTCCAGTCCACCTCATTCAAGCTGTCCTGATTGGCCATCCATCCTCCCCATCCGTCGATGCCTGCACTCAGCCGCGGGCGCGGAGCAACCGGCCCTTCTCGCGGCTCCAGTCTCGCTTCTTCTCGGTCTCGCGCTTGTCGTGCAGCTGCTTGCCCTTGGCCAGCGCCAGCAGCAGCTTGGCGCGGCCCTTTTCGTTGAAATACAGCTTCAGCGGAATCAGCGTCATGCCCTGGCGCTCGACGGCACCCATCAGCTTGTTGATCTGCTTGCGGTGCAGCAGCAGTTTGCGCGGCCGCTTCGGTTCGTGGTTGAAGCGGTTTGCCTGCAGATATTCGGGGATGGTCGCGTTGATCAGCCAGATCTCGCCGCCGCGCGAATCCGCGTAGGACTCCGCGATGGTCGACTTGCCGCTGCGCACCGACTTCACCTCGGTGCCGGTCAGCGAGATGCCGGCCTCAATGGTGTCCTCGATCGCATAGTTGAACCGCGCCTTGCGGTTCTCGGCCACGACCTTGATCGGGCGCTCGTTCTTGTCGGCCATAGCGGCTGAAACCTCGTTGGCGGCCGTTCGGCCGGCCTAAACCTGTGGGCGCGAGCCCTTCAGGAGATCGCGGATTTCGGTCAGCAGTTCCTCCTGCCGGGTCGGAGTGGGCGGTGGCGGCTTGGTTTCTTCCGCCTGCTGCTTGAGCTTGTTGAGCGACCGAATCACCGCGAACAGCACCGCCGCAACGATCAGGAAATTCAGCGTCACGGTCAGGAAATTGCCCCAGGCGAGCACCGCCCCCTGTTTCTTCGCCTCGGCCAACGTGTTGGCGGTAACGGCCTTAGAGAGCGGCGTGAAGTAGTTCGAGAAGTCCAGCCCGCCGGTGATTGCGCCGATGATCGGCATGATCACGTCGCCAACCAGCGAGGTGACGATGGCACCGAACGCCGCACCGATGATGACGCCGACCGCGAGGTCGACGACGTTGCCCTTCATGGCGAAGTCGCGAAACTGCTTGAGCAACTTCGATCCCTTCTGTTCCAGACCTCGGACCGACTCTCCAGTGTCCATGCGCAACCCGTCAGTTCAGCAGGCCGGCGTGCATCATCGCAGAGCGGATGACCTGGCCGGTCGGCTCGGTGACTGGCATCAGCGGCAGCCGCACCTTTTGCTCGATCCGACCGAGCAATGTCAGACCATGCTTGGCCCCCGCCACGCCCGGCTCCTTGAACACTGCGTCGTGCAGCGGCACCAGCCGGTCCTGGATCTTCAGTGCCCCGGCATAATCGCCTGCGAACACCGCGCCCATCAAATCCGAACACAGCTTAGGCGCCACGTTCGACACCACGGAAATGCAGCCGTGGCCGCCGGCGGCCATATAGGCCAACGCCGTCATGTCCTCGCCGGACAGTTGCAGAAAGTCGGCGCCCATCGCGTGGCGCTGTTGCGATACCCGGCCGAGATTGGCGGTGGCGTCCTTGACGCCCGCGATATTCTTCAGCTCGTACAGCCGGGTCATGGTCTCGACCGACATGTCGACCACAGAGCGCGGCGGGATGTTGTAGATGATGATCGGAATGCCGATCGCGTCGTTCACCGCCTTGAAGTGGTGATACATGCCCTCCTGGGTGGGCTTGTTGTAATACGGCGTCACCACCAGCACGGCGTCGGCGCCGGCCTTTTCGGCGTGCTTGGCGAGTTCGACGGCTTCACGCGTCGAGTTCGAGCCGGCGCCGGCGATCACCGGTACCCGGCCCTTGGCTTCCTCGACGCACCATTCCACGACCTTGTGGTGCTCGTCATGGCTCAGCGTCGGGCTTTCGCCGGTCGTGCCGACCGGCACAAGGCCGTGGCTGCCCTCGTCGATTTGCCAGTTCACCAGGCTGCGAAACGCCTGCTCGTCGAGCGAGCCGTCTTTTTTGAACGGCGTGACCATGGCGGTAAACGATCCCCGAAAATTCGCCTTGGCTGCCATTGTCTTCTCCTGACGCCCCTCGTCCACAAACGAACTGTCTTCATAACGACTTCACGACAGGCGCGAAAGACCTGAAATCGCAAAGAAAACCGAACTCGCAGGTTGCCTGGATCGGGCTTGCACAGGGCGCGCAGCAACAGTCGGAAGCGCTTAACTTCCGATGTTCATGTCCTGTGGGAACTCTGCCGGGGTAGACCGGCAGAGCTCATTCAAAGTTTTGAAATCTGCCATTAAGCGGATGGAGTGACGGAATATTCTTCGTCGTTCACATGTTCCATCCAAGTTGCGAAGCTGCCGTCGAGTGCTTCCTGCATGGCGATATGAGTCATGCCGTTACTCGGAGATGCACCATGCCAATGCTTCTCGCCTGGCGGGATCCAAACCACATCGCCGGCGCGAATCTCCCGAACCGGCCCCCCTAACGTCTGCACCCGGCCGATGCCGGCGACGACGTACAACGTCTGCCCGAGGGGATGGGTGTGCCACGCGGTGCGGGCGCCGGGCTCGAACGAGACCCGTGTCGCTGCCAGCCGTGCCGGCGCAGGCGCTGACACGATCGGGTCCTGCCATACGGTCCCGGTGAAGTAGTCGGTCGAGGCGCGCTGGGTCGGGCGCGTGCCGGCTGCGAAGATGTCCATATATCGGCCTTCCCGGCTTATGCCTTGCCTGCCTTCTCTTTGAACGCGGCGTAGCGCGCCTTGGTTTCGGCATTCATTGGATAGAGGCCTGGCAGCACCGCGCCGTTGTTGACCTCCTCGACGATCCAGCCTTCCATCCGCTCCTGCTCCGGGCCTTCGGCCAGCACGTGGTCGAGCAGCGCCTGCGGGATCAGCACCGCGCCGTCCTGATCGGCGACGATGATATCCTTCGGAAACACCGCGACGCCGCCGCAGCCGATCGGCTCGCCCCAGCCGACGAAAGTGAGCCCCGCCACCGATGGCGGCGCCGCTGCGCCGTTGCACCACACCGGCAGGCCGGTGCCGAGCACGCCTTCGAGATCGCGGACCACGCCATCGGTGATCAGCGCGGTGATGCCGCGCTTGACCATGCGCGCGCACAGGATGTCGCCGAACACGCCAGCGTCGCTGACCCCCATCGAATCGATCACGGCGATCACGCCTTCCGGCATCGCCTCGATCGCCGCACGAGTCGAGATCGGCGAGCCCCAGGATTCCGGCGTGGCGAGGTCTTCACGCGCGGGCACGAAGCGTAACGTGAACGCCTCGCCGACAAGCCGCGGCTGCCCCGGACGCAGTGGCCGCGCGCCGCGCAGCCAGACGTTGCGCAGTCCCTTCTTGAGCAACACCGTGGTGATGGTCGCGGTCGAGACGCGCGCAAGAGTGACGATGGCTTCCGGGGTCAGTGACATGGGTACGCGGCTCCTCGAGAGAATTGGTGGCGCATCTTGCGGGCGCGCCCCTCGCCGTCAAGTCGCAACGCACGCTCGGCTGCCCCTCGCAAACGTCGGATCATCGGAGCTTATCGCTCGTACCTTCAATGAGTTATCGCCACACATTGCATCACGAAGTGATTTTCATGCACGCGCAAAACACGCTATGGCTGGTGCAGTGCTGATGAGATCAGGGGACACGGCGCTCACATGGCGCTTACCACTCCACGCATGTTGCCGAGCGGCGATGCCGCCATCACCGTCGATTTCGGTCGCGAGATCAGCGACGAATCCAATCGCCGCGTGCTCGCTCTCGATCGCCTGCTGAGTAGTGAAGCCTTAGCCGGCATCCGCGAGACGGTCCCGACCTATCGCTCGTTATTGGTGCATTACGATCCGGAGCAGATCAGCTTCGACGCTCTCGCCGACCAGCTGATGCGCCTGGCACAGACGCCGAGCTTGAGTGAAACCACGGTACAGCGCCGCTGGCGCATTCCAGTATGCTACGGTGGCGAGCACGGCATCGATCTGGAAGAAGCTGCAGCGAGCCTCAACACCAGCGCCGACGATCTGATCGCCCGCCACGCTGGCGGTGACTACCGGGTGGCGATGATCGGCTTCACGCCGGGCTGGTCGTATCTGTCAGGGTTGAATTCGTCTCTTGCGATTCCCCGCCGGCAGGCGCCGCGGCTGCTGACTCCTGCCGGCACGATCTCGATTGGCGGCGTGCAGACCGGCATCCAGTGCCTTCCGGGTCCAAGCGGCTGGCATCTGCTCGGCCGAACGCCGGTGCGGACTTATCAGCTGCACCGCGATCCGATCTTCCTGCTCGAGCCCGGCGACGCGATCAGCTTCACGCCGATCGACGCCAAGCTATTCACCGAACAGGATCGCGCCGCGGAAGCCGGCGAGATCGTCGCCGAACTGGTGAACGCATGAGCCGACTTGTCATCGACAACGTCGGCCCGGCGAGTTCGGTGCAGGATGGCGGCCGCCACGGTGCGCAGCGTTACGGTCTGACGCCGAGCGGCGCGATGGACCGGCCGTCGCTCGCCGTCGCCAATGTGTTGGTCGGCAACGCACCGTTCGCCGCCGCGATCGAATTCGGCCCGCTCGGCGCCAGCGTGACAGCCGGTGATGGTCCGCTACGACTCGCGCTCAGCGGCGCGGAGCGGCCCGCGGCAATCGACGGCAAACCGGTTCCGCTCAACGAATCGTTTCTGCTCGGCGCTGGCAAGACGCTGACGCTCGGCGTCGCGCGCAGTCAGGTCTTCAGTTATCTGGCGATCGCTGGCGGCATCAGCGGCGAGCCGATGTTCGGCAGCCTTGCGGTCAACGCCCGCGCCGGCCTCGGCAGCCCCTATCCGCGGCCGTTGCAAGCTGGCGACATCATCCCGGTCCAAGCTGCAAGCCCCAGCGACGAACGACGTCTCGATCTGCCCAAACGGGCTGACGATCCGATCCGTGTCCTTCTCGGCCCGCAAGACGATGAATTCGGCGACGCCGTCGCGACGTTTCTCGGCGGCGAATGGAAGATCTCCGCTACCAGCGACCGGATGGGCTACCGGCTCGAAGGTCCGCCGATCCGGCATCTGCACGGCCACAACATCGTCTCCGACGGCACCGTCGACGGCAGCATCCAGGTCCCAGGCAACGGCCAACCGATCGTGCTGATGGCCGACCGCGGCACCAGCGGCGGCTACCCGAAGATCGCCACGGTGATCACCGCGGATCTCGGCCGCCTGGCACAACGCCAACCGGGCCAGCCCTTCCGCTTCGCCGCGGTGAGCATGGGCAACGCGCAGGACGCGTATCGGGCCATGGCGCAGCAAATCCGCGCCCTGCCTGACCGCCTTCAGGAAGCACGACATACGACGCTCGATCTCGACGCACTGGCGACGGCAAACGTCGCCGGCGCCGCCGTGGACGCGCTCGATAGCTAGAACCACCCCGGGGGAGGAAAGACAGGATGAAGATCGATTTGAACTGCGACCTCGGCGAAGGCTTCGGCGCCTGGAGCATGGGCGACGATGCGTCGATGATGAGCATCGCCACCAGCGTCAACGTCGCCTGCGGCTTTCACGCAGGCGATCCCGACATCATGCACAAGACCGTCACGATGGCGAAGCAGCACGGCGTCTCGATCGGCGCGCATCCCGGCTTCCGCGATCTGCACGGTTTCGGCCGCCGCCCGGTGCCCGGCATCACCGCCGCCGAGATCGAGAACCTCGTCGCCTATCAAATCGGTGCATTGCAGGCGGTCGCATCGCTGGCCGGCCACAAGGTCACGCATGTGAAGGCGCACGGTGCGCTTTCGAACGTCGCGTGTGAGGACGACATGACGGCTCGCGCGATCGCCGCCGCGATCAAAGCGGTCGATCCGTCACTGATCTTCGTCGTGCTGGCAAATTCCAAACTCGTCGATGCAGGCGAAGCCGCTGGCCTGTCGCTCGCACATGAGGTGTTCGCCGATCGCGCCTATGAAGACGACGGCAATCTGGTGTCGCGCCGCAAACCGGGCGCTGTGCTGCATGATCCCGCCGAAATTGCTCAACGGGTGCTGCGGATGGCGCAGGACAGCGCCGTCGTGTCGGTCACCGGCAAGGTCATCAAAATGCGCACCGAAACGGTCTGCGTCCACGGCGACACAAGCGGCGCCGTCGACATCGCCCGCCGCGTTCGCGGCCTGCTGGAGCAGAACGGCATCACCGTCGCGCCGTTCGCGCGGGCTTAGGCGTTGGCCTCAAGATCGGTCTGATCGCTCACGGCAGCCGCAGATGCGGCGCGCCGATAACGATCGCGGCAATCAGGCCGAATGCGGCACTGACCATCAGGATCTCGGCATTCGCGAGGAAGGCCGGCCAGGTCCGCGCACGCGGAGTCGCCTCGGTCTGTATGGTTGAAACCTGCCGTCGCATCGTTCGCACTCCCGTGTTCCGGAGGAACAGAAAAGCCTGAACGCCTCCTCCCGCAAGGCGGCCGGCGAAATAACAAGGAAGCTGTCGCTGAGGTCCTCGCGCTGAGACGATTTCTCTCTTCGGAACCGCCGCCGGAGACGGCTGTTCTCGCCTCCTTTCGCTCAGGCCGGGCTTGTCACAGCGGCCGTTCGGGTTTAGCTCGGGGCCTTCAATCAGGCAGTTTTGAACCGATGCAGCAGGCCGCCGCGCCGAAAATCAGTTTTGTCTCGCTGGGATGTCCCAAAGCGCTGGTGGATTCCGAGCGGATCATCACTCGGCTGCGCGCCGAGGGCTACGAGCTCGCGCGCCAGCACGACGGCGCCGATCTCGTGATCGTGAACACCTGCGGTTTCCTCGACAGCGCCAAGCAGGAGTCGCTCGCAGCGATCGGCGAAGCGATGGCGACCAACGGCAAGGTGATCGTGACCGGCTGCATGGGCGCGGAACCGGAGCAGATCGAGAGCGCCTATCCGGGCGTGCTGTCGATCACCGGGCCGCAGCAATACGAGAGCGTGCTCGACGCGGTGCACCGCGCCAAACCCGCGTTGCACAATCCGCACCTTGACCTGGTGCCGGAACAAGGCATCCGGCTGACGCCGCGGCACTACGCGTATCTGAAGATCTCCGAAGGCTGCAACAATCGCTGCAGCTTCTGCATTATTCCGAAACTGCGCGGTGACCTCTCCTCGCGTCCGGCCGCCGACGTGCTGCGCGAAGCCGAGAAGCTGGTCGCTGCGGGCGTCAAGGAACTGCTGGTGATCTCGCAAGACACCTCGGCCTACGGTGTCGACCTGAAGTACGCCGAAAGCGCGTGGAAGGAACGCGCAGTTCGCGCCAAGTTCATCGACCTCGCCCGCGAACTCGGCGAGTTCGGCGCCTGGGTGCGGCTGCACTACGTCTATCCCTACCCGCATGTCGACGAAGTGATCGGGCTGATGACCGAGGGCAAAGTACTGCCCTATCTCGACATCCCGTTCCAACACGCCAGCCCCGACGTTTTGAAGCTGATGAAGCGCCCAGCCGCACAGGACAAGACGCTCGACCGCATCAAGCGCTGGCGCGCCGAGTGCCCGGAACTGGCACTACGCTCGACCTTCATCGTCGGCTTCCCGGGCGAAACCGAGCGCGATTTCGAATTCCTGCTCGACTGGCTCGATGAGGCCGAGATCGACCGCCTCGGCGCCTTCAAATACGAGCCGGTAGCGGGCGCACCGTCGAACGCCATTCCCAATCAGGTCAGCGATGAGATCAAGCAGGAGCGCTGGAACCGGCTGATGGCCCGGCAGCAGGCAATCTCGGCCCGGCGGCTGAAGCGCAAGGTCGGCACGCGCCAGCAGGTGATCATCGACGAGATCGGCTCGACCGTCGCCAAGGGCCGCTCCAAGGCCGACGCGCCCGAGATCGACGGGAGCGTGTATCTCACCAGCCGCCGCCCGCTCCGCGTCGGCGAAATCGTAACCGCCAAGATCGACCGCGCCGACGCGTATGACCTGCACGGGACGGTGACGGGGTTCTGAGGGCTCGCTCAACGCACGCGGAGTTCAGAGCAGCTGCAGGCCAATCACGCTCACTCACGTCATCGCTCGGCTTGACCGGGCGACCCAGTATTCCAGAGCGCTCGCTTGGACTAATCAGCGCCCTGGCATACTAGATCACCCGCATGCGCGGGGGATGACGGTAGTTTGTGGGATGGGCGCTGTGCGCAACACGCCGGCGCTACGGCTTCAAGATCGACGCCCCGGTCGTGGCGCGCGCTTCCAGATCGATGTGCGCTTTCGCAGCGTCTTTCAGCGCATAGGCGTGGTTGATCGGGATGTGCAGCTTGCCCTCGATCACGGCGGAGAACAGCGTGTCGGCGCCTTCGATCAGTTCCTTGCGGGTGCCGACGTAGTCGTTCAGCTTCGGCCGGGTCGCGAACAGCGATCCGTGATTATTCAGTTCGGCGAGCGAGAACGGCGGCACCGGTCCTGACGCGTTGCCGAACGACACGAACAGGCCGCGCGGCTTGATGCACTTCAGCGAGCCCGGGAAAGTGGTCTTGCCGACGCCGTCATAAACCACGTCGCATAGTTCGTTGCGGCTGATCTGCTTGACCCGCGCGACGAAGTCCTCTTCGTTGTAAAGGATGACGTGATCGCAGCCATTGGCGAGCGCCAGATCGGCCTTTGCCTTGGAGCCGACGGTGCCGATCACATGCGCGCCAAGCGCTCGCGCCCACTGACAGGCCAGCAGGCCGATGCCGCCGGCCGCTGCATGGATCAGCACACGATGGCCGGGCTCGACCTTGAAGGTTTTGTGCAGCAGGTACCACACCGTCAGCCCCTTGAGCATCAACACGGCGCCCTGCTCGTAAGTGATGTGATCGGGCAGCTTGACCAGCTTGGCGGCTTCAATGTTGCGTTCGGACGCATAGCCGCCGAGGTTGGAATAATAGGCGACGCGGTCGCCGGGATGAAAATTGGTGACGTGCGGACCGACTGCGACCACCTCGCCCGCCGCCTCGTTGCCGACGACGAACGGCATCGTCGGCGCCTTGTACAGGCCCGTGCGGAAGTAGACGTCGATGTAGTTGAGGCCGACGGCGTGCTGGCGGATGCGGACTTGGCCGTCGCCCGGCGGCGGCAGGTCTACGGCTTCGTAGACCAGGGCTTCCGGGCCGCCGACCTGATGCACCCGCACCGCTTTCGTCATTCTCGTCCCCTTGGGAATAAATCTGCACGGCAACCGAATGCCATCCCCACGACGTTGTCAACCGACCGCCGTGGGAAGAGTTCGTGGCGACAGTCGGCGGTCAGAGCGCTTTGCTGCGGTTGCGTTTGGCCAGCACGTTGAACAGCTCCACCGCCGCCGAGAACAGGATCGCGAAGTAGATGTAGCCGCGCGGAATATGAAACTGGAAGCCGTCAGCCACCAGCGCCACGCCGATCAGCACCAGGAACGCCAGCGCAAGCATCTTGGTCGTCGGATGCTCGGCGACGAAGCGCGACACCGGACCCGACGACAGATACATCACCGCCATCGCGATCAGCACCGCTGCGACCATGATCTCGATGTGCTCGGCCATGCCGATCGCAGTCAGGATCGAGTCGACCGAGAACACCAGGTCGATGATCACGATCTGCACGATCACCCAGAAGAACGCTTTCTGAACGCTTGAGGTCTTGTGCTCGGCCTCCCTGGCCTCGACCTCGGCGTGAATCTCGTGCGTCGCCTTGGCGATCAGGAACAGGCCGCCGACAATCAGAATGATGTCACGCCACGAGAACGCCTGCTCGGCGATCGTGAACACGGGCGCCGTCAGGCCGGTCAGCCAAACCAGCAGGCTCAGCAGGATCAACCTGAAGATCAGGGCCAGCGCCAGGCCGATCTGCCGCGCCCTCGTCGCCTGCGGCTCGGGGATGCGTGACACCAGCACGGAGAGGAAGATGATATTGTCGATACCGAGCACGATTTCGAGCGCGGTCAGCGTCAGCAGAGCAGCCCAGGCTTCCGGGCTGTAGAGCAGGTCGATCATCTTCGGACTCGTTGAAAGAGGCGGATAGCGGCGTCAGCCGCGACTATATAGAGCGCTATCGCACAAAGTGTGATGGTGATGGGGGCCGGCACGGCGAAGTGTCGCACGGGGGCGTAGGCCGCCAGCACGCTCCAGAGCGCCATCAGCGTCAGGTTGAATCCGCGCAGGCGCGCCACCCGAACCGGATGCAGTACATGGACAGGGATAAACGTCAGCACGATCAGGGCGGCGATAACGAGACTCCCGACGACAGCGGGCGGGGTCAGCAAGAACAGATAGAAGGCCGCCGCGTTCCATAACGCCGGGAAGCCCCGGAAGTGATTGTCGGCCGTCTTCATCCGCCGGTCGGCGAAATACAATGCCGAGCTGACCACGATGCCGACACCGAGCACCGGCGCGGCGATCGGCAACAGCAGTCCGCTGGCGGCGATCGCATAGGCCGGCACGAATACGTAGGTCAGAAAGTCGACCACCAGGTCGAGCACGTCCCCGGACCAGTCGGGCTGCAGCCGGCTGACCTCGAGGCGCCGGGCGAGCGGACCGTCGACGGCGTCGACCAGCAGCGCCAGGCCGAGCCAGCCGAACATCGCCGCCCAGTGCGCGCGGACAGCCTCCAGCATCGCCAGCAACGCGAGGCCGGCGCCGGCGGCGGTCAGCAGATGCACCGAAAATGCCGCCCATCGGCGGGTGCGCGAGGCCTGCGGCGGTGGCGTCTGGTCCAATGGTGTCATCGGATCATCGGCATAGCAGGTTCGTTGCGGCTCTGCCTATCCGTCCGGCCGAGCGGCGACGCCAAACCGCAGCAGCGTTAATGTTCCGGTACGGACTTGAAATCGGGCCGCCGACTGACGATTGTCTGCGCCATGACCCAGAGCCTGATCGAACCCAACCGTTATGATGTCATCGTCGTCGGCGGCGGCCCCGCGGGGCTGGCTGCCGCGCTGGCGGTCGCTGGCACCGGCGCCCAAACCGCGCTCGTCGCCCGCAAGGTGCCCTATGCGGACAACCGTACGACCGCCCTGCTCGGCGATTCGATTGACCTGCTCGAGAAGCTCGGCGTCTGGGGGCGGTGCGCCAGCAAAGCCGCGGCGCTGCGCACGATGCGGCTGGTCGACGACACCAACCGGTTGATCCGCGCCCCGGAGGTCCGGTTCACCTCCTCCGAAATCGGCATGGATGCGTTCGGCTACAACATTGAGAATCGCAACCTGATGGTCGCGCTGGAGGCGGCCGCCGAAGAGATCGGCAGCCTTGATCGCTTCGACGATGAGGCCGAATCGGTGGCTCCGCGGGAAGACGTCGCGGTGGTGCGTACTCGACAGGGCCAGACGCTCGCCGGCCGGCTGGTGATCGGCGCCGACGGCCGGCACTCGCCGTGCCGCGAGGCCGCCGGCATCACCGTTAGAAGCCGGCCGCTGAACCAGTCCGCCCTCACCTTCAACATCGCCACGTCTCGTCCGCACAACGAGGTGTCGACCGAATTCCACACTCCCGAAGGCCCGTGCGTATTCGTGCCGCTGCCCGGCCGCCGCATGAGCATCGTTTGGGTCGCATCGCCGAAGGAAGCGCAGCGCATGATGGCGCTCAGCGATGAGGAACTCTCGGCAGCCGCGGAGAAACAGTCCCACTCGATTTTCGGCAAGGTCAGCGTCGAGCAAGGGCGCAACCTGTTCCCCCTCGCCATCGAGAAGCCGAGCGCCTATGGCCGCAATCGCATTGTCTTGGCCGGCGAAGCCGCGCATGTCGTGCCGCCGATCGGGGCGCAGGGGCTCAATATGGGGCTGCGCGATGCCGGGGACATTGCCGATATCGTCGAGGACGCGCTGGCGCGGGATCAGGATCCCGGCAGCGATGCGGTCATTGCGCGATTCGGCCGCGCGCGGGGCGCCGACGTCGCCAGCCGCACCTTCGCGATCGACATGGCCAACCGCACCCTGCTGAGCGACCTTTTGCCGGCCCAGGCGGTCCGCGCGGTCGGTATGCAGCTGATCAGTTCGGTCGGGCCGCTGCGGCGGATCGCGATGCGCGAAGGGCTGTCGCCGTTCTGGCGATCGATCTGAGCCTCACAGCAGCGGCATGTGGCCGGTCTTGATCAGCCACATGACCGTCGTCAGCGTCACCACCGAGACGAAGGTGCCGATCAGCACCGCGACCGACGCCGGCTCGACCCAGGTATCGTATTGACGCGCGATCACGAACACGTTCAGCGCCGGCGGTAGCGACGCCATCAGAACGGCGGTGCCGGCCCATTCGGGCGAGAACGGCCCGAACGCCAGCATCAGCCCAAGTGCGATCACCGGGTGCAGCAGCAGCTTCACCCCGATGAGCGACGGGATCTCCCACGGCACGCGCCCAAAAGGGCGTAGCGCAACCGTGACCCCCAGCGTGAACAGCGCTACCGGCGCCGCGGCGTTCTGCAGAAACTGCAGCGTGTTGTCGACCGCGGCCGGCAGATGCAAATGCAGCGCCGCGGCGGCGGCACCGAGATAGGCGGCAACGATCAGCGGATGCAGCACGATTTCGCGGACGACGTGCAGGATGGTCGGCAGCAGCGGGCGCCGCTGCCCCGCGGTCAGCGCCATCGCCACCGGCACGACCGAGAACAGGAAGATGCTGTCGAAGCAGAAGATCAGCGCCACCGGCACGGCAGCCTTGGGGCCGAGCACCGCCAGCGCCAGCCCCGGTCCCATATAGCCGATGTTGCCGTAGCCGCCGGCAAGGCTCGCCATCGTGGCTTCACGGATCGACAGACCGCCGATGACGCGGCCGAGTAGGCCCGACAGAAAGAACGCGATAGCCGTGCCGAGGGTGGTCGCGAGCACGAATGGCAGGTTGTTGAGTTCCTCGAACGGCGTCTTCGACATGATGCGGAAGAACAGCGCCGGCAGCGACACGTACAGCAGGAAGAAGTTCATCCAGGCGAGGCCGTTCTCCGGCAGCCGCTTCAGTCGGCCACAGGCGAAGCCGACGAAGATCAGCCCGAAATACGGAAGCGCCAGATTGAGGATATCGATCATGCGGAACTGCAACGAGGCGGGATGCCGAGAGACGGAGGGGCCCGCCTTCGGCACTTATAGGCAACGTTCTGCCTCGCTGCGACGCGATTCTTCCGCTCTCCCCGCATGCAGATGCTTCGGCCGCCTGGCGTTCCGCCGAGCCTCGCGAGCGCGTGCCAGAATCACGCCGCGTTCAAACGGAAGAGACGTCCTTTGACTCGCGGGCAAAATCGATCGACCGTGTCGGTCGTGGTATTCGCCGTGTGAGGCGATAAACCGTGGCCGGCGGCAAATTCAGGATGGCCGTGTCGACGCGGACCGCCTTGAGGCCGAGTCGGTCGAGGATCGGGCGGCTCACCGGACATCCCACCCCGTAGGTGAACTGATAGAAGGCGCCGCCGGACCGAAGGACGGCGAACGCCCCCTCGAGGATCGCCATCACCTTGCGGGGCGACATGCTCAGCAAAGGAAGGCCGCTGACGACGGCGCCGATCTCGCCAGGCTGGAATACACCGGATGCCCCGATACTCGCCGCATCCATCCAGATCACGCGAATGCCAGGGAAGCGAAGCTGCAGCATCGGAATGAACTCCGAGCCATATTCGATGAGTGTCAGATCCTCCTGCCGGACGCCGCGCCTCAGCAGCATGTCGGTGAACGCCCCGGTGCCCGGCCCAAGTTCGACGACGGCGCCGGTGGTCTCGCCAATGTCGCGTGTGATGATTTTTGCGAGCGCGTCGCTGGACGGTGCCACCGCTCCGACACGACGCGGTGCGGCGAGCCACGCCAGGAAAAACGAGACCGGGTCGAACGACGAAACGTTTCGCCAGCGCGGGCGCGCCTCGCGTCGCTCGCGCGGCTTGCACCAGCTTTGATAGGACCAATGGCACCGTGACGTATCAACGCTCGACATTGGTCACCTCGCCGCTTCGAGGCAGACAGGACGACGAGCCGTCGAGCACGATTGCGGCGGGGCGTTCGCGGCGGGCAACTTCATGACGATCATTCGGCTTCCTTGATTCAAATCTGCACTCCGTGTAAAATAATAATTACACCCAGTGTAGTTTTTCAAGTGACCGACGGATCGATGCCGAAGACGTGATGGCGGGCGACGATAACAAGGACATCGGACTGCGCGAGCGCAAGCGTCGCGAGACGCTGGCGCGGATCACGGAAACCGGAGTTAGTCTGTTCCTGTCGAAGGGCTACGACAGCACGACGTTGGAAATGGTCGCGGAGGCGGCCGGAATCTCTCGCCGCACCTTCTTTTATTACTTCAAGTCCAAGGAAGAGATCATCCTTGCCTGGCAGAGCAATTTCACCTCTCTGATCCGCGAAGCCATCCTGGCGCAGCCGTCCGATATCCCGCCCCTCGCGGTCGTCGAGAATGCGCTCCGGCATCTTGTCATCGGCTTCGACCCGAAACAGAGCATTGCGCTGGACAGCGTCCTCCGCAAGAACGAGACGCTTCGCGCGGCGCGCAATGCAAAATACATCGCGCAAGAGCAAGCCGTGTTCGAAGCTCTGTGCGAGAAATGGCCCCAGCCCAAGCGACGAAACTCGCTGCGCTTTGTCGCCATGCTGTCGATCGGCGCATTCCGCCTGGCGATCGATGCCTGGAGCGAAGACAACGGCAGGCGGCCGCCCCTGCACCATTTGCGCGAGGCGTTTGCGAGCTTGCGCCACGCGTTGTGACTCCGCGGCGCGACATGGAACACCCGCCCGGATCCGCACAGCGACGGGGGTGCAGCGTGCGTGTGCCGCGACCGGTGCGCCAATCCGGCAGGCACGCCATGCAACTCTCGGGAGCGAGCAGGCCCTCGGCCCGCCCCGCCCGCACCAGGGCCGTATGCGGCGAGACCGGGAATCGGCTTGAAATCAAGACTTTGCGACCCGGCCCGAGGTTCACGCCAGCCGGCCCGAGGGGGTGATGGCGGACCGCCCCGGTCCCGAGGCACTAGCATCGGCCGCAATCCTGGTTTATGCGACTCCGATGATCAAAACGCGAACCGCCAAATTCCAGATCGGGCAGATCGTCCGCCACCGGATCTTTTCGTTCCGGGGTGTGGTGTTCGACATCGATCCGGAATTCAACAACACCGAAGAATGGTGGCTGTCGATCCCCGAAGAGGTCCGGCCGCACAAGGACCAGCCGTTTTATCACCTGCTCGCGGAGAACGCGGAGTCGGAATACGTCGCCTATGTGTCCGAGCAAAATCTGCTGCCCGATGATTCCGGCGAGCCGATTCGGCATTCGCAGGTCGCCGAGATTTTCGTGAAGGACAAGGCCGGCGGCTATCGGCCGCGCAATTCGTCTCTGAACTAATTCGCGCGAGTTTTCGTTTCGCTTTGAAAAAGCGACCGCACGACGGTCTGCCAACGCGGTCCAGCAACGAAAAGGGCGCCCCTGCGGGCGCCCTTTTTTTGTCGGCGGAAGAATGCTGTTACTTCGCGGCCGGATTGGCGCCGGCCGGAGCCTGAGCCTCGAGCTTCTTGCGCTGCTCTTCGGCGCGCTTCTGCAGCTCTTCCTGTAGCTTCTTCTGGGTCTCTTCGAACTGCTTGGGGTCGGTCGGCGGACCGTCATAGGCCTTGGCGAATTCCGCCAGCGGCAGCGGCAGCGTTAGCGGCGCACCGTTGGAGTTGATCGCCTGAACGACCAGGTTCTGGCCCTTCTTCATGTTGGCGATCATCTCGGGGGTGGCTTCGTAGTCCGACATGCAGCCATTGGCGAAGCAGATCACATAGGGGCTCTGCTGCGGCGCATTGCTGTCCACGATGATGCGGGTGCCGTGCACGAGTTGCATGCCGAGCGGCAGAGTCACGCGCAGGATCTTCTTGGGCTCACCTTCCGGCTCGATGATCACCGCGGCGATGACCGGCTGGCCCGACTCGATGCGGCCATCCTTGCCGGTGAAGCAAACCTGCTTGGCGCCGGCATCCTGGCCCTTCAGGCAGAATTTGGTCCACGGCGCGTAGATCAGCTGAACCTGCTGCTGTTCCTGCGCCTGGCCGGCGGCCGGAGCACCAGCGGCCGGCGCCTGAGCGGCGGGAGCACCCTTCGCCGGCGCCTTCGGAGCCGGTGCGGCCTTTGGCGCGGCCTTCGGAGCGGCCGGCTGCTGCGGCTGCGGGGCTTGCGCTTGTGCGGCGGAAGTGACGGCCAGGGCGGAAACAGCTGCCGCCGTCAGCAGAGCGAATGCCCGCCCGCGCGGCCCTGCCGACGCGACCAAGTTGCAAGACATCATTGCGGAAAACCCTTTCTGAAACGGTCGCGCACCCCACAGCGACGCGGGAGCCGGCATCTGGCCGTTCGGCCGGTGTCTCTGAGCCAATTGAGGCAGTTACGTGACGGCCCGGTCAGGCGCCGCCGCGCGCTCGCTTTCAATACAACGGCACACGAAAAGATCAATGCCGGCAATCTTCCGTGGCTCGTTCGATCACTCCCTTGTGGTAAATCCCCTCGGGTGCAGAACACCGAATCACAGAGCCGATTCGCGACCGGTGCGCGCCTGCTCGCGAGCACGCTGGCGATCCTGATCGCCACGGCGTTTTCGGGTCCGCTGGCCAGCGGTGCTAACGCCGAGCCTGGAGACAGAGCGAAGCCATTGCACGCGCTGGCGATGCACGGCGAGCCCGCCCTGCCCGCCGACTTCTCGGCGCTGCCTTACGCCAATCCCGATGCGCCGAAAGGCGGCCGACTGGTCGAAGGCGTGCTGGGCACCTTCGACAGCCTCAATCCGTTCATCGTGCGCGGGCTCGCGGTGCAGCGCATCCGGGGCTATGTGGTGGAAAGCCTGATGGCGCGCGGCAACGACGAGCCGTTCACCCTCTACGGCCTGCTCGCGCAAACGGTCGAAACAGACGACGCGCGCAGCTACGTCACCTTCCGCATCGATCCGCGGGCCAAATTCTCCGACGGCACGCCGGTGCTCGCAGAGGACGTGCTGTTCTCCTGGCGGTTGCTGCGTGACAAGGGCCGTCCCAACCATCGGCTGTACTACGCCAAGGTGGTGCGCGCCGAGGCGCCCGATCCACGCACCGTCCGGTTCGATTTCGGAGACCTGCAGGATCGCGAACTGCCGCTCATTCTCGGGCTGATGCCGATCTTCCCCAGGCATGCGGTCAATGCCGAAACGTTCGAAGACACCACCATGGCGCCGCCGATCGGATCGGGGCCGTATCGAGTCAGCGCGGTCAAACCAGGCAGCAGCGTGACCCTGACGCGCAATCCGGATTATTGGGGCCGCGACCTGCCGATCAATCGCGGGCTATGGAACTTCGACGAGGTCCGGATCGAGTATTTCCGGGAGGCGAATTCACAATTCGAAGCCTTCAAGCGCGCCATTTACGATTATCGGGTCGAGACCGAACCGCTGCGCTGGCACGACGGTTACAATTTCCCGGCCGCTCGCAGCGGCGACGTGGTCCGTGACGTCATCAAATCAGGCACCCCGCAGCCGACCGAATTCCTGGTTTTCAACACCCGCCGCTCGGTGTTCACCGACATCCGCGTCCGCGAAGCGCTGTTGCAGATGTTCGATTTCGCCTGGATCAACCAGAACTACTTCTTTGATCTGTACAGCCGCGCCGGCGGATACTTTGCCGGCTCGGAACTCTCCGCCTATGGTCGCGCCGCGGGTCCTGATGAATTGCGGCTGCTGCAGCCATATCTGGCTCGGCTGCGACCCGACATGCTCGACGGCAGCTACCGGCTGCCGGACAGCGATGCGTCCGGGCGCGACCGCAGCGCGCTGCGCCGTGCGCTGACGTTGCTGTCGGAGGCCGGCTATCAGCTCGACGGCACGGTGATGCGACGCCGCGACACGCATCAGCCGCTGAGTTTCGAGATCCTCGTCACCACCCGTGAACAGGAGCGCATCGCGCTCGCCTTCGTGCGCGACGTCAAGCGGATCGGCGTACAGGCGACAGTCCGCGTGGTCGACGCTGTCCAGTTCGATCAGCGGCGCATCACGTTCGATTTCGACATGATCCCGAACCGCTGGGACCAGTCGCTGTCGCCGGGCAACGAGCAGTCCTTCTATTGGGGCGCCGAGGCAGCCGATACCCAGGGCACGCGCAACTACATGGGCGTGAAGGACCCGGCCATCGACGCGTTGATCGCCACGATGATCGCCGCGCGCGGCCGTCCGGAGTTCGTCGCCGCAGTGCGTGCGCTCGACCGCGTCCTGACCTCGGGCTTCTACGTGATCCCCCTCTACAATATCCAGGAGCAATGGATCGCCCGCTGGAATCGGATAGAACGGCCCGAGGTGACGGCTCTGACCGGTTATCTGCCCGAGACCTGGTGGGCGCGTGCGACGGTACCGCAGCAGTGACCCAGCAAGGTCCTCAGCAAAGGTGACGCAGCAAAGGTGATCCATTGAGCCAGCCCAACGCTTCACCGACCCTCGACGGCCTGTTCCGCCGAATTCTGGCGCGGCAGCCCGACGCGATCGCGCTGATTGATCCGGCCGACAAGCAACGCGTCACCGGCCAGCCGCCGGCCCGCCTGACCTATGCGCAGGCCGATCGGGCGATCTCGGCGCTCGCCGCGCACTTTTCAGCAGCCGGCCTGCCCGAGAATGCGGTGATTGCGCTGCAACTCGCCAACACCATCGAATTTCCGCTGACGATTCTTGCCGCGCACCGCGCCGGCCTGGTGGTGGCTCTGCTGCCGCAGCTGTGGCGCCAGGCCGATATCACCACCGCGCTGAACCGCACCGGGGCTCGCGCGATCGTCTCGTCGCGCTGGATCGACGGCGTCAGCCATGCCGATCTGGCGATGAATGCCGCGGCAGAAGCGTTCTCGATCCGCTATGTCGGCGGCTATGGCGACGATCTGCCTGAGGGCATGGCGTCGCTCGACACTGCGATGACCGAGGACGTGCCGGACAATGAGCCGGCCATTCAGGACGCGCGGCGCGCCGCAATCATCACCTTCGATACAACGCCAGAAGGTGTCCGCGCCATTCCGCGCACTCATCTGCACATGATCGCCGGCGGTCTCGCGGTATTTCTCGAAGCCGGCGTCCCGCAAGGCGCGATGCTGATGTCGGCGCAAACCTTGTCGTCCTTCGCCGGCCTCGCCTCCACAATGGTGACCTGGCTGCTCAGCGGCGGCACCTTGGCGCTGCACCACCCGTTCGATGAAGCGCTGCTCGAATCCGAAATTCAGGAGCTCGGCTGCGACACGCTGGTCGCGCCGGCCCCGCTGGCGCTGCGGCTGGGCGATGCCGGGCTGCCGTTCCGCGCGCCGACGCTGCAACAGGTGATCGGGATGTGGCGCGCGCCGGAGCAAGTCGCGGCCAGTCCGGCCTGGACCGCCGGACCGTCGGGCTTCACCGACGTCTATCTGTTCGGTGAGGCTGGCCTGTTCGGCGGTCGCCGCGGCGCGGACGGCGCGCCGGTGCCGATCATGCCCGGCCCGCACACGGCGCCCCGGGATCAGCCCGGCGGCAGCGTCGCCGGCGAGCTCCTGATCACTCCGAAAGGCACGCTTGGACTGCGCGGCCCGATGGTGACGCTTGCGGCCTATGCGCCGCTGTCGTCGCACAACGGCGCGGCGCGGCCCTCGGCAGCTCCCGATTTTGTCGACACCGGGTTCGCGGCGCGGCTCGATCGCACCACCGGCGCGGTGTGCATCACTGCGCCGCCGTCCGGCATCATGGCAGTCGGCGGCTATCGCTTCCTGGCTCAGGACCTCCAGGAATGGGCCCAGCGGCTTGGCCAGGGCGCGCTGCTGACGGCGCTCCCCGATCGATGGAGCGGCTATCGGCTCGCCGGCCGCGCCCAAGACAACGCACGAGCTCGCGAAGCACTTTCAGAACTCGGGCTAAACCCTTTGATGGTCGAGGCCTTCCGCGAAGGCCCGGCACGTCCTGAAGAAACCGCGGGTTCGCATTGACGGCGCATTAACAGTACCGAGCTAAGGTTGGCCGCTGTGACTGCGGAGAACCGGCTCTCGTCGATGTCGTATCACGCGCCCATCCTCGTCATCGCCGATGACGACAGCTCGCCGGTTCTGGCGGCGCTTTCCGAGGACCGACTGGTGCCTTCGGCGGGTGCTCGCTGGCACGAGGCGCCAGACACGGTCGCGCGCCTGCAACCGTCTGCCATTGTCGCGATTGCTGGGCACGATGCCGAGCTCGACGGGCTGGCGCGCCAGGTCGCAACTATCAATCCTTATGTCCCGCTGATCGCGCTCGGGCCGCGCCGTGCTTTGCCCGACAATGTCATCGGCTTCGCCGGCGACGATCTGGGCCGCCTCACCGCCCGGCTGCGTGCGGCGCTCCGGGTCCGCACCCTGCATGCCACGACGCTGCGCCGCCTGATCGAAGACGGCGGCGTCCCCCCGACGCCGGCTCACGACCCGGTCCAGGACGCCACCGTGCTGCTGATCGGCCGCGGCGCCGCCTACCCGGCCTTGTCGGTTGCACTCGGCGAACGCGTCGGCGTGGTCGGCGCGCTATCGATCGAGGCGGCGGCGAAGCATCTCAACGCCCGCGAGCTCGACGGCATCATTCTGGCCGAAGGCTTCAGCCCCCGCGTGGTCGATGCGTTTCTGACCGTGCTGTCCGAGGACGCGCGGTTTCGCAATCTGCCGATCGTCGTCACCGCGCCGCCGTCGGAGCAGCCGTTCGACCTGCCCAACCTGGATTTCGCTCAGGGCGAGCCGGGGCGTATCGTCGCCGATGCCCTGCCGCTGATCCGCCAGCACGCGTTCGAAATGCAACTCGGGCGCCTGCTGCGCTCGCTCGACGCCGGCGGTCTGATCGAGCCCCGCACCGGCCTGCTGACGCCCGCAGCGTTCGAACGCGACTTCGCCGCCGCGGTGTATCACGCGCAATCCCGCGGCGAAGGCCTGTCCGTGGCGAAGTTCGTGCTACATCGCGCCGACCCGCGCTCGCGTTTCGACACCGCGCGTCTCGTCGGCCGGCTGATGCGCAAGATGGATTTTGGCACGCTGCAGCAGGACGGCAGCATTCTGGTGGTGTTCGCCGAAACCGATCTGCGCGGCGCGCAGACGATTGCGCGGCGGCTGATGGCGGTGATGAAGCAGACCTCGCATTCCGCGCGCCGCGAGACCCGCATCGATCCCGACGTCTCGCTGGCGACGCTGCAGCCCGACGACTCCGCCCGCGCCATCCTGTCCCGCCTGACCAAACTCGACACCCGCCGCGCGGCGTCATAGGCGCTCGCTCTTTGTCACAAGGACGAGTTACTTCGTCAGGGCCGGGCTCGTCCCGGCCATCCACGCCTTGCTACTTCGCGGCGCCGAAAGGCGTGGATGCCCGGCACAAGGCCGGGCATGACGAAGGAAATAACTCACGCGATGGATGAAGTGCCAAAGCCTTTACCGGTGCAAAGCCCATCCCCGTCATTGCGAGCGCAGCGAAGCAATCCATGAGCGCAGTGCACGGCGCTGGATTGCTTCGTCGGCTTCGCCTCCTCGCAATGACGGGGAGAGGCTGAACGCGTAGTCAGCTAACTCCGTCCTCACGCCGCCTTCTTGGTCCCCGCCAGCTCGGCCAACTGCTTCAAAATATCCGTCGTCCCGGCAAGCCGTTCCTCCGGCGTCTTCCAGACCTGGAAGAACACCACTTTCATGTCCGGCCGCACCTTGGCGGCATCGCCGTGGCGGCGGATGAAGCTGACGAGCTTGTCGGGATGCGCGAAGGCGTTGTCGCGGAAGGTGATCACCACGCCCTTCGGCCCGGCGTCGACCTTCTCGACATTGGCGTGGCGGCAATAGGCCTTGATGGCCGCGACCTTGAATAGATAGCGTACTTCGTCCGGCGGCGGACCGAAGCGGTCGCGCAGTTCGGCGCCGAAATTCTCGATCTCTTCATTGCTGTCGAGATCGGCGAGTCGGCGGTACAGCGACAACCGCACCGCGAGATCGGGCACGAACTCCTCGGGGATCAGGATCGGCATGCCGATGGTGATCTGCGGCGACCAGCGGTCGGCGACCGGCTCGTCGACGATGCCGGCCTTGAGATTGGTGATCGCCTCCTCGAGCATCTGCTGATACAGCTCGAAGCCGACTTCCTTGATGTGGCCGGACTGCTCCTCGCCGAGCAGGTTGCCGGCGCCGCGGATGTCGAGATCGTGCGAGGCGAGCTGGAAGCCGGCGCCGAGCGTCTCCAGCGATTGCAGCACCTTGAGCCGGCGCTCCGCCTGCGCGGTGATGCCGTGCTGCGGCAGCGTGAACAGCGCGTAGGCTCGCAGCTTGGAGCGGCCGACGCGGCCGCGAAGCTGATACAGCTGCGCCAGGCCGAACATGTCGGCGCGGTGCACGATCAGCGTGTTGGCGTTCGGAATATCCAGGCCGGATTCGACGATAGTGGTCGACAGCAGGATGTCGAACTTGCCTTCATAGAACGCCGACATGATGTCCTCGATCACCGTCGGCGGCATCTGGCCGTGCGCGACCGCGACCTTCATTTCGGGCACGTGCTTGTCGAGGAAGTCCTTCACTTCCGCCAGATCATCGATCCGCGGCACGACGTAGAACGCCTGGCCGCCGCGATAGCGCTCACGTAGCAGCGCCTCGCGGATCATCAGCGGGTCGTGCGGTGCCACGAAGGTGCGCACCGCGAGGCGGTCGACCGGCGGCGACGCGATGATCGACAAATCGCGCACGCCGGTCATGGCGAGCTGCAGCGTGCGCGGGATCGGCGTCGCGCTCAGCGTCAGCACGTGCACCTCGGCGCGCAGCTGCTTCAGCTTCTCCTTGTGGGTGACGCCGAAATGCTGCTCCTCGTCGACGATGACGAGGCCGAGATCCTTGAACTTGATCGACTTGCCGAGCAACGCGTGGGTGCCGACGACGATATCGAGCGTGCCGTCGGCGAGGCCCTTCTTCACTCCCGTCAGCTCCTTGGCGCTGACCAGCCGCGACGCCTGGCCGACATGCACCGGGAAGCCGCGGAAGCGCTCGGTGAAGGTCTTGGCGTGCTGCCGCGCCAGCAGCGTCGTCGGCACCACGACAGCGACCTGCTTGCCGTCGAGCGCGACCGCGAACGCCGCGCGCAGCGCCACCTCGGTCTTGCCGAATCCGACGTCGCCGCAGACCAGGCGGTCCATCGGCGTGCCCTTCTCCAGATCGCCGAGCGCTGCGTTGATGGCCGTGAGCTGATCCTCGGTCTCGTCGTAAGGAAAGCGCGCGCAGAACTCGTCGTAGAGATGCGGCTGCACCGGCAGTTTCGGCGCCTGGCGCAGATGCCGCTCGGCGGCGATCTTGATCAGCTCGCCGGCGATCTCGCGGATGCGATTCTTGAGCTTGGCCTTGCGCGCCTGCCAGCCCGAGCCACCGAGCCTGTCGAGTTCGACATTGGTGCCGTCCGAGCCGTAGCGCGACAACAGCTCGATGTTCTCGACCGGCAGAAACAGCTTGGTGTCATTGGCGTAGTGCAGCTCGACGCAGTCGTGGGGCGCGCCGCCGACTTCCAGCGTCTGCAGCCCGATGAAGCGGCCGATGCCGTGTTCGACATGCACGACGATGTCGCCGGACGACAGACTGGTGACCTCCGAGATGAAGTTGTCGAGCTTCTTGCTGGCCTTGCGCTGCCGCACCAGCCGGTCACCGAGCACGTCCTGCTCGGTGATCACCGCGAAGGCGTCGGTCTCGAAGCCGGACTCGAGGCCGACAACGGCAAGCATCGCCTCATTGCGCGGCGTCGCCTGCACGGTGCGCCAGGAATTGACGCTGGTGAGATTCACCAGCTTGTGGTCCTTCAACATGCTGGCCATGCGGTCGCGCGAGCCTTCGCTCCACAGCGCGATCACCACCTTCTTGCGCGTGGCCTGCAGCGCCTGGACATGCGCGACCAGCTTCTCGAACACATTGACGTTGGCGTCGGCGCGCTCCGGCGCAAAATTGCGCCCGGCGCGTGCGCCGGCGTCGATGACCGAGCCGCCTTCAGTCGGCACATCGAATGGCGTCAGCCGCACGAGCGGCCGGCCTTCCAGCCGCTCGCCCCATTCCTTTTCGGTGAGATAGAGCTGATCCGGCGGCAGCGGCTTGTAGATCGCCCCGGAGCCCGGATGATCCATCGCCTCGCGCCGCGCCTCGTAGTAATCGGCGATCTGCTTGAAGCGCTCGCGCGCTGCGTCCTCGCTCTGCGGCTCGATCGCCACCGGCGTCCCGGTGAGATAGTCGAACAGCGTATCGAGCCGCTCCTGAAACAGCGGCAGCCAGTGCTCCATGCCGGGATAGCGGCGGCCTTCGCTGACGGCGGTGTAGAGCTGATCGTCCGGGCTCGGCGCGCCGAAAGCGGCGACGTAGCCCATGCGGAAGCGGCGGATGGTTTCGGTGACGAGCTGAAATTCCGACACCGGGACGAGATCGAGGCCGCGCATGGTGTGCAGCGTGCGCTGGGTCTCGGCGTCGAAGGTGCGGATCGATTCGAGCTGGTCGCCGAAGAAGTCGAACCGCACCGGTTGGTCGAGCCCGGCCGGAAACAGATCGAGGATGCCGCCGCGCACCGCGTATTCGCCGGCCTCGCGCACTGTCGAGGCGCGGCTGTAGCCGTTGTGCTCGAGCCAGGCGACCACCGAATCCATCGGGACAATGTTGCCGGGCGCGACCGACAGCGCCTGCGCGGCCATGATCTCGCGCACCGGCACGCGCTGCACGGCGGCGTTGACGGTGGTCAGCACGATCAGCGGCTTGTCGCTGCCGGTCAGGCGCGACAGCTTTGCAAGCGCGGTAACGCGCTGCGCCAGAATGCCGGCATGTGGCGAGACGCGGTCGTAGGGCTGGCAATCCCAAGCCGGAAACTGCATCACGCCGACGTCCGGCGCGAAGAACTCCAGGCTGCGGGCGAGCTGCTGCATGCGCGGGCCGTCGCGGCAGATCACGGCAAGGCTCACCGCCGGCGGCTTCGGCCGCGCTGCGACCGCCCGGGCGAGATCGGAGACGATCAGTCCCTCGGCGCCTTCGGCCACATTGGCGAAGGTCAGCGCCTTGCCGGGCGCAAGCAATTCCGCCGGTGACTTCGCCGGACTTTTCATGCCGCGCCGCCCTGGTGGCCGTAGGTCCGGATTCGCTCGAACAGCCCGTTCTTGAATTCGGCCGGCAGCGTGTCCGCGCCCGAGACCGCGGCGTAGAGGTCGTGGTCGTTGAGTTCGATCAGCGCTTCGAGCTCGCCCAGTTCGGCGTCGGTCAGGGTCCCGATCTCGGCGTCGGCGAACTGGCCGAGAATCAGGTCCATCTCGCGGGTGCCGCGGTGCCAGCAGCGGAACAGCAGGCGCTTGCGACGGTCATCGAGCCCGCCGCTCGATCGTGTGGTGCCGGTCATGGGGAGAAACCTTCGGTCAACGACGAAAGCCCGGACGTGCCGGGCGGAGCTGATATAGCCGCCGCCGCGGCGGCTGTCAGCCCGCGGCGGCGCATTGCAATCCGCGCCAAATGCATTCAAGCCTGCAGCAAACGTCAGCCACCCGAACCGGTTCGATGCGCCCCGCTCTGCTCAATCCCCTGTTCGCGCCGGTCACCAGCCTGACCGGGGTCGGTCCGAAGCAGGACAAGCTGTTCCGCTATCTGCTGGATCGCGACGACACCCCGCGGCTGGCCGATCTGCTGCTGCACCTGCCGGTCAGCGTGATCGACCGCCGCTCCCGGCCCAAGATCCGCGACGCCCAGCCCGGCACCGTGGTGACGCTGGAGGTCACCGTCGACCGCCACCGCCCGCCGCCGCCCGGCCGCTCGCGCGCGCCGTATCTGGTCTACGCCAGCGACGACACCGGCGACGTCATCCTGGCGTTCTTCCGCGCCAAGGCCGAATACATCGAGAAGCTGCTGCCGGTCGGCGAGATCCGCTACGTCTCCGGCACCGGCCAGCTCTATGACGGCACGCTGCAGATGGTGCATCCGGACCGCGTCGTCGACGCCGAAGGCTTCGCCAAGCTGCCGAAGATCGACCCGGTCTATCCACTCACCCAGGGGCTGGCGATCGGCGCGATGCGCCGGGCGGTGGCGCAGGCGCTGACCAGGCTGCCGGCGCTGCCGGAATGGATCAGCCCCGAGGTGCTGCGCCGCTGCAGCTTTCCGCCCTTCGCCGAGGCGCTGCAGCGCGTCCACATCCCGGTTGAGCCGACCGACATCCTGCCGGCCGGGCCGTATTGGTCCCGTCTCGCCTATGACGAGCTGCTGGCCGGCCAGCTGGCGCTGGCGCTGGTCCGCGCCCAGCTCCGCCGCCCCGCCGGCGCGCGCAATGCCGGCGACGGAAGGCTGCGGCACAAGATCATCGACGCGCTGCCCTACGCGCTCACCAATTCGCAGCGCGACGCCGCGGCCGCGATTGCCGAGGATTTGCAGCAGCCGGTGCGGATGCTGCGGCTGCTGCAGGGCGACGTCGGCAGCGGCAAAACCGTGGTGGCGCTGCTCGCCGCCGCGGCGGTCGCCGAGGCCGGCAAGCAGACGGCGCTGATGGCGCCGACCGAAATCCTCGCACGCCAGCACATCAAGACGATCGCGCCGCTGGCCGAGCGCGCCGGCCTGCACGTCGCGATCCTGACCGGCCGCGAGAAAGGCAAAGAGCGCCGCGAGATCCTGGCGCGGCTGCAGAGCGGCGAGATTGACTTCCTGGTCGGCACCCACGCGCTGATCCAGGACGATGTGATCTACAAATCGCTGGCGCTCGCCGTGGTCGACGAGCAGCATCGCTTCGGCGTCCGCGAGCGGCTGGCGCTGACCAGCAAGGGCGCCGATGTCGACGTGCTGGTGCTGTCGGCGACGCCGATCCCGCGCACGCTGGTGCTGACTTATTTCGGCGATATGGATGTCTCCGAGCTGCGCGAAAAGCCGGCCGGCCGGCAGCCGATCGATACGCGTGCGCTGTCCGAACAGCGGCTGCCCGAAGTGATCGACGGCATCGGCCGCGCCATCGGCGCGGGCAAGCGCGTGTACTGGATCTGCCCGCTGGTCGAGGAATCCGAGAACGTCAAGCTCACCGACGCCGAGCAGCGCTACGAATCGCTGCGTCAGCGCTTCGGCGATCATCAGGTCGGCCTGGTGCACGGCCGGATGAAAGGCACCGAGAAAGACCGGGTGATGGCGCAATTCGCCAGCGGCGAGATCAGCGTGCTGGTCGCCACCACCGTGGTCGAGGTCGGCGTCGACGTACCCGAAGCGAGCATCATGGTGATCGAAAACGCCGAGCGCTTCGGCCTCGCGCAACTGCATCAGCTGCGCGGCCGCATCGGCCGCGGCAGCGAAGCGTCGACCTGCCTGCTGCTGTACAAGGAGCCGCTCGGCGAAATGTCGGCGGCGCGACTGCGGGTGATCCGCGAGACCGCCGACGGCTTCCGCATCGCCGAAGAGGATCTCAAACTACGCGGCGAAGGCGACGTGCTCGGCACCCGGCAGAGCGGCCTGCCCGGCTATCGTATCGCGCGCTCCGAAGTGCACGCCCAGCTGATTACCCAGGCCCGCGACGAAGCGCTGCGCATCCTCAAAGACAACCCGAAACTGGAGGGCGAGCAAGGCGAAGCGCTCCGGTGTTTGCTTTACTTGTATGAGCGCGACGAAGCGATTCCGCTGCTGGGTGCGGGATAATCAGCGTTCGTCATTCCGGGGCGCGCGAAGCGCGAGCCCGGAATCCATAGTCCCTGGCTTCGCGATTGAATGCCGGCGATTCCTCGCACACCACCAGCGTCTGTGGTTATGGATTCCGGGCTCGCCGCTGCGCGGCGCCCCGGAATGACGAATGTGAGGGTTCGATCGCGACCGAAGCTAACTAATCGACCTTATCCGGCGCCTTCATCCGGCGCCGTGAGAATGCCGACTCGGGCTCGTCGGTGGCCTTCTTGGCAGCGAGCGCGGTCGCGGCCAGCGCGGCGATCTTCTTCTGCGGGTCGGAGCCGGGCTGCACCACGCCGGCCGACATGATCAGCGTCGCGGCTTCCTCGGCGCTGAGGTCGATCGGAATCACCTTGTGGCGCGGCACGTAGAAGAAGAAGCCGGTGGTCGGGTTCGGCGCGCATGGCAGGAACACCGAGATGTGCTCCTCCTGGCTCGGGATCCTGGTCGCGACCTCCGGATTGGGCGGCAGCGAGATCAGCACGATCGACCACATTCCCGGCGACGGAAACTCGACCAGCCCGACCTTGCGCAGGCTGTTGCCGTTGCCGGAGAACAGCGTTTCGAACACCTGCTTGAGGCCGCGGTAGATCGCACGCACCACCGGCATGCGGCCGAGCAACCGCTCGCCGAGATCCACCAGCGAACGGCCGATGAGATTGGCGGTGAGAAAACCGAGCAGCGTCAGCGCGACAAACGCGACCACCAGCCCCGAGCCTGGCACGGCGAACGGCAGATAGGTCTCCGGCCGATAATCCATCGGCACGAACGGACGCACGAAGCCGTCCACCCAGTTCACGAACCACCAGGTCAGATAGAAGGTGATCGCGACCGGGCCGGCGACGATCAGGCCGGTCAGGAAGTAATTGCGGATTCGTCCCATGAATCCACGCGGCGGATCCTGGACGGTCTCACCGAGAGGCGGCGTAGGCATATCGTTCATGCGGCGTCCAGGTCGGCAACATTCAAATTCGCGGCGAAGCGCCGGCGCGCAGCCAGTCTACTGCAGATCGGCGCCCAATGGCATTGGAACCGTTCGGCTACGGCCGGTTTCGGCGGCCCTTTCCACCGATCCGCGGAGGCCGAAAGCGGCCAACGGATCAAGAAGCCTCCAAAGCGGCATCGGGCAAGCCGCGAGGCCCCGCGCCGAATGCAGCGAGATATAAGCGGTCCGGACGTTCCCGCCAACAGCCGACTGGAACAGTTTTGCGGCGCGGCCTACTCGACCGTCACCGATTTCGCCAGATTGCGCGGCTGATCGACGTCGGTGCCCATGACGACGGCCGTATGGTAGGCGAGCAGTTGCACCGGGATCGCATACACCAGCGGGGTGAACGCCGCCGCCATATCGGGCAGCACGATCGTCACCAGCGATTTGACGGTTGCCTCCTCGGCCCCCTTGGCGTCGGTGATCAGGATGATGCGGCCGCCGCGGGCGGCGACCTCCTGCATGTTCGACACCGTTTTTTCGAACACGCGGTCGTAAGGCGCGATCACCACCACCGGCATCTTCTCGTCGATCAGTGCGATCGGGCCGTGCTTGAGCTCGCCGGCGGCGTAGCCTTCGGCATGGATATAGGAGATTTCCTTGAGCTTGAGAGCGCCTTCCAGCGCCAGCGGATAAGAGGTGCCACGGCCGAGATACAGCACGTCCTGCGACTTGGCGATGTCGCGGGCGAGCCGCTCGACCTGGTGCTCGGTGGCGAGCGCCGCGGCCATCAGTCGCGGCAGCTCGATCAGACCACGAACCAGCTTGGACTCGTCTTCCTCGGACAGTTCGCCCCGCGCCCGCCCGGCCGCGACCGCAAGGGCCGCGAGCACGGTGAGCTGACAGGTGAAAGCCTTGGTGGACGCGACACCGATCTCTGGCCCCGCCAAAGTCGGCATCACGGTTTCGCTGTCGCGCGCGATCGTCGAGGTCGGCACGTTGACCACCGACAGCGTGTGCAGTCCCTGCTCCTTGGCGTAGCGCAGCGCCGCCAGCGTGTCGGCGGTCTCGCCGGACTGCGAGATGAAGATCGCCAGATCGCCCTTGCGCAGCGGCGCCTCGCGGTAGCGGAATTCCGATGCGATATCGATCTCGACAGGTAGCCGCGCGAAGCGCTCGAACCAGTATTTCCCGATGTAGCCGGCGTAGTTGGCGGTGCCGCAGGCGGTGATCGAGATCCGCTGGATATCCTTGAAGTCGAACGGCAGCCGGGTCGGCAGCGCTACGCGCTCCGTATCCATGTCGAGATAGCGCGCCAGCGTGTGGCCGACGACTTCCGGCTGCTCGTGAATTTCCTTCGCCATGAAGTGGCGGTAATTGGCCTTGTCGACCACGAAGGACGAAGCGCCCGACTTCATCACGCCGCGCTGGACGATGTCGCCCTTGGCGTCGTGCACCTGCGCGCCCTTGCGGGTCAGCACCACCCAATCGTCGTCGTCGAGATAGCTGATGTCGTCGGTGAGCGGCGCCAAAGCGATAGCGTCGGAGCCGAGATACATCTCGCCGTCGCCATAGCCGATCGCCAGCGGCGAGCCCTTGCGGGCGCCGATCATCAGGTCGTCGTGGTCCTTGAACAGAAACGCCAATGCAAATGCGCCGCGCAGCCGTGGCAGCGCCGCCTTCACCGCGTCGACCGGCGAGGCGCCCTTGCGGATGTAGCTGTTCACCAGGTGCGCGACCACTTCGGTGTCGGTCTCGCTGGCGAACTTGGCGCCTTCGCTCTGCAGTTCGTTCCGCAGTTCGCGGAAATTCTCGATGATGCCATTATGCACGACGGCAACGCCATCGGCGGCGTGCGGATGCGCGTTGGTCTCGTTCGGCTTGCCGTGGGTCGCCCAGCGGGTGTGGCCGATGCCCGAATGTCCGGACAGCGGCTCGCGCGCCAGCCGCGCCTCGAGATTCTTGAGCTTGCCTTCGGCGCGGCGGCGCGCCAGCTGCTCGCCCTCCAGCGTGGCGACGCCGGCGGAATCGTAGCCGCGATACTCCAACCGCTTCAGTGAATCGACCAGTTGCCCAGCAACGGGTCCACGTCCGAGAATGCCGATGATGCCGCACATGCGGTTGAAGTTCTCCCGACGGCCGGCGACCCCGGCCCAAGTACTATCTAGCGAGTTCGGCGAAACCGAAGGTAGTCAATAATTATTGCCGATTGCGACAGGGTTAAGCGTAAAATCGTTAACCACTTTGCGTCGACCTACTCCGGCTTCGGCGTCTTGGCCCGTGCCTTCGCTTCGCGGAAGCGTTTGGCCCAGCCTTCGCGCAGCGTCTGGTCGTTGCGTTCGACCGCCAGCGCATCGTCCGGCACCGGCTTGGTGATGACCGAGCCCGAGCCGATATAGGCGCCCGCCCCGATCTTCACAGGAGCGACCAGCGACGAGTTTGAACCGACGAAGGCGCCGGCGCCGATCTCGGTCTTGTGCTTGTTGAAGCCGTCGTAATTGCAGGTGATCGTGCCCGCCCCGATATTGGCGCCCGCGCCGATATGGGCATCACCAATATAGGTCAGATGATTGACCTTGGCGCCGGCGTCGATCTGCGCCGCTTTGGTCTCCACGAAATTGCCGATCTTGGCGCCGTCGCCCAGCGACGTGCCCGGCCGCAGCCGCGCATAGGGGCCGACGGACGCCTTGGCGCCGATGCTGGCGTCGACGATGTGCGAGAACGAATGGATCACCGCACCATCGGCAATCCTGACCCCGGGGCCGATCACCACGAAGGGCTCGATCGTCACGTCCCGGCCGAAGGTCGTGTCGGCGGCAAGATGGATCGTCTCGGGGGAGATCAGCGTGACGCCCGCAGTCATCGCGGCCTGACGCAGCCGGCTCTGCATCACTGCTTCGGCTTCGGCGAGCTGCGCCTTGGTGTTGATGCCGCGGACTTCGTCCTCGTCGGTCTCGATCACGCTTGCGGTCAAGCCGCGCCCGCGGACCAGACCGACGGCGTCCGTGAGGTAGTACTCGCCCTTGTTGTTGGCATTGCCAATCTGGCCCAGCACGTCGAGCGCGATCTTGCCGTCAATCGCCATCACGCCGGCGTTGCACAGCGTAATTTTCCGCTCGTCGTCACTGGCATCGGCCTGCTCGCGGATCGCGGCGAGTTGGCCGCCCTCGACCACCAAGCGGCCATAGCCGGTCGGATCGGCCGCCCTAAAGCCCAGCACAACCAGCGACGCGTCTTGACGAAGCGGCTCACGCAGCCGCGCAAACGTCTCGGCGGAAATCAGCGGCGTATCGCCGAATGCGATCAGGAGATCGTCGGCACCTTTGGCAATGGCATCTTTGGCGGCCAGCACCGCATGCGCGGTGCCGAGCCGTTCGTGCTGCACGTAGATCTCCGCATCAGGACGCGAGCGCCTGACCTCGTCGGCGACCGCCTGATGGTCCGGGCCGATCACCACAGCGATCCGATTGCCCTCACCCTGCGGCGCCGCCGCCAGCACATGCGCCAGCAACGGACGGCCCGCCACCGGATGCAGCACCTTCGGCAGCGACGATCGCATCCGCGTGCCCTCGCCGGCCGCAAGCACGATCGTCAGGCTGGATCTCGTGGTCATGGCAAACAATCCCGTCAGCTCGATGTGCCGCCCTCATAATGGGTTTTGCGCCGGAGGGGAAACGGCTTTCCGGCCGCCAAAGTGACGCCTGGGCGACTGCGGCGGAACATTTCCCTGATAATGTTGGGGTCGTGATTCGCGTATGCGACAGGGGTTTCAGGCGTTCGGAATGGCGAGGAAGAGCGACGATCTGGCGGACAGTTTCGCGACCGACGAACCAAGCGGTTGGATGACGCGTCTGCTGGCGGACGAAGAGGAACTCGACGGACGCGCCAAGTGGCGACTGGCGTTTTGGGCGGCGGGGTCGCTCGGCGCACTGGTGATCGCCATCCTGGCCAGCCAGGCCTCGATCGAGCGCCGCCGCGATCAAGTCGCTGCCGCCGATCTGGCGCGGCAATCGCAGCAGATCCAGCGCCTGGCCAAAGAGAGCCAGCACGAAGCGACCCGCCTCGCCGCTGCGATCGACACGCTGAATGCCGACCGCGACCGGCTTTATGCTCGGCTCGGCTCGCTCGAGCAGGGCCTGGACTCCGTGACAGGCTCGATCGCCAAGGCACAGGCCTCGACCAAAGCGCAGGCCGCGGCCGACAAGGCGCTGGCCGCGTTGCTGCCGGAGATCCCCGTCAAGGAAGCCGCGCCACCAGTCGCCGGCGTCGAGTCCAAAGCAGCCGCTCCGCAATCCGCCGCGCACGCGCCGGTGATGCCTGCGCCTGCAAAGCGCGCCGCCGAGTCGGCTCCACCCACCGCTGCGGCAGAGCCATCTCTGCCAAGCGCAGCATCCACGCCTGCTGCTGCGCAGGCCGTCGCGCCTCAACCGACACCGGATCCCGCGGCATCCAAGCCTGAACCGACCCGGTCCGAGCGACCCGCGCCGGGGGCCATCGCCTCGATGCCGCCCCCCGGCCAACCCCTGATGGCATCGCGCTCGGTACTGGCGCCGCCAGACGCTGGCGCCAGCAAACTGAGCGCGCCCGCAAGCCTCGCCGCCGTGGCGGCGCCCGCCGCTGTGCCGGAGGCCGAGGCGTCGGAGGACACGCCGGTCGCGGTGCCGCGGACGTCCTTCGGTGTCGACCTCGGCGGTGCCAACTCGGTTGAGGGCCTGCGCACCCTGTGGCGTCGCATGACGAAGACGCACAAAGCCCTCGGCGAACTGCGGCCGATCATCATGGTCAAGGAAAACGTCAGCGGCGGGCAATTCCGCCTTGTGGCCGGGCCGTTCGACGATGCCGCCGAGGCGGCGAAGCTGTGCGTCACGCTGGGCGCTGATCGAGGCTGCGAGACGACGGTATTCGACGGCCAGCGCCTGCCGCTGGCGTCGACCGCGCCGCCGCCGCGTCAGCCGCGCAAACGGCAGCCGAACGTGACGGCCGCCCCGGCGGAGCCGCCGCCTGCGACAGAGCAACCCCCGCCGCCGCAGCCCAAGCCGAGCCCGCTGTCGTCGATCCTCGGCATCCGCTGACGACAGCCGAGTTGCTCCATCCTGCCGGGTTGTTCGCAACCGCAAACCACCGCATAATCGCGCCATGAAGAAAGAACCCTTCCGTCTCTCCCCGTATCAGGTGCAATGGCTGCTGGTGGTCGGTTTCGTCACCGTCGGCTACGCGCTGTATCTGCGCTATCTGGCGATCGAACTCTCGACGGTTGCGCTGGCCTGCGACGCCGGTCAGCAGTCGATGCTGTGTACGACGCGGTTGCTGATGACCTATCTGTTCCGCAATTCGGTGTTCGGGATCGCGGCGCTGGTAATCGCCGTGCTGCACGTCATCCGGCCGTCGATCGTGCTGCTGACCGCCGGCCTGATCGCCGCCGGCCTCGGCATCGTGCTTTACAATATCGGCCTTTCGGGAATCGCGATCGGGCTGCTTATTTTGGGCTTTGCGCGCCCCGCGCCTGCCACAGCGTGATCGCCAGCATCGCATAGACCGCGCAGGTCCACAGCGACTGCCAATTCTTCGGTCCCTCGTTGAACAGCGTGTAGACCGTCGACACCACGAATATTCCGGCAAACACCGCTTCGGCGATCGGCCGCGCGCCCTGCGTCGGCCGATTGAGCAGCATCAGCAGAAACAGCGGCAGCACCGCCATCGTCAGCGAGGCGAACGGGAAGTCGCGGTATCGCGGATCGAAGGTGAAGCCGAGTGCCGTTTGGGCACCGATCAGTACCGTCACGACCATCGCCAGCCCGAGCCCATAGGTCAAAACCGAGCGGTCGCGCATCTCGCGTGGGCCGAACATTGCCAGGAAGGTCGGCGCCGGCCGCCCCACCATCAGCGCATATGCGGCGAAGATCGGCGTCAGCACACCACTCGCCAGCAGTAAGCCCCACTGCAGCCAGCGGCCCCAGCCGTAGCTTTCGACCAGCATCTTGTCGACCGCGATGCCGAGCAGCACGCCGGCCGCCGTCGCCGTTGCGCCGACCGCCAGCCACGATACCAGCCGCGGCGCCCACGGCTTGCGACGCAGCGACAGCATCGCGGTAGCGAACACCAAAATGCTCAGCCCCATGCCGGCCGCCATCGACAGCTTCCATTGCGGGAAGTTGCTGATCGGCACGCCGGCCGGATATTTCAGCGCGCGATTGTCGGCATCGATCAGCCCCCAAAAGCCGCCGACCGTGCCTTCGAGGTCGCGCTTCCAAGGCTGATCGTAGGCTTCGATCAGATTGACGCGGAAGTTCTCGAGCTTGGCGAGCTGCAGGATTTCCGACACCACCCGCGCCTGGTTGGCACGCGACGGCAGCGCGCCCTCACGCATCCGCCCGGCGCTCGGCCAGCCGGTCTCGCCTATCAGGATCTCCTTGCCGGGGAACGCGACGCCGACACGCTTGCGGATCTGGTCGACATGCGCGGCGGCATTGCGGGCGCGAACCGGGATGTCCTCCCAATACGGCAGGATGTGAATCGTGACGAAGTCGACCGCGTCATAAATCTCGCGATTGCGCAGCCAGTACTCCCAGACGTCGGCGTAGGTCACCGGCGTCTTCACCTGAGACTTCACCAGCCGGATCGTCGCGGCGAGATCGCCGACGGTCAGTTCACCGCGCAGCAGCACTTCGTTGCCGACGATCAGCGCCGTGATGACATCCGGGTAGTCCTTGGCGAGTGCCACCGCCCCGGCGATCTGCGCGAGGTTCTTGGCACGCTCGTTGCCGAGCCAGATGCCTTGCATGACCTTGAGCCCGACCCGGCCGGCGATCGCAGGTAGCTGCTCGAGACCATTGTCGATCGAATAGGTCCGCACACATTTCGAGATCTTGGCGAGCTGGACCATGTCCTGCTCGATCTGCTCGGCGGGGATTCGCGTGGTCGGATCGAGCGGCGTCTGAGCGCCGCGGAACGGCGCATAGGACACGCATTCGAGCTTGGCGCTCGGATCGATCGGGGCGCGGGACAGCGTGACCGGCGTGGCGATCCACCACCAGACGCC
The DNA here is from genome assembly GCF_003591005.1 of Rhodopseudomonas palustris. GTDB lineage: Bacteria > Pseudomonadota > Alphaproteobacteria > Rhizobiales > Xanthobacteraceae > Rhodopseudomonas > Rhodopseudomonas palustris_K. Next base: position 97,413 of record NZ_QYYD01000001.1, read on the forward strand.
GAAGATGATGCCGAGAGATATCGGGAGAAGCGCCAGCGGCGTGCGAAAAGAAATTGGTTCCGTCCTCCAGAAGGACCGTCGATTACCCGCTCGCAGCCGATCTGCCAAGACCATAAGAGGACGCACGATCATATGCGACCCCGCGCGTCGTTGGAATGAACGCGCATTAAGCTACATGAATTCGTCGCCATCTCGGCTCTGCTCAATTGTCATTGCTGGACAAATCCTGAAATGTCCGTCATGGGAATCGTGCAGGGTCACGCCGCAACGGCGAGGACTTTAAGTGGCATCGGGTGGATGGGGACCGACGCCGCCGATGGCCCGGCCAACCAGATCGGGGACGCTATGCGACGAGTAATCCTTGAGTTCCAGAACGCGCTGTTGCGTGGCCTGGCCGCGACCGGACTTGCCCTGCTGATCGGCATCGGCGGCGCGATCGCCCAGAGCGGCGATCTGCGCGCTCAGGATCAGAATGCCAAACAACCGGCGAACGCCAATCAGCCAGCGCAGGCCCCCGCCGATGCGCTCAAGGAAAGTCAGCGCAAGACCGACGAGTTCGCCGAGGCCGCGCAGGCGATCAACGGCCCGGCTGGCAATCCGGAATGCGTCTGGCTCGGCCGCCGCGTCGTGGTGCTGATGTGGCGTGACGACCTCGACACCGCCTTCCGCCACCTCGATCTGTACGACCGCTTCGGCTGCCCGACCGGCCACATCCAGGCGGCTTTCCGCTGCCTCGTGCGCTCCGGCCCGATCGACCCGAAGGTGCCGGAAGGTCTGAGCGGCCGCGTCCACGCCTGCTGGATCAATCCGAGCGCTCAGCCGCAGCCCGCTGCCGCCACCGCCGCGCCGGCAGCGCCTTCCGGCAAGCCGGCTACTCCGCAGCCGCAGCCGACGACGCCTTCGCCCGCTCCGGCGACACCGGCGCCCGCGCCGACTCCCGCACCCGCGCCGGCCAAATAAGCAGGCGCTCTCCGGAGCGCCTCCAAATCTTTGCGGTTTGGCATCAAAACCGCCCTCAAATCGCCACGGCGACATATGAATTGATCGCCGTCGGGGCCGAGCTTTATGCTTGAGTTGCTGCCGCTTTGGTCGGACCTCGGGGACGGGTCCGCAGACCAGCCATCAGGGCCCCGTATGGTTTAGTTGCGATGCGCGTCGTCGTCGCCGTTCTGCTGTTCGTCACTGCTGCTCACGCCGGTCTCTGGGGTCTGCTCCGAGACAAACAACAAGCCCCCGACTTCTCCGGCATCCTGCCGAGCGTGTCCTACGCGCCGTACGAGGGCTCCGGCCATCCGGACGTCGACAACTTCCCGACCGCCGAGCGGATCCGCTCCGACCTCAAGACGCTGGCGCCGCTGACCCGCGCCATCCGTCTGTATTCGTCGACCGGCGGCCAAGAATTGGTCCCCCCGATCGCTAACGAGGTCGGCCTCAAGGTGATGGTCGGCGCCTGGATCGACAAGTTCACCGACCGCAACGAACGCGAAATGCAGGCGGCCGTCGAGCTCGCCAAGCGCAACAGCAACGTCAACGGCATCGTGGTCGGCAACGAAACCATCTACCGCGCCGATCAAAAGGTCGAAGACCTGATCAAGCTGATCCAGCGGGTGAAGAGCCAGGTCAACGTCCCGGTCACCACCGGCGAGATCTGGAACATTTGGCTGGAGAATCCCGAGCTCGCCTCCTCGGTCGACTTCATCGCCGCGCACATCCTACCCTATTGGGAAGGCTTCTCGGACAAGCAGGCGGTCGACCAGGCGCTGATCATCTATCAGAAGCTGCGCGATGCTTTCCCGGGCAAGCGCATCGTCATCGCCGAGTTCGGCTGGCCGAGCTCCGGCTACAATCTCAAGGCCGCGGTGCCCGGCCCGTTCGAACAGGCGGTCACGCTGCGCAACTTCGTCAGCCGCGCCGAAGCGATCGGGATGGAGTACAACATCGTCGAGGCGATCGATCAGCCCTGGAAATACTTCGAAGGCGGCGTCGGTCCGTATTGGGGCATCCTCAACGCCTCGCGGCAGCCGAAATTCGCCTGGACAGGCCCGGTGGTCGACCCGGCCTACTGGAAGCTGGCCGGCATCGCGCTGCTGGTCGGCATCCTGCTGTCGCTGCCGATTCTGCAGCTCGCCGCCCCAACGGTGATGCAGACCGCGCTATTGTCCGCTGCCGCACACGGCGTCGGCGCCTGGGCCGCGACCGTGTTCTCGTTCTGGGCGGGGCATTACTTCGTGTTCGGCTCGGCTTTCGCTCTGACGCTCGGCATAATCCTGCTGACGCCGCTGGTGATCATCGCGCTGGCCCGGATCGAGGAGATCGCCGCGGTCGCGTTCGGCCGCAAGCCGCGCCGGCTGATCACCCGCGCGCTAACCAATGCGCAGCAGGCCAAGCTTAAGGCCGACGGCACGACGCATGCTCCGAAGGTGTCGATCCACGTCCCGGCCTATTTCGAACCGCCGGAGATGCTGAAGCAGACGCTGGATGCGCTGGCACGGCTCGACTATCCGAATTTCGAAGTCGTGGTGATCATCAACAACACCCCCGACCCGGCCTTCACCCGGCCGATCCAGGACCATTGCCGCGAACTCGGCGAGCGCTTCAAATTCATCAACGCCGAGAAGGTGCAAGGCTTCAAGGCCGGCGCGCTGCGGATCGCGATGGAACGCACCGCGGTCGACGCCGAGATCATCGGCATCATCGACGCCGACTACGTCGTCACGCCCGACTGGCTGAAGGACCTCGTCCCGGCGTTCGACGATCCGCGTGTCGGCCTGGTGCAGGCGCCGCAGGAGCATCGCGACGGCGACCGCTCGCTGATGCACTACATCATGAACGGCGAGTATGCCGGCTTCTTCGACATCGGCATGGTCCAGCGCAACGAATATAACGGCATCATCGTGCACGGCACGATGTGCCTGATTCGCCGCGCCGCGATGGACATGGCCGGCGGCTGGTCGAGCGACACCATCTGCGAGGACTCAGATCTCGGCCTCGAGATCATGGAGCACGGCTGGCTCACCCACTACACCAACACGCGCTATGGCTTCGGCCTGCTGCCAGACACCTACGAGGCGTTCAAGAAGCAGCGCCATCGCTGGGCCTATGGCGGCTTCCAGATCATCAAGAAGCACTGGCGCCGTTTTCTGCCCGGCAACAGCCGGCTGTCGCAGGACCAGCGGCGCGAGTTCGGGCTCGGATGGCTGAACTGGCTGGGCGCCGAGAGCCTCGGCGTGGTGGTGGCGATCCTCAATCTGATCTGGGTGCCGATCGTCGCCTTCGCCGACATCGCCATCCCGGACCGCATCCTGACGCTGCCGATCATCGCCTCGTTCATCGTCACGCTGGCGCACTTTTTGACGCTGTATCGGCTGCGGGTGAAGATCAACGTCTGGCAGATGCTGGGGGCGATGATCGCCGCGATGTCGGTGCAATGGACGGTGTGCCGCGCCGTCGCCCAGGGCCTGATCACCGAGCACCTCGCCTTTAATCGCACCTCCAAGGGCGGCCTGACGATGATGTCGGTCGAGTTCCAGGCGTTCTGGGAGGCGGTGATCGGCGTGCTGCTGCTGATCGGCGCCGGCGTGCTGGTGGCGTCCAACAGCTTCCGGCAGATCACCGAGATCTACATCTTCGCCGGCGTGCTGGTGTTGCAGAGCCTGCCGTTCCTGGCCGCAGTCGCGATCGCCATCCTGGAGAACTCGCGAATCAACGCGTTTCAGTGGTGGACCGCCACCCGCATCCGCACCGCCGAATTGATCGGCCTGCGTCCGGTCACCCTGCCCCCGGCTATCCCGGCGCGGCAGAAGGTCGCCCAGGAGATCCACACCGACGCGGCGTGAAGCGGCGCCGTTCGGCAGCGGACCTCTCACCCCCTCATGTCCGGGTTTGTCCCGGCCAACCACGCCTTGAGCACCTCAACGCCTTCAGCGCCGGTTTTCCGCCGCTGGCGCGCCACATCAGGATCGCCGCGCAAATCCCTGTGTAAACGAGCCAATCGCCCACAAACACGGAACCGCCGGCGCTCCCGGCCTATTGACCCCAGCGCCCTCGCCCCCTACACAGCCCCCCACGTGAGCGCGTAGCTCAGCCGGTAGAGCACGTGACTTTTAATCATGGGGTCGAGGGTTCGAGTCCCTCCGCGCTCACCATGCAATCCGTTTCAGAGTTGTCCGCGGAGCACCGGCTCTCCCGCCGAATTGTCTCGCAGCACGGACGCGGCGCCGCCTCGCCGGCCGCACAAGCTTCCTTCTGACACATCGCTTTCAGCCGGCATCATCGCCATCTCCACGGTCTGAGATGATGAGCGGAGGTTACGCGTGCTTTGGGGTCTCCTGGCCATCCTTGTGGTCGCCGGCATCGCGGCGATCGTCAATGACGGCGTCTACTCCGGCAGCCTGTTCGAGTCGGACATGCTGATCCGCAGCGCGGTGCTGATGGCGCTGGCGCTGTTCATCGGGCGCGGCCTGTTGCGGCGCGGAGCGCCGGCGAAATGGCTGAAGCATGGGGCGATCTGGCTGGCGATCGCGCTCGGCATCGCACTGCTGTATCGTTGGAGCCAATAGACCAGCTCGATGGCTGATTGAAACGATCCGCACCTTCCGCAACTGAGCTCGCATTCTGAGACGCCCAGATGCGACACACTCTTAGTTGCACGGCAGCACATTTTCCTCATCGGCGCATCCGCCTCGCACGCGCCGTTTCGCCGTCAAACGCGCGCGGGGCAAATCGACCTTATTTTTCCGCACGCGTTGACTTGATGTCCGGCTCTGGCAGAGTTTGCCTCGTTCGATCTCGTTTGAGGTCGGATCGCGGGATTTGACGGAGCAGCTTGCGCCGCGGGTTTAATCGCTAAAGCGCCACGACATGGTCGTGGGCTCCTTATTACTTGGAGAACGACACATGAAAGCCATCGTCTCGACGGCCCCTTCATCTGATCTCATCGCCTCCGGACTGCTCTCCTCCTCCTCGCGGTGTTGTTGCTGCTGTCGTTGTACGCTCGGCTGACGCCGGCGCCATCCAGCACTTTTCGTATCACCGATCATCAGGATTACCAGGAGGCACTGGCTTTGCCAGTTGAGCACCCATGTCCGACGCTTACGTCATCGAAGTCCACTCACGCACGGCCGGCATCGTCGTCCGGGAAGGCCGCAACTACTGCTTCTTCGCCTCGCACCACGATTTCAACAGCCTCGAACGCCAAGAGTTCGGATCGCTGGTCGCGGCCCAGAAGGCGGCGACGCGGTGCGCCAAGGAAGCCCGCCCGAGGCTGCAATAAGGCTCTTGGCAACGCGCATCTGCGCTGAAGACCGCGGCGACCGCACCATTGCTTCTGCACGGTTGGCCGTCGCGATCTGGCCGATCGCCGCTCTCTCCCATTTGCAAAACGAAAATCTCCCGGTGGCTCCATCGGGAAAACAACAGCCTCGTTTCGCGGCCGAATTCAAAATGGCCGCTGGCGGCAGCGGCTTGTAGTTTCCGTCCACCTCGACCACGCGATGGTCATCACTCGAAGGTTCGCATCACATGACACGGAAGTTTGTTTTCGCCGCTGCGGCGCTCGCCGCGCTGTCGGCGTTCTCGCCCGCCTTCGCCAGCGACGTGGTCCGCATCGGCACCACCGCGGGTCCTTACGCGGAGATTCTGCGCTACGCCGGCGACCTCGCCGCCAAGCAGGGAATCGAGCTGAAGATCACCGAGTTCACCGACTACACGGTGCCGAACGCGGCGCTGGCGCAGGATGATCTCGACATCAACAATTTCCAGCACCAGCCTTATCTCGACAACCAGGTGGCGCAGCGCGGCTATGACATCGTCTCGATCGCCAAGAGCATCATCGTGCCGATCGGGATCTACTCCAACAAGGTCAAGAGCATCGCCGACATCAAGACCGGCGCCACGGCGGCGATTCCGAACGATCCGTCGAACGGTGCGCGGGCGCTGGAATTGTTCGAGAAGGCCGGCCTGATCAAGCTGAAGCCGGGCATCGGCATCAAGGCGACGATCGCCGATATCGCCGACAATCCGAAGAAGCTGAAGATCGTCGAACTCGACGCCGCCCAGCTGCCGCGCTCGCTGAACGACCTCGACTTCTCGGCCGTCAACCTCAACTACGCGCTCAGCGCCGGGCTCGACCCGAAGACGGCCTTGCTGCTCGAGGACGCCGACACCAATTGGAATCTGGTGTTCGCGGTCCGCGCCAAGAACAAGGACAATCCGGTACTGAAGAAGTTCGTCGAGATCTATCGCTCGCCGGAAGTCAAAGCCTTCACCGAGCAGCGCTTCAACGGCACCATCCTCACCACCTGGTGACGCACCACTCTCCGCATATCTAAGACCGGCCGCCGCTGCGCGGCCGGTCTGCGTTCAGGAACCTACATGACACACGCCGATGATCGTCCGTTTTGGGACGCCAAGCTCGAGACCCAATCACGCGCCGACTGGGACGCCCTGAAACTATCGCTGCTGCAGAAGCACGTCGCCCACGCTTATGCGGGCTCGCCGGCCTATCGCGCGGCCTTCGACGCCGCCAAGGTGTCGCCGGGACAGATCAAATCGCTCGACGACATTCGCCGCTTCCCGCTGATCGACAAGGCCACGCTACGCGACCGCCAGCTCGCGGTGCCGCCGTTCGGAGATCTCGTCGCGGTGCCGGAGCGCGACATCGTCTACATCTCCGCCTCGTCCGGCTCGACCGGGGTGCCGACCGCCTCGCCGTTCACGCAGGATGATTTCGACGGCTGGATCGACTATGAGGCGCGGCAGTTCTGGTCGTCCGGGATGCGGCCGTCGGACCGTTACGTGCATTCGCTCAACTTCTCGCTGTTCATCGGCGGTCCCTGCGTGCTCGGCGCGCAGAAGCTCGGCGCGCTGACGATCCATGCCGGCACGCTGCCGTCCGAGCGGCTGCTGCAGATCCTGCGGCAATTCCAGGCGACGGTGATCTGGACCACGCCGTCCTATGCCTGGTACCTCGGCGAAACCGCCGTCAAGGAAGGCTACGACCTGCGCAAAGATCTCAGCGTGCGGCGGATCTTCGTCGCCGGCGAACCCGGCGGCTCGATCCCGGAGACGCGGGGCCGCATCGAGCAACTGTGGGGCGCCTCGGTCTACGACTACTACGGCCTGTCCGACATCTTCGGCTCCTGCGCCGGGATGTGCGAGCAGAAGGACGGCCTGCACTGGGCCGAGGATCATATTCTGGTCGAAGTGATCGATCCCGACAGCGGCGAGCCGGTCAAGCCGGGCGACCGCGGCGAGATGGTGCTGACCACCCTGCAGAAGGCGGCGCGGCCGATGATCCGTTTCCGCACCGGCGACATCGTCAGCTTCAACCCGGAGCCGTGCCGCTGCGGCCGGACCGCGATCCGTCTCAACGGCGTGCATGGCCGCCGCGACGACATGCTGATCATCAAGGGCGTCAATCTGTTCCCGAGCGACGTCGAGGCGGTGGCGCGGCAGGACCACGAACTCACCGGCGAGTATCGGCTGGTGGTCGACCGCATCAATCATCTCGACCACCTCACCGTGGAGGTCGAGCACATCCACGGCTACAACGGCGCGCCGGAGCATCTTGCAGACCGCTTCGGGCGCAAGCTCAAGGCGGTCACCGGCGTGTCGGCCGCGGTGTCGGTGCTGAAGCCGGACACGCTGCCGCGTGCGACCCACAAGGCCAAACGCGTCGAGGATCGTCGCAGCGGCGTCTGGAGCTGAGGCTCAGGCCTTCAGCTTCGGCGCGGCCAGCTGCGTCGCGGTGCGCTTGATGGTCTTGGCCACCAGCAGCGCCTGCTCCTTGGTCATGGCGAAATCCTGCACGCCCTTCTGGGTGGTCAGTGACAGAATCATCACCTCGGGCTGATTCTCCGGCCAGCCGGTCGCAAAGCCCTGGACGAAATCGGCCGCGGTGGAACGCTGGGTCATGGGTCGAACTCCTTGCAAGCTGGCGGGCTTGTTGGCCGAAACCCGCCTGGCTTGCAAGCCGCATGGTGGTCCGGCAAGCCCCTAGCGGGCCGGCACGAAGGCGGTGACCTCGATCTCGACCTTGGCGCGCGGATCGACCAGACCGGAGATGTACAGCAGCGTCGACGGCGGGAAATGCCGGCCCAGCGTCTCGCGCCATGCCGCGGCGATGCCGGCGCCCGCGGCCGCATAGTCGTCGCGGCTGGTGAGGTACCAGGTCAGCCGCACAATATGCTCGGGCCCCGCCCCGGCCTCGCGCAGCAGCGTGACGATCCGTTTCAGCGCTGCACCGACCTGCACGGCGAGATCGTCCGATTCGTACTCGCCCTGACCATTGGTGCCGGTCTGGCCCGCGAGCACCAGCCACTGCCCCGGCCCAATGAACGCCACGCCATGCGAGAAGCCCTTCGGCTTGGCCCAATCCACCGGCTGCAAGGTCCGCATGCGAAATCTCCCCTGTTGTCGAGCCGACTGCTGCGGCTCTTGCCACTTCAAGGCTGCATCGGGGCATAGGACATGGCGGAAATCAACCACGCGCATACCCGCAGCGGTTGCCAATCGCGACGCGGTCGCCGATAGAGCAAGCGGAAACGCCGCGGCGATCACGAAGCAGAACAAACGCCAATGACCCGACACCCTTCGAAAAGCATGGCCGCCGTGTGGATGGCCGGATGGCTCGGCCTGATGGTGATCATCGCGGTCGCCGGCCGGGAGGCGGCGCGCGGGCTGCATCTGTTCCAGGTGATGGAACTGCGCTCGACGATCGGCTTCCTGCTGCTCTATCCGCTGATTCACGCCGCCGGCGGCTTCGCCGCGATGGGCACGTCGCGCCCCTGGTCACACGTCAGCCGCAACGTGGTGCACTACGCCGCCCAATATTGCTGGTTTGCGGCGCTGCTGATCATCCCGATCGGCCAAGTGGTGGCGATCGAGTTCACCATGCCGATCTGGATCGCGATCCTGGCCGCAATCTTTCTCGGCGAACGCCTCAACCCCGGCAAGGTCACCGCCGTGGTGCTCGGCTTGATCGGCGTCATCGTGATCGTTCGCCCCGCCACAGGCTCGGTCGAACCGGGCCAACTGATCGCGCTGGCCGCTGCGTTCGGCTTCGCGATTTCGATCACCATCGTCAAGTCGCTGACCCGCATCGACAGCACGCTGACCATCATGTTCTGGATGCTGGTCATCCAATCGGCGATCGGCCTGCTGCCGGCGATCTATGTCTGGCAGTGGCCGTCGACGGTCGGCTGGATGTGGATCGTCGTGATCGCGTTCTGCGGCACGTTCTCACACTACTGCATGGCGCGGGCGCTGACCTACGCCGATGCGACGATCGTGATCCCGATGGATTTCCTGCGCGTGCCGCTGACCGCAACCGCCGGCTGGCTAATCTACGGCGAGCGGCTCGACATCTACACCGTGCTCGGCGCAGTTCTGATCCTGACGGGCAATTTGCTGAACCTGCGCAGCGCGCCAAGCCCAACGGCGGTGCGCAAGGCGCCATAGGCAACGCGAGAGCCGATCTTCGCTTCATAGAGCAAAGCAAGCCGATCTGGATGTTCGCTGCATCCGCGACCTGTTGGTGCCCTGCCGACCGAAGAATTGCAGGAACGGCATGGATGGCATGACCAGTCCGGCAGGACGGAGGCCGCAAGCGACCGAGGCGATTTGCGAGACGCCGACAATGCACTTCGAAGCTTGAGTCTGGTTCTCAGGACTTCGGCGCTCGGGCGTTACAGACCCGATGCCTTGCGTAGCGCGGCGTTGATGCGGTCCTGCCAGCCCGGACCATCCGATTGGAAGTGCTCGAGCACGTCCTGATCGATCCGCAGCGAAACCATTTCCTTGATGCCCGGTAGCGTCTGCCGCTTGAGCGCCGGAGTTTCGACCGGTTTGGTGGTCACCTTCTTGAAGGCCGCCTCGGCCTCGGTTCGTGCGTCATTCAAAGTGCGCGGGCGGCGTGGCGGCTGAGACATGGTATCCTCTTCGGCGCTTGGTTAGTCAGCAGCGCTGACAAAATAGCAAAAAAACGCGTCGCAGATCGAACACGATCAAAGCGAACGCAATTTGGTAACTAACTGTTCACGACGCGCGCGTCCCGGCGCACGTTGCTCGCGGAAAGTGCATCGGCAAGAGTCGTGGCCGCATGACGCTGCGACGCGAGCGCTGCGTTGCAGAATCGAATTTCGCGAAAGCAACGCATTTCTGTTGCGACATCGTCAGAGTTCCGGGTGTATAGTTTATGCAACTCGCAAGGTCAGTCCCAAACGATGTGAGGAGGTCACGATGCCGGCAAGTGCTGAGTTCCTGTCGACCAAGGCCCCTCGTCCGGCGCCGCGCGGTTGCGATCTGCCGGCCTGCCCGGTCTGTTCGGATTCCATGATCGCGGCCGAGGCCTCGGCGTATCTTACCGAGAGCATGATTAGCTACCTGTGGACCTGCGACACCTGCGGATTTGGCTTCGTCACCAAGCATGCGCTGAAGCGATTCACCTGTAATTGATGACGACTGGGGCGAGTGTCTCCCGTACACTTTGTTGTCTGCTTTCGGCACCTTCCAATCCATCGCAGGCTTGCCTCTATGCCGTGCCTTCGTGAGATATCGATAAAGATTCGCGTGATGTCACGCTCTGCTTCGGCGTAACCGCCGTTCGCCCTTCGCCGTCGGCTAGCGTCCGGATTTCGCGCAAATTCGGCTTCGTTTACACCTTCCCACCTCAATATCAACCACGTCCTCTGTCCACTGGAACCGCGTTTTGCGGTCGCGGATGGCGATCAATTGACCGAAGGCCCTGTCGGCTCGTGAGCTGATCGGAGATCGGCCCCTCCGGTGACGTTACCGCAGACGGACCGCGAACCGGCAGCCTCTGGGAGGATCGACACGAAGCCGCGGCGCCTCACGGAGCCGGAGCTCCGCCAGCGCAAGCATCTGCGCGACGTCGCCATGGGCTTTTTCAACGAATCGGATCGATCCAGGCTGATCCCCACGAGAAGACGATCAGGGACCAAGAGCAGCAGCTGCGGAGAAATTTTCGATTGCTAGAGTCCGGTGGCAAGCTCAGGACGCTCGCCACCAAGCACGTCCCAGCTCGCCCGTCCACCGACCTGCAGCGCGCAGCGCCGGAGTGGTTGCATCATCTAGGCAGTCCCGTCACGGCGGCGATCGCTATCGCGTATCAGCCAATACACCATCCCGAGCGCGAGGATCACCATCGCGAATGCCAGCGTATGCAATGCGTCCGTTTCGGCGAGATCCAGGATGATCACCTTTCGACAGATGGCAAGCAGCGCGATCACGATCACGGACCGGATCTGTACCACGGCTTCTCGGCGTTCAGCCACCACCAGCAGCGACTTTTTGAATTCCAATGCAATGATCACGGTGAGGATCATGCCGAAAACAGACTGAAATACTCGGTAATCTGACGGATCGAGACTGCCGGCGAGTACCAACCCGAATAGAATCTTCAGGCTGAGCGTCCAGACCGCCGCGATCACGACGATTGCAATCAGGAACGTCAGCAAAAGTACGACAGCTCGCTCGAACCATTCGTAAAGCGATGCCAGCTTGAGTTCGCTCTTCTTCTCCTCGAATTCATCCTTGATCGACATGATCACCTTCGCCCTCAACGTTTCGCCAGCCCAACGCGGAATGTCGGGCGACGGCTTCAGTCAGGATCGACGGGGACTATATGGGCGGAGGACGCTGTTGCGCACTGACTGCTGTCAGCAGACATCGAGCGCCCCAGGCGCCGCGCTCCGCATTTCTATGGCGATCCGATTGAGACCTATCAATGCACGGCGCCCTGGCCGTTGCGATGATAGAGATGCGATGCGTCGCACCATTGTGGCCCCTTCTCGGGCGTCCTCCCTAGACTTGGACCGCCGTCAGCACGCAGCTACGCGGTCCTTTCCTTTTTTCGGCGCGATGATGCGGCTACGGGATCATGTACGCCGGTTCGCGCTGACGAGTACGGCTTGATAGAAATGCAAGGATGGCAGGTTGCGGATTCCGGGTCGCTTCGGTCAGGCAGTCATCGTCTTTATCCAACTGGTCGCGTCATTCGGACGGAAAGCGACCGTTTTGTCCAATCGGCGCCGGCCGCATGACTGGAAAAGGACTGCCATGATCAAGGACATCCTGGTTCGTCTCGACGGAACGGCGCAGGACGATGTTCGTCTGGCGGCCGCCGATCAGATCGCCACGATATTTTCATCTCACATCACCGGTCTCTCCTTCATTTCGCAGTCTCCTCTCACCACTGGCGAAGCCGGGAAGGAGGACGGCCGCGCCGTCGAAGCAGCTGCGATCGCGCGTTTGGAGCGTCTGCAGCAGGAAACGCACCTTCGTCGCTTTGAGGTTGCCGGTGAGGAGGACGTCCCGGATACGGCCATGCGGCCGGCGCGCGCTGCTGACACGTTCGTGGAACTCTGTCCCGACGGCCTATCGAGCAACTCGGAGCGCTTGATCGAGCGCCTCCTTTTCGGAGCGGGCCGCCACCTTTTCCTGGTGCCGCACGAGCTCAGACCGCTTCGATTCCTGAAGCATGTCATCGTTGCATGGAATGGCAGTCGTGAGGCGGCACGCGCAATGGCCGAAGCCATGCCGTATCTGCAACGGGCTGAGAAAGTTGGTCTCCTGGTCGTCGAAGGAGAGAATCCGACGGAGGCGGACCGCCTCATGGGAAACGATGCGGTACAACATCTTCGGCATCACGGCATCAACGCCGTCAAGCACCGAGCGTTCGGCGAAGAAGACGAAACCGCCGGCGTGCTGATCGAAGAATGCCGCACGCTGGACGCCACTCTGCTGGTGATGGGCAGCTTCGGCCATTCTGCCCTTCATGAACTGTTGCCCGGCAGTACGACGCGCCGCCTGCTCCGTCGCTCGCCGATCCCGCTCGTCATTGCGCATTGATAAGCCGAGCCATGCTCGACAGAACCTGTCAGGCCGCCAGCTCTCCGGTCTTCCCCGCTCGCGACAGACGCGTGTTGGCAGTTCACGCCGCCTGATTGCAGCCGTTCCTCCTCTACGAAGGGTGGCCAGGATCCAGATGATAGAGCGGCGTCTTCTTGGCGCGCTGCGGTGTCATCTTGGCCGGGTCGGGCGCGCCAGGAACGCCGCGGGGACCCAACAACTCACGTTGGATGTCATCCTCGGACTTCTCAGGTTCAACCCCGTTCATGGGAGGCTTGGCTGGCATTGCATCGTCTCCTTTGTCTCGGCACAAATTCCGCCCGCACCAATCCCCGAGACTGCTTGTAAAGTCGCAACACTGCGATTCAGCAATACTACGTAAGCCATGACATCCGAATGGTCCCGCAGCCAGCAGGGTCTGACAGCTGTCAAGGCACGTCGTCGTGGAAACTCATCACTATGGCCGCACCCGAAGCGACAGCCATTTTCGGAGCCAGACATGACCAGTACGACCGACAACAGTAATGCCGACGTTAAGATCGACCTTCCCTCCGCGAGGCTCGCCAAGAATTGGTGGCTGTTCCTGCTGCGAGGCGCCTTCGGAATTATCTTCGGATTGCTCGCGTTCTTCTTGCCGGGCCCCACGATGCTTTCACTGGTGCTGCTGTTCTCGGCCTACATGCTGGTCGACGGCGTCGCAGCGATCATTTCTGCCGTTCGCGCCATGCGAAAGTCCGGTCAATGGGGACTGCTGTTGTTTGAAGGCCTTCTCAATATCGCCGTTGGTGTCGCCGCCTTCATCTGGCCTGGCCTGACGGTGATCGCCTTTGTCCTGCTGGTCGCCGCCTGGGCGATCGTCTCGGGTGTGCTGATGACGACTGCTGGTTTCCGTCTCAAGCTTGATCATGGCCGCTGGTGGATGGTGTTGGGCGGGCTGCTGTCCATCGTGTATGGCGCGCTGTTGGTGGCTATGCCGCTGATCGGCGCCGTCGTGCTGACGTGGTGGATGGGAGCTTATGCGGTGGCCTTTGGAACCGCGTTGATCATTCTGTCCTTCAAGTTGCGCGCCCGCCAGCGCGAGCAGGCTGGCACCCTTGCTGCAGCGGTGTGAGCCATTCTGCTGATGATCTCGGGCGCCGGCCGTGCAGGAGCCTGGCGCCCGACAAGACGCGACGCATCAGATCGGGCGCAACTCGGCCGAGACGGCAGCGAGGCCGGCATTCGGATACTTTCTTCCGATTTGGTGCTGCAGTGCATTGCGATTCACGATGCGGACCGTTCGTATCCCGATCAAGGCAATGACCCCGCGCTGCTGCAGATCTGAAAACGCGCGACACACGGTCTCCACGGACACTGCGAGGTACTCCGCCAGATCATACCGGGTGATCGGAAGCCGTATGTCTCCACGCTGATCGCCATAGCGCACCTCGAGATGCAGCAGGAACGCGCTCACCTTGTCCGCCGCCGTGACGCCGCCGAGCACGACGAGCTGCTGTCGGGAGCGTTCGAGTGATTGAAACGTGATCTCTCGCATTTCTCTGGCAAAGCGGTGATCGCGCTCGCCCAGATTTTCCAGCCGCGCTCCGGAATAGCTCGCGAGCACAGTCTCTTCCGTGACGGCCTCAATGGTGTCGTCTCGCTGGCTGCTCCCGACAAGGAAGAAATCTCCTATCAGCATCAGGTCGAGGAGCTGCCGTCGACCATCTGGACGGATGGTCGAATAACGCACGGCGCCGGCAATGACGTAGTACCAGCGCCCCGCGGGGCCTGCGTCCTCCGGAACCTGCTGGTCACGGTTCAATTTGACAATCGCGACCGAGGCATCGAGCGACTTCAGCGCGTGAGGCTGAGCGGCGAGAATCTTCCGATAATAGTCCGCTGGGTGAATGATCGGCTTCATTTCCCTGTCCTTCCCTTCCTGGCGCCCTCGGCGGCAGTGACGCTCTGCCTTCCGGTCATCAACTATCAGCCGCGCGCTCGGGTAAACTTGGGAAATTCTCGTAACGTAAAAACACGTAACGGCTCTTCAGCCTAAACTGGATCCCGACCATGTGAACCAATCGGCAGCGAGTTCCGCCACCCGGCGAGGCGCTGCAAGGCATTCAGCAGACCGGACCGCGTGGTGACAGGCGGCTCGGGCGACCATCTCGGCGATGTGCACGGCCGCAGTAATGCCATTCCGCTGATCTCACCCCGCATTGCGTCACGATGGTCGCTCGCGATGTCGCATCTCTCGGGCAAACCATGCGGGTGCAATTGCAGCAAATGTGCAGCCCTGGTGGTCTGACAACCGGCGGATTCTGCCGCGGCGTCGATTAAGCGGCCTGCAAATTGACAATGGTCAGCGCACTCCAGGGTCGAACAGAGGTACCCGCTAGATCACCGATCGTCCCGAGGAGAGAGACATGAAAACCACCCCATCCGCTCGCCTTTCGAATCTCATCATCAGTGCAACTCCGCCGAGCCATCGCAGGGGGGCGAGGAAGCTGCGAAACAGCGGCCTGGCGGCGCTTGTCGGAATGTTGGCTGTGCTGAGCTGCAATCCCGCACTGCCGCAGGCTGGCGTAGCTCTCGTCAAGGTCGACGTAAGCGTCGTTGCTCAGGGCTATCGCATGAGCAAACTGATCGGCAGCACCGTCATGAACGACAAAAATGAGAAGATCGGAAGCCTCGACGACGTGATCGCCGGGAAAGACAAGAAACAACTCGACTTCGCGATTCTGCAGGTCGGCGGCTTTCTCGGCGTCGGCGCTCGTCTCGTCGCAGTGCCGTTCAACAGCATCGTCATTGACGACACCGGCAGCAAGGTCACCCTTCCCGGCGCATCCAAGGAAGAACTGAAGAAGCTGACGGAATTCAAATACTGATCAGATTGACGGTCACATCACATGACGACGGCAACATCAACCGACACGATCCTGGACCATGACCGGTCCCGCGAAGTAACCGGTGTCTTTCACTCCCGGCGTACGCTCGACGACGCGGTCCAGGATCTTCTTTTGTCGGGCTTCGATCGCTCCGACATCGACGTCAGCGCATCTCCCGACGAACTGCAGCGTCGGCTGAATTACGTGGCGATTCCCCCTTCCGATCTCGCCGACCTGCCGACCACGCCGAGACAGCCCTTCTTCGGTGACGACGATTTGCTCGGCGCCGAAGCCGTCGCCAGCGGCGTTCTCGGTTGCATTACGGCAGTCGGAGTCGCCGCTTTCCTGGCGCTCAAAGGGTATGACGCTCTCGCGGTCGCCATGTGGTCGATCCTGATCGGGACCGTCACGGGCGTCATGATGATATGGCCCATCTATCGGCTCCTGCGCCGCGAAAAGGTCAGAGGCTTGGAGCCGATTGCGGAGTGGTTCGGCCTGCTGATCTGGGTTCGGGTCCGCGACCCTGAGAAGGAGGCGTTGGCCCAGGAAATTCTGGTGCGGCATGGCGGACATGCCGTGCACGTTCATGAAATCGACCTCATCAAGACGCCGGAAGATCTGCCGCTGCACTCACTTCGGCCGGATCCCTGGCTGAGTGACGAGCGTCTCGGGCGACCATAACGAGGCTGCGGCATAGCTGCGCGCGCGTCATTCATCCGCGCCGTGCTCACCCGCTTCGACGATCATCGTTGCCGATCTTCAATCAGCGCGGCTTCACAAGCTCCAGCGAGAAACACGAGCCGGAAGTTGACGATCGTCATGGCTCGCACGCTTACCACGCGTAGATTGCCTCCACCGGCGATGACGGGGCGGCGCCGACAATGCACTCGCAAACGCCAGGAGCCAATCATGAAGTCAGACAGTGAGATCGAACGCGACGTCCGTGACGAGTTGAAATGGGATCCGCACGTCGATGACAGCGACATCGCCATTTCGGTCAAGGACGGCGTCGTCACGCTCGCAGGTTTCACCCACAGCTACGCCGATCGACTCGAGGCCGAGTCCGCTGCGAAGCGCGTAGCGGGTGTGCGCGCCGTAGCCAACGACATCGAGGTTCGTCTGCCATCGATCGATCAGCGGCCGGATCCCGATATCGCGCGCGACGCGCTCGCGGCGCTCAAGTCCGAGCTTCCTATCTCACACGAGAAGATCAAGGTCACCGTTCGAGACGGCTGGATTACGCTCGAAGGCTCCGCCGAATGGCAATATCAGAAGACCTCAGGCGAGAAGGCGGTTCGCAAGGTCAAGGGCGTGAAGGGCGTCATCAACCTCATCACGGTCAAGCCGAAGGTCCAGCCCTCTGAACTCAAGCAGAAGATTCTGGACGCGTTCAAGCGGAACGCGGAAGTCGACGCCAACCGGATTCAGGTCGAGGCCAACGGCAGCGAAGTCGTCCTCAAGGGAACGGTGCGTTCCTGGATCGAAAGGGAGGAAGCCGAGCGCGTTGCCTGGTCGGCGCCCGGCGTGAGCAAGGTCGACGATCGCATCGTCGTCAGCCCCTAGGATCCAGAACTGCATCGCGAGCCGAAGAAGGAGACTCCAATGAGGTTACGATCACTCGTCCCGTTGCGTGACGCGGGAATACCGATGCCACCCGGCTTCGGCCTGTTCGGCCTTCACCGGGAGATCGACCGCCTATTCAGCGAGTTCTCACAGGGAGTGGGCGCCCAAGGACAGCAACTCGTTCCGAAGATCGATATCACGGAGACAGACAAAGCGATCGAAGTCACCGCTGAAATGCCGGGTCTCGAGCGCAAGGACGTCGATATTTCGCTCGAAGATGATACGCTGACTATTCGCGGCGAAAAGAAGATGGAGCAGGGTTCGGACGGCGGCAACACCGACAAGAATGTTCAGCACAGCGAACGCAGCTACGGGGTGTTTCTTCGTGTTCTGCAATTGCCGCCTGGCATCGATCCCTCCTCCGTCCAGGCGACGATGACCAACGGCGTGCTGAAGATCACGATTCCGAAGCCCGCGAAGCCCGAGCCGAAGAAGATCGAGGTCAAGGAAGCCGCCTGATTGTCGGCACGGCGAGCCGCCCGAGCCATCGGTGTCCTCACAGGCCGGTTCGTGCGTCTCGCCTCTTCATCGAACAGCAGAAACACAGCTCAGGACGGCTGCAACCTCCCAGGATTCAAACCCGAAGGAACCTGATCATGGCAAAGGCAATCGGCATCGATCTCGGAACTACCAACTCTTGCGTGGCTGTCATGGAAGGCAGCAAAGCCAGGGTTATTGAGAATGCCGAAGGCGGGCGCACCACGCCGTCGATGGTTGCCTTCACGGACGACGGCGAAGTGCTGGTCGGGCAGCCGGCCAAGCGGCAAAGTATCACCAACCCCGAGAACACGGTTTATGCCATCAAGCGACTGATCGGCCGTCGCTACGATGATCCGATCACGGCCAAAGACAAGACCATGGTGCCGTATCACATCGTGCCGGGCGACAACGGCGACGCCTGGGTCGATATCCGGGGCAAGAAGTACAGTCCCAGCCAGATCAGCGCCTTCATCCTCACCAAGATGAAGGAAACCGCGGAAGCCACGCTCGGTGGCGCCGTCACACAGGCTGTGATCACCGTGCCCGCCTATTTCAACGACGCGCAGCGTCAGGCAACCAAGGACGCCGGCCGGATCGCCGGGCTGGAAGTCCTGCGCATCATCAATGAGCCGACTGCGGCCGCCCTCGCCTACGGTCTCGACAAGAAAGGCAGCGGCAAGATCGTGGTCTACGATCTCGGTGGCGGAACGTTCGACGTCTCGATCCTGGAGGTCGGCGACGGCGTGTTCGAGGTCAAGTCAACCAATGGCGACACCTTTCTCGGTGGCGAAGATTTCGACAAGCGGATCATCGATTATCTGGCGGACGAGTTTCGCAAGGAGAACGGCATCGACCTCCGAAAGGATCGTCTTGCCTTGCAACGGCTCAAGGATGCCGCCGAGAAGGCCAAGATCGAACTCTCCAGCGCCACCCAGACCGATGTCAATCTTCCGTTCATCACCGCAGACCAGGCCGGACCAAAACATCTCAATGTCAAGCTGTCGCGCGCCAAGCTCGAAGCGCTGGTCGACGATCTCATCCAGCGCACCATCGATCCCTGCAAGGCGGCGTTGAAGGACGCCGGCCTGCAGCCATCGGATATCAACGAAGTCGTCCTTGTCGGCGGCCAGACCCGCATGCCGAAGGTTCAGGAGACCGTACAGCAGCTGTTCGGACGCGAACCCCATAAGGGCGTCAATCCCGATGAAGTGGTCGCGGTCGGCGCCGCGATCCAGGCCGGCGTTCTCCAAGGCGACGTCCAGGACGTCCTGCTGCTCGACGTCACACCCTTGTCGCTCGGCATCGAGACGCTGGGCGGCGTCATGACGAAGCTGATCGAGCGCAACACCACCATCCCGACCAAGAAGAGCCAAACGTTCTCGACGGCGGAGGACAATCAGACCGCCGTCACGATCCGGGTCTTCCAGGGCGAACGCGAGTTGGCGGCGGACAACAAGCTGCTGGGTCAGTTCGATCTGGTCGGAATTCCGCCGGCGCCTCGAGGCGTGCCGCAGATCGAGGTGACGTTCGATATCGACGCCAACGGCATCGTCAATGTATCGGCCAAGGACAAGGCGAGCGGTAAGGAGCAAAGCATCCGGATCCAGGCGTCCGGAGGCCTGACCGAAGCCGACATCCAGAGGATGGTCCGGGAGGCCGAAGCCCATGCCGACGAGGACAAGCGGCGCAAGGAGCTGATCGAAGCCCGCAACCAGGCCGACGCGGCAATCTACAGCTCCGAGAAGGCCCTGAAGGATGCCGAAGGAAAGATCCCTGCCGACGTCAAGAGCGAGGTCGAACAGGCGATCGCCGAGGCCAAGCAACGGCTGAGCGGCGAGGACGTGACAGCGATCCAGCAGGCCGCCCAGCGGCTGCAACAGGCGGCGTCGAAAATCGGCGAAGCCCTGAACCGCGCGGCGTCCCAAGGCGGCGCGACCGGCAGCGAACAAGCGGGATCTTCTGAGTCCAATGACGACGTCGTCGACGCGGAATTCGAGGAAATCGATCCCGGCAGCCGGAAGGCTTCGTGAAGCCTCCCCATCCGGGGCGAACATCACGAGTGGAGCACGACATGGCGACCAACACCGTCGACGATGGGCTTGGCGAGCTGCCCGCGGGTGAGCACGACGCAAGCAATCGAGCGCAGGAAACCAGCTCCGAGCGCGACCGCCTGTTGCGCGCACTCGCGGATGCCGAAAACACGAGGCGCCTCACTGAGCGCCGGGTGCAGGATGCCCGGCAATATGCGATCGCCGACTTCGCCCGCGAACTGCTGCAAGTGGCGGACAATCTGCGACGCGCTATCGAGGCCGGCTCGCCGGATCCTGGCGCCAAGGACGACAGCCTGCACGCCGGGGTCGTTGCCACCGACCGCATCCTGACGCAGATCCTGAAACGCTTCGGTGTTGAAGTCATCGATGCTCTGAACCAGCCATTCGATCCGATGAAACATGAAGCCGTGATGGAAGCGGATCGGTCCGACCAGTCTCCCGGCAACGTCGTGGACGTTCTGGAGACAGGCTACATGCTTCACGACCGGCTGTTGCGGCCGGCCAGAGTTGTTGTCGCCAAACCGCCCAAACCGCAATCGTCCTCACCCCCGCAACAATGACCCGGGGTCCGATCGGTCGGGCCGACGCGCAATCAGGAGCTGGTGTTGGCCACAGACCCGTATGCAACGCTGGGCGTCGAGCGAGACGCGACACAGGCCGACATCCAGAAGGCCTACCGTCGGCTCGCGAAAAAGCTGCATCCTGATCTCAATCCAGGCAACAAGGCGGCAGAGGACAAATTCAAAGAGCTGTCCGCCGCCAACACACTTCTCAGCGACCCGGAACAGCGAGCCCGCTTCGACCGCGGCGAGATCGATGCATCAGGCACCGAGCAGCAGCCCCGGCGATACTACCGGGATTTTGCCGAGCGGGACGGCTGGTCCGGTTACACCAATGGCGCCGGCTTCGCCGATTTCAGCGACCTCTCCGGCAGCGAGGACCTTCTCTCCGAAATCTTTGGGCGCGCCGGCCGCTCCACCCGGCGCGGTCGCGGCGCTGACATCCGCTATCACCTCGAGCTCAGCTTTCTCGATGCCGTCAACGGCGGCAAGCAATCCATCGTCCTCCCAGACGGGACGACTCTCGAGGTGAACATTCCTCCCGGCACCCGCGACGGCCAAACTCTGCGCCTCAAGGAGAAGGGGCGTCGGGGAGCCGGCGACGGTCCTGCAGGCGACGCTTTGATTGAAATCAGCGTCCTGCCGCATCCTTACTTCGTCCGCAAAGGCGATGACATCCTCCTGGAGCTGCCGATCTCACTGAAGGAAGGCGTGCTGGGCGCCAAACTGAAGGTCCCGACCGTGAGCGGCGCCGTCACCGTCTCAGTGCCGAAATGGTCGAGTTCGGGCCGCAAGCTGCGGATCAAGGGACGAGGCGTGCCGCGCGCCGATGGCGGCAGAGGTGACCAGTACGTCACGCTCAAGCTCGTTCTGCCGAAAAAGCCCGACCCAGATCTCGAACGGTTCATGAGTGACTGGCAGCCTTCTGATAGCCCGCGACAGTCGATGCGAGTGTGACAATGCAGCTGCAGGAATTCGCCGATCGATCTCACCTCGATTCAGCCACGATCGAGACCTGGATAAAGGCAGAATGGTTGCTGGCGGATCGGCCAGGGCATCACTTCTCCGAGCAGGATCTCGCCCGTGCGCGTCTCATCCAGGACCTTCAGGATGATTTCGGTGTCAACGACGAGGGTATCGCGCTCGTCTTGTATCTGCTGGATCAACTCTATGGGCTGCGCTGCCTGCTCCGGGACATCCAGACCATGCGGAATACGGATGTAACGCCCCCGCATTGAAGCGTCGGGACCCGATCGGCGATCATGAGCTTGCGCGTCGAGCCTTCCTGCACTCTCTAGCCCAACGATCGTGCCGTCGCTCCTCCCGACACTACACGGCGCAGCATGGCTTGGCTCCTGGTAACAGCAGGCGTCGCGCCGGTCGGTCGAACCTGGCCAGTCGCCCCACTCATCGCGCTCGGTCATGTAGGGTCACGGCGACTCTATCGCCGGCCCTGCCGCAGTCACTTCGGCGCTGCGGCGACGGCCCCGCGTAGCCACGCTCGCTGTATAGTTCCTGCTGTCCGTTCTCAATGACAGCCGCATTGAGGATTGTCAGCGCGGCGGATCTCTCATCCGTTACGTTATCGCGTCGAGACCGAAACGTCTCCATAGGCCTGTTTAGCCACAGCTTGACTCAGTCAACTCTTTGGACACGAGGCAACATGTTCACCGCTTCCACGCGCAGCCGCGCGCTGAATGGCGCTCTAAATGGAAACGCTAACCCACTGTTCCAGGGATATCGACTGGGGCCGTTTATCCTCCCCCATCGGGTGGTAATGGCGCCATTGACCCGCTCACGAGCCCGACAGCCGGGCAACGTGCCATCGCAACTCGCGGCCTGTTACTATGCGCAGCGAGCGTCCGCTGCCCTCATCATCAGCGAGGCCACCCAGATCTCGATGCAGGGCCAGGGCTATGCCTGGACGCCGGGTATCCATAGCCGCGAGCAAGTCGAAGCTTGGCGGCAAGTCACGACGGCCGTGCACAAGGCTGACGGACTGATCTTCAATCAACTATGGCACGTCGGTCGCATTTCGCATCCGGCCCTGCAGCCGGACAACATGCTGCCCGTTGCGCCCTCGGCGATCACGCCTGCCGGCAAGGCCTTCATCGAAAACGAGCTCGGCGAGGGACAGCTGGTTCCGTTCGTGCGTCCACGCGCGCTGACTCTCGAGGAGATACCCTATCTAATCAGACAGTACGAGCGTGCGGCGAGGAACGCGGAGGCTGCCGAATTCGACGGCATCGAGATCCATGCGGCCAACGGCTACCTGATCGATCAGTTCATCGAGAGCAGCACCAACTGTCGCAGCGATGCGTATGGCGGCACGATTCAGAATCGCGCGCGTCTGCTGCTCGAAATCACGGAAGCCCTAATCCCCATTCTCGGAGCGGACAGGATCGGCGTCCGGCTTTCACCTCTTGGCAAGATGAACGACATCAGTGACGACGCTCCTGAGTCGACGTTCGGCTATCTCGCCGAACAGCTTTCCGGCTATGGCTTGGCCTATCTGCACGTCGTCAATCCGGCACTCGAGCAGATGCAGAATGGCCAGAACCCGGACCCGGTCGCTCTGGGCATGGCCAGACTGATACGCACCAAATATCAGGGAACCCTGATCGTGGCCGGAGGCTTTGACGCCGACAGCGCCACGCAATGGCTGCACGACGGGCTAGCCGACTTGATTGCGTTCGGCCGCAAGTTCATTGCCAATCCCGACCTGCCCGAACGGCTGCGGGTCGATGCACCACTGAACGTGGACGACCCGACGACGTACTATGGCGGCGGCGAGAAGGGTTACACGGACTATCCTTCGCTGCAGCAGGACCGCGGCGACAAGGCGAAGGCTTGTGTCGATCAGCGTTGGCGATGATACGACGAGCGGCGCCCAAGGACCTCAGTCATCGATCATCCTCTAGACAGCAGGTCGCGAGCACCATCGATGGGCGGAAGCTTCAAGTCCTATTCCTGTCCGGGATGTGCGAAGATGCTGCGTCTGGCCAGCGAACTAGCCGCCGATGCCCGGCGCTCAGGCGTCACTTTCAGTGATCCGATGCAGCGACAGGATATCAGGAACCTCCTCAACAGCGAATTGCGGCCGCCACGGCAAACCTGTTCGGCAAATCATGAGACAGCGGGCGCGGCTGCGGGCGCATACTGGCGCAGCCAGTCGCGCAACGCCTCGCCACCGACAGCGCCGGCGCGCTGAGCGACGATGTTGCCTTTGTGGAACAGCATCAGCGTTGGGATGCTCCGAATGTTGTAGCGCGCGGACAGCTCGCCTTCCGCCTCGGTGTCGACCTTCAGAAAGCGAAACTCGGGTTCGAGTTCGCCGGCGGCGCGTTCGAGAACCGGCGCCATCGCTTTGCAAGGCCCGCACCACGCCGCCCAAAAGTCGATTACCACCGGAATATCGTTGCGCTGGATGTGAGTGGCGAAGTCACGTGCGGAAACCGACACGGGATGCCCTGTAAAGAGTTGCTGTCGACATCGTCCGCATTTTGCCTGCCGCGCATCCCGCCGGTTCGGAACGCGGTTGGTTGCCGTGCAATGGGGGCACACGATGCGGCGGATCTCGTTGCTCATGGCTGAAGCTCTCCACAATCAATGCCATGCCAGAGGCTGTGTGCGATCCGCGGACAGGTCGTATCGAGCTTGGCCAAATCCAGGTGTCAGCCGGCCATCGAGCGCACCACGGTTCATCGGGCAGGTGCTCCGGTTTGCGATCGTGGCCGATGCCGTGCCGGCAGATAGTGACGGGCCCTGATCGATCAGCGAGATCACCGCCAGGCGGCTCCCATATCAATGGGCGAACTCCAGCATTGATTGCAACGGCTACAGCAGCAAGTCGAACATTCGCGACGCGAGCTCCCAATGTCTCGTCTGCGGATTTTTCAGATCCGGCTCGACGAGCTTCATGGCTCGGGCAACCGCGACGCCAAGTCCTCCGACAACATCGGGCAGCATTGCTTCGGCCTCGTCGCTGTAGGTGAACTGCAGCGGCGGTCGATGCGCGAGACGGTCGAGAATCGGCGCCAGCTCTATCGTTTCATCCAGCTTCCTGAATTGCTCGATGCATTCCTGGAGGCCGGCGGTGATCGGCAGATGCCAGGGCTCGATCAGGACGTCGCCGCCAGCTTTGGCGTCAGCTTCGGCGCGAATGAGCAGCCGATACACCCTGTGATCGACGAACTCTTCGAAGCGCTTGAGGTCGGCCTTGTCCAAATTTAGATCAGCCGCCTTGCGAAAGAGTCGCTGCAGCTGTAGCACGCCCTCTGGGCGCGCAGGCGGCATCTTGTCATGGGGAAGTTGCGCGATCATCCGGCCACTCTGCCATGCCTCGTCGCGGCCGCGTTGACAGATGTCATTCACGCGTAGTTATTTCGTGTCGAGCCGTTCGGTCATCGTCCAGGCGGCGAAGGCTGCCTGCTCGGACCATCATGCCGCGGAGGCCTGCGCCGACTGTTCACATCGGTTGGTCCGGGCCGCCTCGAGGAACGCGTGGATCTGCGGCACCACGGTGGCTCCCTCACCGATCGCTGCGCCGACGCGCTTGACGGACCCGAACCGCACATCGCCCACGGCGAACACACCCGCCACGCTCGACTCGAGCGACGCGGGCGAGCTTGCGCCGTCGGCCGAAGACCGGTCGCCATCAGGGATGTCGGCGCCGGTCTGGACAAACCCCTTGCTGTCACGGCTGACGTTGCAATCGCTCAGCCACTCCGTTGCGGGCTCCGCACCGATGAACATGAAAACGTTGCGGATTGCTTTCTCGACGTCCCCGCCGGTCCGGTCGCGCCAGCGCACCCGCGCGAGTTGTCCCTGCTCGTCACCGGACAACTCCACGATCTCCGTGCAAGTCAGCAACTCGATATTCGCCGTCGCTGCGATCCTATCGATCAGATATTGCGACATGCTCTGCGAAAGGCTGGAGCCCCGCACCAGCATCCAGACTTTCTTGGCATAATGGCTGAGAAACACGGCCGCTTGCCCTGCGGAGTTGCCTCCGCCGACCAGCACGACTTCCTCGTTTCGGCACAGACGGGCCTCGATCGGGGAAGCCCAGTACCAAACTCCCCGCCCCTCGAAATGCTCCAGATTCGGTATGTTCGGCCTGCGATAGCGTGCGCCGCTGGCGATCACGACACTGAGCGCGGCAACGCTCCGACCATCGACGAGCCCGATCGCGAATGGATATTGCTCACAGCGAAGATTGGTGACCGTCTCGGGAATGATCATCTCGACACCGAACTTCTGGGCCTGCACGTAGGCACGTCCCGCCAGTGCCTGGCCTGAAATTCCCGTCGGGAAGCCCAGATAATTCTCGATACAGCTGCTGGCACCGGCCTGCCCCCCGAACGCCCTTGCGTCGAACACGCCGACCGACAATCCTTCGGACGCCGCATACACGGCAGCCGCAAGCCCTCCCGGGCCGGCGCCGACAATCGCCAAATCGTAGCAGCGCCCTTCCAGGTCCGGCGGCACCATGCCCAGCGCTCGCCCCAACTCGACCTCGCTGGGATTCTTGAGAATTACCCCGTTCGGACAGACCACCAATGGCAGTTCTTCCGGCCTGCAGGGATAGTGCTGCAAGAACGCCTGCGCGTCGGGGTCCTTTGTGGGATCCATCACCTGGTGTGGATAGGCGTTGCGGGCCAGAAATTCCAGCAGACGCACCATTCCGGGGTGGGCGTCATGCCCGATCAGACAAGGGCCACCTGAACCGGTCTCGATGAGGAATACCCGTCGCAAGACCAGAGCGCGCATGATGCGCTCGCCGAGTTCAACGTCGGCGATCAGCAAGGCGCGAAGTCTGGATGGCAGAATGATCAGCGACTCGACGGGTTCGATGGCGCGTGCATCGACAAGCGCGAGTCCGCCGGAGAGCTGGGCAACTTCGGCAATGAAATCGCCTGCACCCAATTCCACGATTCTCTCTGTTCGGCCGGGTCGATCGCGAGCTTCGATGGATACCCGGCCGGCGATGATGACGAACATCCCCGGCGGAATTTCACCCGTCAGGAACAGGTACTCATCGCCCGCATAATGTCTGATCTCGCCGAACCGGCGCATGCGGTCGATTTCGTTCGGCGCGAACTTGGGAAACATCTGCTCGCGGCGGGACTCAAGCATGCCGCTGCCGCCCGCCTGCAGACCCTCGACAACCGTGTTGGATAAGTCGTCCATCGATTCGCCTTTCAGGACCATGGCCCCTGCACGGCAGAAGCGCTCCAGGGAAAGGCACGCCGGGTGTGCTGCACGGTCAGCCACTGGTCCGTCGTGAAAGCCTCGATCACCCAATCGCCGTTGAATCGGCCGATCCCGGAATTCTTCTCGCCGCCGAACGGACAGGTCGGCAAGTCGATCACGGGCTGATCGTTGACGTGGGCCATGCCGACCTGCATCTGCCGGGCGAAGTGCGCGCCGCGGTGGAGGTTGCGCGTGAATACGGCGCCGCTCAGTCCGAAACTTGTTTGATTGGCCACCGCCAGCGCCTCTTCGGCGTTGCTGACCCGGATGATCGGCGCCACCGGGCCGAATATTTCTTCTGCTGCGAGCTGCATTTGGTTAGTGACGTTCACAAAGACATGCGGCGGCAGCACCAAGCCGTCCGGCTCGCCTCCGAGCACCTGTTTGCAGCCGTCATCGCGGGCACGGCGAATGCGCGCCATCAGCTTGTCGAGCTGCGCCTTGTTGATGATCGGACCGATCACGGTGTCGCCGTCGCTGGGATCGCCGACTTTCAAGTTCGCCACCCGCTGTGCAAAGCGATCGACGAACTTGGGGTAGACGGACTCCTCGACAATGATGCGGTTGATCGCGATGCAGATCTGGCCTTGATGCAAGAACTTGCCGAACGCAGCGGCTTCGACGGCCTGATCGAGATCTGCGTCCGCGAGTACGACGAACGGCGCATTGCCGCCGAGCTCCAGATCGACGCGCTTGATAATCGGCGCCTTCGCCGCGAGTTCCGCTATCCTGCGGCCGACCGGCGTCGAGCCGGTGAACGAAATCACACGCGGAACGGGATGACTGACGAAGCCGTCACCGATTTCGTCGCCGGCGCCGACGACGACGCTGAGGAGACCAGCCGGCAGCCCGGCCTCCTCGAAAATTTTGGCCAACAACAATCCCCCTGTGACAGGCGTCTCACTTGACGGCTTGATCACGACGGCGTTTCCCACAGCGAGCGCGGGCGCGACCGTGCGATTGCTCAGGTGGAGCGGCCAATTCCACGGGCTGATTGCTCCCACCACGCCGACCGGTTTGCGCATGACCAGATTCTCCTTGCCCGGAATGTCGGACAAAACGGAGCGTCCTTCGACCGCGTGCGGCACGGATGTCGCCCACAGCATGACGGTGTGAGTTACTTCCCACTCCAGGTTGGCTTTTAGTCGCGTGCTGCCGGATTCCTTGATCAGCCACTCGACGATTTCGCTGCGGCGCGCTTCCATCACGCCTGCCGCGCGGCGAAACACCTGTGCCCGCACCGCTGGCGTTGAGACAGCCCACGCCGTTTGAGCCCTGGCGCCTGCCGCAAACGCCGCATCGACATCGTCGCGATCGGCCTGCTTGATCTCGAGCAGAACATCGCCGCTAAACGGATTGGTGTCGGCCAGCCGATGCTCCGACCGACCCTGGCGCCAGTTGCCGGCGATCGGCAGCAGATCGAACTGATCGTAAAGTTGCGGATCTCGCGTCTGGACGTTCGTGCCATCCGATGCTTCGGCTTCGCGACGGTTGGCACTACGGCTGGCACTGGGCGCGACCATCGCCATCTCCCTAGGTTGGCTTAGCAACTGACGATGACGCGTCGAGCGGCGTGCAACCTTGACAGGCGTCAGCACAAACACCGGAAAACATCATGCGCCATCGATGGGTCTGCGTTCGTCCGGACGTTCGGCGTCTTTGATCGGGCAACGTGGCCCGGCACGTCAATAGAACCGCGGGATCGGACCCAGACGTGGCGTCGGCCTGTCAGACAAGTCAAAGATGAGCTGGTCCACGTAGCACCAGCCCCAGCCCTCCGGCGGATCATAGGCTTCTATGATCGGGTGACCGGTCGCATGGAAGTGTTTGGTCGCGTGCCGATTGGGCGACTGGTCACAGCAACCGACGTGGCCGCAGGTCCGACAAACGCGCAGGTGCAGCCATGGGTCGCCCAATTCCAGGCATTCTTCGCACCCTAGAGAATGCGGAATAACGTCATGAATTCCCAACAGGTGCCTGCAACGTGGTGCCATGTTCATCCTGCTCAATGACTGTCTGACGCGCTCGGTCTGACTACAATCTTGCCTGTTGCGGGCTCACTCGTCCTCTTTCGGTCTCACATTCTCCGCCGCGCATGTGGTGCGGGCGTCCAGGCGGACCGTTCAGTTCAATTTCCGCTTCGGGGGCGTCGCATTGAACTGCGCTATCTCCGCCGTTTGCGGCGCCCTGCCGTTGAATGTTAGCACATTGCCTTCCGCCGAGATCGCGACCTTGTCGCCGTCCTTCACCTCGCCCGCGAGGATCATCTCGGCCAACGGGTCCTGCAGATACTTTTGCATCACCCGCTTCAACGGCCGTGCGCCGTAAGCCGGGTCCCAGCCCTTGGCTGCGAGCCACTCCTTTGCGTCCGCATCGAGCGTGAGCGTGATCTTGCGATCATCCAGCAACTTTTGAAGCCTGGCGAACTGGATCTCGACAATCCGCCCCATCTCGCTGCGCTGCAGGCGGTGGAACAGAATGATCTCGTCGACGCGATTGAGAAACTCCGGCCTGAAATGCGCACGCACCATGCCCATGACCTGCTCGCGCACCGCCGCCGTATCCTCACCCTCCGGCTGGTTCACCAGGAATTCCGAACCCAGGTTGGAGGTCATGATGATCAACGTATTCCGGAAATCGACTGTTCGGCCTTGGCCATCGGTCAAGCGGCCGTCGTCCAACACCTGCAGCAGGACGTTGAAGACGTCAGGATGCGCCTTCTCGATTTCGTCGAACAGCACGACCTGGTAAGGCCGGCGCCGCACCGCCTCGGTCAGAGCACCGCCCTCGTCATAGCCGACATAGCCAGGGGGCGCGCCAATCAGGCGCGAGACCGAGTGCTTCTCCATGTATTCGGACATGTCGAGTCGGACCATCGCCGTTTCGTCGTTGAACAGATACTCCGCGAGCGCCTTGGTCAACTCGGTCTTGCCGACGCCGGTGGGGCCCAGGAACATGAAGGAACCCATCGGCCTGTTGGGGTCCTGCAGCCCGGCGCGCGAGCGGCGAACCGCGGTCGCGACCGCATGCACGGCCTCGGCCTGGCCGACGACGCGATGGCCCAGCGCCTCCTCCATCTTCAGGAGCTTGTCCTTCTCGCCCTCGAGCATCTTGTCGACGGGCACGCCGGTCCAGCGCGACACGACCTGTGCGATGTGATTGGCGGTGACGGCCTCCTCCACCGTTGCCCCCGCATTCTCATTGGCCTCGATCTCGGCGAGTTGCTTCTCCAGCTCTGGAATCCGACCATAGGCAAGTTCGCCGGCCCGCTGGTATTCGCCGCTGCGCTGGGCGTTTGCGAGATCGACTCGGAGAGCGTCCAGCTCGGCCTTGAGCTTCTGGGCATTCGAGAGTTTGCTTTTCTCCGCGCTCCAGCGAGCCGTCAGAGCCGCCGACCTTTCCTCGAGGTCGGCGAGCTCCTTCTCCAGCGATTGCAGCCGCGTCTTGGAGCCCGGGTCGCTTTCTTTTTTCAACGCCTCCTGCTCGATCTTGAGCCGGATGATCTCGCGATCGAGCGAGTCGAGCTCTTCGGGCTTGGAATCGACCTGCATCTTCAGCCGGGCCGCAGCCTCGTCCATCAAATCAATGGCCTTGTCGGGCAAGAAGCGGTCGGTGATGTAGCGGTTGGACAATGTCGCGGCCGCCACGAGTGCGGAATCGGTGATCCGCACGCCGTGATGCTGCTCGTATTTGTCCTTCAGCCCGCGCAGGATCGAGATCGTGTCCTCGACCGTGGGTTCGCTGACGAAGATCGGCTGAAAGCGCCTGGCCAGCGCCGCGTCCTTCTCGACGTGTTTCTGATACTCGTCGAGCGTGGTCGCGCCGATGCAGTGCAGCTCGCCGCGCGCCAGCGCCGGCTTGAGCAGATTGGAGGCGTCCATCGCGCCGTCGCTCTTGCCCGCGCCGATCAGCGTGTGCATCTCGTCGATGAACAGGATGAAGGCGCCCTCGCTCCCGGTGACTTCCTGGAGAACGGCTTTGAGCCTTTCCTCGAACTCACCGCGATACTTGGCGCCGGCGATCAATGCGCCGAGGTCGAGCGAAAGCAGCTTCTTGTCCTTCAGGCTTTCCGGCACGTCGCCATTGAGGATGCGCAGCGCCAACCCCTCGACGATGGCGGTCTTGCCGACGCCCGGCTCACCGATCAGCACCGGGTTGTTCTTGGTCCGGCGGGAGAGCACCTGGATGGTGCGGCGGATCTCCTCATCGCGCCCGATCACAGGATCGAGCTTTCCGTCGCGCGCGGCCTGGGTCAGGTCGCGCGCATATTTCTTCAGCGCGTCATAGGCGTTCTCGGCCGTCGCGCTGTCGGCCGTGCGGCCCTTGCGCAGGGACTCGATCGCCGCGTTAAGGTTCGGTGCGGTCACGCCGCCTTTGGCCAGCAGCTGGCCAGCCTCGCTATTCTTGTCGATGGCGAGCCCGAGCAGCAGACGCTCCACCGTTACAAAGCTGTCGCCGGCCTTTTCGGCGGCCTTTTCGGCGGCGTCAAAGGCTCGCGCGAGTTCGGGCGCGAGATAGACCTGCCCGGCACCACCACCGGACACCCTTGGCAGCTTGGCCAGAGCCTCCTCAGCCGCCTTTAGGATTGCGCGAGAATTGCCGCCGGCGCGGTCGATCAGTCCGCCAGCAAGGCCCTCGCTGTCATCAAGCAGGACCTTCAGCAGATGCAGGCTGGAAAACTGCTGATGACCTTCGCGCACCGCCAGCGACTGCGCGGATTGGATGAAACCCCGCGAGCGCTCGGTATACTGTTCAATGTTCATCGTCGTCTTCCCTCGGCATGCCGTCCGTCCCCCACCTGCGATCAGCAAATAAACGGCACCGGCTGGGTGTTCGATCGGTCAGGGTCGTTAAGATCACGACCCGGTCGCCGAGCGTGCGATTTGCGCGCAGGGCACGTTGACCGGATGCTCGTCGGGTTTCCGCGCGCGCGCACTGACGGTTGTCAACCCGCCAAGCGGCTTTCATTGCCCACACGGTGGACGTGCGGCAAAGGGCGTCCCACGAGGAAAAGGCGTGATCTGCGGCTGCCGATAGGCCTGCCGCCGGGGATCGCAGCACGGCGATTTCCGGTCTGACTCTCTCAATTTTGCCGAGCGTATCGTGGTGTCTCGAGATGCATGCGCGGTGCTCGCGTCACCATCAGCGCGGAGGAGTCGGCGAGCCGAGGTTGATAGTTGTCAGGGCGGATGTCGCGGTTGGATGTCACGAAATGCAGATGATGTCTTCGGGACCGATCAGCTGTTCCGGACGCAACCAGCATCGAAGGAGTTGGGCCCATGGCGACATCACTCAGCGCAGGCGCAGAAGTCAGACTTCGCATCAATCGCTCCGATTATGTGCTGCCGATCGAACCTCGGGTCACATTGCTGGATGCGCTGCGCGAATACTTGCATCTCAACGGCACCAAGAAGGGGTGCGACCAGGGCCAGTGCGGCGCCTGCACGGTTCACGTCGATGGACGACGCGTCCTCGCCTGCCTGACGCTCGCATCCCAGGTCGAAGGGCGCGCGATTACCACGATCGAGGGGTTGGCAATCAACGGCACCATGCATGCCGTCCAGGAGGCTTTCATCCGCCACGATGCTTTCCAGTGCGGATACTGCACGCCTGGTCAGATCATGTCGGCGGTCGGCTGCATCGACGAAGGCAGGACCGGTTCGGACTCCAGCATCCGCGAATACATGTCCGGCAACCTGTGCCGTTGTGGCGCCTATCCGCACATCGTCGCGGCTATTCGGGACGCGGCGCAGACGGTGGATTTGGCGAAGAGGAGCGCACGATGAACAATTTCGAGTATGTCCGAGCCACCGCCGTTCCCGACGCGCTGGGAGCCGTCGCGCAGCAGGCCGGCTCCCGCTTCCTCGCCGGCGGCACCACCATCCTCGACCTCATGAAATGCGGCGTCGAGGCTCCTTCAGTCCTCATCGATATTACGCGCCTGCCTGATCTCGATACGATCGAAGTTGGACCGACGAGCGTGCGTATCGGTGCGCTGTCGAAAATGAGCGACGTCGCCGATCACCCCACGATCCGGCAGAACTTTCCGGTCCTGTCGGAATCGCTCTGGCGCGGTGCGTCAGCGCAATTGCGCAACATGGCCACGATCGGGGGTAATCTCATGCAGCGGACGCGCTGCAGCTATTTCCGTGAGCCAGCGGTCTACGGCGCTTGCAATAAACGCAATCCCGGTTCCGGCTGCGCGGCCTTCGACGGCATCACCCGTAGCCACGCGATCCTGGGAACCAGCCCTAGCTGCATCGCGACCCACCCCGGTGACTTCGCAGTCGCTCTCGTCGCTTTCGACGCGACCGTCCTTGTCGAAGACGGCCAGCCACAACGCCGCTTCTCGATCGATGACTTCTTCCCTTTGCCCGGCGACACGCCAGACGTCGAACACCCGCTCTCGCCCGGCGAATTGATCGTCGCCGTGGAGGTTCCGACCTCGCAGGCGCTCCGCCGCTCGCACTACCTTAAGGTTCGCGACCGCGAGTCTTACGAATTCGCGACGGCCAGCGCCGCTGTCGGCGTGGAGTTGGAGGCGGATGGGCGCACGATCCGTGACGTCAGGGTCGCCCTCGGTGGGATCGCCACAAGACCATGGCGGGCGCGGACCGTCGAAGCGGCGCTCGTCGGACGGACTTTCGACGAGCCGACCATCCGGGTCGCGAGCCGCTTCGCCACCGAAGGCGCGGTCGATCACGGCGAAAACCGCTTCAAGATAGACCTGGCTCCCCGCGTCGTCGCGCGCGCACTGCTGACCGTCGGAGGGATCACCTGATGTCTATCACCAATTCAGAACAACTGAGTCACAATGGAGCGTTTCTCGGTCGCCGGATCGTGCGTGCCGATGGCGTCGCGAAAGTGACCGGACGAGCCGACTACGCCCTCGAACGCGATCTCACCGGCTTGGTACATGCCGTGATCGTCGAGAGCACCATGCCGTCGGGGCGCGTTGGGAACATCGATCTCGCCGCGGCACTGGCCACACCGGGTGTCCTGCGTATCCTCACCCAATCCGATGCGCTGCCACTGCAGAGCTGTGCGATGGTTCCGGCGGGGAGTGTCATGGAGAGCTTCCTGCCGCTTCAGGACGACCGAATCCGGTACAGCGGCCAACCGATTGCCCTCGTGATCGCCGATAGCTTCGATCATGCAACCGAAGCTGCGGGCCGCGTGCGCGTCGAGTACAAGTCGGAGCCAGCCGTCGCCGACATCGACGACCCAAAGGCGAAATCGACCGACGTGCCCGGGGCTCCGTCATCCGGTGCGAGCCGAGGCGATCCGAAAGCCGCGCTTGCGGCGGCAACGGTGCGCATGGAAGCAGTCTACACCACGCCGCGCGAATATTCTTGTCCCATGGAGCCGCTTGGAGCCATCGCGGACTGGAGCGACGACGGCAATCTCACCGTCTGGATGCCGAGCCAATGGGTCGAGGGTGCGCGACGGGCGTTCTCCGACTGGCTTGCAATCCCGATGGAAAAGGTACGCGTCGTCTCGCCGTTCGTGGGCGGCGGCTTCGGTGTCAAGGTCACAGCTCATGCAGACTCGCTTCTCGCCGCGATGGCCGCACGCGAGCTGCGACGCCCCGTCAAGCTGGCGCTGTCGCGGCCGCAGAACTTCACCGGCAACGGCCTGCGTCCCGCCATACGGCAGAAGTTGACGCTCGGTGCCAGCGACGACGGAAAATTGCAGGTAATCGTTCACGAGAACACCAGCGAGACCTCCGTTGACGACGATTACGTCGAAGGCGGCGCGGCCACCGCCAAGGTCATGTACGCCGTACCGAACCTGAGTGCGACGCAGAAGCTGGTGCGGATCAACTCCTTTACTCCGAGTTGGAAGCGCGCACCTGGAGAAGCGATCGGAGCCTATGCGCTTGAAAGCGCGATGGATGAACTTGCGTACATGTTGAAGCTCGATCCGATCGAACTGCGGCTCCGCAACTATGCCAGTCAGGATCCCGACTCGGCGAAACCCTGGTCGAGCCGCCGGCTCCGCGAAGCCTACGAAGCCGGCGCGCAGGCGTTCGGTTGGGCACGCCGCTTGCCCGAGCCACGCTCGATGCGGGAGGGCCACGAATTGATCGGATGGGGGATGGCGGGAGGCGCCTTTCCCAACGTGCACACTCCCGGCGAGGCGAGAGTTACGATTTCCGCCGATGGTTCGGTCGATGTTGCCTCGAGCGGCGTGGATATCGGTGGTGGTACCTACACCATTCTTGCACAGGCGGCCGCCGACGCAATCGGCGTTCCATTCGAACAGGTGCGCGTTCGGCTCGGCGATACCAGCCTGCCGCGCGCCCCGGTCGCCGGAGTTTCGCAGATTGCCAATCTTCTCACCGGCGCCGTTGATAAGAGCGCGCGCGCTGCCCGCGAGGAGCTGTTGACGCTCGCGTCCAGTCATATTGGCTCGCCGTTCAAGGCCAAGCGAGTCAACGACTTCACCATCAAGGATGGACGGATCTCGCCGACGGATGGCTCTGCAAAGTCGATCACGGTAGCCGAGCTGATGCGAGCAGTCGGGCGTGACCGGATCGAGGTTACACGCAGCACCATGCCGGCCGACAAGGCGTCGTCAGAAGCCGAACAGCGCGACGCGTACAACAGCTTCAAATATATGGGCCCATCGTCGGCGACCCACGCGACTTATGCGTGGGGCGCGCAATTCGTGGAGGTTCGTGTCGACGAGGACTATGGGACCGTACGTGTCCGCCGGATGGTCGGCGCCTTCGATTGCGGCAGGCTCTACAACCCCAGGCTCGCCGAAAGCCAGTGGAAGGGCGGCATGATCATGGGAATTGGAGAGGCTCTCCTTGAAGCCATCCACATCGATCGCCGCTATGCACGAATCACAAATAACAACCTCGCCGACTACGTCTTGCCGGTGAACGCCGACGTGCCTGACATCGAGGTCATCTCCGTCGGCGAGCCGGACCTGCACGCCAGCGCGCTCGGCGGCAAGACAGTCGGTGAAATCGGTGTGGTCGGCACGGCTGCTGCCATCGCCAATGCGGTGTTTCATGCCACAGGCAAGCGCGTGCGCGACCTGCCGATCACGATGGAGAAGCTGATGTAGCTGCGCGATCGGCCGACATCGAACACCGGGCAGGCAAGGAGATCGGCTCTGCACGTCGGGATTGTCGCGGCGCACCGGTGGTGCGCGGCTGACGCAAAAGGTGAGATCGAAGGTCGGCGCGCGACCCACATGACCGTCGATCAGTGGGAGCAACCCGGCCATCAGCGCCCTATTCGCCGAGTCCGCCTCCACAACCATGCTGTGGTCCCATCACGCATCTCATTGAGAGGCTGGTCTTCGCATGCAAATTCCCCTCATCGCGCAGATCGGCGTCGACCAGCGCGACAGTGAAGACGTCGCGCTGCAGAAAATGATACTCGTCGGCGTCGCATTGTCATCCGCGGTCGCGGCGGCGTTGTGGGGGGTCGTCTACATCGCCGCTGGAGCACGCAGCGCCGGCGCCGTACCGGCGGCCTACAGCGTGTTATCGCTGGTCAACACCATGCTGTTCGCCGCATTTCCCCGCTTTCCGCGCTACCGCTTCTGCCAGCTGACGCTGATCTTGCTGCTGCCGTGGCTGATGACGATCAGTCTCGGCGGCTTCCATAATTCGAGCGCCGTCATTCTTTGGTCCACGCTTTGTCCCTTGGGCGCCCTGGTCGTCCACGATCTTCCCGCCGCCTCCCGTTGGTTCGCGGCATTTCTCGTCCTGCTCGCAAGCACCGCGCTTGTCCACCCCTCCGGCGACGCCGCCTCGCTGCCTTCCTCGATGGTCACATTTTTCTATCTCCTGAACATTGGCTGCGTCGTGAGTCTGGCCTTCGCGATGCTTTACTACTTCGTCGACAAGAAGAACCGGCTGCAGGAACGATCCGAAATGCTGCTGCTCAACATCCTGCCGATCGAGATCTTCAATGTACTGAAAGGTGAGCACCGCACGATCGCCGATCAGTACGACAAGGCAAGCATCCTGTTCGCCGACGTCGTGGAGTTCACCCCGCTGGCCAAGTCCATGCCGCCTATGGAACTCGTCGGCCTTCTCGACGAAGTGTTCATGTGCTTCGATTTGTTGGTCGAGAAGTATCAATTGGAGAAAATCAAAACCATTGGCGACTGCTATATGGTCGTTTCCGGCGTACCGCGCCCACGTGCCGATCACGCTCACGCCCTCGCGCGCATGGCGCTCGATATGCAGGCTTGCGTCGCCGAGCGCGAGTTTCGCGGCAAGCGATTGACGTTCCGCATTGGTATGAATTCAGGCCCTGTCGTCGCCGGCATCATCGGCCGAAAGAAGTTCATCTTCGACCTGTGGGGCGACGCGGTGAACATGGCCAGTCGCATGGAGTCACACGGCAAGAGCGAAGCCATTCAAATCACAAACGCGACTCACGACCTGATCAAGCACGACTTCGTCTGCGAAACGCGCGGCACCATAAATGTCAAGGGATCGGGTGAGATGGAGGTCTGGCATATCTTGAGTGAAAAGCAACACGATGAAAGCAACTCGTCTCGGGTCGCGGCGGAATAGGACAGACCGCTGATCGCCCGCAGCTTTGCTCTCGCCGTCCGGACCAAACTGGATAAAGTTGATCTGATAGTTCGCGAAGACCAAACCAGGAGAGTCGAATGACCAAATTTGCGCTGTACGTTCCGCTTGTGGCGAAGCCTGGCAAGGAGAAGGATGTCGCGGATTTTCTGCGGTCGGCGGTTCCTCTGGTCGATGCCGAACCGGGAACGATCTCATGGTACGCGATTCAGGAAGGCCCCTCCTCTTTCGCGATCTTCGACACATTCGACGACGAGACCGGACGCGACGCGCATCTCAACGGAAAGGTTGCGGCCGCGTTGATGGAGAAGATCAAGGCGGGCGACATGTTCGACAACACGCCGGAGATTCATAAGTTGGACATCATCGCGGACAAGTCGGCGAGGTAGAGCCCCGAGCTCTCCTTGTGCAGCGACTGTTGTCCACGGGAAGCGCGAACGCGAGCGGTTCATTGGAAGATCGTTCCGCGCTGACGCTCGTCTCAATCGGCCGCAGGATGCGGCCGTCTCACGGAGAGGCCGCCAGGCGATCGGGCGTGGACGCATCCGTTACAAGCCGGGTCCTGAATCGCGACAGGTACGGCGCGGTGCGACTCCTGGACGATTCAGCGACCTCGGCAGGGATTCCGGCCGCCACCACGCGGCCGCCCTCGTCACCGGCACCAGGGCCGATATCGATCACCCAGTCGCTGCCGGCGGCCACGCGCATGTCATGCTCCACCACAATCACAGTACTGCCGAGGTCGACCAGCCGGTCGAGTTGTGCGATGAGCTTCTCGACGTCGGCCGGGTGTAGTCCCGTGGTCGGCTCGTCGAGAACGTAGAGTGTCTGGCCGCGTTGGGTGCGCTGCAACTCGGTGGCCAGCTTGATCCGCTGGGCCTCGCCGCCGGAAAGCTCCGTCGCCGGCTGGCCAAGTCGCAGATAGCCGAGGCCGAC
This sequence comes from Rhodopseudomonas palustris, assembly GCF_003591005.1. Classification (GTDB taxonomy): domain Bacteria; phylum Pseudomonadota; class Alphaproteobacteria; order Rhizobiales; family Xanthobacteraceae; genus Rhodopseudomonas; species Rhodopseudomonas palustris_K. Next base: position 135,619 of record NZ_QYYD01000001.1, read on the forward strand.
CTGCCGCAAGACGTCGAGCGAGCGGCGAACGGGCTCCTCCTCGGCGAAGAACGCGAAGGCGGCGTCGACCGTCATGTCCAGGACCTCGGCGATGTTCTTGCCGCGGTGCTTTATCTCGAGAGTCTTCGCGTTGTAGCGAGCGCCGTGACAGCTTGGGCATGGTGCATACACACTGGGCAGAAACAGCAACTCGACGCAGACGAAGCCCTCGCCCTCGCAAGTCTCACAGCGCCCCTTGGCGACGTTGAAGGAAAAGCGGCCAGCGTCGTAGCGGCGGGCGCGCGCCGTCTTGGTGGCCGCGAAGATCTTGCGAACGTAGTCGAACAACCCTGTGTAGGTCGCGAGGTTGGACCGCGGTGTGCGCCCGATCGCCTTCTGATCGACGACCACCAACCGCTTGACCCCCTCCATTCCGCCTGCGATCCGGCCGCCGAGCGTGGGCACGACGGTCCGCTCGAGTTCGTCGGCTTCATCGTCAATCGTCGGGGGCGATCCACCCAGACCTGTTGCAATCAGTTCCACCAACACTTGGCTCACCAGGCTCGACTTGCCTGAGCCGGAAACGCCCGTCACGGTGGTGAAAACTCCCAACGGAAACTCGACGTCGAGGTCATGCAGGTTGTTGCGACTGACGCCCTGCAACCGCAGCCAGCCCTTGGGCGAGCGCGGCGTCCGGGCCGACACGGCGCGGTCGCCGAACAGGTATTGCCGGGTTTGCGATCCTTCGATCTGCCTGAATCCCTGGAGCGATCCGCTGTACAGCACCTCGCCGCCGAGTTCGCCGGCGCCCGGCCCGATATCGACGACCCAATCCGCTTGGCGGATCACGTCGACCTCGTGTTCGACCACGAAGAGCGAATTGCCTGAGGCTTTCAATCGGGCGAGCGCCCTAAGCAGCGCCTCGGTGTCGGCGGGATGCAATCCGGCCGACGGCTCGTCGAGCACATAGACGACGCCGAACAGATTCGAGCGCACTTGCGTCGCCAGTCGCAGGCGCTGTAGTTCGCCCGGAGAGAGCGTCGGGGTACTTCGCTCCAGCGAAAGATAGCCTAGTCCGAGGTCGAGCAGAACCGTGAGACGGCCACCGAAGTCCTCGGCGATGCGCTGCACCACCAACGCCTTCTCCGGATGCTGTGCCCTGAGCTTGGCCAAGACAGGGGCAGTCGCCTCCGCATAGGGGCGCAACAGCTCAGCGAGCTTGGTCAGCGAAATCCTGGAAACATCGGCAATATCGTAGCCCGCGAACCTGACAGCCAGCGACTCGCGGCGCAGCCGCTTGCCATGACAAAGCGGGCAATCGGTGCTGACCATGTAGCGCGACACCCGCTTCTTGATCGACGCACTTTCCGTCGTGGCGAACGTATTCAGTACATATCGCCTGGCGCTGGAGAAGTTGCCGCGGTAGCTGGGCTCCTCCTTGCGTCGGATCGCCCTTCGCGCCTCGTTGACGTCATAGCCGATATAGACCGGGACCACCGGTTGCTCGTCGGTGTAGAGGATCCAGTCGCGCGCCTTCTTCGGCAACTCGCGCCACGGACGATCGACGTCGTAGCCGAGCGAGATCAGCATGTCGCGCAAATTGCCGCCATGCCAGGCAGGCGGCCAGGCCGCGATCGCGCGCTCGCGAATGCTTTTGGAATCGTCCGGCACCATTGAGCGCTCGGTCACCTCGTAGACCTTGCCGAGCCCCTGGCATCGGGGACAAGCTCCCGTCGGCGTATTCGGCGAGAACGCCTCGGCATCGAGATGCGCCTGGTGCCGAGGATAATCGCCGGCGCGCGAGTACAGCATTCGAAGCAGGTTCGACAGAGTCGTGACACTGCCGACGGACGAGCGCGTGGTGGGCGCGCCGCGCTGCTGCTGCAGGGCCACCGCTGGCGGCAGACCTTCGATCTCGTCAACCTCCGGAACCGGCATTTGGTGAAACAATCGCCGCGCATACGGCGAGACGGATTCCAGATAGCGCCGCTGCGCCTCCGCATAGAGCGTGCCGAACGCAAGCGACGATTTTCCCGAGCCGGATACGCCGGTGAAGACCACAAGCGCATCGCGGGGAATGACGAGATCGATATTCTTCAAATTGTGCTCGCGTGCGCCGCGCACGCGGACGAAGCCCCGTGGTTCTCCGCTTGTTACTTTCTGAGAACAAGGCTTGTCGATTTGTTGCATCAGGCAAAACGCCTTAAGGCAGCCGGGAGTTCCGATCCCGACGGTAGGCTGCCAGACGCGGTGCTGGTGAGCTTTCTGCCGCATGGAATCGACCACCTCAGGACTTGCGAGTTCGTGTGCTGCGATCCGTCGATCGTAAAGGCGGAAAGCGCCCCTTGGCCGCCGCAACGAAGTCCGTGGCGCCACGCATGCTGCCCGCCCGCATATTATGGCGCGGTCATCGTCATTGCACATCGTCACACGGCGCGGGATGCAAATGAGAGAATGAACTCTCCTCCAATGACTGAGCGAAGACGTCGGCAGAACCGGAAACGGATTGTACTTCAAGCTTCGTCCGGCTATCCGCGATAGGATTGGCTTGGCCCGGTTCGCGCCTGCACCTCGCGGATAAAGTCCTGCGGGCTCGTGAAGAACGAATTTTCGACCAAGACGCCGCCGATGATGACCATCGGATGCGTACGCAGGATATCGATGGCGTGCGGCGCCGTCAGCAGATTGGCGTCGAAGGTGCAAATCACCGGGTCGTCGAAATTTGGTAGCGCGCCGTTGAGCCGCATTTCATACTCGGCCCAATCTGCGCCGCTTTTCCAGTCGTCCACAGCCACTTCGGCGTGCGCGATCATCCGCGTCAACGGGAAGCCGAGTGCTACGCCGGCCCGCAAGGCTTCCTGAATCAGGACGAGCATCGCTTCCTTGTCAAACCGGCCGGTCTTGAGATAGGTGTCCTCCGGCAGCGCAACTTCGAGCTGACGGCTTTTCAACGTCGTTTCCACGTCGATGCCGGCCTTTCGCAACCAGCTGAGGTGATCCTCCCGGTGATGAGACGGGAGCACATGAAAACCGCGCTGACCACAGTTGATGCCGTCGCAGATGAACGGCAGCAACGCGTCGTATTCCTCCACGGCCGAATTGAAGAACGCGCAGACATGCCGGTGCTCCCGCAGCATGGATCGCCCAAACGGAATCGGCGCAGTGGTGGAAATCATCTCAGCCCTCCAGTTCAAATCTCTTGTCCGGCACATTCTGAGCCCATTTCGAGCGGTCTGCACAGGGTATGCCGCGCAGCGCACAAAGCCATCTATGCGGGTCACGGCTGCCGCCATCGTGCCTCACCTGATTGACAGCGTTCCGAAACCGGCCTGCCGCGGAGGTGCTCGCCCAGCGCCGAACCGTCACGTTGCGTCAAGCTGTTGGCGACCTTAAGGGCAAAGCGATTTAGCGGAGACTCATCGAACTGGCTCTCGATCTGCGGCTCGCGGAAATGAGTAGAAAACACCCCCCAAAGGGAACCATTGCTGCTGATGAGCGGCGCCGAATGAACCGCAGAAATGCCGCTCGCTCGCAGCGCATCGAGCTGGCGCGTGCCTACATACAAGTAGTTCGTCGAGATATCCGCGACGAATATACTCATACGTCGAGTAAGCGCAGCGGCGCATGAAGTAGAGCTATCCCGGCGAACGATGCCGAAAAAGCCGAGCGCTTCCCTGGAAAACCCGCGGCTGGCGACAATCGTTAGACAGTCGGCTCTTTCGTCGAAGCGCTGCAGGGTACCCAGATCCGCGCACGTCAGCCCGATCGCGATATCCAGGACCCGCAACAGCTCCGCGCCGACATCTTCGGAATTTCTAAGCCGCTGCAGGACGGCGTCGATCTCTCGACCGCCTGCAGATCGAATCGCTCAGGGGGAAACGGCTCCTCGGGATCCTCCATCACCTTTGCTTCCGCGGCTATGCCGCGGCGACATTGTCGCGGCCATACAGGCTGGAATGTAAGGTCGAATTGTCACGGAGCGGATTAAGCAATTTTACGTAATCATCCTCCCTTTCAGAGGGATACTTAGCGCGCTCCCCCCGCTAGGGGTGTATCTATGTTATCGACGGACTGATCCGACGAGTGTAGGTTCATTGGAGCAGCTCTCGATCCTGAGATCGAGAGCAGAAGCGATTGGCCTTTTCTAACCCAGTTGCAAGCATCGGCCAGCGGCACGCTGACGGTTGAGCTTCAATGTGCGTTTGTGGGTTGAGGCCAGTCGAATGCCTTGGGTCGATGAGCTTTCCGAACCGCATGAACTCAGGCGCTGCATCCGCGATCTCGTGGCACTGTCGACGCTGCCGGCCATCTGGAAAGATTACAATTCGCGGCAGATTGCCGATAGCGCGGCGGCCGCGCTGCTTTCGATGCTCAATGCCGAGGTCATTTACGTATCTGTGCCCGGACTGCGTGACGAACCTGCGGCCGACGTGATGCGCACGCGTGGCGCGGTGCCCGCCGGACCGTGCGGTCACGTTGAACGCATTCTCCGCGGAGCGTGGCGCGGTAGGCGGGAGCAGATACCCATGATCGACAACCCGCTCGGGACCGGAACGCTACGAATTGCGGCGGCGCCGATGGGGTTTGGCGGCGACGACATGATCGTCGCCGGGTCCGTCAATCCGCAATTTCCGAGCGAGACGCACCGGCTCCTGCTCGGAATTACGGCGAACCACGCGACGCTCGCCATTCAACGCTGGCTCGCGGAGGTTGAGCAGCGGCGTCTGGGGAGCGTGATCGAGCGGTCGTCCGAGTTCGTTGGCTTCGCCCATCTCGACGGCACGCCGCAATACATCAACAAGGCGGCATTCGACCTGCTCGGGCTTTCAGATCTCCAGGAACTACAGGCAGCCAGCATCTTTGATTTCCTGGCTCCCGATGAGCAGGCTCGAGCGCGCACCGAGCTGCTTCCGATGGTGATGAGCAGCGGACGGTGGCTCGGCGAGCTCAATTTTTGTCACTTCAAGACTGGAGAGAACATTCCCTTCCTGCTCGACTGGTTCCGCATCGACGACCCGCGCACCGGCCGTCCGACCAACATGGCGGCCGTCAGTCGCGATCTGAGGCCGCAAAAGAAGCTCGAAGACGATCTCCGGCGCCTCAACGAGTCGTTGGAGCAGCGGGTGGCGGAACGGACGTCGGAATTGGCAGAAGCGCTCGAGCGCTTGACGATTGAAGCCGAGGAGCACGCGCGCGCGGATGTCCGCGCACAGAAGCTGCAGGCGGAGCTTCTTCATGCCTCGCGGCTGAGCACCGCGGGCCAGATGGCCGGGGCGTTGGCTCACGAGTTGAACCAGCCGCTGACCGCATTCACCAATTCGGTCAATGCCGGGCGCCGGATGATGGCAAACGACGCGCCCCACAGGGACGACACCATACGCGACGTCCTCGACGAAGCTGCAGATCAGGCGCTGCGCGCCGGCGAGATCATCAGGCGGCTGCGAGAGTTCGTGACGCGCGGCGAGACGGAAATGCGGATCGAAAACCTGCCTGACCTGATCCGGGAGGCCAGCAAGCTTGCATCGGCGGGAATCGGACCGCACGACATGCGGGTCCGGCTGAGCTTCGATCCGCGCGCCAATACGGTGTTTGCCAACCGAATCCAGCTGCAGCAGGTCATGCTCAACCTGATACGCAATGCGCACGAGGCAATGGCGCAGAGCGAGTGGCGCGAACTGAAGGTGGCCACGGCGCGACTTGATGACGCATCGATCGAAATTGCCGTCGCAGATCATGGCTCTGGCGTGTCGGACAATATTGTCGACCACCTGTTCGAGCCATTCCACACCACAAAAGTCGACGGCATGGGACTGGGGCTCTCGATCTGCCGCTCGATCGTCGAGCCACATCGCGGGACGTTGCGCTATGAGCTCAATCACGGCGGCGGAGCAATCTTTCGTGTGACGCTGCCAGTCCCCGTCGAACGATGGGTTTCTTGATGCCCGCAGACCGTCTCATTTACGTCGTCGACGACGACCCGGCGATCCGCCGATCCCTGGAGCGCCTGTTGGAAGCGATCGGCTTTAAGGTGGCGTCGTATGCAACGCCGGGAGTATTTCTCGACGTCGCGGGCCGGTTACGCAGCGGTTGCGTGCTTCTGGATCTTCGTATGCCGGAGATGGACGGCTTCGAGGTTCAGGCTCGCCTTCGGCTGATCAATCCAGACTTGCCGGTCATTGTGGTAACGGCACAAGGGGACGTGAGAACCGCGGTCCGCGCGATGAAGGCGGGAGCCGTGGACTTCATTGAAAAGCCCTACAGCGACGACGCCTTGATAATGTCAATCGAGTCCGCGTTAGCGACCGACGCGTCCACCGGCCGGAACGGCGATATCGCCACGGCAGCTGCGTTGATCAATACGCTGAGCCCGCGCGAACGGCAGGTGCTCGAGGCGCTCGTGGCTGGTCAGCCCAATAAGGTCATCGCATTCGATCTTGGAATCAGTGTTCGCACCGTCGAGGTTCACCGTTCGCGCATGATGGATCGTCTCGGCGTGCATCAGTTCGCCGAGGCCGTGAAGCTTCTGGTCCTGGCGAGTTTTGCTGCGCGGGCCTGATGAAGGAGCGTTATCGTCGCCGAGACCATCCCGGCGCGAACGCCGAACGAGCCGATGAGTGTCCAGCACGCCAAGCGCCGAAACACCGCCGACATCGCAGGACGGCGTTGTGTCCCCTGCCCCAGGTCAGGATGACGATTCAAGTCGCCGCACTCGTTATCTAAAAAGGGACCCGCTCCTCCGATTCTCGCTAGCACACGATCATGCCGCGGCGCCAACAGCGCGCCGGATTCGAGGGAGGGTATGCTGGTTGACGACCATATTCAGATGAGAGTGACGACCAGGATGAACGCTCGAGCTCAACCTCAGCTCTAATTCTCCCTCATCCAAAGCGTGGGGATAAACATTTACTGATTATCATTTATATGGCACAATTCTATTTTTCAGAGATTGAATTTGGCCTGCGAGTCTCACTATGCTTCCAGCGCGATTAGCACGAAATATAATGGCGCAATGGCTTTTCGTCGCCGGCTTCGTCCTGACTTATGCGATCGCCGTCGTCGTGACTTTTGGATCGATATCCTGGAAATGGATTCGAATGGAGCGGATCGATTAATCGCGGCAACACCTAACGTTCGAAGGCGCCGAGAGGCTGCTCAAGCCAATACCCGGCCTTGGTCGATACAATGCTGGATTTCCTCAGATTTCGAAAAGCATCTTCAGCCTTCAGGACGCGGTCGTCGGAGCGCGACAGCGAGGTGGATGCACAACGTGTAGCATCCATTTCGCGGGCAATCGACGCTGCGCTGGTCTCGTCGCAATCCGAGCAGGCCGGCTTGCGGCGACGCTTGGACGATGTACTGGCGCGCGTGGCGGTGACAGCGGGGAATGACTGCGACGAGTATCTGCATCGCGAGCAGGATGATACGACTCTGCAAAACCAGTTGAATTCCGAGATCGCCGCCGCCGAGAGGCGCTTACACGAACTCGAGACCGCAATCCGGCACTTTCAATCTCTGTCAGCCCTGCTGGACAGCCTGTTTCCCGAACACGCGCCCCCAGCCTCTGATTAGGCGATATCCAGATCCCAAGCGATGTTGCTCAATCACGCCGAACTGCGACGGTTCCCGATCTCACCCTGCAAAGTGATCTCGAGGCCCATGTCATCCGCCGCACGCGCCCTGCTCGGTTCGTCGACGAGGGATCCTTCAACAGTCCGGATCAGAACAGCTTGTCCAACAGCCGTTCCAGCCAGCCGAGGATGTCAGGAGTCTTGTCGCCAGGGCGCGGGCGGAAATCGCGTCCACCGCCCGATCGCGTCACGGCTTCCGAATTCAGCGACGTCGACAACAGGATCGTCAGAGCCGGTGGGGTCACGACAGCAAACTTGCCGCATGCCGCCAGGAATTTGCGCCGATCCTCGTCCGCGGGGCCTGAGGCCTCTGATTTATCTCTATTTTCGTCGGACATATTAAACCCCTCACTTAAATATTAATTCCAGCTTGCGATTTAATATAAGGCCAAATATTGTTGTGTCAACGACCAGCAGCAGCGTCGTCCTTCGGCACCGGATATCTCCTTCAATGAATTATATCGCGCCCCAGAGATCTCAGCCGCCGACGGACATTCTTCGACCGGCTGCCGGCACGGCGTTCGCTTTGATCGATCGGACGCCGGTGTTGTTCAGCGAGAGCGAACAGAAGCTGTTCGAACTCAACGAGAGCGCGGCCTTCATTTGGTGCGGCCTGCAGGATGCGGTGCCGCTTGCCACGATCTGCGGTCAACTGGTCGACCGCGGCCTGAGCCTGATGGATGCGCGCGAGTACCTGCGCGACGCGCTCGTGCAATGGCTCAGCGCTGGCCTGATCTTCCCGCAGTGCACTGTTACGGACATGACCTTCGCCGCGACCGTCGGCCGGAAACTCATCGAAGTTCGGGCTTCGGATCCCGAGGCCTTCGATCACCTCCGGTCACTGTTCGTTGCGACGGCCGCACCCACGGGCAAAGCGGACGCCACATTCTCGATTTATCAGGCCGGCGACAGCTGGGTTATCATGCATGACAACCGGGAGGTCTGCAGCTGCGCAACCAACCACCTCGCACCGGCCTTCAAGGCTTACCTCGTCGAACAGCTGCTGCTCGCCGGCGACCCGTGTGACGTAATCTTCCACGCCGCCGCCGTCACGTCCCATGGCCGTGCGATGCTGATCAGCGCGCCGCCAGGCACGGGCAAGAGCACTCTGACAATGCACCTGCTTCATGCCGGATTTGGATACGTGACCGACGATATCGTGACCATAGGCCAGGATGGCTCGATCATCGGGGCGCCGTTCGCCCCGACCCTGAAAGCCGGGTCATGGCCTTCGATCAGCGGATTACGGCCTGAAACCGAGCGGCTCCCGGTTCACCAGCGGCCCGACGGTCAGGCTGTTCGGTACCTCGACGTTCCGCCCGGCGTTCGGGACGGTGCGCTCCAGGCGGGCTGGATCGTCTTCCTCGAGCGCTCGCCGGACTGCACAGCGCCGGTGATGGCGGAGCTCAGCGAGCTGGACACGATCAAGCGTATCGTCGTTGCCTCCTATGCGACACACGGCAAATTGACGAGCGATGGCTTTAGGGCACTCAAAGGCATCGTGTCCCGGACCCGCTCCTTCGTGCTGCGCTATGCCGAAGCTGCGGACGTTGTCGGCAGCCTGGCCGAGCTGGGCAATGACCAGCCATAGCTCCGCCCTCCTTCCGCTGTGCGGCTGCTTCAGGGGCGAAGTGCCTTCGCGCCCGGACTGGACCCGCTTGATCGGACTCGCAAACCACACCTTGACGACCCCGTCATTGATCGAGTTCGTGACAGCTCAACGAACCTCCATCCCCGATGCCGTCGCCGCTTATATCCAGGAGCTGCACGACCGAAACGTCGTACGCAACGATCGTCTGAGAACTCAACTTGAGGAGGCTGTCCTCGCGCTCAACCGCTGCGGAATTACGCCACTCCTGATCAAGGGGGCCGCGATGCTGGCGTCCGTTCCGCCGTCCAAACGCGCGCTGAGACTGATGTCGGATCTGGATCTCGTCGTCCGCCCGGATCAGATCGACGTCGCCGTCGACGGGCTCAAAGCGATTGGATACAGCATCGACTGCCAGGCTGATGGGCGGCAGAAGAGATGGTCCGCTGATTTCAAGCGGCCTCATGACGTCGGTATGATCGATCTGCAGCAGGGATTTCCCGGATACGCATTCTTCAAGCAAAGACCGGCCGACCTGTCGGCCCACCTACAGCCAATTCGCCTTGGTGCCGCAGAGGCCCTGGTGCCGTCGCCTGAGCTTCAGGCATTGGTCCTCATGGTGCACGATCAGTTTCAGGACTACGACTACTGGACCGGCAGCATTGATCTCAGACACCTGCTCGACCTGAGGATGCTCATTGCTCCACCCGAGTCGATCCGATGGGATTTACTGATGCCCATGATATCCGACCCACTGACCCGCAATGCGGTGGACACGCAGCTATTGATGCTCACCAGCTTGTTCAACATCGAGTGGCCCGACCACTATCCGAAGCGCCTCGTGCCGAGGCTGCAGGTGTGGCGCCAATTGCTGCAGGCGTACATACCGGCCTTGCGCTATCTGCTGCTGCCAATGGGCTTGCTCGACTATCGAAGTCACCATCGCGGAGCTCCGCAACAGAGCTTATCGCCCACAGTGGCTCCGCCTCGCAAGCGTTGGTTTCCGAAACTTGCCACGCTGCAGTTCCTCATCATGCTATCTCGGCAATATCGGCCAGGAAAGCTGTAACGACGGCAGATGCGATCTGTCGATCACCGCAAGCGGTGTCGTCCTGCCTTGGCGGCTCACGAAGCGTCATCAGACAACAACCGCCTCCGCCAGCTCAGGTGACCACGACGGCTACTATTCAATTCGCTATCGTGAGAAGCGGATTAGCGCCCGGGCACCCGGCGCGAGACGCCGCTTTTCGTCGACCTGCGCCGCCTCGACCTGAAGGATCTACGCTCAGCCTGCGCGACACGCTTGCGCAGCTCACCTAGATCCTCAATCAGATTCTGCATATGGGCCGAGACGTCGGCCAATCGTTGGATGGCATCCATAATAACCGGGAATGAATTCATACGATTCATTTAATTTACGCCAATGATCGATTATTCAACTGGTGATTTCTGATGTCTTGCCCGGACGCCTCCTCCGTCCGAGATCCAGCCCCACGACAGACGATTTCGCAAAGTCGATCATTGCTCGGCCCCCCGCAATGAAACCCAGCGCCCCCTCTGGGATGAGGCAGGCTACCTTAAATGAGTCTAAGCTGTGTCAGATTGGTTCAAGATCAGCGGCCGATTATTTGTTGATCAACCGGCACTCCGCCGCGTCGTTAATAATATAATCGTCATTTAAATCGGGGCGAACCGACATCCGGTCATCGACGTGTCGGAAGCCTGACGAATGAGCGCAAATTGCCTAAGTGAACCCGTCTCGGCCGATGTCGACCGCCAGCGTCACGTCATCGGCGAACTCGCGATCGAGCCGACCGCCGGCGTTGCAATCCCTGGCGAACGGAATTGATGCGGCGGCGCAGCAAAAGGAGCTCCTGCATTTCAAGGGTCAAGCGGCGCTTCATCTCCACGACATATTGCAGCCGCTGTTTGAGGATATTTACTTGGTACGCATCGGAATTCGGTTTGGCGGAACGCACTGAACGACCTCACACTGGAATAGTATCGTCGACGCGAAAACGTTTTTACCCGACATGAACAAGTTGCGGCTGTGACTTCGTTGATTAGTGGATCGCGAAGGCCACAGACCTCGCAACCGCAGTAAAGTACGGAAACACCAGCTAGTCGGCAACATCAAACATTGATTAGCGAAGCACTCTCGGCTCCAACAAGTCAATCATGGCGCTGGAATCTGGTAAATTGCATTGCCGCATTTGCGTCAATTGAGACGACTGCTGGAAGTTTTGCGCATGCTTGCCCGGCGCTCTGATCATCAATTGAGTAGATCTCGCACTTCACGGCTAGTACGTGCTAGTCGTGGTCCGGCGGACGAGCGACACTCCCGGGCACGCATGTTCGGTTGGTTTTTAAAGTAGCGTAATGGCCACTTGTAAGAACGGACTGTCGTAGGAGGACGCGTCAAGTTGACAACCGGCAGCGGCGCTGGCCGGCGCGGGTTCTGGCTCGATTTGCTGCGTCCCCGCAGGCGGTGGCAAAATACCGGTCCACCCCCCCCCCCGTAAAGCCTCGGCACCTGACGCGTTGCGCGTATGCTCATTGCTCCGTCGAACTTCCACGGCATCCTCAGGGCGCCACGTCCAGGCGAACCAGCGCGACGGCTGAGATTCGTCGGCGCTAAACCGGGCCTTGGATGCGAGCCGGAGTGCCGAACGCTTTCAGCCCGGAGCCGATATCCCGGTTCACGAAGGAGTTCGCGCCGATCACGACACGATCTCCGATGGTGACGCCCATCTGAATCACCACGTTGGGCCCGACGTACACGCCGTCACCGATGCAGGTTGGTGCATATTCGATCGGCTCTGCTCCCATCGACAACGACCGCCGCACCGTCTGATGCGTATAGATTTGTACTCCAGCCGAGATGGAGCAATGATCGCCAATGCGAAGGCCGCCGCCCGAACCATCCAAAATGCAGCCCGGTCCGATCCAGGTGTGCCGACCGACCTTGACGTCACCCAGCACGAGGACGTTGTCATACATCGTCGTACCTTCACCGAAACCGTAGCTGGACGCGTTGTCAGCTCGTTCGCTCAGCAAATCTCCGATGGAAACCCGGCGGTTGAACCGCTGCTTCTTACGGACCGTCAGGACCTGCAAATAACGACGCACGCGCGCCAGCCATTCGTCGGCTTCGTCCTCGACTGTTCGGACGCGTCCGCTCCTCAGAGGGGCCTCCATTCACCAGCTCCTTCGTGCCCGCCCGGTCGAAGCGGTCGGTTTTGGTGAGGAGATCGCCGCGCTCATCGCCTGCGACCGCCGCACTCCGCCTCGGTCCGGCCGCCTGCCGTGGACCAACCCTGTGTCGGTCATGATCGTGGCACCCGATGGGTCGCCCGCCCAACATGGTCAATGCCCCCGCTGCTGCGATGACCCGAAGGTTGACCTAGCGCGTCGGCAATCTGCGAAAGGGTATCCTGATCTCCCGGAGGCGCGGCCTCGCCCCTCCCGCTCGACGCGCTTGCACGTGCCAAGATCTGTTCGGCTCGCCTGATTGCATCGATCATCGAACGCGCCGGATGCGTCTTTGCCATGATCAGTCCCTTGAAATAGATGAGGCGCAAATCGGACTGCCTGGCACCGCGCAACCGTTGTTCCCGCGACATCACCTTCAGCGCGGCCGGATAGAAGTCGACAATCTGTTGGTCCAGAGGCCGCTGCGCCGAGGATGATGTCCCGTGGTGGAGTATCCAGATAACAGCGATCTCGTTGAAGCTGAGGGTGAGCTGGTCGGGTTCATCCAATTGCGGAATCCTCTGCGCCAGCCTGGATGGCGGGAGATCCGTCGTGCGAGACAACCCCATAGCACCTTTACCGCGATCGTTTTTCTGACACTTGAGCCGGCGGAGAACCGATCCGATTGCATCGCAGACTCACCTCGAACTGGGCTCGCCCGGGCCGCAACCGAATGTGACCTCCGACTTCCGGCGACGCGCGCCTTTGCCATTCGGCTCGGAGAGTCGAGATCGCCGGCAATGTTGACAGACCGGAAACGGAGATATCCAGAGCTGCATTAATCCACGCATTATTAAATGTGTCAATTAATTAGCGCGATCAACGGTACTGTCGAGCGAACCGGCATCCGTCTGACCAAGAATTTCGCGGTCGACCTCTGATGCTCGCGCAAAGATGCCCGCCCCCAACACACCGATTTCAATTGCCGACACCCCGGTTTAATTGTATTAATTATATTTAATTGTTTAATTCACGATTCGCGCAAGGAGATAAGGAATGGCTGTCCCCGTGAGCGCAAGCGACACCAGCTCGAGCATTGAAGGCTGGGCGACGCGATGGCAGCAGGAAGCTCTGGAATCGCCTTGCGGGTCATGTACCGGAAGGGCTTGCACGGTGTGCTCGATCCGCGTCGGTGGATCAGCCCAGGCTGACGGCAAGCCATCCGGATACGCCCCCAAGGTTCTCGAGTACTACAACGCGGAAAGCAGCGGCGCCGCCAGCCAGATTGCTCTCCCGACCGTTGATTTGTCGGCAGTGACCTTGCAGACGCGCGCGTCGACGACACCAGGGCCGCCGGTGGATAGCACCACCCAGCAACTGTCTGTTTCGGCTCAGGGCAACGTCGTAGCGGCGCAGAGCAACGTCGCGGCTGCGAACCCAATCGTCCTTGAAAATATGAAACCGGGCACTCCGGAGAGTGTTTGGCTCATCGACGCAGCCGATCCAAGCATCGAAGGGTTTTCTGCACAGTTCACGATCGATAACGGACAGCGCGTCGATTTCAAGATCAATACGGACGCCACGAACTACCGGGTGGATATCTACCGGCTCGGCTATTACGGCGGCGACGGGGCGCGGCTCGTCACCAGCTTCACGAAGAACCTGGCGGCCGCGCAAGTCCAGCCTACCCCGCTGTTCGATCCGAACACCAAGCTGGTGGACGCCGGAAACTGGGCGGTGTCCGCCTCCTGGGATATTCCCGCCGATGCGGTGTCCGGCGTCTACTTTGCCGAGCTCACTCGTCTCGACACTGGCGGCCGGAACATTATTCCCTTCATCGTCAGGGACGACCAGGCCCCGAGCGACATTACCTTCCAGACTTCCGATACCACCTGGCAGGCCTATAATTGGTGGGGCGGTTACAACCTCTATGGCGGCGTTGACGCCGCCGGCCATGCCGGCCGTGCCGACGCGGTCAGCTACAACCGGCCGATCATCACCCGCGACGGCGGCTATTCGGCCGGACCGCAGGACTTCATTTTCGGCGCCGAGTATCCGGCGATCCGCTGGCTCGAGCAAAACGGTTACGACGTCAACTACATCTCCGGCATCGACACCGCCCGTGACGGCGCCCAGCTGCTGAACAGCAAGGTGTTCCTGTCGATCGGGCATGACGAATACTGGTCGGCGAGTCAGCGCGACAACGTCGAAGCGGCCCGCGACAACGGCGTCAATCTGGCCTTCCTCAGCGGCAACGAGATGTACTGGGAAGTTCGCTGGGAGAACAGCATTGACGGTTCGGGAACGCCGTACAAGACGATGGTCTCCTACAAGGAGACCTGGGCCAATGACGACATCGATCCCGGGTACACGACCGGCACATGGCGCGACCCGCAATACGGCGCCGGAAAGCCCGAGAATGCCCTGACGGGCACGATCTTCACGGTCGATTCCTATCGCCTGGATACGATCACAATTCCCTACAATCTGTCGCAGTTCCGTTTCTGGAACAACACCGCGGTCGGCGACATCCAGCCGGGACAGACCTACTCGCTGACGCCGAATCTCCTCGGTTACGAATGGGACTCGGATCTCGACAACGGCTTTCGTCCTGCAGGCCTGATCCAGCTGTCCTCGACCACTGTCGACGTCGATACGCTGCTGCTCGACTACGGCAACACCACGGGTCCCGGGACCGCAACGCATAGCCTGACGCTCTATCGCGACCCGGAGAGCGGCGCACTGGTTTTTGGCGCCGGCACCGTCTACTGGAGCTGGGGTCTGGATTCTCATCACGACAACGAGACCACGCCGACCGACCCCAATGTCCAGCAGGCGATGGTCAACCTGTTCGCCGACATGGGCGTCCAGCCGCAGACCTTGATGGCGAGCCTGGCGATTGCTTCGCAGACGACGGACCACGTCGCGCCGACCTCGACGATTACCTCTCCGCTCGCGAGCGGTTCCTACACTGCCGCGCAGCCGATCGTGATCACCGGCACGGCCGTCGACAGCGGCGGCGGCCATGTCGCGGTGGTCGAGGTCTCGACCGATGGCGGCGTCTCGTGGCACCGCGCCACCGGCTTCGACAACTGGACCTACCAGTGGACCCCGCTCGCCGGCGGCACCTACAACATCCTGTCTCGCGCAGTCGATGACAGCGTCAACATGGAGTCGCAAGGCCCCGGTAGAACGATCGCCGTCGCCGCGGCCCCGACGACGACGCTGTTCTCCGCCTCCGACGTTCCTGCCATCCTGACCGACAGCGACGTCGGCTTCGTCAATCTCGGCGTCCGCTTCACCTCGTCTCAGGCGGGCACCATCGTCGGGATGAAGTATTACAAGGGCCTCGGCGATGGCGGTACGCATACCGGCTCGCTGTGGAGCAGCACCGGCACGCTGCTGGCCACCGCCACGTTCACTCAGGAGACCGCGAGCGGATGGCAGACGGTAACGTTCGCCAACCCGATTTCGATCGCCGCCGGGACGACCTACGTGGCCAGCTATCACAGCAACGGCCACTACGCCGACACGCTCGACTATTTCACGGCGGCGCACACCAACGGCCCGCTGACAGCGGCCGCCGGCAACGGCTATTACACCTATAGTGCCGACACCGCTTTCCCGACCACCCCCTCCGGCGGCGCCAATTACTGGGTCGACGTCATCTTCAGTCCGACCAACACGGCCAATCTCCCGCCGGTCGGCACCAATGACAACGGCTTCACCGTCACCCGCAACGTGGCTGCGACATTCACCGCTGCGCAATTGCTCGCGAACGATTCTGATCCGAACGGCGACATTCTGACGATCAGCGGTGTCGGCTCCGCCTCGGGCGGGACCGTCAGCTTCAACAGCCAGACCAATGTCGTTACCTTCACGCCGACCCCCGGATACACCGGCCCGGCGATGTTCGGCTACGCCATCTCAGACGGCCGCGGCGGCACTGGCTCCGCGATCGTCAATATGACGGTTGCCGCGCCTGCGGTCGGCGTCAGCCTGTTCGGCTCGTCCGACACGCCCGCGACGCTCAGTGATTCGGATGCGTCGCAAGTCAATCTGGGCGTTCGCTTCACCTCGTCGTCCGCGGGATTCATCACCGGGATCAAGTACTACAAGGGCGCCAACGACACCGGCACGCATACCGGTTCGCTGTGGAGCGTCAACGGCACGCTGCTGGCCACCGCGACCTTCACCAACGAAACCGCTACCGGTTGGCAAACCGTCGCGTTCAGCAACCCGGTCGCGATCACCGCGCAGACCACCTATGTGGCCAGCTTCCACAGCAATGGTCACTACGTGTCGACCGGCAGCTACTTCACCTCCGACCACGTGAGCGGCGTTCTGACCGCACCGGCCGGCAACAATGGCGTCTACGCCTATGGCAATGACAATCTGTTCCCGACCAGCACTTTCGGCGCAACCAACTATTGGGTGGACGTAATTCTGAATTCGGACGCGGGCGGATCGACCAACCATGTGCCGATCGCCACCACCGACAACGGCTTCACCACGCCGCAGGGCACGACGCTGACCATCGCAGCGTCGACCCTGCTCGCCAACGACACCGACGCCGACGGCGACACCCTGACGATCACCGGCGCCGGCCTCGGCGTCAACGGCACTGCCGCCTGGATCGCCAACACCAATTCGGTGACATTCATCCCGACGCCGGGCTATTCGGGACCGGCCTCGTTCACCTACGCGATATCAGACGGAAAGGGGGGGACGGCCAACGGCACGGTCAATCTGACCGTCTCGCCCTCATCCAACAATCCGCCGGTCGTTACCAACGACAGCGGGTTCAGCATCGCCCGGAATACGGTGCTGACGATCAACGGATCCAGCCTGCTGGCAAACGACACCGACCTTGATGGCGACCCTCTCACCATCACCGGCGTCAGCGGCGGCGTTCATGGCGCCGCAAGTTTCGACGCCCAGACCAACATCGTGAGCTTTACGCCCGCGGCCGGATACACCGGCGTTGCTTCCTTTATTTACAGCATCTCCGACGGCAAAGGCGGCACCGCCAGCGGCACGGTCAGCCTTAACGTCACGGCACCGCCCAACCAGGCCCCGGTCGCCAACGCCGATAGCGGCTTCACCACCGTTCAGGGCACCACGCTCAGTCTTCCGGCCGCCACCCTGCTGGCCAATGACACCGACGTGGACGGCGATACCCTGACGATTACCGGCATCGTATCCGGCAGCGCAACCAACGGCGTCGCCAGCTTCAATGCCCAGACCAATTCGGTCTCGTTCGTTCCGACCGCCAATTATGTCGGCGCGGCCAGCTTCAGCTACAGTGTATCTGATGGAAACGGTGGCTCATCGACTGCCGCCGTCAGCTTGAATGTGATCCCGCCCGCAACCGGCGTGAGCCTGTTCTCCAGCTCGGACACGCCTGCGGTTCTGTCCGATCCGGATTCGGTTCAGGTCAATCTCGGGATGCGGTTCGTGACCTCGCAGGCCGGCACCATCACCGGCATCAAATACTACAAGGGCGCCAACGACACCGGAACCCATACCGGCTCGTTGTGGACCAGTACCGGGACGCTGCTGGCAACCGCGACGTTCTCCAACGAAACGTCGAGCGGCTGGCAGACCGTCACGTTCAGCAGCCCGATTACGGTGACCGCCGGAGCCACCTACGTGGCGAGCTATCACAGCAACGGCCATTACACCTCGACCAACGGCTATTTCAGCACGGCTCACACCAACGGCCCGCTCACCGCGCCGGCTTCCGGCAACGGCGTGTACGCATACGGCAACGGCAATCTGTTCCCCACGTCGTCCTTCGGCGCGACCAATTATTGGGTCGACGTCGTGTTCAACGCCAGCACCGGCGGCACCAATCAGTCGCCGATTGCGGTCAACGACAGCGGCTTCACCACCGCCAAGAATACCCCCCGGACCATCAGCGCTGCGACCCTGCTGGCGAACGACAGCGATCCTAACAACGACACCCTCACGATCACGGGCGTCAGCAACGCAGTGAATGGTTCGGCGAGCTTCGACGCTCAGACCAACACCATCACCTTTGTCCCGACCACGGGCTATGTCGGATCGGCCGCTTTCAACTATACGATCTCTGATGGCCAAGGCGGCACGGCGGACGCCGGCGTGACCTTGAACGTCGCGGATCCGGCGGCGACGCTGAGCCTGTTCAGTGCCGGCGCGACGCCCAGCGTGGTGTCGGTCAACGATCCCAATCCGGTCGAACTCGGTGTCAAATTCCAGGCGTCGCAGAACGGCGATATCACCGGCATCAAGTTCTATAAGGGCGCGTCGAACGTCGGCACCCACACCGCCGAACTTTGGAGCGCCAGCGGGACGCTGCTGGCCACTGCGACCTTCATCAACGAGACCGCGAGCGGCTGGCAGCAGGCCACTTTCGCCACGCCGGTCTCGATCACCGCGGGGACGACCTACGTCGCCTCCTATCACACCTCGGGCAATTACTCCGCCGACCCGGGGCTGCTGGCGAACTCGATCACCAACGGACCGTTGACCGCCCCCGCGTCGTCGCTGATCGGCGGCAACGGCGTTTATGCGTATGGAAGCAGTTCGCTGTTCCCATCCAATTCATACAACTCGACAAGCTATGGAGTTGATGTGTTGTTCCGACCCCAATTGGCGTCGTAGGACCGTGACAGGAGGCCAAACCGTCACGCCCCAGCCCATCGGCCTCCTACAGGTCACGTTCAAGAAGGACCATTATCGCCGAGAGCCTTGGCGATTTCGTTGAGCACATCTTCGTCCCCAGCATCCGCGCCACCGGGCGGTTGCACAGGTTGCGCTCCACTCCCAGGCAATGCCGGCGCTTGGGTATTGCCGCGTAGCGACGCCGATGGACCTAGCTGCCGTTCGGGGCCGCCTCGATGCGCGGTCAATCGAGCCGCCTTCCGACGAAGGTCGCCGAGCGTGGTGGCAACAGCTTCGATACGCTCCATCATCTCATTGGTGCGCCCCTCCGGATGCAATCCGACGTGGGCCAGGTCGGCAAAGATGGCCTGAAGATCGTCGTCGGCGTTTGGCGATCCGGGACGCTCCTCCACCGGCGTTGGGCTTCGCTGCGGCAGGCCGACCGGGACCGGGTGAGAACTTCTGGCTCGTTCGAGCTGACCGAGCCGCGCCGCGAGGTCGTCGGAAACCCGCTCCAGTCGACTCAGCATCGCCAAAATGGCGATAGACTGGGACTGCTGGACGCGCTGCGCGTAGGCTGTGAGAAAAGCGTGGCCGCGAGCCGTCTCCCTCAGGGCTGCTTCTATTGCAGAATAGTCTTCGTACTGAACGACGGATTCGAGCGACATCATCGGGCCAGGATTTAATTGCCACGGTCAGGCTGGGACGAACATGGCATAAAACTGTTAACCGAGGTCTAAGCGGTAAATTCGGCTGTCGGGCGCCGAGCCTGAGAAAATGCCCTTCCTGTTTAACGTTGATTATTCAGTACCGATCGGTTGTGATAATGTCGACTTGCCTCGATAGGAACACTGATCGTGTGGAAGCCGCATGAACCGGTTCTGCCGACCAACCCGCGCCTGCCCGCCGGCATCCGCGTCTATGCCATTGGTGATGTGCACGGACGCTCGGATCTTCTCAAAATCCAGCTCGCACAGATTGCGGCGGACGAACGCTCCTATCCATGCCTGCGATCGGTGCTCGTTTTCCTCGGTGACTACATCGATCGTGGGCCGGACTCGAAAGGGACGATCGATCTCCTGCTCACCTGCGAGCGAACCCGCGAGGCCGTCTTCCTCAAGGGTAATCACGAAATTTTCGTTCGGCGCTTCCTCGATTTTCCTCGATCCCTCGACGACTGGCGCCGTCTCGGCGGGCTGGAGACGCTGGTCTCATACGGGTTGCAGCCGGTGCTGAGCCGGGGCCAGGGTGACTACGAGAAGCTCTCACGAGAGCTGCGTGAAGCCCTTCCCGACCGGCATCTCGGCTTCATCGACGCGCTGCAGGTTTCGTTCACATGCGGTGATTTCTTCTTCGTACATGCCGGCGTTCGTCCAGGCGTCACGCTTCGCAATCAGATCGAAGCCGACCTGCTGTGGATTCGCGACGACTTCCTGCACTACGGCAGGCCGTTTGAGCGCTACATCGTGCACGGCCACACACCGGTCGATGCGCCGGATGTGCGGTCGAACCGCGCGAACCTCGATACGGGCGCATTCGCCACCGGGCGTCTCAGTTGTATCATGATCGAAGGGTCAATCGTCGTACCGTTGACCGACATTCGCCGTTGGAGTCCGGGCGATCCGACCCGGGCTCCAGACGCGCTCAGTATGCGCGCTGACGGCGACACCTGCGTGTAGCAGCGCGAGCACAGGCCTCTACCAGCTTATACCGGATCGGCCGCCCAGCCCGACAAGACTTGCCGTTCCGCCTTCGTTAAAATCAGAGCCGGCAGAGGGACGTCGCCTCTCGCACAACCTCATGGTGAGAAGATGCGAAGCGCCGTCTCCAACCATGGGCCACTGGTGCGGCGTGGCTACATTCGTAGAGACGCCCGCCTTCGCCGGGCTTCTCAGTGCCTCGCCGAGGATTCGCCCTTTAGATTTTGCCACCTCCGCCTCCTTGCGTCATGCCGGCCTTGTGCCGGGCATCCACGCCTTGCTGCCCGAAATGCAGTGAAGGCGTAGATGGCCGGAACGAGCCGGGCCATGACGGAGACTGTCGGCAAATCGAGCGAACTGGAAAGTGGCCGTGAACTGGCCTGAGTTTTCAGTCAATCTCGATAGGTCGATAGCGCTTCAATCAATCCACGAACTGCTGTGTAGAGCGTCTTCGAGCGAAGTGGATACCGGTTCGCGTGAAGAAAACGCGTCACAAGAAAGACCTAGGCTAGAGCTCCGGTTCTGATTCTATCAGAACCGGAAAAGCTCTAGCCGGCCTGCGACACGATTATCGCTCCTTCAGTGCGCGCTCCGCCTGCTCCTTGAGTGGCTTGATCAAATAGGCAAGAACCGTCCGGCCCGGCGTCTGGATGAAGACGTCCACTGGCATGCCGGGCACCAGCTTGGACTCGCCGAGCCGTGCGACTTGATCCGGCTTCAGCGACACGCGGGACGTATAGTAGCTCGTCCCCGTGCGTTGATCCTGCGTCAGATCCGCGGACACCATGACGACATCGCCTTCGATCTCGGGCGTTGTCCGCTGATTGAGTGCGGCGAAGCGCAGGAAGGCCGATTGGCCGATATAAAGTTGATCAATGTCGCGTGGAGTGACCTTGACCTCGACCGCGAGCGTATCGTTGTCCGGAACGATTAGCATGATCTGCTCACCGGGAGTGATCACGCCACCCACGGTATGGACCGACAATTGATGGACACGCCCGTTCTGCGGTGCACGGATGTCGATGCGGTTAAGTTGATCCGCCGCCGCGGTGCGCCGCTCGGCAAGTTCAGAGATCTTCGAGCGCGTTTCGATCAAATCCTTCCCGACCTCCGTTCGCAGATCCTGATCGATCTGGATGGTCTGGAGCTCGATCTCGGAAATCTTGCCCTTCGCCTGCGCGATCATTCCGGAAAGCTGGCTACGCTCGCCTTCGATCCGGGCGGTGTCGCGCTCGAGCGCCGTCAGTCGCGTGATCGGCACCAAGTTCTTCTGCCAGAGGGTTCGAACGCCTTCGAGCTCCTGATAGATGAAGCCCACCTCTTTCTGCTTGGCCTCGAGCTGCCCGGAATACCCCGCAATCTCGTTCCGCAGCTGCGAGCTCCGCTCGGTGAGCTGCGCCTTCTGTCCGCTTCGCGCCGACCGGCGCAAGTCGAACAGGCTTCGCTCGGCAGCGATCGCACGGGCCGCTTCGGAGTTTGCTTCCTTTGCACGGTCGACCAGCAGGGCCGGAAACACGATTTGGCCGGCGCCGTCGCGCTCCGCCTCCAGCCGGGCTTGGCGCGCCTGCAATTCGTCGAAGCTCTTGATGATGATCGTTGCGTTTGCGAGCGTCTGGGTTTCGTCGAGGCGGACCAGAATGTCGCCGGCCTTGACCCTATCGCCCTCCTTCACACGCAGTTCGCTGACGACGCCACCGGAGGGGTGCTGCACCTTCTTCACGCTGGAGTCGACAACGATCACGCCCTGCGCAACCACCGCTCCGGACAGTTCCGTCGTGGACGCCCATCCGCCGACGCCGAACGTGACGGCCGCAACCAGGATCCCGCCGCTGAGGATATAGCGCTGGATCGAATGCAGGGCCGACGAATCCAAATTGCTCATGCGTGCTCTCCTACCACCTTCAACGGCGGCGCCGTCCGCAGAACCTTCGTCAGCACCTCCTCCTTTCGCCCGAACGACTGTACTTTGCCCTGTGCGATGACCAGGACATGATCGACGCCATCAAGCGCCTTCGGCCGATGCGCAACCACCACGACAATACCGTTGCGCCGGCGGACATTCAGAATCGCCTCGGTCAATGAGGCCTCGCCATCGGCGTCGAGGTTCGAGGTCGGCTCGTCCAAGACGACGAGAAATGGATCGCCGTAAAATGCGCGCGCAAGCCCGATGCGCTGCCGCTGACCGGCCGAGAGCGCCATACCTCCCTCGCCAATCTTGGTCCCATAGCCGTCAGGGAAAGACAGGATCAGGTCGTGAGCGCCTGCGGCACGCGCCGCGGCCAGGACGGTCTTCGGGCTGGCATTCGGATCGAATCGGGCGATGTTGACGGCAATGCTGCCTTCGAACAATTCGACGTCCTGAGGCAGATAGCCGATATGCCGTCCCAGTGCCTCCGACGACCATTGCCCCAGAGCGGCATTGTCGAGGGTAATCTTGCCCCGCATCTGGGGCCAGACGCCGACTAGAGCTCGCACGAGCGAAGACTTCCCGGATCCGCTCGGCCCGATGATGCCGAGACCTTCGCCTCGTTTCAGGCTGAACGAGACGTCACTCAGGACGACACGGTCGGAGGCTGGAGCGTTGACGTAGACATGCTCCATCGCGATCGCCTCGACTGGAGCAGGCAGCAGCAGCGGCTCATCTTCCTTCGGCAACAACGTCAGCAATTGATCGAGCCGGTGGCCCGACTGGCGTGCGCTCACAAAACCCTTCCAGTTGGCGATGGCCATTTCCACGGGGGCGAGCGCGCGCGACGTCAGAATCGAACCGGCAATAATGATGCCCGCTGTGGATTCCTGGTTGATGACCAGATACGCGCCAACGGCAAGGACGCCGGATTGCAGGATCGCCCTGAAAGCTTTCGACAGGCCGCCGAGCCCGCTGGCGACGTCGCTCGCAGCCTCGTTCGCCGCGAGAAACTTCTGATTGGCTTCGCGCCAGCGCGCCGTTGCTAGTCGACGCATGCCCATCGCGTGCAGCGCTTCGGCGTTGCGCCTCCCCTCGGTCGCCAGCGAATTGCGCTGAACGGCGAAATAGGCCGACGCCTTGGCCGGTGCCCGTGAGCGAATCTCGGTGAGAATCGTCAACGCGACAAGCACCAGCGCTCCGACCAAAGCGGTGACGCCGATCCAAAAATGGAACAGAAAGCAGATGCCCAGGTAGATCGGCATCCACGGGATATCAAACAACGCAGACGGGCCTCCGCTCGACAGAAAGCTCCTCACCTGATCGAGATCTCGGACCGGCTGCAACCCGTCGCCGTCACCGCGGGTCTTCAGCGGCAAACGGACGACTGCATCGAATACCCGGGCACCGAGCGTCTCGTCGAGATGACGTCCCATCCGCGCGCTGATCCGGGTGCGAACAAGATCGAGCGCACTCTGGAAGAGATAGAGCAGGATCGCGAGCGCCAGGAGAGCGAGCAGCGTCGGGATGCTGCGGCTCGGCAGGACGCGATCATATACCTGCAGCATGAAGAACGATCCGGTGAGCATCAGCACATTGCTCACGCCGCTGAAAATCCCCATCGCCCAGAAGATCTGCCGAGACGAGCTGATGAAGCTCGCGAGCTCCGACTTCGGTGCGGCAAACTCCGGCTTCGCACTCGAGCGTCCGGACATCAGTTTGCTTCGCATCAACTCCACCAGATGCGACACACTGCGCGAAGAACTGGATCGCTTCGGCAGCGCCGACGCGGAATCGTTGCCTGCGGCGGACTCCGCTCTATTCGAGCCGCCGGGAATTCGCGAAGCACCGGCAAAACGCGGCGCCTTCTTCAACCATCCGCCTGCCAGCGGAAGTTTCTCCCCCGCCCTTCCAAAGCTGGTCATTGTCGTCCCCTTGAGGCGCCTCGACCCAGGCCAGCTGGATCGAGGCGCTAATCAACAATCGTTTAAGCTGTGATGTCTGGATCGATCAGGCGAACTGAAAGTCGCCCCTATCCAGCGCACCGATCTTGGTGTTTTTCAACGTCAGCGACTCGTCGCCGATCGCTATCACCACGTCCTGGTGATTCTGCGTGGCGTGAGACAGCACATCCGCGAAGGAGTCGAACACGTTCTTGCTGAACTGAACGACATCATGGCCATTTCCGTACGCGCGGAAATCCTTGATGATGTCATTGCCGAAGTTCGGTTCGAAGACGAACGTATCCGTGCCCCCATTGCCGATGAAGATATCGTTCGCCGAAGTGCCCTTGAGCGTATTGGCGGACGATGAGCCGACGATAGCATTCCCAGAGCTCCCGACGGCCTGTCCGGAGCTGCCAACCTCTTGAGCCGAGAACGTGTGCACGGAAGCAGGCGAAACCCAACCGGACGCATAATACCAGTCGCCGTCGGCATTCGCCTTGACGGTCCCGACCGCCTTGGTTCCATCGAAGATCTGGATTTGGCTGTAGGCGTCGGCGGCCCCTTTGATCACGACCCCATTATTGCTGCTCTGGAATACGTTGGTCAGCTCCACATTCGAGGCCGGTTGATCGATCATAGAGAGCGGCTTTACGGCTGAAGCCACGCTGGCATTGCCGGCAACGTCGGTTGCGGTCGCCGCAAACTTGTGATCGCCGTTCGACAAGTATCCGGCATCATAACTCCACGTGCCGTCGGCCTTCGTGAGGGCCGATCCGATCAACTTGCCTGCATCGTAGACCTTGACCGAGCTGTTCGCCTCGGCGGTGCCCTTCAGCAAGACGTCATCAACCGTCGTGGTTCCGCTCAGTGCTTTACCGTCGGCCGAGAACACGCCCAGCGTCGGCGCATTGGGCGCCTTGGTGTCGATCGTCGTGGTCACCACGGCCGACGAAACGCTGGTCTGGCCGGAGCTATTGGTTGCTGTCGCGGTCAACGAATGCTTCGCATCAGTCAAAGCCGACGTTGTGTAGCTCCACGCCCCACCGTCACCGGCTTTTACGCTGCCGATCTGGGTCGAACCATCGAAGATCTTGACCGTGCTGTTCGCCCCAGCGGTGCCGGTCAAGGTCAGGGTGTTGTCGTTGGTGATACCGTCACCCTTGACGCCGCTATCATCCGAGATCGTGGCAATCGTTGGCGCCGCCGGCTTGGAGGAAGTCGAAGGTGCAATCGAGAGCGACGCGGCGGCCGAACCGTTGCCGGTGTTACCCGCGGCATCCATTGCCTTGGCGGTAAAGCTGTGATTGCCGGTCGCCAGATTGGATGTGGTGAACGTCCAGGCGCCGTTGGCATTGGCTGACGCCGTCCCGATCTGCACCGTCCCGTCGAATACCTTTACGGTGCTGTTGGCCTCTGCCGCACCGGTGAGAACAGCGACGGGAGCCGAAGCCAGCGTAGCCGCCGAAGTCGACACCTTGAGCGTTGGCGCGACGGGTGCCGTCGTGTCCACAACGACGGTCTTCACCGCGGAAGCCGGACTGGTGCCTGCGGACGTCGTGGCGGTTACGGAGAATTTATGGCTCCCCTCCGTCAAACCAACACCCGTGTAGGTCCATTTGCCGCTGGCATCGGTCGTGGTCGAACCGATCTGCTTGGTCCCATCGAGTATCTTGATCGTGCTGTTGGCGGCCGCCGAGCCACTGAGAGTGATCTTCTCCGAGTTGGTCACGCCATCGCCGGTCTTGCCGCTGTCCGGCGACCAGGAGGCAATATCGGGAGCGACCGCTTCAACGGGCGGAGACGTCGGCGCTCCACCTTCCACAGGGAACGGTGACGCGATCAACGCGCCCGGAACGAGCTCGCCATTGACGATGGTGGCATACCGGACGTTCTCCCATTGCGTGATGTGGATATCGGCGTTGACCTCCTGGATGAGCAATGGCTCATACATAAACGGGCCGACGAAATAAACGTCCTTCAACGCCACCGTGACGTCCTGATTGTCCGCGGCGATACGCAGCCCGATCGGGCCACCTTGGAAGACCACATTATTCAGCGTGACGGAGCCACCGTAATTGTCGGCGATGAACAGCCCCGCATTGGCGGACGACGTGTGGGACACGATTGACGAATTGGTGATCGTCAGATTGCCACTGCTGCCCGGGCTATACGCCTGAATGCCGTCGGCATGATCGGCACCCACGCCGGTCGTCTCAATATAAGACTCGTTGATGACGATATCGCCGTCACCTCCGATCCGAACGCCTTCGCGCGAATTAATGCGGACCTGATCGAGAGTGAAAGAACCGAGACCAACGACCGAGGCGGTGTTGCCAGTGTCGGTGATGCTCTTATTCGTAACCGTCCCGCCATCCTTCACAGTGACGGAAGCCGAGGTCGTGACACCGTTAAAGATCGGGTCATTCCAGCTTAGAGGAATTCCTGCCATTCCAAACTCCTAGATAGTCTTTCGTTGTCCCTAAACCCGCGGCACCAGAAAATCGCCCCGAGCAACGATGCCCCGCATGCACCCCAAGGGCGCATCGTCGAAGCCGTCTTTGGTGGTCGGCAGAGGCTTTTTTTGGACAACATCACGGCCCACCGAAGGTGATTTGCAGCACCTGTTAGTAGCCATAGTGTGATCTGAAAGCGACAACTACCAATATTAATTACACCCATCGACGCATTGAAACGTACGAGGCCGCAATTTCGACCTAGTTAATGCAAGCCTGCAAAATCAGCGGTTTTCGATTGAACCTTCGGTGGAGGCTATGCCTGGATAATCTTTCTAAAATCTCGATCGGAAATACATTCAATAAATGGCGACAAATGCCTGTGAAACAAAATCGAGGCACGCCTGCTTTTGCCGAAAGCCGGCTGTGGCGTGCCATTCCATCTCATCTCCCGCCCCATTTACGACGGCGGATTCGACCGATTAGAAAATTGATCTGGCCTGTCCCCGATACCCCCGGCGACCGACCGCAATCTTGCCGGCGATCTGCGAGACCATCGCGGCGGCCGCCCCGGTGATTCGCGCATAGGGTTCACCGCGCAGCGGCCAGACCAGACCAGCAATCATGTCGGGAGGTTCAAACCTCTCCTGTCGAGTTCGCGCGCGCCTGCGATCGTCGTCGCGAGAAATCCAATGCGATCGGGGCATCGGTGACCGTCTCTCCGCTGGCATATCGACTGCTGCTCGCAGGCAAAAAGCGATCGCGCAGCGACACGACGGGCCACTCGATTAAACGAGACATCAGCCCCCCGAACAACACTGCTGCACTCACCGTAAGCGTGGCCGCGACGATCCATTCCGCAACGCTGCCGTCGTGAACAAACGGGCTGATCGCTCGAGAGATTCCTCCGATCACCGTGACATGCCAAAGATAGATGCTGTAAGAATACCGGCCGATCCAGGCGAGTGCGGCGGTCCACCATGCGGTCATGGATAAATGCAGGACACCCATCAGGATCGCCGTCGATGACACCACCCGCACCGGCAGGATCTTATAAAGGGACACTCCGTTGAGGGTGGGCCACGGCAGCGCGAGACATGCGATGACGCCGATCCCGGCGGCAATCAGTGGCCAGCGCCATACCCTCAGCCCTGCGACAACCTCGGGGTTAAATTCGACCAATGCCCGGACGCCGACGCCAGCGAGAAGTCCATCGAGCCAGAGATGGGTGGCCGGCATCGTCGAGTCGACGAGATACGGGTCGCCAAACACAGCACAGACGGCACGCAGAACGCTCCAAGCCAATGGAGCAAGCAGACAAAGCGGAGCGATCCCCGCGCTCCATCCAACCCGTATCAGGGCGAGAAGCACGAACGGGAGGGCAAGATAGAAATGCTCCTCCACAGCGAGACTCCAGGTATGCAGGGCCGGGTTCGGGCCGATGTAATTATTAAGGAACAAAGCGTTGGGCCAGTAGTCGGAGAGCAACTCACGAAGCGAGGCACCCTTCGCAAGAGGCATGGCGACGAGATAGGCCAGAAAAACGAAATACGCCGGCCATATCTTCAACCCCCGTCGGATCAGGAAACGCCCGACATCGATCCCGCCGCGAGTGCGCATCTCGGTGATCAATAGCCCGCCCACCAAATACCCGGAGAGCGTGAAGAACAGCGGGACGCCGAAGCCGCCCCACTCATGCCAGACATAGGCGAGCGCCCCGACTACCCCATCGGGTGCCGCAAATCGGAAATGCGCGCCAATGACGAGGAGGATGGCGAACGCTCGCATGACATCGAGCTGGATGGATCGCGCCTGCATTAAACCCCTCGATACGAAATCCTGCGTTCGGAAATATATAATTAATTATAAAAGACCGACAATAATATTCCGCCAGTCGCCGCCCGCGGCGGTTGGATTATCGTCGGCAAATCCGAAGGGCCTAGACACGGCCTCGATCAGCAACAGCCTTGTGCGTCGCCACGCACCAGCGCGCAGCCGTTGGGGCGCAATGCAGTGCGCGATCAATCGCACGGGCTCGGGACCGATGGGAGAGCAAATTTCTCACCGCCGTCCCGACCCCCAGTCTTCGCTGAATTCGGCTCGACATCAACGGTGGCGGCCATCTCGATGGCCAGAATCGGACACGATGCGTACTACGGTGCGACGCGTCCAGCCTTCGAAGAAATTGCACGCAACCAGCGTCTGGAATTGACCATCGAGCTAATATTTCTAAATCAGTCCTATTTAATCTGGATTTATATAAACTGGTCTGCCATGCTTGCTACAATAGGGACGACGCGGCGGGAGCTTGTCGAAACAAAGTAATTCTTTGACTCGGGGAGTTTTCGCATGGACGTCCGAAGAATTGCAGCTCGGCTTTCTGGCGGCGAGATTCACTACGCACTGGGCCGATTTCATTTTGTTCGACAGATTTACGGAAGCTTGCGTGAATTGGCCGAAGGTCAGCCGGCTCCGCCATCGGGCGGCGGCGCCACGTTATTTCCCGGTGCCGATATTAGCGAAATCACTCGGACTATCAATGCAGATGCCGTCTACGTCGGCCTGAACCTTCCGGCCGAGACCGTCGCCGAGATTGCCGAATTTGCGCGCACCGAGCCGCTCCACGCCAATTACGATCCAGACGGGCCGACCTTTCACTACGCGGATGTCCAAAGAGGACGAACACCCGATGGGAGATCTGTCGCCATCGGAGGCGTTTACAAGCCGTGCCGCTGTCCCGCCGTGCAAGCCGTGGTCGACGACCCGGTCCTGCGATCGATCGTGACAGGCTACCTCGGGCACACGCCGCGTGAAATCATGACGATTCTGCACTGGAGCTTCGCGTCCGACTTTGACGACGAGGAGCGGCGGCGCCGGCTGAGACACCACGTGATCGACTATCACTACGACGTCAGCGGATTCAACTTCGTCTACGCCAGTTTCTACATCACGGATACGAACCGGGACTCCGGCGCTCACGTCATGATGAAGCGCTCGCATAAGAAGAAGCCGCTCCGGATGCTCCTCGGTTCCGCATCGGCAAGTTCAGAAGCTGTGAGGAAGCAATTCGGTATCGAGAACGAGATCACGATCGAAGGTCCCGCAGGGACCGGCTTCGTCCAGGACACCTCCTGCTATCACCGCGCCACACCGCCTACCGCAGGCGATCGACTTATGCTCGCGGTTCGATTTATAAATTGATGCAGCTCCCGCCCGAAATTGTCCGGGCGAACTCGCCAAGTCCGCGCGGTCCATCCCCGTCAGCATAACGACGTCCGCTATCTTCCATCGCTGAACGAACCCCGTCGATCCGCCGACCGCGGCACGTGCGAACGGGTCGTCTGCCATTCACGGACGACCCGGCTCTCCCGAAGCTCGACGGTCCACGCTGGATGCCGTGACGAGGCCGCACTCGTAACCTGACCTCACTCCCGGATAGCCCACGATCCAATCGTGGCGCTGGCCCCAGACCATGGTCCAGGGATCATCCTCTGAACGGTTGGCTCTTGGCTTAATCTGCGCCAGCAGAGCGCGAAGACCGACGCCGACCAGAAGCTCGAACAGAACAAGCTGCTTGCTCCATCCAGTGAAATGATCGCGGACCAGCGTCGCCTTTCCCTTGAACAGCAGCAGCAGTTTGCCCGCGCGTGTCGCAGAGGCCTTGCCGACATCGTGGATGATGTTGGCCTCAGGGCAGATGATCGGGCGATACCCTGCCTCTCTCGCCCGCCAGGCGAGATCGGCATCTTCACCATACATGAAGTAACGCTCGTCAAAGCCGCCCAGCTTTCGCCAAGCATCGCGAGACGCAAGGAGAAGGCAACCCGTGATGATCCCCACTTCCCTCACGGTATCCCGGCGCCAGTCGGCCATCGCCTCGGGATCAAACCATCGCGTGTGACGGAAAGCGGTGCTCAGGCCAAGTGCGAAGCACGTCATGCTCCACACCGTCGGAAGCGCCCAGCAAGACGACAATTCGAGCGAACCATCGCGCCTCAGTGATCGACCGCCGTACAGCCCATGGCTGGGATGCGCTCGCGCAAAATTCACAAGTCGCTCGAGTGCCCGATCCAGCACCACCGTGTCGGGATTGAGAAGTAGCAGAAAGTCAGCATTCGCTCGCGTCGCGGCGAGATTGACGCCCCGTGCGAAGCCTAGATTTTGCTTCGCATCGATGAGCTCGACTTCAGGAAACTCGCTACGCACCATAACGACGGAGCCGTCGACCGAACCATTGTCGACGACGATTATTTGCTGCCGCAGATCCCCGCGCTGATCGAGGACCGAGCGCAGACTCTCACGAAGCAAATCCTCGGTATTGTAGGATACGATAAGCACGGCGACGTCTGCGGGGGATGTGGTCACGTGGGTGCTCCGATTGGTTTGGGCCGCGGCCTTATCGCGCGCGCCGGTGCGCCAGCGCAGATCATGTTCGCCGGCAGATCGCGCGTGACCACCGATCCGGCTCCGACGATGCAGCCGGCCTCAATCGTCACTCCAGCCGTAATCACCGCGTTGGCACCAATCCAGACACCCTCGCGGATCACAATGTCGCGTTCATTCTTCGGCTGGAAGGCAGGAGGCGTTCCTTCCACCAAGCCATAGTCGGACGCCGTCACGATCGTGTTGGGTCCGATCATGACGTCGTCGCCGAGCAGGATTCGACCGGAGGAATTTCCCGCCCACAAGCACACGCGCTCGCCGACATGACACCGATGGCCGAGCGTGATCCTCTCCCCGTTCGCAATCGACACGTTCGGCGCGAACACCTGATCACGGCCCATCTTGATCTTGCGCTTCTCGCGCACATGCTTGTAGCCGTAGAAATGCAGGATCCGCAGCGAGTGCATCCAGACCAGCGGATCGATCATGGATTTGACTCCGTTGCCGATCTTGCCGAGCATGCTTGGCATCAGCCCAGCTCCTCTTGTCCAAATTTGGCCGGAGCCGCGCGGCTGGTCTCGTCGCGCTCCCAGCTGTGATCGCCTCGCTGCTGCTTTCGAGCCGCTGCGAATGCGGCCATTTTCGCAATCAAGGCATAGACCAGCAGGTCCGAAACGCTGACGCGGCGGCGGCGCAGCAACTCCAGCATCGCAATCCGTCTCGCTCGCCCAGGGAGCTGGCCGAAACGTCGATCCAGTTCACGTTGCCCGAGCAACGTGCGCGTGCGCCGCTTGACCAGTCCTGCCAGCGTGCGCGGCGGACGCACGAGGAACTGGTGCGCATTCGACGTCGCCCGTTCGCCGCTCGCAAACAGGTCGTGCACATACTGGTCATCGTTGGTGATCGCCGGAAAGGAGCCAAGGCGCGCATGCCCGGCGGCAGACAGCACGTAAATGCCGGATCCGACGAGATTGTCGGTGAACCAGGGCGTCTCGCACCAGACCCGATAGAACGATCGAACGATCGGCGAACAGCCATCGAGATCAATTACGGCGCGCGGCGCCCCTACCAATGCCCCCGTACGCTGCATTTCGTCGATCACGGATTGGACCGCCGCCGCACTCACCGTGATGTCGGCGTCAAGGTACACGCGTGGAAACACCGATGCGGCGCGATCGCCGGCATTCAGCGCGGCGTGCTTGGAGGCTTCCGCAACTTCGACCAGGATGACCCGATCGCTGTAGCTCCTGGCGATTTCGACGGTGCGGTCGGTACAGCCGTTGGCCGCGACGACGATTTCCAATTCGCCCGGTTTGGCGCCCGCCAGAAGGGCATCCAGGCAGCGTGCAAGTACGCTCTCCTCATTGTGTGCGGGAATGACCACGCTGAACGCGGAAGCCCGACCCGACACTCCGTCAGCGGGAGCTGTTCCCGTTGAGGCGCAATCCAGATCCCGACCTCGTGCTGAAGACAAATCTACAGAGGGCATGTCGTTGTCTCGTCCAACTGTCTCGCCGCAACCGATATCGACCCGTGGGCCGGTTCATTGTCGATCTGCCAAGAGCTGCACGCCCTCGCCTTCAGAACGGCTTTGGCAATGCCGGCCCAGCGACCAGTTTGCCGTCCATGATGCGTCCCAGGCGCACATCTTCCCAACGCTCGATGATATTGCGGTGTCTGCCGACATCTCCGAAGAGATAGGGCCGGTAACGAAATGGAGGGATGAAGAACACGTTCTTCAGCCGAATGATATTGTCGCCGCCGACATCGGGATGGACGCGGAGACCGTAATTGACGCCGCCGCCGATGAAGGCGACGTTTTCCAGATCGATCGTGCCAGTCCAGTTGTCGGCGATGAACAGGCCGACATTCGCGGCGACGCCGTGGGTCACGATCGCAGTGTTGGACACTTTCAGAGTGCCCCTGCTGCCCGGTGAATAGGTCTGGATCACATCGGCATGGTCCGACCCGACGCCGAGTGCTTCGAGGTAACAGTGATCGATGACAAACGTGCCATTGCCGCAGATCCGGATGCATTCTCGGGAGTTCACGCGACAGTTCCGAATGATTGCACCATCACATGTGACGATCGAGGCGATGCTGCCCGTCTCGGTGATGCTCCTGTCACTGACGGTGCCATTGGCCGACACCCGCAATGCACTCGATACGGCGTTGCCACTGAACCGGGCGTCATCGTAATCGAGAGGGATTTCGCCGGAACACGCCAGATCCGACTTGCCGTCGCAGGGCGATTGATCCGACCAGGCGGCCCGCGGCACGATGGCTGCCGCCGCCAAGGCTGCGATGAGGTCACGCCGTCGCATTGGTGCCGCCCCCCGTCAGCCAGCCTGGGCTCGCTCCCTGCATCGCCATCCTTCCAGCCGCGGCCGGCGGCCGAGGACGCCCATCGTCTGTGAGACACGCGCTGACAGCGGTACTCCGCAAGGAGTTGGCCTCCGGCACCTGAAGACGTCCGCGAAACGCCATTCGTGGGGGACGGGACTGCGGCGGGCGATCCTTGGGCGCATCGAACATCCACATGCCGCTGCCGAGCAGGAACAGGATCAGGACATACGGAGCGTCCCATACGTGCACTGTGCACATCGAGATCATCAGCCCGCATATCGTGATGATCAGCCCCTTCCGACATTGCGCGACTTCGACCGGGAGATGTCTGATCCGTCCCAAGCCGAAGCACACCGCCAGAAAGCCGCCCGCAATAAACACGAAACCAGGGATGCCGTAACGAACAGCGGCGACCAGCCAGAAATTGTCGATGCTGCCGCTCATCCACTCGGGATGCTCCCACTCGGTCTGACCAAGTCCCAAGATCGGGTGCCGCATCACCGACCCGGTCCCGTAATTCCAGATGTGCACCCGCATGTAGGACGTGTCGGAATTGAACGTCAGGTAAGAGATGAAGACGTCGAATGGACTCCGATTGGAGGTCAGATCGATCACGATAAAGGCCGCGCCAAGTATCGCCGCCAGGATCATCCAACGCCGGGCCACGCGCGCCGTCAGCTTGTCCCAGCCGATCAGGATGCCCTGGACGACCAGGGAAAGGAGCGGTCCCGACGACAACGAAGAGACCACGGTCACGACAACGAGACCCGCCCGCATCAGCCGCCGTACGAGATTTTCGCCGACGTAGTAGCTCAAGGCGAACGCACTCGAACACACGATGCCGAACAGAATGGAATACTCGAAGGTGCCCTGGGCTCGTCTCAAACCGAGCCTGAGTTCGCTGCCGACGATCGGATAGACTGGAAACACCTTGCCGAATGCTTCGATCAGCACCGGTGAACCGGACACGTTCTCGATCAGAGCGAATGGCAGCAGAGCGATGATCGTCATCGCAAGCGCCTTCACCATGTTCGCAAAGGCGGCATAGTCCCGGATATACTTACGCGCCAGCAGAAATGGACCCAATGTTTCGACCACGAAAATCCCAGCAGACTGCAGTGCGCTATCGATGCCGTGCAGGCTGATCAGGACGATGGCCCCCCAGGCCGCGGCGAGGAGCATGGAGACATCTGCGAGCCGTATCCTGCCGAGTGACCCGGACAGCAATGCCAAGAGGCAGGGAACGAAGGTCACGACCAAGATCAGCCGATAGGGCGACATCCTCGTCGGGCCAATGTAGAAGAACAATGGCAGAGCCAACGCGAACAGGAAGAGCGGGACCAGCGCCGAACTCTTTCCGCTACGCGTCGCCGGCGACGCGACGGGCCGCCCGACGCCGGCGAAGACGGGCCTTTCGATCGGATACGACGCTCTTAGTCCGGTGCTTTTCATGGACCGTGAATTCCTACCGATATCGCACACGCATCAGCGGACGATACAAACCGAGTTTTGTACTGGCCTTCCACGCCAGGCCCCGTCCCGCATCCGGATCGAGCAAGTGCCGGCGCATGTAGTCGGGCCCCATGTCGTTGGTCAGACACAAGCGCGAGTACAGAAAGGGCTCGAAGCCGCGATGGCGACCAAGCTGAATTGTAAACAGGTGAGTGTAGCCGGCTCGCAAAGCGGCCTCCCACACTCGCCTCGAGAAGCGCCCGTACGGAAACGCGAACAATGGCACCGATCTTCCGAGGTGATCCTCCAGCATCGATTTCGAGCCGATAAGTTCTCGATCGAGCTCTCCGTCCGACACTGTGGTCAGATCGACATGAGCCATGCCGTGTGAACCGATGGCCACGCCGGCTCTGTCCAACTCCTCGATCATTTTCCAGGTCATGCGCCCAGGTTCACCTACAAACTCCACAGGAATGAAAGACATGAAGCCCGGAATAACGTTCGTCGTCATGCAATGGGCATAGACGTGGGTGTAGTCTGACAAAAATCCGTCATCGAATGTCAGCAGAACGCCGCCGTCGCTTGCTTCTGGGTCGGAGCAGCGCGACAGGAAGGTCTGCGGCGAGATCAACCTGTCCTGGTACAGGGAGCAATGTGCCTCGAACGCCTGATGGGTAAGGCACCAGGCGTTCGAGGGCGACGCGTCCACCAGTTCATGGTAATTGAGCACTATCATAGCGCGTTGATCAGTTGAGAGACGCGATAGCTCCACGCGTGCCAGTTCAAACGGGCCTCAAAAGCGTCGCGGCAGCTTTGCCTCATCCGCGCCAACCGTTCTGGATTCGCGAAGACGTCCGCAATCACGGTCGCATAGTCGGTCTTGGTACCGGCCCGCGGCAGCAGGAATCCAGTTTCGCCATCGCGAATTGCCGCGGACACGCCGCCGGTGGCCGGCGCGATGCTCGGCACGCCATGAGCCGCCGCCTCGCAAAACACGATGCCATAGCAATCCGCTCGGGTCGGCAGCAGGAAGAAATCCGACTCGCGATACAGCCGACCCAATCGTTCCCGTTGCTCGCTATCATTCTTGTCGAGAAAAGGAATAATTGTGAGCCCATCTTGGGCAGTCGGCTTGGACGGAACACATCCGCAGATAACGAGCTCGGAGTCGACACCCCTCGCCCGCAACTCCTGCAGCGTCCCGACGGCAACGTCAGCTCCCTTTTCCTCCCAACTGGACCCGATGAACAGCAGTCGGCATGGGCCGGGCTTGCGCTCCCCGAGCACAGAGCCACGATCCGGCGCATGTTCGAGATTGGCCCCCCACGGAATTACATGCACCTTGGCAGGATCGGCAGCGTAATCCTTCACCGCAGACTCCGCGGCCCATTCCGACGGATACAGGATCAAGTCCGCTCGTGCGATGGTGTTGCGCTCCAGTCGTTCCGCGGTTTCACGGGCCTTCCGTGACATGTTCCGGTAGTTGGGATGATAGTTCTCGACCAGCCGAAACGTCGCGTCGGAGACGTAAACAACCGGGATGCTCTCTGGAATTGCCCAAGCGAAGATTGAACCGGCGGGTGCAAAGACGATGTCGGCCGATGCCGCTCGGATCTTTCGCAGGGCGTCCGCTGCATACTGCGAGGCGACCGGCCCAGCATGAACAGCAGACAGCGCCTTGCCGCGGAAAGCTCGACGCAGCCGGGAATACGCCCTGTACATGGGCAGGCTCGGCGCATTCAGAGGACCAACATGGACAACGTCGTTCCCCTCGTTGGCCAGCGCCCTCGACATATGAAAGGGCGTTCCGGACCAGAATCGCACCTCTCTGGCGTCGCCGACCGTCGCGAATGCGATTCGCCGCGCTGCGCTGGTGCCGGAAGGCTGCGACTGACTCATTTGGCCTTGGTCTCTTCCATATGGGTGTGGGTCGAGAAGCCCCTGCGACGACGCGAATGCTTGTTCTAGGAACCACGCAGCGGAGCATTTGCAGATGCGCCTGTGGTAGCAACGCTGATGAAACTGGGCGACATCGCGAGTTCGGCGAAGCTGGCGCGACCACGCATGAAACGGGCACGCCGATGGAGAACCCCAATATTCCGCGCCACCGTCAGCCCGGACCGGCGACACCAGTCACGGACCTTGCCGACGCTGCTGACGTGAACCCCGGATTCGCTGAAGCTGCCCAGGCCGCGATAGCGATCAGAGTAGCGCAACCTCCTCCAGATTTCCGGGATCGACCGCATATTAGGAGACTGGATGATCATGACGGACTTATCGGTCATGGTACTCCGAAACAGAGACAAGACACCGACGGGATCAGGGAGGACGTGAAGCATGTTTAGCAGCAGCACGCAGTCGAATGTCTGGTTTCGTAGCTTGCTCGCCGCAGCGCGAAGGTCGCCGACCACCATCTCGACTCCCCTAGAGGCCGCGCGTCCGGATACGACCGGATCGAGCGGGACGGCGACGACCCTCAAGCCACTTTCTACCAACGCACACTCGGTCGCGCCGGAACCACAGCCAATCGACAGCACGGTCCGCGCGCCCGGAGGAATGGCAGCAAGAACGTCCGGACTGACTCGCTCGTAGTACTCCTTGGAAAACATGCGACGCCACAGCTTGGTCTCGCTGTCCAGCAACGGCGTCGGCGGGCAGATGCCCGCGGCTAGGTTCAGCATCGTGGCAACCTGCGAGCGCATTTCAGCTTCGTCTACCCCGAACTTTCCGGCGTATTTATTGGAAAGGTGATGAACGGTGAACTCGTCGAAATGCGAGATAGGGATCAGTTTCGTGAGCCCGCACCGGATGTAGGGATCGGTTGCGGCCGTGCAAAGCAAGTCGTGTTTCCATTGGTACGGCTCGACCAAAAAGCCGCCGGAGTCGAGCGCCTTCCTGAGTTGGAGCTGGGTGAGGACATAGCAGGCCGCATGTTCGTTCGTAAAACTGGCCAGGACGTACTTCGACCGGGACCGGAGCGACTTCGCATCCCAATGAAATTCGTCATGCATGTCCGGATAGCTGACGGCGCCTTCCGCGTCCTTTTCCATGCGGACGAATCCGGCGACTTCGTCGTCCTGCAAAGCCTTTGTCACGTCCAGAAAGGCGCGCAACTGCGCCTCAGTGATGAGAATGTCGTCCTCGGAGTAAATGAACAGATCGTATTGCTCGGCGCGCTCTGCAAACAGTGATTTGTGCGCGAACGGCAGCGACCAAGGGTCTTTGCTCGGCAGCCCCACCCGGCATTCGATTCCCGGCCCAAGCTCTTTGACGATGTTCGACAGGATGACGATGTCGACATCGAACGCCATCGACTGATATTCGCGGATCAACCGCTCAAGATGGGGGTTGTTTGACGTGCCATAGCTGGCCAGCGCCACCAGAATGCTGAGCCGTCCGCTTTTTGCGTTTTGTTGAGGTGCCGTCGGTGCCGAAAGCTGACAAGGCGCATGCATCGTTGCGATCGTCCCTTGCTCCGCGAAACTTGCCAGGGCGATTCAAGCAAGCCGCCGCGGCTTCGATTATTATCTGAATAATAATTTTAATCAAAATAAATGGCAGGCGTATACAAGGCAATATGTTTTAAATATTTTGCATCGACAACGTAAACGACGCACGGCGTCCGCACGCCAGATCGTCCGCTTCCCGTCAAATCAATCGTGCTCGGCTCAATTGATTGCCAAACCGAGCCCCTTCCCGTTCACGGAGCGAAAAAGCCATGAGGGTTCTGCTCTACCCGCATTCGATGGAATTGGGAGGCGCGCAGATCAACGCCCTTCAGCTGGCGGGAGCGATCGGCGACCGTGGCCACGAAGTGATCGTGCTGTCCGAACCGGGGCCACTCGTGGGACGAGTGCACAAGCTTGGTCTCGAACACATCGAACTGCCGTTCCGTCGCGGGCGGCCTTCCCTGAAGGTCTGCGGGATCATCGGCGATCTGGTGCGGCGTCGTCAGATCGACGTCGTACATGGTCACGAATGGCCGCCGATCGTCGAAGCGTTCCTCGGTGGAACGCTGATTCACGGCACGCCCGTCGTCGGCACGATCATGTCGATGACCGTGGCTCCTTTCCTGCCCCGACGTCCGCCGCTGACGGTGGGGACGGAATTGATCCGCCGCTCCGCAATCACATTGGGCTACGAACACGTCGAGTTGCTGGAGCCGCCGGTGGACACCCGGGCCGACAATCCAGCGGTGGACGGCTCAGACTTTCGGGAGCGCTTCGGCATCCGGCCGGGTGAAGTCGTTGTTGCGATGGTATGTCGGCTGGTACCGGATCTCAAGCTCGAGGGGCTGCTGACCGCGTGTGATGCCGTCCGAGAGCTCGCCGTTGCAGGGAAGCCGGTGCGGCTGATCATCGTCGGGGATGGACAGGCCCGGGAAGTCGTATCAGCGCGCGCCGGAGAGACCAACGCCGCGGCCGGATATCAGGCCGTGCTCCTGGCAGGTGAGATGGCCGACCCGAGCTCTGCCTACGCAGCGGCCGACATCATTGTCGGACAGGGCGGCTCCGCTCTGCGCGGGATGGCGTTTGCGAAGCCGCTCATCGTGGTGGGTGAAGCAGGGTTCAGCGAGATGCTGACGCCCGGCAGTGCCTCAACGTTTCTTCGGCAGGGCTGGTACGGACTCGGCGCGGGCACGCTCGGTCTGGGCACGCCGGCTTTCCGAGCGGCCCTCGAATGTCTCGTCGATTCACCGATGCGGCGTCACGAACTGGGGCTGTTCGGCCGCCGGCTCGCCGAGCAGCGCTTCAGCCTGGGCCGTGCCGCCGAACTCGTCGAGAGGATCTACGCCTCCGCTGTCGAAACGCCGCATTCCCTGAGGCACGTGCTCCCCGAAGCGCTCCATGTCGCCGCCGGCGTCGCCGGAGACCGTCTTCGTCGGAGGTATCATAAGTGGCTAGGGACAGCCGCCACGGACGATAGAAATGGCCGCGACGTCATTGCCGCCGTGTTCGCGCGTGGCGCCGATGCTCCTGCCGCCGGCGCGACCGAGCGTCAGGCCGCGCGGCCGTAGCCTAATTCCGCCTTCAGGGCATCGGCAACGCGAGCCTGATCATCCTCTGTCATCTGCGCATAGATCGGCAGCAGGATCGAATGATCCTGAGCGAGTTCGGATTGCCGCAGACTATGCCGCCGCTCCTCGCCCGCATATGGAGCCTCCCGGTGCGAGCACATGATGCCGCGTCGGGTTGCGATGCCCTGGTCAAGCAGGCTTTGCATCACCGTCTTCTGGTCCACCCGGTCCGGCAGGCGGACGCAATAGCTCTGCCAGTTTGACCGCGCCCATTCCGGCTCGAACGGCAACGTCAAACCATCGACATCGCCCAACAACTCAGCATAGCGGCTTGCAATCGCCCGTCTTCGGGCCACGATCGTCGGCAGCCGCTCCAGTTGCTTTCGACCGATTGCGGCCTGGATATCGGTCATTCGATAATTGAAGCCGACAGAGACATAGTCCTCGAAGATGACCTGGGGTGAGCTGTGCCGGACCGTATCCGGCACATTCATGCCATGCTGGCGCCAAAGGCGCAGCTTGCTGTCGATCTCCGGATCGGACGTCGTGACCATTCCTCCTTCACCAGTCGTGATCACCTTGCGGGGATGGAAGGAGAAGCAGGCCGCGGTGCCACGAGGCCTCCCCACGAACTCCCAGTCACCATCGATGGCGATCTGGCTTCCGCTCGCGCAAGCGGCGTCCTCGATGAGCGGAACACCATGTTGATTGGCCACCGCCAGAAGCGACGTCAGATCGCAGGGCATTCCCATCTGATGGATAGTCAAAATCGCCCGCGTCGATGGAGTGATCGCTTCGGCGACGCATAACGGGTCCAGATTATAAGTCGCCGGATCGATATCGACGAAAATCGGCTTTGCGCCACAATATCGAATGCTGTTGGCGGTGGCGATGAACGAATGACTCGAGGTGATGACCTCGTCGCCCTGCCCCACGCCGACGGCAAGCAGCGCAAGATGAAGCGCTGTGGTGCAGTTGGAGACGGCGCAGCCATACTTCGCACCGGTCATCGCGGCGAATTCGCGTTCGAAGGCTGCGACCTGCTGGCCTTGTGACAGCCAGCCGGACAGCACCGCATCGCGCGCTGCATCGGCTTCGGCCGTATCGAGGAACGGCTTCGCGATAGGGATCGGGGCGAGGCTCGCCGCGCCATGGACGCTGGGTGTTGGCGCGATTTGCTCAGCCGAACGGCTGTCCACAATGCGAGAGAATTTTCGGGCTTCTGATCGGTGTAGCGCTTCTTTCACTGGCCACCCTTATGGCTGACGTTCGCTGGTCATTTTCGCGCAAGTCAAGCAATGCTGCCAAGTCTCACGAAACGTTTCTTCGAGCTGATAATCGTCGATTGATGCCTGCGGCCTCCGCTATCCGCCCGGTGGCGACGTATCCTCGTTTGAACACGCGCGGCCGGTCTCGATGAACGTTCGAATGGTCGAAATCAGTTGCGGCGATGCGCAGGTGTCGCGCCGCTCGGTTTTGTGCGTGTCCTGAGCTCGATCGAGCCTGTCGATCAATTCCTGTTCGGTGAATGCGACAATGATGCTGCCCTGCTCGGCAAATCGCTGCGCAGTTGCGAGCTGGTGATCGTTACGATGCTCTCCAAGGCTCGCCCGGCGAGGCATCACGATGATCCGCTTTCCGAGTTCCAGCGCCGTAATGATCGAGCCCATTCCCGCATGCGAGATCAC
This sequence comes from Rhodopseudomonas palustris, assembly GCF_003591005.1. Classification (GTDB taxonomy): domain Bacteria; phylum Pseudomonadota; class Alphaproteobacteria; order Rhizobiales; family Xanthobacteraceae; genus Rhodopseudomonas; species Rhodopseudomonas palustris_K. Next base: position 177,542 of record NZ_QYYD01000001.1, read on the forward strand.
AAGACTTGCCGCCTCAACGCGATTGCGGAATTCGGTCGCATCGATGAACCGCTCCGCACGTATGTATCGGGACTGATAGCTCGATGGACCGGTCTGCGCGAATACGTCCGTCCTGCCGTGCGCCCCCGCCCACTGGTCGACCGTCCGGATCAACCGGTCGAATTGTCCCTGGGTGCCAACCGTCGCGAAAATCATAGGACGGCCCCCGCGAAATGCGGTCCGCCGGGACGCGCCAAGTGAGGCCACTGTGTCAACCAGAGATCCGCGCAATGACCAATTCGGTCTCCCGACATCGATAATCGTTCAGCATTGGCAATACTGTCGATCCAGATGGTGCGCGCACCCAAGATCCGTCCGAGCCGCAGCGCCAGATAACCTGGCGCTGCGCCTGTCGAGATCACCACATCGGGCCGCTCCTGCCAGACGATCAATGCCAGCTTCACCGCCGCCTTCAGCAGCGCACGTTTCGTGGAAATGTTCGCATCGTTGACGACATGGAATTTCCGATCCGGCACCTGCGCATGGTAGGATTGGTGAACGCTGACATAGGTCACGTCGCAATCCTCGAACGCGTGCTTGATCCGCATCAATTGCACCCAGTGCCCCCCGCCCGACGAGACGGCAAGCAGCTTCGGACGATTGCTTCGCGACGCTGGCGCATTCCGCGCCGTTACCGTCATGCCCTGAAAGATCGAATTCAAACGCATCACACCGACCTCCTCGAACGCGCAAGTCATCACGGAGCGGCTCAGACCGACGCCGAGCCATCGGCATATTTAATATCAGTCTAATTTATTCAACAACATTTAACATGATTTATTTACGCGAGACATCTATTTAATTTGCTACAACGATGCCCGCGCGGCGTTCGGCGAGCACAGCCTGAAGCCGCCATCCGGACTACGGCTTGCAACCATGATGCGCCGGTGGCCGTTCACCCGCCAGATTAGAACGCCCTTCGATCGGAAGGACGCGTCCAGGCAAAACCTCGCCGAACAGACACCCCCTTCGCCCCGCAGCGATTGGCGGCCGACCGAACAGGTCATCCCACCGCCGCATGCTTCTGGCGCTCGGCCGCGATTGAATCGCGCTGCAGTCGCCACCAATCGACCAGCTCAGCCAGCCCCTGTTCGAGCGGCACCGTGGCACGAAAGCCGAGCAAGCGCTCCGCCTTGGCGGTCGACGCCAACCGGCGCGGCACCGGATTGACCGAGCGCTCTGGTGCGAATACGGGTGTCAGATCAGGCCGGCGCATGACGGATGCGAGAGCCGCCGCGAGTTGCGCCAGGCTGGTTTCGCTGCCGCTGGCAACGTTGAAAACCTCATCCGTTGCCGCTGCCTGCGCACCAAGGATGTTCGCGCGCGCAACGTCTCGAACGTGAACGAAATCCATCGTCTGTTGACCGTCGCCGAAGATGACCGGCGGCTGCCCCGCCTCGAGCCGCTCCATCCAGCGGATCAACACTTCGGTGTAGCGGCCATGGATGTCCATGCGATCGCCGTAGACGTTGAAATAGCGGAATGCGACGTAGTCGAGTCCGTGCGTATCGTTATAGCAGCGCAGCAAGCCTTCGTTGAAGGCCTTCGCGGCGCCGTACAAGGTGCGATTGCCATAGGAATTCTGCCGCTCGGTCGTCGGAAACTCCTCGGCCATGCCGTAGACGGACGCCGAAGAAGCGGCAATGACCTTTTCGATGCCGTGTTGGACACACAGCTCGAGCAGGTCGAAGGTCGCGTCCACCATGACCTCCTTGGCGAGCCGTGGTTCGGCAGCGCAATGGGTGATGCGTAGCGCGGCTTGATGGAAGACGATATCGGCGTTCCTGACGAGCGAAGCCATCAGCTTGCGGTCGCATATGTCGCCCTGGATCAAATGAACCGGCCCATTATCAACAGCCCAGCGAAGATTGTCCGGCCGTCCTCGGATCATATTGTCCAAGGCGACGATCTCGGCGCAGCCCTCGTCGCAGAGAAGGTCGATGATGTGTGAGCCGATGAATCCGGCCCCGCCAGTAACCAGAACCCGCTTTCCCTTCAGATCAGCCACGGTACACTCCCATTTGTGAATTGGCCGGATGCGGACGCAGTAGATCCACTTCTCTTGGTGAGACACTCCGGTTCCGGTGAACTCGAACGAAGCCTCCGGTTCTGCCTCGAGGCGCCGCGATCAGGCGATTGGTCATCACCCGGCCTGCAGACGCGCTAGGCCGCCGCGACAAGCTGCATCTTCTCGAGTTGCGAGACGACTTCGACCACCTGGTCCGGCCGCATCTCCGGATAGATCGGAAGCGAGAGGAATTGATTGGCGAGCGCCTCCGTAACCGGAAAATCGCCCGCAGCATAACCGAGACCGGCGTATGCCTTCTGCAGATGCACCGGGACGGGGTAATGGATCCCTGCCCCGATCCCAGCATCCTGCAAAATGCGCAGTGCTTGGTCGCGTTGCGGCAGACAGATAGCGTAGACATGATACACATGCCGGCTGTGACCGGGCGGCTGCGGCCTTGCAAAGGCAAGGTTTGCGAGCTGGCCCTCGTAGTCGGCGGCCACAGAACGCCGCGCCTCCGTCCATGACTCAATGTGGTTCATCTTGACGTTCAGCACGGCGCCCTGAATGCCGTCCATGCGATAGTTGTATCCGGCCACGACATGATTGTATTTGGCCTCCTGCCCCCAATCCCGCAGAAGGATGACTTGTCGAGCGAGATCCGGCCGATTGGTGACGACGGCTCCGCCCTCGCCGTAGGCGCCGAGGTTCTTGCCTGGATAGAAGCTGAAGCAGCCGAGATCGCCGATCGATCCCGCGCGTCGACCTTTGTATTCAGCTCCATGGGCCTGTGCAGCATCCTCGATCACGACCAGCCCGTGACGGCGCGCGATCTCCATGATCGGGTCCATGTCGGCCATCATGCCATGGAGATGGACCGGCAGGATCGCTTTGGTCCGCGACGTGATCGCCGCTTCGATCAAGGCCGGATTCATTGTCCAGGTAACCGGATCGACGTCGACAAACACGGGCTTTGCGCCGCTGTACAACACCGCGGCGGTCGTCGCCACGAACGTCATCGAGACGGTGATGACCTCGTCGCCCGGCCCCACACCAGCCGCAAGCAGAGCGAGATGCAACGCAGAGGTCCCGCTGTTGACAGCCAGGCAATGGGACACCCCGCAGTAGTCGGCAAACCGACCCTCGAACGCGGTCACCTCCGGCCCCAATACGAACTGGGTGCTCTCGATCGCGCGCGAGATCGCTTCATCGACCTCGGGCTTGATCTGGCGATACTGTGCTTTCAAATCAAGAAATGGTACCACTGCCTCAATCCTTGCTCGTGGGTGCTCTGGGAGCGATTGATTCATTGTTGCCGACAGAGATCGATGAAATCGTATCACTGGTTAAATGAGACTCGCAATTTAAATAGATTTAATTGCGCGTGGCCGTCGTGGTGAATCTGCGTGGCCATGCCGATCGGCGGCTTCGATCGCGTGCTTCGCCCTGGCTCGGCCCAGAATCCGCGCAGGCACTCCTGCGACGACAGCTCCGGCCGGAACATCCTTCGTCACGACCGCGCCCGCGCCGACGATGGCTCCAGCGCCGATACTGATGCCGCACAGGATTGTGGCGTTGGATCCGATGGAAGCCCCCTCACCGACAAGGGTTGGCTGAACGGACCAATCGGCCGGACCTTGTGGCTGACCGTCGGCTGTTGTTGCTCTTGGATACTTATCGTTCGTGAACATGACGCCGTGCCCGATGAACACGGCGTCCTCGATGGTCACGCCTTCGCAAAGAAAGCTATGGGACGAAATCTTGCACCGAGCGCCGACGGTGGCGCCCTCCTGAATCTCGACGAAGGTTCCGAGCCGGGTCTCGTCGCCAATCGAGCAGCCATAGAGATTGACGAGATCGGGATGGAATATCCGCACGTTGCGACCGAGCTGAACATCCTTGGCGATAGGCATTGCGTTCTCTCCACTGCAGAATGAGATTTGTTCAACAGGCATCCCGGTCCGTGCGTACGGTCGCAACCGGAGCGACACCAGCGATACGCCAGATTGCGGATCGCACCTGACGAGCCGGTTCGCGTAGCTCCGGCAACAGCGGATGCTGCACGGCGGATAGCGCCATGAGCCACGCACCGGCTGTGCCGATGCAGGCAGTTAAAATTCCGGTCACCGGTCCGACCAGCCCCGAGTCGACCAGCGCCGCCCCGATCGCCGCGGTCACGCCACAACACACAGCGATCACGGCGCTCTTCCATGTCGCGTGCACGAGGTCCGCCCATCGCAATCCGAGATGCCGGCTGATGAAGAGGATTGCGACGGTGGCTTGGAACGGCAAAGTCAGCAGGGTGGACGCCGCGACGGCCTCGACGCCGAAGAACGACGCGCCGAAAATGATCAGTAGGGATGGCGGCAGCGAGATCAAGGACGACATCAGCGTATCTCGCACGCTGCCGGTCGCCACCAGAACCGGATAGGTCAGACAAGCGGCGAACAATGACAAATAGCCGATGCAAAGCAACTGGATCAGCGGAACCACTTCCAACCAGCCCGAGCCGAGCCAAACGAAGATGATCGGCTTGGCCATGATAGCCATGAAGATCAGAAACGGCCAATGCAACGCAGTCAAAAGAGCAATTGCATGGAGGTAGATGCTCTTGAGGTTCGCACCTGATCCGGTCTGCGCAAAGATGGCCGGCATGATCACCGGACTAACCACTTGGGTCACCAGCTTGTCGAACACCTGCGTCACGTTGACAGCCCGGCTGTACAGACCGACAGCGGACAGATCCAGCACACGGGCAAGGAACAGTTGCGGCGCAGAGTTGTAGAACACGTTGAGGAGAACGACGCCGCTCGAATACAGACCGAACTTTGCGATATCCGAGCAGCCCTCGAGCGAAGGTCGAAAGATCCGCAGGTTCGGATGCGAAATCATCAGATAGGCGGCCTGCATGGCACTGCCCGCGATCATTCCCCAGATCGGCGCCGCGTAACTAAAGCCCATAGCGGCCAGAGCGACCGAGACGGCCACCATGGTGACATTGCACAAAAGATTGGCCGCGGCGATGACGTCGAACTGCATGTTGCGGCGAAGCAGCGCAATGATCGTCATCGAAAACGGGGTAATAGCAAAATTCAGAACAGCGATGGTGATGCCAGTGCTGAACTCGCGAGAGCCCGACAACGTCCCGACAAAATCGCCCAACAGGTACAGCCCGACCCCAATGACGATGGACAAGCCAAATGTGATCGTGAACGCTGTCCTGACGTCGCCTTCCGACATCGAGGTCTTCTGAATGAGATAATTGGCGCCGCCGAACTCCTGCGACGAGGCGGCGAACACCGACGTGACAGCCGTCACCACTGCGTAGACGCCAAACTCCGCCGGCGTCAGCAGCCTCGACAGCACCGCGGTCGAGGCAAAAAACAGCAACAAGCTCGCGTAGCGTTCGATCGCAGAAAAAAAGATTGAGCGTTGCACCGACTTCATCTCGATCTCGACGCAGCTTACGATGCACTGAAGGGGTCGTCCGTCAGATCAGGCGACGCGCACGTCATCAGAGATCCGTCGCGACTGCTTGAGCGAGACCGGCTTGCCTTGATCGGCAATCGAACGCGATGCGGCCTCCAGGATCTCGATGACGCGCAGGCCGGAATAACCGTCGGAGATCGGCTTCGTGCCGTTGCGGACGCATCCGATGAAGTGTTCGACCTCGGTCTGCAGCGCCTCCTTGGTCGAGATGTTGGGCGCCCACATGTCTCCGGCGCGATAGCCGATGCGGAACTGATGGGCATTCTCCGGCGACGCATCAAGGGTGATGCCCTTGTCATAAACCTTGATCTTTTCCGTCGGCTCGAGATCGTCATAGACGATCATCTTCTTGCTGCCCCCCACAAAGGTCTGTCGCACCTTGATCGGCGAAAGCCAATTGACGCTGACATGAGCGACGCATTCGCTTTCGAAAAACAGGGTGATATGCGCCATGTTCTCCGGAGATCCGGCCACATGGGATGACCCCGTGGCCGACACCGCGATCGGCTCCTCGTCGAGGATGTACTGGATGATCGAGATGTCGTGCACCGCCAGATCCCAGATGACGTTGACGTCGCTCTGAAACAAACCGAGGCTGGATCGGGTGCTGTCGTAGTAATACACATCCCCAAGCTGCCCGTGGGATATCAGATCGCGGATCTTCTGCACTGCCGGAGTGTAGAGGAAAGTGTGATCAACCATCAGGGTGAGCCCCCGGCGGTCGGCCTCGTCGATCAGTCGCCTGACCAGATCCGCCTTCGGCGCGAGCGGTTTCTCCACCAGAACGTGCTTACCGGCCTTGAGCGCGGCCAACGCCAGCTCGTAGTGGGATCGGACTGGCGTCGCGATCGCGATCGCGTCGATGCTCGGATCCTTGAGCAGGTCGTCATAGCAGTTCGTCGTGATCACGCCCGGATATAATTGGCTGCTCGCCGCCAGCTTTCTCGGATCCAGATCTGCAATGCCGACGAGACGCGTAGCGGGATTTCCGATGAAGTTCCTGACGAGGTTCGGGCCCCAATAACCGTACCCGACGACGCCTACACCAACGCGGCTGCTTGTCATGAAACCCCCTGCTTATTTCATTTTCTTAAGATCATATTTCCAAATATTAATTGCAAGCATTATATTTAGTTAATACAAATAATCGACGCCACTTGCGGCGTTCCGCGCCTCTCCGCATCCGCAGACAAGGTCCATGCGCTGCGCGCCGGCAGCCGCCAGGCCCACCGCTATCGAGGCAATTCCGACCGACAGTTCTCGGGAGCGAGCGGACAATCGACCAATCGAGCGCGTCGAATGCCTCGTTCAGTATTCGCGGATGCTCTCGTCGAGTCCGCGCAAGAGCGGGTAAAGGAAGTACGAGATCACGCGGCGCTCACCGACCTTCAACTCGGCAGTCACCGCCATGCCGGGAATGAGCTGGACGTGTCCCGAGAGCTTGCTGACGGTGAGGTCCGCCAGGACACGATAGTACGGCGCGGGGGTGCGGCGCCCTGGGTCGGCCTTGACGTCCGGGTTGAACGCGTCCTCGCTGACGACGCGCACCACGCCCGATCCCGTTCCGAATTTCTGGAAGGGAAACGCCTCGAACTTGAGACGAACCTTCTGTCCGACCGCGACCTGACCGATATCGCGCCCTTCGACGTTGACTTCGGCCTGGAGCGCCACGTCCCGTGGCACAAGGACGAACAGAGTCTCCGCCTCCTTGACGACAGACCCGACGGTGCGGTTAGCGACCTCGAGCACGACCGCATCGGCCGGCGCCGACAGCACGATCAGCTGCCGCCGCAGCTCGGCCTTCTTCAGCGCCTCGGCCGCATCGCTACGCTTGGCAGTGGTCTCGACGAGCTCCTGATAGGTCGCGCGTCCGAATTCTTCAATGAACACCTGCCGGTCAGCGCTGGCCTTCTCGATCTTGTGAACCGAGTCGACCTGGTTGCCCCTCGATCTGGACAGGTTGCTTTCCACTTCGAGCCGGGCATCCTTCGACAACAGGAAGTTGAGCTTGGATCCAACCTCACGATCCATCAGGGAGGTGCGCATCGCCTCGATCGACTTCATCGTTTCGAGCCGCTGGGTCAACACCGCCTCCTCCTGCTGGCCAGTCGCCAGAGTGGCGCGCGCACTCGCGATCTGCGCGTCGAAGGCCGTCAGTTGCGTCGCGTGGAACGATTTGCGCTGCGCGAACAGTCGGCCTTGCAATATCGCATCGGGACTGCCCGGATCCGACAGCACGTAGTCCCGCCCGTCCAGTTCGGCCCGAAGCCGCTCGATCGTCGCGTCCAATGCTGCAACCTTGAAGCGCAGCTGGTCCAGATCGGCCTGTGAGAACGTGGGGTCGAGCGTCGCGAGCGGATCGCCACGCTTGACTACATCACCCGCCCGGACGTGCATCTCGCGAATGACCGAGGTCTCGAGCGGCTGCAGCACGACATTCGGACGGGTGGTGGTGAGCTTACCCTGGGCGGTGACAACCGTCTCGACGTGAGACAGGGAGGCCCAGACGATGGACACGAGGATCAACCCCAGAACGCTATACATGGTCAGCCTGGCGACGCCGGGCGGCGCGCGCTCTTCGATCTCCACGGCGTCAGATTGAAATTGCCCCACGATTTCAGGACGGCGTCTCCTCGACGAGGCGTTGGGTCGCCTTCTCCTGTCGGAACCGGCGGGACTGCCGTCCCGGAGGGTGGAAGGCGGGTTCGGGCGCTCATCGGGGCTCATCGTCACGCCGCCTTCGTCTGCTGATTCCAGAGGTGCCGATAGATGCTGCATTTAGCGATCAACTTGTCATGCCGGTCGACGTCGACGACGCGGCCACCTTCGATCACCAGGATCGAGTCGGCTTCCACGAGCATCGACAATCTGTGCGACACGATAATCACCGTCCGCCCGGCGGCGATGCGACGTAGATTGCGCCGGATGATTGTCTCACTCTCCGCGTCGAGTGCGCTGGTGGCTTCGTCGAGAATAAGAATACGCGGATTGACGATCAGCGCGCGCGCGATCGCCAGTCTCTGCTTTTGGCCGCCGGACAGGTTGGAGGCTCCCTCCTCGAGCAGCGTGTCGTATCCGCGGGGAAGAAGTTGAATGAAGTCGTCGGCGCCGGCGAGTTGAGCGGCCTGAACCACTTCGGCAAACGTGGCATCGCGTTTGACGCGCGCGATGTTGTCCCGGATGGTCCCGCGGAACAGGAAGCTGTCCTGTAGAACGACGCCGATATTCTGACGAAGGTGAACGAGATCGATTTCGCGCAGGTCGTAGCCGTCAATTCGCACGACGCCCTGTTGCACCGGGTAAAGACCAGACATCAGCCGCGTGAGCGTCGTCTTGCCGGAGCCGCTGCGTCCGACAATTCCAAACACCCGATCGGGCGCGATCGAGAAAGACACGTCCTCGAGCGTCGCGGCTCCTTCGGGGCCGTACCGGAAAGACACGCTTTCAAATTCGACAGCGCCCTTGATCTCCGGCCGAAGGCCGTTCCGCAACACGTCGCGCTCCGGCGCCTGGTTCATGACTTCGCCGAGCATCCTGACGGCAAGAGCGACCTCCTGATACTCGTGCACCATGGTGACCATCTGCACCAGCGGCGCCGACACCCGGCCCGCGAGCATGTTGAACGCCACCAAGGCACCGATCGTCATTTCGCCGCTGAACACGTCCAGCGCACCTAGCACGATGATGCCCAGCGTCATCAGCTTTTCGAGAAAACCGGTGACGGACTGCGCCCAGGCGGAAATCCTCTCCACCTTGAACCGCATCGACACCGACTGGGCGCAGGAATCGTCCCAGACCCGCCGCTGCAGCGGCTCCATCGCCAGCGACTTGACAGTCCGCATGCCGTGCACGGTTTCGACCAGCAGCGCCTGCCGCGTGCCCTCTGCCTGATACAGATCGGCCAAGCGCCGACGGAACGGTCCCAGCAGAACAATGACGATCAGTCCGCTCAGGACGGTGAAGGCCAGCACCAGGCCCGTCAGTTTGACGCTGTACATCGCCAGCACGGGAATGAACACGAGCAACGAGAGTGCATCCAGGAATGTCAGAAACAGCCGGCCGGTCAGAAATTCCCGGATGCGGCCGGCCTGCTGCATGTGCTTGACCAGCACCCCCGCCGAGATGTGCTCGAAGAAAGTCACCGGCAGGCCGAGCAGATGAGCGAATGTCTTGGTGGCTACGCGGATGTCGACCTTGCTGGTCACATACAGCATCAAATATCGGCGCAGAAAATTGAAGATCGCGTCGAACGTCAGCGCCGCGATCGCTCCGACCGCTAGCACATACAAGGTCGTAAAGCTCTCATGGACCAGAACTTTGTCGATCACGAGCTGGAAGAAGATGGGAACGACAAGGCCGAGCCCATAAAGCACGGTGGCAACGATGGCGACGTCGATGAACAGACGGCGCTCGCGCAGCAGTTCCGGAATGAACCAGCGGAAGCCGAATTTCTTTTCGGACGTTCCTTGGCTCTGATCCTGTTTGATCAGCAGCACATCCCCGTGCCAATTGGCACAGAACTGTTCCTCGTTGATAAGTAAGGGCTCGTCGCGCCGTTCGGCGAGCGGATCGATGACGCTGACACACTCGTCGACACCGCCTTTCGCCCCCGCAACGACAATCCAGTTGCCATTTGCCAGCTGAACCATCGCCGGAAATGCTTCCCCGAGATCCAACAACGTCCGCCATTCGATCTTCGCCGCTTTGGCCCTGAACCCGGCCTGTTGTGCGATCCGCAGGACGGCGGAGACAGGCAGAGCCGTGCCATCGACCGCGTGAGCATGCTTCAACTGCTCGACAGACAGGTCCACGCCGCGGCGGGCCGCAACGAATTCCAGACAGTACAGTGCCGTGTGGTTCTCGAGGCGGCTCGGCCCGGGCTCGTTGTCTTGCGGCAGCAGCCGGACCTCGTCGTCAGCGGAAATTTGTTGAAGCATTTGGATTCCGTGGCGCATTCGAGATGGATCCGCTTGCATCTGCGCTCGTCGCATTCGCCGCCGAGTTATCCGACACGGGTCTTGCAGGATTGCGCTTTACGACGCCCGCGTCGACCAGCCCCTGCAGGGCGTTCTGCATGACGTCAACGGAGTTGGCGAACGCCTCGATGGAAAAGATCATTCGCTGGCGAAAGACCTTCTTCGGCGCATTATTCGCGTCCCGCTCGGTCGGTGAAAGGCTGACGAAATCGACCCGCACGATCGAGCCGCCGACCATGATTTCATCGATACCGTCGGTGTAGACCTCGGCGTGCATTGTTATTCTCCCTAGCCTTTAATTCGCCTCGAGCGAGACATCGATAGTTCTCCGGCCGCACGCGTCCGGGACGCGGCCCGATCTGTAAATCGCGCTTGGACAGAACGACTGCCCCCGCCCCTCGAAATGCCCCGTTGAGCTCGCAAACGGGCACGAACTGCGCCGCCGGCGCCCGATCGGCTCGCCCCCCACGTCGAACGGACGCCACAACAGCCACGATCGATCGACCGACAGGTCGCCTTCATTCTCCCGCTGGAAGCAACGCATTTTTGAAAGGTGGGATTCCTGTCCATTTTCGGCATTGGCCAACTCGGGAGGAAACAAGCCAGACCCCGATTAAATCCCACGTGAATTTTATAGTCAATTAAGTTACAACATTTTGCAGAATAAATCACGAATTACCGCACCATCGTTAACCTAGCCGACCGTTACCGGGTCGCCGACCGCCGTCCTGCTCATTTAATTTTAATTGGCGCTTCCTTTGTCTTAGATAATGATATTAAATCTGCCGCGTCTTATGCAGCCGACAATTTGGTGGGCCTCTGATGCTTCAAAGCAACATGTTGCAAAACGAGAAGATGCTTTCGCTGTTCAACGGCGCGCCCGGCGACGAAAGCGCCGCCGGAGGGATTGGGCAGACCATCGAACTCGTTGTTGGTCTCCTCAAGCGCCAATATGCAGTCATCGTCTTCTGTACAATTTTGACGGTGGGCATCGCAGCGATTTATCTGAAGACGGCAACCCCAACCTATACCGGCACCGCGAAAATCCTGCTCATCAATCAAAAGGCGCCGTTCCTCCAGCAACAGTCGCTGTTAGCCGAGGCCGCCATCGATTCGGTTCAGATCGAGACCCAGCTGCAGGTGCTGAAATCAAAAGCCTTGGCAACCGCGGTAATCCAAAAGCTCAAGCTCTACGACGACAGCGACTTCAAGCCACCTGCCCGCTTCCGTGCATTTTTCAACCGGGTGCGGACCTTGCTATCGATGAGTCCGGTCGAGCCGGCACCGGATTCAGCGCCGTCGGCGGACCAGGCCGACCAGCTTGCCCTCGAGTTCGTCGAGCGTGTGACCGCTAATCGCGTCGGGATGAGCAATGTGATCGAAGTCAGCTACAACGCGAGCAATCCGGAGAGAGCCGCCGAAGTCGCAAACGCCATCGCCAACACCTATATCCTCGACCAGTTGGATTCACGCTTTGCAGCGAACAAGAACGCGAGCACCTGGTTGCAGGAGCGGCTGCGCGAAATCGGACAACAGGCGCTCGGCGCCGAACGGGCGGTCAACGCCTTCAAACTGGAGCACAATATCGTCGTCAGCGACGGCAAAATGATCGACGATCAACAGATCGCTGATCTTAGCAGCCGACTGGTGGCTGCACGCGCACTCACCTCCGATCTCCAGGCCCGCCTGAACAAATTCGAGGAAATTATTCAGGCGGCCGCTCCCGACAGCCAGAGTTTGGGCGGGATTGATGCACCTGGCTCCGAGGTCTTGCTGAATCCGATCATCAACGCGCTGCGTCAGCAATATCTCGACTCTTCGAGGCGGGAAGCCGACTGGTCGACCCGGTTCGGCAAGAACCACCTCGCGGTGGTCAATCTGCGAAACCGGCTGCGGGACATCCGCACGTCGATCTTCGAGGAAGTTCGCCGTTTGGCAGCGAATAGCCGGAGCGACTACGAAATAGCAAAGCAGAAGCAGCAACAGATCGAAATCCAGCTCGCTTCCGCAATTTCGCGGTCGCGAACGAGCAGCTCAGCCGAAGTCACAATGCGCGAACTCGAGACCAGCGCAAAAAGCTATCGCAGTCTCTATGAAAGCTTCCTGCAGCGCTACATGGGCTCGGTACAACAAGAATCCTTTCCCAATTCCGATGCGCGTGTGATCGCCTCGGCATCGCCGCCTGCCTCCAAGAGCAAACCGAAATCAATGGTCATCATCGCGCTGGGGTTAGCAGCGGGACTCGGGCTTGGCGCCGGGCTCGGCATGCTGCGCGACGTGATGGACCGGGTATTCCGAACCTCTGCGCAGCTCGAGGCCGCCTTGCGGCTGCCATGCCTGTCACTGGTGCCGCTACTCAAGAATACCGGCCGACACGCCCCCGCGCCCCCGCCCTCCGGCACGGACGCCGCCCGGGCGATGTCGCGGCGATCGACCGCCTATTGGGCCGCAACGGCCATGCCGCTGTCCCGGTTCGCCGAATCGATCCGGGCTATCAGACTGGCGATCGACCTGAACCATAGCTTGGCGACCAACAAAGTCGTCGGAATCACCTCGTCGCTGCCCGATGAAGGCAAATCGACGATTGCGGTGTCGCTGGCTCAGCTGATCGCCCATGCCGGCAAGCGCGTGATCGTGGTCGATTGCGATCTGCGAAACCCGTCGCTGTCCATGAACCTCGCCCCTGCCGCGACTGCCGGACTGATGGAGGTGATCGCCGGGGCCAAGCGTCTCGACGAAGTGACATGGCACGACAAAAGTACTGGCCTGACGCTCCTGCCGATCGCCAAGACTGGCCCCTTCCTTCACACCAGCGAAATCCTCTCGGCCGAGCCGACCCGGGCATTGTTTGCCAAGCTGCGAGCGAGCTACGACTACGTGATCGTCGACCTTCCGCCGCTGGCGCCGATCGTCGATGTCCGGGCGACTACGCCTTTAGTCGATTGCTTCGTGCTGGTCGTGGAGTGGGGGCGGACCAAGATTGACGTCGTCCAGCACGCTCTCCACACGGCACCGAACGTCAGCGAAGCGATCGTCGGCGCCGTTTTGAACAAGACCGACATCGACGTGATGAGGCGCTACGACGGCTCGCGCAGCGATTACTACGATGATGAGCATTACGGCCGGTATGGATATGTCGATCAGGCGAAATGATCTTGGGTGGAGCCGATTGTTTTCTCCAGCTCATCATGTGGCTCCTGAGCAACACCGCAAATTTGTATTTAAAAGAACAAATCTCCTCGCTGGTTTGAATCGCACGGGAATGCGAACCTGATGGCTCCCGCGGAAGTAAGTTGGGGGCTCTCCTGAACGGTCTTTGGTATCATCTCAGGGTTTTGTCGATCGCGGCATTGTCCATGGCCGGCGCGGGTTGCGCGCTGATGCCGGCCAGCGGACCGCAAAGCACCGACATCAGGACTGGCCGGAACGCCGAGCCGGATAGCCTTCCCTATGCCCTCGTCCGCCTGAGCCCGGAGGTTACGCGGACGCTGGGGCAGTTCAGCCCTCGCCTGTCGACCGCATTCGCCAACCGAACGCCTCCCAGAGCCTTTCAGTTCGGCATCGGGGACATCGTCAGCGTCACCATTTTCGAGGCGCAATCTGGAGGTTTGTTCATTCCTGCCGAGGCGGGCGTTCGGCCCGGCAATTTCGTCGTCATCCCCAATCAGGCGGTCGACGACAAGGGCAATATTACCGTACCCTACGCCGGACCGATCCGGGCGAAGGGTCGAACCCCTGCCGAAGTTCAGAATGCGATCATCGACGCGCTGAAGAGCCGGGCCATTGACCCGCAAGTCGTGGTGGCCGTCGTCGAGCAGCGAACCTCGCTGATCAGCGTTTTGGGCGACGTGAAGAACTCTGGCCGTTTCCCCGCCAGCCCTTCCGGAGAGCGTGTCGTCGACGTGATTGCCCGCGCAGGCGGCCCTGCCTCCCAGGGCTACGATATGTGGGTTACCCTGGAGCGCGAGGGGCATCGAGCGAGCGTCCCGTTCGGAGCGCTGGTTTACGAGCCGGCCAACAACATATTCGTACTGCCTTCGGACATCATCTATCTCTACAATCAGGCCCAGACCTTCGTCGCTTTCGGCGCATCTGGAATCCAGGGGCAGTTCAAGTTCGACGCGTGGCGGATTTCGCTGGCCGAAGCAATCGGCAAGGTCGGCGGCCTGACCGATGTCCAGGCGGATCCGGCTGCGGTCTTCCTCTATCGCGGTGAGCCCAAGGAAGTCGCCCGCCAACTCGGCGTCGACGTGGCCGCTTTCGAAGGGCCGATCGTGCCCGTGATTTATTCCGTCAACCTGCGGGATCCCGGGGGGTATTTTCTCACTCAAAGCTTCGAAATGCGCAACAAGGACGTGATCTTCGTGTCGAATGCGGCATCTGTCGAAGCCACCAAATTCTTGAACTTCCTGCGCACTATCATGGCCACGGCCAATGATCCGATCCTGTACGCGACCAACTTCTATGCGCTGAAAGCTGCGATCAACGGCGGCAGTACCACGATCATCACCACGCCAACTCCGATCACCACGGTCCGATAGTCGCGTGATCTCAAGTCCGCGGAACATCATGGGCGCCCGATAATCCGGCGCGACGGCGGCTTGCGCATGGTTTCGGGGCCGACTGTTGCCAAGGTTGAGCGTGGGAATTCAGCGGCAGAGCCAGGGCTTTCTTGGTGCCGGCACGTCTACCAACCGTCGTCTCGCCTGGACAATCTGGCAGATCCGTCTCCCAATAAGATTTGAAAAACTGCCCCCAACTCGAACTTTCCTGCGGCGACACTTCGTCGACGCAGGCCAAGCTGCGACTTGCGAGGGATGATCCACTCTCCGGTCGACCGGCGCATTGCTGAATAGATCGGCCCGGCCCGCCAACATTAAAATGACCGACCTCCGCCACGCGGTCGCGGCCGAGCAGAATGTCTTCGCTCCCGCTATTTAATTCAATATTATTTATCAAATAATTTTCTTGCATATTAAATCGCCCCGTAGAAATATCGCGATAGTTAATTCAATCTTAAGCGGGCAACTAAGATGAATTCAGCGAGGAGACGTTTCCAATTTGAAACCGCGCCGAGTTCGGGGCTTGCCAACAGCCCGACCCAAGACAGGAAGTGGCCGGTTCAGTACGATTCAGTTGAACTTTTGGCGGTGCTGGCGGACTTCGCGACGATCTTCACTGCCAGCCTCGTTGCAGCATTTGCCCACAAACTTGTGTTCGGCGCCCCGCAGGATATTTCGCGGTTGACCGGCGTGGCGCTGCCGATGTCGGTGGTGTTCGCTGCGGTCTTTAAATCCTGCAACATGTACTCACCCACAGCCCTGCTCAACCTCCGCAATCAAATCCGAGCGGTCTGCGCTATCTGGCTTGGCGTTTTCATTCTGTTTGTCGCCACGACCTACGCGCTGCATATGGAGCAGGATATTCGATGGGACACGGCCCTCACCTTCGGCGCCGTGGGGCTGGTGAGCTTGATCGCTCAGCGTGCCTTGCTCCGCGACGCGCTGCGCAAGGGACTGTCGGAGCGGCGGTTCTCCGGCCGTAAGATCGTCCTCATCACCGACGAGCACGGACAGCATCTCGTCAACATGTTGAGCGATCTGGGCTTTTTCGTCGAGAAACACTTTACGCTGCCGGTCTTCCATTCTTCACAACGCCGGCAAGAAAAGCTGATCGAGATGATCATCGACCACACTCGCGAAACTGAAGTGCGGGAAATCTTCTTCGGTGTCAGCCTGAACCACTGGTCTCGACTGAAGCGCGTGGTCGGGGCGCTTCACGTACTGCCCCTTCGTGTCAGGCTGGTACCGACCGGGGCGAGTTCGGAGCTGTTTTGCCGTCCCTCCACGGAACTCGGTGGTGCCCGCTGCGTCGAACTTCACCGCGGTCCGCTGTCTCCAATCGACCTGTTGGCAAAGCGTGCCCTGGATATCTGTCTGTCGACCATTGTCCTGACGGTTCTGGCGCCGCTGCTCCTGACGGTAGCTGCAGCGATCAAGCTGGACTCACCCGGGCCGGTCTTGTTCAAACAGCAGCGCTGCGGGTTCAACGGTCGTCGCTTCACAATTTTCAAGTTCCGAACGATGTCCGTTCTCGAGGATGGGACGAGCATCGTTCAGGCGACGGCGCGAGACCCACGGGTCACGCGGCTCGGCGGTTGGCTTCGCAGAACGAGCATCGACGAGATCCCGCAATTGCTCAATGTTCTCGAGGGCAGCATGTCGATTGTCGGCCCTCGGCCCCACGCCATGGCCCATGACAATGAGTTCAATAAAGCGGTTCGACACTATGCTTATCGGCGGAGGGTGAAGCCCGGCCTGACCGGCCTGGCCCAGATAAAGGGCTATCGCGGGCCAACGCCTACCCCCGACTCGATCGAGGGGCGCGTAGAACAGGATTTATTCTATATCGACAACTGGAGCTTCGGCATGGATCTCATGATCCTGGCCCAGACACCACTCGAACTCATCCGGGGGCGCAACGCGTTTTAAAACGCCGCATCGGGACCAAGCAGGCTCCGGCACGGTAGATCATGGCGCCTACAAAGTCCTGCGGTCGGGCGGACGTTTCGTCCTCGACCAAATTGTAAGCTGAGGCTCAAATAGAGCCGATCCAGTGTCCGGTTGCTCGACAGCGATGAGGAAGCACGATGGGGCGGGTCGACTGCTTTGAAACCGCGGCTTTAGCCCGACAGTGGACAGCGATTGTGCGGAACAGTCGCGGGAGCCTTCATGAAGGCGAGGCAGCAGGGTCGGCACTCGGCGATGGCGAATGCGGAAATCCCGGATCGGGAGAAAACCCGGTGGCTTTAAGCTCGCTGACGCCGCCCTTTGGAATTCGCGTCGTCGCGAATTCGGAAGTCGTCGATCTTCCGACCGGACTTGATGGCTGCCACCAACCAACGCGGCTGTTTCCCCCGTCCGGACCAGGTTTCCGAGGGCGTCGCTGGATTTCGGTACTTGGGAAACACTCTGGGATACTTGCGCCTGACCTTGTCATGCGCGTCCGGAGATCCGGCCGACTCGCCACCCTCAATCGCATGTCGCCCACGGTTCAAGACCGCCAAGCGCTTTTCGAGCTCCTGCTTTTCAGATGCGATCCGCGTCGACAAAATCTGACTGATCTTTTCGTGAAGCGACCAGAGATCGTCGATAGACATGGATTCCGGATCAAACCGCTTCGTCGACATTCGGCGCGTCCCGCTAAGTTCTTCAGATGATGGCTTGCTGAGGAGTCTAAGTTCGCAAATAGGGCTATTCCTCGACTCGAACAAGCCCAAAATGGACAAATAATGTCGCAGCTCTTTTCCGGAAACCAAAAGAAAACTTCTAACTACCTGTAAGTTATGAATTTTTCGAATTACAGGGTGGAACACGTTTGGAGCGGATATCTCCGATCGTGCACAGCTGAGTTGCGAGCATTGAAAGCAGTGCCGCGAGGCATCTGACTTCGGCAACTCGTCGTCGCGCTGCAAGAACTACAACACGCAATATCAGAGCTGATTGAATGAAAGGACTCGATGGATCGGTTTAAATAAAGCTACTAAAATTGATTTATGTTGTTCGAGTCGGGCACATTATTTTTTATCCTCCTTCGGTGCTGTGCCCCGCACTTCGGAAGCTTCTCGGAGGAGGTGCTGAGAGTTACATGCAAAAACCGGACCTGCCCGATTTGGACGCCATGTCGTTTGATGAGCTCTGGGCGATGCATGAGGAGCTCACGAAGATATTGTCCGAACGGCTCCTTGGCGAAAAGCGGGAACTGGAGAAGAGGCTCGCGCAACTTATTCCGGCTGACGCGCCTGGTGGCGAGGATCGTCGGGGAAGGCCTCAAAAACGGCCGTCCCGCCGTAAATACCCCCAAGTACTACCGAAGTACATCAACCCCCTGGTACCAAGTGAGACATGGTCGGGGCGAGGAAAGCGTCCCCGATGGCTCACTCTTGCCCTGAAACAGGGGCATCGGCTCGACGATTTCGAGGTCAAGGATTCGGACGCCGACCAAAGTCGGAAAAATCAGGAGGAAGACCCTCCTCGCGAGGGCTAGATCCAAGCGCGTTGCGAAGGCGCTCGATCGCCGGGCCCGGTATACGAGAATGCAGCCAACTCCGTCGATCCTGACCGTCTTTAAATTGGCTGATTATCTGATAAATAAGCCGGACATTAAATACCCACGCATTTATGATGTCTTTCCCACCTATCGTTCAACTTTCGCGGGTGGAGATGCATCGCGCTGCGACTGGTCCATCCATGGGACGACCGAGTTCTTGGCCTCTGGTGCGGCGTGGCTACATTCGTAGAGACGCTTGGCTTCGCCGGGCTTCTCGGTGCCTCGCCGAGAATTCGACCTTGGATTTTGGTACCTCCGCCTCCACGCGTCATGCCGGGCATCCACGCCTTGCTGAAGGAAATGCAGCAAAGGCGTGGATGGCCGGGACAAGCCCGGCCATGACGGAGTTTGGCAGCGAATCAAGCGAATTGGAAAGTGGCCGTGGACTGGCCCGAGTTTTCAGTCAGCCTCGATAGCGCGACAACGCTTCAATCAATCCGTGAACGGCTCTAGAAGAGTATCCGGCGTTGCGGCCTGGCCGCGTCGGGCCGGCCTTCACGGCAGGGCCTATAGGCCAGCGACGCCGGCCGACAGACCGCGGCTGCCGACCGGCGGCTCGCGTCAGACCCCGGCCGCGTGGGGCGCAATGTCGCCGCGTGACCACCCTTCCCGCGTCCGTGCCCGGAACTCTTCAAAGGTGCCGGCGGCGATCGCGGCGCGGATGTCGCGCATCAGATGTTGATAATACGCGATGTTGATTTCGGACAGCAGCATCGCGCCGAGGGTTTCACCCGACTTGATCAGGTGGTGCAGATAGGCGCGTGAGCAATTGTTGGTGGAGGGCCAATCGCTGCCGTCGTCGAGTGGGCGCGGGTCGTCGGCGTGGCGGGCGTTGCGCAGATTGACCGGACCGAACCTTGTGAAGGCCACGCCGTGGCGGCCATTACGGGTCGGCATCACGCAGTCGAACATGTCGATGCCGCGCGCCACCGCTTCGAGCATGTCGTCGGGCGTGCCAACGCCCATCAGATAGCGCGGCCGATCGGCCGGCAGGATCGGTGCCGCCTCCTCGATCATCGCCAACATCACTTCCTGCGGCTCGCCGACCGCGAGGCCGCCGATCGCGTAGCCGTGGAAGCCGAGCTCGATCAGGCCGCGCGCCGAGGCGTGGCGCAGCTCCGGCACATCGCCGCCCTGCACGATGCCGAACAGCATGTAGCCCTCGGGCGCCCGTTCGAAGGCGCGCTTGCAACGCTCGGCCCAGCGCAGCGACAGCTGCATCGCCCGGTCGATATCGGCATGCTCCGCCGGCAGCCGCACGCATTCGTCGAGCTGCATGGCGATGTCGCTGCCGAGCAGCAGTTGGACTTCGATCGCGCGTTCTGGAGATAGTTCGATCGCGGCGCCGTCGATATGCGAGCGGAAGGTCACCGCGTGCTCGGTGACTTTGCGCAGCTGTGCCAGCGACATCACCTGGAAGCCGCCGCTGTCGGTCAGCATCGGCCCGTTCCAGGTGGTGAAGCGCTGCAGGCCGCCGAGCGCGGCGATGCGCTCCGCGCCGGGGCGCAGCATCAGGTGATAGGTGTTGCCGAGCACGATGTCGGCACCGGCGTCGCGCACCTCGCGCCAATGCAAGCCCTTCATCGTCCCCGCGGTGCCGACCGGCATGAAGGCCGGCGTCCGCACCACGCCGTGGGGCGTGGTCAGCCTGCCGGTCCGCGCAGCGCCGTCGGTGCCGAGCAATTCGAAATAGTTCGGCACGCTCATGCGGGCTCCCGGAACAGCAGGCTGGCGTCGCCGTAAGAGTAGAAGCGATAGCCGGTTTCGATGGCGTGCTGATAGGCTGCCTGCATCGTCTCCAGCCCGCAGAAGGCGGAGACCAGCATGAACAGCGTCGAGCGCGGCAGATGGAAATTGGTCATCAGCATATCGACGGCGCGGAAGCGATAGCCCGGCGTGATGAAAATCGAGGTCTCGTCGGCGAACGGCGCGATCGTGCCGTCCTCGCGCGCGGCGCTTTCCAGCAGGCGCAGCGAGGTGGTGCCGACCGCGACGATGCGGCCGCCCTTCCCGCGCGCCGCGTTCAGCGCGTCGGCGGTGGCCTTGCTGATGGTGCCCCACTCGGCATGCATCTTGTGCTCGGCGGTGTCGTCGGCTTTCACCGGCAGGAACGTCCCTGCCCCGACATGCAGCGTGATCCGGTGCAGCGCAATGCCACGCGCGGCCAGCGCCGCGTCGAGTTCCGGCGTGAAATGCAGCCCTGCGGTCGGCGCCGCGACGGCGCCTTCGTTCACGGCGAACATGGTCTGGTAGTCGGCCGCATCCTGCGCATCCGGAGCCCGCTTGGAGGCGATGTAGGGCGGCAGCGGCGTTGCGCCGAGTTCGGCGATCGCCTGGTCGAGCGCCGGGCCGTGGAAGCTCAGCGTCACCTCGCCGGCATCGCCCTTGGCTTCCACCGTAGCGTCGAGGTGGCCGAGCAGGCAGACCCGGCCGTCATGGCCGAACCGCACCACGTCGCCTACGTTCAGCTTTTTTGCAGGCTTTACCAGCGCCTGCCAGCGCGAGCCGTCGAGCCGCTTGATCAGCGTCGCGTCGATCTTCGGCTCGGTCGCGCGGCCGATGCGGCGGCCGGAGAGCTGCGCCGCGATCACCCTCGTGTCGTTGACGACGAGCTGATCGCCGGGGGCCAGCAGCGCCGGCAGATCGCGCACGGTGCGATCCTCGAGCGGAGCGCCCGGACGCACGACCAGCATCCGCGCGGCATCGCGCGGGCTCACGGGCCGCAGCGCGATGTTCTCGGTCGGCAGATCGAAGTCGAAAAGATCGGTGCGCATACAATGTCCGTCATCGCCGGACTTGATCCGGCGATCCATCCTCTTCGAACGATGGATGCCCGGGTCTCAAGCCCGGGCATGACACCTTCTATGTGACGATGCCCGCCACGAATGAGCGGACGTCGTCGTTATCAAGCCGCAGCGTCGGCGGCCATCGAGGCCTTGACGATCTTGTCCGGGTTCTGCACCGGCTCGCCGCGCTTGATCTTGTCGACGTTCTCCATGCCTTCGATGACCTTGCCCCACACCGTGTACTGATTGTCGAGGAAGCGGGCGTCGTCGAAGCAAATGAAGAACTGGCTGTCGCCGGAATCCGGATTGGCGGCGCGGGCCATCGAGGCGGTGCCGCGGACATGCGGCTCCTTGTTGAACTCGGCCTTCAGCTTCTTGCCCGAACCGCCGGTGCCGGTGCCCTGCGGGCAGCCGGTCTGCGCCATGAAGCCTTCGATCACCCGATGGAACACGATGCCGTCGTAGAAGCCTTCGCGCACCAGTTCCTTGATGCGGGCGACGTGGTTCGGTGCGAGGTCCGGACGCATCTCGATCTTGACCGGGCCCTGGGTGGTTTCGAGGATCAGGATGTTGTCGTTGTCAGCCATGCTCTCTTCTCGTCTGGTTTGTCGGGACTAATCCTGCGGTCGTCGAACCGCAGCGTGAAAGGACGTCCGGCAACGGCGTTGCCCATGCTGTCCGTGAACCGCAAGGGCGTGCACCGCTGCAATGTGTCCATGACCGCGATCCGATAAGCGAGGCTGTCGGACCGTGGGCTACTCTCGAAGGTGATCCGCGGCTTGCCGAGGATCGCGCCATCGCGTTTGAAGCTCACGCGCACCGTGATCTGCATCCCGGGATCGCCGGGCGAGAGTTGCGGCGAGCGCCAGCATTTGCTCAGTGCGGCGTACAACTGGTGCAGATTGTCGATCTGCGGCTGTTCCGCGTTCGCCGCATCGGGCGTCCATCCGTAGACGGCGCTCAACACTGCTGCGACGATGATGCGTCGGCGCGGCAGCATTGCGGCGTCACTTGATGTCGGAGGCGACCTGCACGTTGATCATCTTGTCGGGGTCGGTCACCGAACCGCCGGGCGAGCCGGCCGATGCCTTCTTCAGCTTGTCGACCACGTCCATGCCCGACACCACCTCGCCGACCACGGTGTACTGGCCGTTCAGGCTCGGACCGTCGTCGAACATGATGAAGAACTGCGAGTTGGCGCTGTCGACGCTGTCGCCGCGGCGGGCCATGCCGACCACTCCGCGCTTGAACGGCACCTTTGAAAACTCCTGCTTCAGGTTCGGATATTTAGACCCGCCGGTGCCGTTAAAATTCTGACCGTCGCCGGTCTGTGCCATGAAGCCGGCCATCACCCGATGAAACGGCACGTTGTTGTAGTAGCCCTCGCGCGCCAGCTGCTTCAGCCGCTCGGCGTGCTGCGGCGCAAGGTCGGGCCGGAGCTGGATCACGATGCGGCCCTTGGTGCTGTCGATGACCAGCGCGTTGGCCTTGTCGAGATTAGCGGGCAGCGGCTGCGCCAGCGCCGGCACGGCAAAAAGCAGCGCGGCGAAAAGGCCCATCAGACGGATCATGCAAACTCCGATCGGAAAAACGCAGCCGGCTCAGCCGGCCACTTTGGATTTCAAGGCAACCGCGACCTCCGCCGGCACGAAGGCCGAGACGTCGCCGCCCATCGCAGCGATCTGCCGCACCAGTGTGGCGGTGATCGGGCGGACGCCGACCGAGGCCGGCAGGAACACGGTGTGGATCGCCGGCGCCATGGTCTCGTTCATGCCGGCGATCTGCATCTCGTAGTCGAGATCGGTGCCGTCACGCAGCCCGCGGATCATCAGCGTGGCGCCGACCTGCTGCGCCGACGTCACCGTCAAGTTGTCGTAGGTGGTACAATCGAACTGACAGCCGGCCTGTTTGGCGACGGGCTCGAAGACACTGCGCACCATCGCCAACCGCTCGTCGGTCGTGAACAGCGGCTTCTTGCCGGGATGGATGCCGATCGCCACCACGAGTTTGTCGCATAGCGCGACCGCATGGCGGACGACGTCGAGGTGACCATTGGTGACGGGGTCGAAGGAGCCGGGATACAGCGCGATACGGGACATACCCCCGTCTAGCGCGGCCGCAAGACGCCCGCAAGCCGCAGAGGTTCCGGCAAACCGCCGGCTTTTATTTCGCCTAGCGAATTGAACCGAAATGCCGCCCCGCGCGTCTACCCGGCAGCAATGGGGACGCTGAAATCATTAAGGTTTTAGCGCGGATGTTTCATCGGCGCGAGCCGGCGAAACATTTCGGCAGCGCCAAGAAACGCAATCGCGGTGCGACGAAGACATCCGGAAACCGGCTGTGGGTACACCACCCGCACTGGGAAGCGACAAACACTTCCGGGCGACAAGGCGACAACAGGCCTGCCCGGGCTGGAAGACAGGGGACCGTGATGATCAAAGCTCTTTCCGCCGTCGCTATCGCGGCTTTCGCCGCTGCTGCCCTCACCATCTTGCCGGGCTTTGCGCCGCGCGTCGAAGCCAGCGTGCCGGTTGCGCTTGCCAAAGGCGATCGCCTTGACATCCGCCCGCTGGGCACCCGCTGTTCTGAGCAGGCTTGGCCGAATTTCGAGCCTTCCTGCCTGCGCAATTCCGACCGCCGCACCGCTCCAATCAATCAGGCCCGTCTGGTGACCGCGGAACGTCCGTGAGGTTTGTGCGTTAAGACTCAGAGTTTACCAAGCGCCTTCCCTCCAGGAGCGCTCTTCGAAGGCCCCCGGTATGCCCCACCGGGGGCCTTTCGATTCTGGGATGGTGCGGCGGCCGATTAGCCGCCGTTGCCGTTTTCCGCCTCTTCCGCTTCCGGAATATGCTCGACCGAGACGACCTTCTCGTCGTCGGCGGTGTCGAACACGATCACGCCCTGAGTCGAGCGGCCGGCGACGCGGATGCCTTCCACGGGGCAACGGATCAGCTGACCGGCGTCGGTCACCAGCATGATCTGATCCGAATCCTCGACCGGGAACGACGCCACCAGCTTGCCATTGCGGCTGTTCACCGACATCGCGCCGATGCCCTTGCCGCCGCGGCCAGTGGTCCGGTACTCGAACGACGAGGTGCGCTTTCCGTAGCCGTTCTCCGAAATTGTCAGCACGAACTGCTCGGAGGCAGACATCTCAGCGTAACGGTCGGGCGACAACGATGTCGTCACCTCGCCCTCCTCGGCTTCGGCCTCGGGCGCTTCGACGGCTTCGGCCTCCTCGCCCGTCGCCGCCCGGCGGAAAGCGCCGGATTGCTTGAGATAGGTCGTGCGCTCGGCCGGCGTCGCCTCGAAGTGGCGCAGGATGCTGAGCGAGATCACCTTGTCGCCATTCGCCAGCGCGATGCCGCGCACGCCCATCGAGGTGCGGCCGCTGAACACGCGCACGTCCGGCACCGGGAAGCGGATGCACTGGCCGCCGGCGGCGGTCAGCAATACGTCATCGCGCTCGGTGCAGATCTGCACGTCGACGATCGCCTCGCCCTCGTCGAGCTTCATCGCGATGATGCCGGAACGGCGGACGTCGACGAAATCCGACAGCTTGTTGCGGCGGACGTTGCCGCCGGTGGTGGCGAACATCACGTCGAGCGCGGCCCAGGACTCCTCGTCCTCCGGCAGCGGCATGATCGTGGTGATTCGCTCGCCCTGCTCCAGCGGCAGGATGTTGATCAGCGCCTTGCCGCGGCCGTTCGGCGGCGCCAGCGGCAGCCGCCAGACCTTCACCTTGTAGACCTGCCCGCGCGACGAGAAGAACAGCACCGGCGTGTGCGTCGAGGCGACGAACAGCCGCGCGACGAAATCTTCCTCGCGCGTCGCCATGCCGGAGCGGCCCTTGCCACCGCGGCGCTGCGCCCGATAGGTCGACAGCGGCACGCGCTTGACGTAGCCGGCGTGCGACACGGTCACCACCATATCCTCGCGCTGGATCAGGTCTTCGTCTTCGACCTCGCCTTCCTGCTCGATGATGGTGGTCTTGCGCGGCGTCGCGAACTCGGACTTCACGGCGCCGAGCTCGTCCTTGACGATCGTCTGCACCCGCGCGCGCGAGCGCAGGATGTCGAGATAGTCGGCGATCTCGAGCGCAAGCTTGTCGAGTTCTTCGGAAATTTCCTCGCGACCCAGCGCGGTCAGGCGCTGCAGCCGCAGATCGAGGATCGCCTTAGCCTGCTCGAACGACAGCCGCGCGGTGCCGTCCTCATTGAGCTTGTGGCGCGGATCGTCGATCAGCGTGATCATCGCCGCGACGTCTGCCGCCGGCCAGTCGCGCGACATCAGGGTTTCGCGCGCCGTGTTCGGATCCGGCGAATTGCGGATCACCCTGATGATCTCGTCGATATTCGCCACCGCGATGGCGAGGCCGACCAGGATGTGGGCGCGGTCGCGCGCCTTGTTGAGCAGGAACTTGGTGCGCCGCGTGACGACCTGCTCGCGGAAGGCGACGAACACCTGCAGCAGGTCCTTGAGGTTCATCAGCTGCGGCCGGCCGCCGTCGAGCGCCACCATGTTGGCGCCGAAATTGGTCTGCAGCGGCGTGAACTTGTAGAGCTGGTTGAGCACGACTTCAGGCACCGCGTCGCGGCGCAGTTCGATTACCACGCGGAAACCGTCGCGATCGGATTCGTCGCGCAGATCGGAGATGCCTTCGATCTTCTTTTCGCGCACCAGGTCCGCGATCCGCTCGACCATGGTGGCCTTGTTCACCTGGTACGGGATCTCCGAGACGATGATCGCCTCGCGGTCCTTGCGGACGGTCTCGATCTCGACCTTGCCGCGCATCACGATCGAGCCGCGGCCGGTGTTGTAAGCGGAGCGAATGCCGGCGCGGCCGAGGATGATGCCGCCGGTCGGGAAGTCCGGGCCCGGCACAATAGCGTTGAGATCCTCGATCGACAGCGCCGGATCGTCGATCAGCGCCACGCAGGCGTCGATGACTTCGCCGAGATTGTGCGGCGGGATATTGGTCGCCATGCCGACCGCGATGCCGCCGGCGCCGTTGACCAAAAGGTTCGGAAACTTCGCCGGCAGAACCTGCGGCTCGCGCTCGGAGCCGTCGTAGTTGGGCTGGAAATCGACCGTATCCTTGTCGATATCGTCGAGCAGCGACTGCGCGATCTTGGTCAGGCGGGATTCGGTATAGCGCATCGCCGCCGGCATATCGCCGTCGACCGAACCGAAATTGCCCTGGCCATCGATCAGCGGCACGCGCATCGAGAAGTCCTGCGCCATGCGGACCAGCGCGTCGTAAACCGACTGGTCGCCGTGCGGGTGATACTTACCGATGACGTCGCCGACGGTGCGCGCCGACTTGCGATATGGCTTATTCCACTCGAAGCCGTTCTCGTACATGCCGTAGAGAATGCGGCGGTGCACCGGCTTCAAACCGTCGCGCGCGTCGGGCAGCGCACGCGCCACGATCACGCTCATCGCGTAATCGAGGTAGCTCCGCTTCATCTCGTCGAGAATGGAAACGGGGCGGATGTCCGAGGGCGCCTGCGGCTCCCCGGTCTTCTCGTCGTCTTTGTCGGACAAGGATGAGTTCCGGTCTGAATCTGATGCGAATCATATACCGCATCGCCCCCGGGCAAGCCACCCTCGCGGGTCCACTTTGACAGCTTTTTCCTGCCGTTTTTCCAATGACTTAACGCGCATCGACACGGAGGCGGGAAACACTCCTAGACGGCCTGTTCGAGCGCGGTCGAAAGCGCCGCTAGTCCTCGCGTATGACGGCCTGAAAGCGCTCGATAATGGCGTCGCGCTTGGTCTCGTCGGCACGTACCGTCATGACATAGCGACCGTCCTGCAGCTCCTTCGACAGCACCTCGGCATTGCGATGCAGCCAGCTCACGCCGGCGCCATCGGCGGCGTCGATGGTCAGATCGAGCACTGTGCGGGTCGCGGCTAGGCGCTGCTCGATCGCCAGCAGCAGGGGGTCGACGCCCTCGCCGCTGACGGCGGAAACGAGAAACACCGGATGCTCCGGATCGCGCCGAGCCGCGACATTGGCCAGTTCTTCGCGCTGCTCGGGCTCGAAACGATCGATCTTGTTCCAGACTTCGAGAACGCGGCCACTGCTCGCATCGACGCCGAGCTGTCGCAACACGGTGTCGACGTCGCGCTCTTGGGCTTCGGCGTCTTCGTGGCTGATGTCGCGGACGTGCAGGATCAGGTCGGCTTCCAAAACCTCTTCCAGCGTGGCGCGGAAGGCGGCGACGAGCTGGGTCGGCAGGTTGGATATGAAGCCCACGGTGTCCGACAACATCGCCTTGCCGCCATGCGGCAAACTCAAGGCGCGCAGCGTCGGGTCGAGCGTGGCGAACAGCATGTCGGCCGCCTGTACGTCGGCTCGCGTCAGGCGGTTGAACAGAGTCGACTTGCCGGCATTGGTGTACCCGACCAGCGCAACGACGCGGTAAGGTACCCGCTGCCGGCCGGCGCGGTGCAGCCGGCGGGTCGCCTGGACCTTCTTCAGCTCGTTCTCGAGCCGGCTGATGCGATCGCCGATGAGGCGGCGGTCGGCTTCGATCTGGGTTTCACCGGGACCACCCATGAAACCGAAGCCGCCGCGCTGACGTTCGAGGTGGGTCCAGGACCGCACCAGCCGCGAGCGCTGATAGTTCAGATGCGCGAGTTCGACCTGCAGCGAGCCTTCCTTGGTCTTGGCGCGGCGGCCGAAGATTTCCAGAATGAGGCCGGTGCGATCGAGCACCTTGGTGTTCCAGGCCTTCTCCAAATTGCGCTGCTGGATCGGCGACAGCGCGCAATCCATCACCACCAGGTCGGCGTGATGCGCGGCGATGATGCCGACGATCTCCTCGACCTTCCCCTTCCCCAGATAAGTCGCCGGCCGGATCTGGCTGATCGGCGTCAGCACCGCCTCGGCGACGTCGAGATCGATCGCACGCGCTAACCCCGCCGCCTCGTCGAGGCGAGCGTCGTTGTCGCGCACCGCGCGATGCTCGATGGCGTCAGCATCACCCTTGCGGACACGCAGATACGGCCCGACGACGATCACGCGTCCGGTCTGGCCGTCGGCCGACGCCTGCGGGCGGTCGGCGCCCCCGTCGAAGCTACGGGGTTCCAATCAGAACCGTCTCAAGCTGGAGAATCCTCGCCGCCTTCGAACAACTGGATCGGGGCGCCGGGCATGATCGTCGAGATCGCATGCTTGTACACAAGTTGTGAATGTCCATCGCGTCGCAGCAATAGGCAGAAATTATCGAACCAAGTGACAATGCCTTGCAACTTGACTCCGTTCACCAGAAAGATCGTCAGAGGAGTCTTCGTCTTACGAACGTGGTTCAGGAAGGTGTCTTGTAGATTCTGAGCGCGGTCTGCCGCCATTTTTATTCCCGCAATTGGAATTGGTATTTTCTTGCCACAACGCATCTCTCTTCGGAGCTTCGCCGCGGTTGCCGTCTTCCCTGAGATCCCCCTCCGGAAGCCGAGAGTCGATTAGAGGGCACGCGTGCTTGTTAGGCAAGCAGCTAAATCGGACGCAAGCCGTTCCGTGACACGAAAAGTCAGGAAAAGCTGGCGAAGCGGTGGAATTGCTCGCGCAGCCGCAGCGCAACCGGACCGGGCTTGCCGCTGCCGATCACATGCCCGTCGATGGTCACCACCGGCATGACGATCATGCTCGCTGCCGTGGTGAACGCCTCGGCTGCTCCGGCCGCCTCCTGCGGCGTGAACGGCCGCTCCTCGAAGTGGATCTGCAGCGCTTCCAACGCTTCGATCAGCACGCCTCGGGTGATGCCCGACAGGATCCCCGATTTGTCCGGTCGGGTGACGACCCGGCCGTCCTGGGTGACGATCCAGGCGTTGCTGGACGAGCCTTCGGTTACAAAGCCGTCGCCATCGACGTACCAGGCTTCATAGGCTCCCGCTTCGCGCGCGGCCTGCTTGGCCAGCACGTTCGGCAACAGCGCGGTGCTCTTGATGTCGACGCGCGGCCAGCGATTTTCCGGCACGGTGATCACCTTGATGCCGCGCGCGCAATTGTCGGCGCCCTTGGCAGGGTCGATGCTGCGCGCGGTGACGACCACGCTCGGCCGCACCGGCTTGGTCGGAAAGCCGTGGTCGCGCCGCGCCACGCCGCGGCTGACCTGCAGATAGACGATGCCGAACCGCACGCGGTTGCGCTGCACGACCTCGTGCATCACCACCGACAATGCCGACAGCGGCATCGGCTCGGCGATGCGCAGTTCGGACAGCGAGCGCTGCAGCCGCTTGAGATGCCGCGGCATATCGACCAGCTGGCCGCTGCGCACTTCGCACACTTCGTAGACGCCGTCGGCGAACTGATAGCCGCGGTCCTCGATATTGACGCTGGCGTCGCGCATGTCCTGATAGCGGCCGTTCACATAGGCGATACGCGACATCGGTTGAGTCCAATGTTGATTGTTGTGGAAGAAACGGATCAGCCGACGCCGAGCGCCTTGAGCTTGCGGTGCAGCGCCGAGCGTTCCATGCCGACGAATTCGGCCGTGCGCGAGATGTTGCCGGAGAACCGGCTGATCTGCGCGATCAAGTAATCGCGCTCGAATACTTCGCGCGCCTCGCGCAGCGGCAGGCCCATGATGTGCTCGCCGTTGTTGCCGGTCGGCATCGTCGGCACCATCGAGCCGACGTCCTGCGGCAGCATGTCGGCGGTGATCACCGCATCCGGTCCGCCGCCGGCCAAAATCATCACGCGCTCGACGTTATTGCGCAGCTGGCGGACGTTGCCGGGCCAGACATGCGACTGCAGCACCGCCATCGCGTCCTGCCCCATCTGCCGCTTCGGCAGGCCGGTCGCGGCCGAGATCTGATCCATGAAGTACTCGATCAGTTCGGGAATGTCCTCGCGGCGCTCCGACAGCGGCGGCACCCGGATCGGCACCACCGACAGCCGGTGATACAAATCTTCGCGGAACCGGCCGGCCGAAATCTCTTCTTCCAGATTGCGCGCGGTCGACGAGATGATGCGGACGTCGACGTTCACTTTCGCCGTGCCGCCCGAACGCTGAAACGTCTGCTCGACCAGGACGCGCAGGATCTTGTTCTGGGTCTCGCGCGGCATGTCGGCGATCTCGTCGATGAACAGCGTGCCGCCATGCGCCTCTTCGAGCGCGCCTGCCTTGCGCGGATGCTCGCCGTTGGGCTCGATGCCGAACAGCTCGACCTCCATCCGCTCCGGCGTGATCGCCGCGGCATTGATCACCACGAACGGACCGTCGGCGCGGCTCGAGGCGTTGTGCAGCGTGCGCGCGGCGAGTTCCTTGCCGGAGCCGGACGGGCCGACGATCATGATCCGGCTGTTGGCCTTGGCGGCACGCTCGATGGTCTGGCGCAGCTGGTTCATGCAGGCCGAGCGGCCCATCAGCGTCGAGGCCGACGGCGCCTGCTGTTTCAGCTCGCGCACTTCGCGTTTCAGCCGCGAGGTCTCCAGCGCGCGCGTCGCCACCAGGATCAGCCGGTCGGCCTTGAACGGCTTCTCGATGAAATCATACGCGCCGCGCTTGATCGCCGCGACCGCGGTTTCGATGTTGCCGTGGCCGGAGATCATCACCACCGGCACTTCGGCATGTTCCTTCTTGATCTGCTCGAGCAATTGCAGGCCGTCGAGCTTGCTGCCCTGCAGCCAGATGTCGAGAAAGATCAGATGCGGACGACGCGTCGCGATCTCCGCCAGTGCGGAATCGCTGTCGCGCGCGGTGCGGGTGCTGAAGCCCTCGTCCTCGAGGATGCCGGCAACGAGATCGCGGATATCCGCTTCGTCGTCGACGATCAGGATGTCATTCGCCATGTGTCACGCCTGTCAGTTCAGCCGCTGCTCGCGACTTCTCTCGTTGTTTCGTTGCCCGCTTTGGCTTTTGGTTCACCGGCCGGCGGCGCCACGGGCTGACCGGACATCGCGAACCGCAATCGCATCCACGCCCCGCGTTGGCCGGGCCTAACTTCGGATGCGTCATTCAGTTCGATACCGCCGCCATGATCGACCAGCACGCGTCCGACGATCGCAAGACCGAGCCCGGTGCCCTTCTCGCGCGTGGTCACGTAGGGTTCGAGCAGACGCGAACGGCTTTGTTTGGGCAAACCGATGCCGTTGTCGATGACGTCGATGACGATGTCGTCGCCGTCGCGCGCCGCGACGACCTCGATCTTGCCCTTGCCGAGTTCTTCCGGCGGCACCGCCTCGATCGCCTCGGCGGCGTTCTTGATGATGTTGGTGAGCGCCTGCGAGATCAGGCGCCGATCAAATCGCGCGCGCAGCGGTTCGTCCTTGATGTCGGCTTCGACATCGACATCGGGATGGCCGACCCGCATCAGGAACACCACCTGCCGCACAGTGTCGGCGACGTCCTCGCCTTCGATCACCGGCTTCGGCATCCGCGCGAACCGCGAGAATTCGTCGACCATGCGTCGGATGTCGTCGACCTGGCGCACAATGGTGTCGGTGCATTGTTCGAAGATGCCTTTGTCTTCGACGATGACTTTGCCGAACTTGCGCTTGATCCGCTCCGCCGAGAGCTGGATCGGGGTCAGCGGATTCTTGATCTCGTGCGCGATCCGGCGCGCGACGTCACCCCATGCCGAGGTGCGCTGCGCCGAAACCAGCTCGGTGATGTCGTCCAGCGTGATGATGTAACTGTCGCGGGTATGCCCGGTCTGCTCCGGCGTCACCCGGACCGACAGGATGCGCTCGCGACCGTCGCGGTTGATGGTGATCTGGCCCTGCACCAGCCGCTGCGAGCCTTCGCGCGCATTCGCCATCATCTCGTCGAGCTCAGGAATGACTTCCGACAGCGGATGGCCGAGCGTCTCCGACTCCGAATGGCCGATCAGCTTCTCGGCCGAGCGATTGAGGATGCCGATGCTGAGCGATCCGTCGACGCCGATGATGCCGGCCGAGGCCGACGACAGCACCGCCTCGATGAAGCGGCGCCGGCTATCGATCAGGTCGCTGGCGCTGACCAGTTCGTCGCGCTGGGTCCGCAGCTCCTGCGTCATCTTGTTGAAGGTCTCGCCGAGTTGCGACAGATCGCCCTCGGATTTGAACACCGGCACCTGGACCTGCAGGTCGCCGGTCGAGACCAGCTTGGCAGCGCCCATCAGGCGGCGGATCGGGGCCACCAGCCAGTTGGCGAAGTTGAGCCCGAGCAGCACCGCCGACATCAGCACCGTCAGCGCGATCACGGTGAACATCAGCGCGAACGCGACCTGCACGCCGAGCCGGCGCGACTCGATCTCGGCATATTCCGCAACGCTCGCCTGGGTCTGGCGCAGTTGCGCCACCACCCGCGGATCGAGCAGCCGCGCCACATACAGGAAGGTGTCGTCGAAGCCCTTCAGCCGGATCACCGCGGCAACGTAGTTGGCCTCGATGAACACCGCGATCTGCGGCTCGCTGTCGTCGACATTGCTGAGAAATTCAGGCGCCGGCGTATCGAAATCGCGCTGGATGCCGGTCTGGGCCGAAGCCAGCACCTCGCGATTCTTGTCGATCAGCATCGCGCCCGGCAGATTGCGGGTCTTGGCGCTGGCGGTCAGAAACTCCTGAAAAGACTTGCGGTCCTGGTCGAACAGCGGCCGCGCATGGGAGATGTCATTGGCCATGCCGAGAATGTCGCCGCGGATCAGCTGGCCGTGCTCGTGCAGATAGGCATTGGCGACGATCAGTGAATTCTGGATCACCGCCCGAGTCGGGCCGGAGAACAGCCGGTCGAGGCCGCGGTCGAGCGTGACGTTGGCGACGATCGACACCAGCACCGCAGGCAGCACCGCGATCACCGAAAACAGGCTGACGACCTGAACGTGCAGCCGCGCCGCCGCTCGGCCGCGCCGCCGCGCCTGGATGATCTTCCAGACCTCGTGGACGATGATCCCGACCAAGAGCGCGATCGTGGCGCCGTTGATGAGCAGGAAGGTGATCACGACGTCGCGGCTCGGCGAGATCGGCGTCAGGCCGGTCAGCACGACGAAGGTCAGAAAGGCCGACAACAGTGCCAAGCCGACCGAAATCGGCGCCAGCAGCTTGCGCCAGGTGGCGGTGCGCGGCTCGGCGATCGACGTGTCGTCAACGGATTGGGCCGACGTCTCTGCAGTGGTCATTCTGGCAATGGGTCAACGAAAGCGGACAATCGCCCGTCAGGCAATCGGGTGATGCATTCCTACAACATTGTTGCTCAATTGCGACAATATCGCGGCGCGACGCCCAAACCACCTCGGCCGACTACGCGGTCCACAGCCAAAAGAAGGGTCTCTCTGCTAGGCACCTACCTTTCCACGCGTCATGCCCGGCCCTGTGCCACTGCTGTCCGGTTTAAGTTGGAAGGCAAAACTGCGAGTCGTGTGAGTCACTTACGGCTGTTCCGCCGTCACTCGAATACTTGCTAACCTTAGGCAAACCCCTGCGAATGGCTCGATTGTGGTCGCCGCCGGCACCCCCACCTGTCATGCCGCCGAGGCGCGATCTCCAAAAGATCGAATCTTGTCAAGGCGAATTGCACCAATGGCGAGTCGTGGCAGCAAGTCGCAAACGTTTTGTCTAAACCGGACAGCAGCGGCACAAGGCCGGGCATGACGCGTTGATAGGAAAGTGCAGAATTTTAAGGGCCGCATTTTCGGCCAGGCTCTCAGGATGACGAATCCGCAGTTGCGGAGGCGTTGTCGCTTCAATCAATCGATAAAGCGGCCTAGACACATTCTAGACTGACGACGCGACGGCGCGCGTGTGTTGACGTCGACCGGGTCGCTGTTTCGCTGGGTTTTTTGACAGTCATATCTTTTGATGGCAGATGCAACGAAGCCGGCGTTCGAACATTGTCAGGCCGGCGCGTTCGGGAAATCCAGGTCGGCAACTTCCCGATCGAGCTGAGCCTCGACCAGCCGTGTCTCCGTGAGCCAATGAAGCCGAACGCCGACCGTGTCTGAATCGCAATTGGGACTGCCGAACCTGGCCGGGATGCACGCCGCCGTGCACGCCCATGATTGGGCTGCGACGCCGCTCGGCCCGCCCGATCGCTGGTCGCCGCCGCTTCAGATTACTGCGGCGACGATGCTGTCGTCGGCGATCCCGTGCTTCGTGGTCTGGGGGCCACATCAGACGCTGCTCTACAACGACGCATACGTCGAACTGCTGGCCGGCCGCCATCCGGATGCGCTGGGGCGTAGCTTTCGCGAGGTCTGGCCTGAAATCTGGTCCGACCTCGAGCCTCTGGTCAGCCGCGCTTATGCGGGGGAGGCGCTGTCGCAGCAGAACCTGCCGCTGCGCATGCGGCGCAAGGGCTACGACGAGGAGACCTGGTTCACCTATTTCTACACGCCGGTGCGGCTCGACGACGGCGCCGTAGCCGGCTTTTTCGGCGGTTGCCTTGAGAACACCGAGTCGATGCGGAGCAGCAAGGCGCTCGAGGAGGCCAACGCCAAGCTTCAGCAGGCGCTGGCCAACCAGAGAGCCGCGAACGATGCGGTCGGCCGCAGCGAGGCCCGCTACCGCGCACTGTTCGAAGCAATCGACGATGGCTTCTGCATCATCGAATTCTTCGACGGTCCGCACGGGCCACTCAGCGACTACATGCATATCGAAGCCAATGCCGGCTACGAGAAGCAGACCGGGATTCCCAACATCGTCGGCCGCACGCTACGCGATCTGGTGCCGGACGAAGCCGACGGCTGGGCCGAGCTGTATCGCAAAGTGCTGCTGACTGGTCAGCCGATCCATTTCGAGCGCGAGTTTCTCGCGATCAACCGCATCATAGAGGTCTCCGCTACCCGGCTCGAACCGCCGGAACTGCGTCAGGTCTCGGTGCTGTTCCGCGACATCACGGCCCGCAAGCAATCCGAGGTGGCGCTGCGCGAGAGCGAGACGATCGCGCGCGAGAACGTGCAGCGGGTGCAACTCGCGCTCGCCGCCGGCGCCATTATCGGCACATGGCTATGGGATCTGCCGAGCGACCGCTTCACCGTCGACGAGGCGTTCGCGCGCTCGTTCGGTCTCGACCCGGCCAAGGGCCGCGAAGGCCTCAGCCTGGCGCAGGTCGTGGAGACCGTGCATCCCGACGATCAGGCCGGGCTCGCGGAAGCGATCGCCGAAGCGATCCGCCGTGGCGGTCCGTATGCGCATCAGTACCGGGTGCGCCGCGCCGACGGCAAGTACTACTGGCTCGAAGCCAACGGCCGTGTCGATCACGGCCCCGACGGCACCCCGCTGAGCTTCCCCGGCGTGCTGATCGACGTCGACGATCGCCGGGCGCTGGTCGAAGAGCGCGACCGCGCCATCGCCGAGTTGCGCGCCTTGAACGAGACCCTGGAGCAGCGTATCGCCGAGAGCCGCGCCGAGTTGATGCGCTCCGAAGCGCAGCTTCGGCAATCGCAGAAGATGGAAGCGGTCGGCCAGCTCACTGGCGGCCTGGCGCACGACTTCAACAATCTGCTGGCCGGCATCTCCGGCAGCCTGGAGATGATGAGCGCCCGTATCCGTCAGGGCCGGCTCGGCGAAGTCGACAAATACATGGTGGCGGCGCAAGGCGCCGTGAAGCGGGCGGCGTCGCTGACGCATCGGCTGCTCGCCTTCGCGCGGCGCCAGACGCTGACGCCGACCGCCGCCAACGTCAACCGGCTGGTGAGCGGGATGCTCGATCTGATCCAGCGCACGGTGGGGCCGGGGATCGAGGTCCAACACGTCGGCGCCAGCGGGCTGTGGCCGGTGCTGGTTGACGTGCCGCAGCTCGAAAGCGCGCTGCTCAACCTGTGCATCAACGCCCGCGACGCGATGCCGGACGGCGGCAAGATCACGATCGAGACCGGCAACCGCTGGATCGACCGGGCGCAGGCGAAGATCTACGACATCCCGACCGGGCAGTATGTCTCGCTGTGCGTGTCCGACACCGGCACCGGCATGAGCCGCGACGTCATCGCCAAGGCGTTCGACCCGTTCTTCACCACCAAGCCGATCGGCAAGGGCACCGGGCTCGGCCTGTCGATGATCTACGGCTTCGCGCAGCAGTCCGGTGGCCAGGTGCGGATCTATTCCGAGGTCGGCGAAGGCACGATGGTCTGCATCTATCTGCCCCGTCATCGCGGCGAGGCCGAGGAAGACGAGCGCAGTCCCGACTCCGGCGTGATCCCGTTCGCCCAGACCGGCGAAACCGTTCTGATCGTCGACGATGAGCCCACGGTGCGCATGCTGGTCGCCGATGTGCTCGGCGATCTCGGCTACACCGCGCTGGAGGCCGCCGACAGCCTCGGCGGGTTGAAAGTGCTGCAATCCGACGCGCGGATCGATCTGCTGGTCACCGACGTCGGGCTGCCGGGCGGCATGAACGGCCGGCAGTTGGCCGATGCGGCGCGTGAGACGCGGCCCGGCCTCAACGTCCTGTTCATCACCGGCTTTGCCGAGAATGCGCTGCTGAACAACGGGCAACTCGAGCCGGGCATGGCGGTGCTGACCAAGCCGTTCGCGGTCGATACGCTGGCGGCGCGGATTCGCGAGCTGATCTCGAAGTAATCAGTTCAGTGCTGCAGAGCGCGTCCGCTGTCGCGCCGCGGCGGCGCGATGTGCGTCGCCGGATGGGTTGACGTCTCCAGCGCCGCGCCGCCGAGGCGGCGCATCATCGCGTTCGCCCTGCGTGCGGTGTAATCCAGCAGCCAGTTCTCGAATTCGCAGGGCCGCAGTGCCGGTGCGTACAGAAAGCCCTGCACCACGTCGCAGCCCAATTCCGTCAGCAGCGCAAGCTGGCCTTCGGTCTCGACGCCCTCGGCCACCACGGTCAGCTCCAGGCTCTGGCCGACGCGGACCACGGTGGTGACGATCGCGCGCGCATTGGCGTTGCTTTCGATGTCGCGCATGAAGCTGCGGTCGATCTTGAGTTCGCGGATCGGCAGCTGCGTCAGCCGGCTGAGGCTGGAATAGCCGGTGCCGAAATCGTCGAGCGACAAGCCGACACCGAGGGCGCGCAGCGCATTCATCGTTTCGATCGCCTGGGGGCGCTCGTTCTGCACGACGCTTTCGGTCACCTCGAGCATCAGCACGTCGGGCGGCAGCCGGTGCTCGGCGAGAATGTCGGCGACGACGCAGGCGAGGTTGGCTTTCTGGAAATTGGTCGGCGACAGGTTGACCGAGACGTAGGGAATGTCGACCCCCTGGTTGCGCCACAGCACCATTTGCCGGCACGCGGCGCGGATCGACCACAGCGCGATCTGCTCGATCAGACCGCAATCTTCGGCAAGCGGGATGAATTTGGCGGGCGAGACCTCGCCGAGCAGCGGATCGCACCAGCGCGCCAGCGCTTCGACGCCGTGAATAGCGCCATCGGACGTGCTGATCTGCGGCTGATAGCGCAGCTCCAGTTCCTCGTTGGCGACCGCGAGCCGCAGCGCCGTGCTGTAGGCCATGCGTTCTTCGGCAAGTCCGTTCATCTCGGCGCTGAAGAACCGCCAGGTGGCGCGGCCGGCACGCTTGGCCTGATACATCGCGGTGTCGGCCTGACGGATCAGCATGTCGATGTCGGCGGCATGGTCGGGATAGAGGCTGATGCCGATGCTCGCGGACATCGGGACCTGGCGCGTGCCGATGCCGAGCGGCGGCGTCAGTGCCGCCGAGATCCGTGCCGCAAGCTGGCCGGCCTCGGCGGCGCTCCGGCCGGGCATCACGATGACGAATTCGTCGCCGCCGAGCCGGCCGAGCATATCGTGCGGCCCGAGTTGCGCGCGCAGGCGGTGCGCGAACTCGACGAGAAACTCGTCGCCGGCCGAATGGCCGAGCGTGTCGTTGACGTCCTTGAAATTGTCGACGTCGAGGAAGGCCAGGGCAACGTGCTCGCCCGGTGCGCAGGAGTTCGTCGCGGCTGAGATCAGATCGCGCAGCCGGGCGCGATTGGGTAGGCCGGTGAGCATGTCGTGATAGGCCAGCCGCTCGATCTGCGCGCGGGATTCCTTGCGCTCGATCGCGAGCGCGCCGAGATCGACGCAGGAGTCGATAATCTGGCGATGCCAGCGGCTCGGTGCCCGGCACTCGCGGAAGTAGAACGCGAAGGTCCCGATCACGCGGCCGTCCTTGGACTTGATCGGCGACGACCAGCAGGCGCGCACGCCGACCGAGAGCAGCCGATCCTTGTAGGGCTGCCAGGCGGGATCGCTGTCGATGTCCATCGCCAGCACCGGCCTGCCGATGTAAGCCGCAGTGCCGCAGGAGCCGACCGCTGCGCCGATCGCGATCCCGTCCAGCGCCTGCGAGTAGTCCGGCGGCAAGCTCGGGCCGCCGAGCGGGTGGATCAGGCCAGCGGCGTCGATATGCAGCAGCGACGAAATGACGTCGGGCGCGATCGTCTCCACCAGCCGGCAGAGTCGGTCGGCGATCTCGGTGATGGCAAGTTCGTCGGCCAGCAACGCCAGCGTCAGCTGCTGCAACGAGCGCAGCTGCTTGGACTCGGAGATGTCGGTCAGCAGCGCGAACATGTAGTCGGACTTGCCGCTGCCGCTGCGCAGCGCCTTGATGTCGGCCGAGATCCAGATCTCCTCGCCGTTCTTGTCGTAGGCCAGGATCTCCTGTTCGCCGCCGCCATTGTCGCGCAGCGCCCGTCGCAAGCCGGCGAGCGAGCGGCGATTGGTGTAGCGGCCGGCCAGCAGGTCGGTCGGGCGGCGCCCCTTGGCCTGACGCGGCGTGTAGCCGAACATCCGGGTGAAGGCGGGGTTGGTGTAGATGATGTTCTGCTCGGCGTCGGTGACGAATACGGCGCGATTGGTCCGGTCGGTGATCGACCGCAGCATCGCGATGCTTTCCGGCAGCTCGATGTCGAGCGCGATCTCGCGCGCACGGGCAATCGTGTAGGTCGCGCCGGCGATCTCGGCGCGGACCACCGACAGCGCCGCGGGGGTGAAATTGCCGTGGCGGTCCACGATGCCGATCTCGCAATGAACGCTGTCGCCTTGCGTCAGACCGGGCGCGCTGACCGGCTGGCGGAGTTCTTCGACGCCCAGACAGACGACGTGACGGCCCAGCACTGCCGCGCGATCGAGATCCCACAGTGCCTCTGCTGCAACGTTGAAGTAGGTGACGCGGTGATCGACATCGATGATCACCACTGCGTCGGGAGCCTTGTCGAGAGCGAGCAGCCGGATTTCGGCGTCTGCGGTCGTGCGGTCGTCTCTGTGCATGGACCAATCTCGACCCGTTGGAAGGGTTCTGTTTGAATATTCGAATTTCGGAAGCAGCGTGAGGCGTAGGAATGATCAAACCGTTGGTTCGGTCCGTCATCGGGCCGGCAGCCCGGTTTCATCCTTAGCTTTCCGTTGCGGCACCTCCGTAAAATCCCGGCAGGATGTCGTGATGCGGAACAATTTGCGCGGATCGGCTATTCATCGCACCCCGCCAAGGACCGGGTCAGTACCCAACCCTCCAGCAATCGGAAGCGGCGCAAACGAGCAGGTGCCCGCGATCGTGGCGGCTGTCAGCGCTGCGCCGTCGGGACCGCAACCACCGGCCCGAAAATCTCAGTGAATGCCGCCCGCAGCGCGACGTCGACGTCCGGCATCGTCACCGGCAGGCCGAGATCGACCAGGCTGGTGACGCCGTAGCGCGGGTCGCTGATGCCGCAGGGGACGATCGCCTGGAAGTGGCTGAGGTCCGGCTCGACATTGATGGCGATGCCGTGCAGCGACACCCAGCGCTTCAACCGCACGCCGATCGCCGCGATCTTGTCCTCGAAGCCGGCGCCCTTGTCGGGGCGGGCGACCCAGACCCCGACTCGGTCTTCACGCCGCTCACCGCGGACGTTGAAGGCGCCGAGCGTGGCGATGATGAGCTGCTCGAGCGCCGCCACATAGGCGCGGACGTCGGGGCGCCGGCGCTTCAAGTCGAGCATGACATAGGCCACGCGCTGGCCGGGGCCGTGATAGGTCAATTGGCCGCCGCGTCCGGTGGCGAACAGCGGAAACCGCGGGTCGAGCAGGTCGGTGGCCTGGCCGCTGGTGCCGGAGGTGTAGAGCGGGGGGTGCTCGAGCAGCCAGATCAGCTCGGCCGATTCGCCGGCCGCGATGGCCGCAGCGCGCGATTCCATCGTCGCGACAGCATCGGAATAGGGAATCGGCGCATCCGAGATCAGCCATTCGGCCGGGGGACCGCCGGCGACGGGCGCAAAACCGGCCAGATCCAGCGTCTGACGGGCGGAGGCGGGGGCGTTAATCATTGGATAACCATACCGTGGTCAAGCTCGCACAGTTCCACGCCTCAGCAGTTCGGATTCCAGTGCCAACACTCGATAAAGTCCCGGTCGACCTCATGGTGGTGCTCGGCACCACTTCGATGCCGATTCACCAGGTTTTGCGCCTCAGCCGCGGCGCCATCATCGAACTGGACGCCAGCGAGGCCGACGAGGTCAAGATCCTTGCCAATAACATGCCGATCGCCAGCGGTGTTGTGCTGGTCGATCGCAACCGCATCGCGGTCGAAGTCAAACAGATGTTGACGCGATCGCCAGATCGTCGATGACGGCCTTGTACCCCCTTCATTGATTTGTTAAATGGGCGCCGTCGATCCGGTCGGGCGCCCAGCCCAGACTGATCCCAAGCGCTCGTGGCGGAATTGGTAGACGCGCTGCCTTGAGGTGGCAGTGAGTAAAATCGTGGGGGTTCGAGTCCCTCCGAGCGCACCACGCAGACATTTGCGGCCTCTATCTCTTTGATTTTCAAGTTTGAATTCCACGGTGGCCACGCGAAAACTTGAGTGGGGACGCGAACCTTCACGGTCTGGCCAATAGCCGACCGCGCCGGTCGACAACTCGCTGCCTTGCGGCCCCCGCGGTGAGACGCCACTGCCTATCTTGCCAGCCAAAGGTAGCCCTGAGCTGGTGCACCGTAGGGCCGTTCTCAGCGGCCTCCATCGCAGCCCGTGCCGGCAGTTGCTTGGAACCGTGCGCGCGTGATTGCTCGACGTGTTCATGTATGAGGCTTGCGTCGTGGCGATAGGGCGGTCACACCACAAAATCGCGAGGCGCGGTTCTAGATGCTCCACAACCGGGACATCCATTGATCCGCGGAGATGGCTGCCCTGTTGCGGGTGATCTCTCGGTCAAGCCGGAAGCGGCGCGTGGGGCTGTATCGAGGTTCGGAAACAGCCTTACGCAGCGCGATGGTTTGCACGATATCAGCATGCAAAGCTGAAATGCCTGCACGGCCTTAGCACGAGCGCACTGCAAAGCTCAGAGCGCAACGCTCGCGCATGCCTGCGACTCGACCAATGGAGCGGTTTCGGAATGGCGACGCGATCGAAGAAGGACGGAAAGCCGCTCCCGGCAACTTCAGACGGAGCTACGATACAATTGACCTATCTTTGCGGGCAAGTTTGCAGTCGCTACTTCTGGCATCAGGGCGATCGTCTCGTTCGTTGCGCCAGCCTTAGAAAACGCCGGTGACTTGATGCACTGGTGTTTGCCTGTCCGCTACGCGTAACACCAACATCGGCATCTTCGCGAAAGCCCGGGAAGGCACAGCACATTCGGTGCAATTGCGATCGGAACAACGTCAGGCGTCGCACTCGACGTTCCAAGCCAGGGTTCGAAAGTAGTTTGAATATGGCCTCGCATATTCGTTCTTCAGGTGCCGTCGTAGCTGAGGGCGTTCAGGTATATGGTCGTCGCCTGCGACCGGAAAAGTGGGAAGGCTAGCAGCTTGGGCCTATGTCTGACCGCTAATACCCCCGCGGGCATCCGGTCAAGACGGCGCCTCTGTAGTCGGGCGCGCCTTGTGCCGGTTCTCCCTGCAGGGCATAACTGAGGCGGTCGTTAATTCAAGGGATCGCGGGAAAATGAGCTTGGCCGAACAGTGGCTTGAGGGCCACAAGCATCATAGCGCTGATGCCGCAATGCGAATTCAGAACGCCAGACGGTGTCTTTCGATCGTCTCGGACCAAATTCCCTTCAAGAGTGTCATCGACTTCGGATGCGGTATCGGTGCGTGGTTACATGCCGCTACCGATCTCGGCGCGGAGAAGGTGATCGGCATCGAGGGCGATTATATTCGGAATGCCGACACGGTCGTCCCGCAATCGCTCATAGAGACGCGAGACCTCGCGACGTTCGAGACTGATTGGAATAAGAAATTTGACGTTGCGATGACGATTGAGGTGGCCGAGCATCTGCCCGAGGCTGCGGCGAATGGATTTGTGCGGATGCTAACCAGCGCATCGGACGTTGTGATCTTTTCTGCAGCGCGTCTCAATCAAACGGGGCTGGGGCACATTAATGAGCAGCCGTTAGGATACTGGATCTCGAAATTCGACTTGCTGCGATATGTCCCGCTGGAGATTTTTAGGCCGCATCTGGCGAATGTTGAAGGCATGTATCCGTGGCTTCGGATGAACCTGATCATGCTTGTTCAATCGAAAAAGCTTGAAGAACTTCCGCATCTTCATCAGTTCTCCAAGCCGTTGGCGGATTTTGATAAGCTTTGGCCCGGTTAGAGGATTGTCGCGCGCTCAACGATCAAGCTCGCGAAGCGATAGGATGCTTAAGAGCTCAGCTCGCGCGGCGGCTTCGACTTCGGCTATTTCGGTGAATTT
Source organism: Rhodopseudomonas palustris (assembly GCF_003591005.1). Classification (GTDB taxonomy): domain Bacteria; phylum Pseudomonadota; class Alphaproteobacteria; order Rhizobiales; family Xanthobacteraceae; genus Rhodopseudomonas; species Rhodopseudomonas palustris_K. The sequence goes on from NZ_QYYD01000001.1 coordinate 220,502, forward strand.
GAATTTTGCTAACAGTGGGCGACGTCGGGCTCATCGATGGTCGACTTGGCGGCGCTGGCGAACGGATCGCTCACGAACTGATTGCTGCGGGCCGGCGTGTTCCGGACTTCCGTATTCCGGACTTCCGTTAAAGTTCGGCGTCCGCTGGCGCGCTGTTGTCTGAGACAGGCTTCCGGCAAATGATCCAAACCACGATCGGCACGTGTCGCTCATTGTATGTAGCCAACTTAAAAGTTGGATGAGTTTCGTCGTCGGGCACGGGGGTCATACGGTGACCAAGCATGATATGCAGCCACGCTAGGCGATTTCCCCATCCATCGACCTCGATAACATCCAGCCCAGCTTGCTCAGCCAACCATCGCAAGCCGTCCGGTCCGAAACGCCAACAGTCAAGCGGGGCCGGGTGAAGTTCCATGATGAAAGGCGTGGCGTTGAGCATGAAGCCGCCGGGCTTAAGTAGGGTAGCGAGATCGCGGTAGAGTTTCGGGATATCGCCGCGGACATGCTCCATCACCTGGTCTGAGAAAATGAAGTCGAAGCTCTCAGGCTCGAACGGAAGATTGCAAACATCATATTCCGGATATTGAACGTTGGTCAGCGTAGCACTCGTTACGCCGCTTTCTTTCGCTATCCGCTGCGAGCCTGAGATACTCAGTGCAGTTTTCCCAGGCGCATCGTGAGCCTTTAGGCAATCCTTCAGGCTACGATACATCTGGAAGCGAGTGATGTGATCGCCTGTTTTGGGAGCGTCCTTCGATGATCGCTCGATTAGATCGGCGATGTATTTGAGCGTATCCATTCCGCAAAAATCTCCCTGACAGCGTCGGCTCGTGGCTACGCCAGCCTGACCGCAGCTACGGAAAATTACGCTTACGAGACCCCGGCGACAAGGCTGCGGATGATCGGGCCGCAATGGGGCGGCGCATCTCCGAACAAAACTTGACCTTCTTACGCAACCTCGTCGGCATATTGCGTGCGGTCGATCTGGTGCGCTTCGACGAGATGCCGCCTGGTATTGCATCAATGCTGTTCAACGGCGCGGTGAACTGAATTCCTTCGCAGGCGATCAAATCGGCTCAGCGCGCGCTGGGCCTGACCCCGGACTGGGCGACGTGACGCTGGCGTGCACGATCAGCGCCGTCGATCATGACAGGCCGGTGCAAGGCCAATCTTGATCGCCAGAAACGCCTGCCCAACGCAACGTGCAAAGAATCTGCGCGGGCTGCACAGCAATCGACCTCTGTATGAGTACAAATTCATCTGCGGCGAGCAAAATTTCAATATGCAAATTTGCACATCATGTTGCACATTTGGGCGTTTTCACGTGGCGGCAATGCGCGATGATGAATGCACGACCTGCCGCCGATTAGTACGGACATTTGAGCGTCATGCGAAATCCCATCTCGCAACTCACCACCAAGCGACTGCGCCACGCGGGTGAGCTCGCGTTCGGGCCGATCGCTCTGTTCGTGGTGTGGTGGCTCGCCGCGCGCGGCGGCTGGGTCAACAAGGATCTGCTGCCGCCGCCGACGGACACACTGCGCGACACCGCGGTCAATCTGTGGTCGGGCAGCATGAGCAAGGACATCGCGCATACGATGGTGCGGGTCGGTTACTCGATCGCGATCGCCATCATCGCTGGCGTGCCGATCGGCATCGTGCTCGGCGCCAAGGCGGCGGTGTATCGCTCCGTCGAGTTCATCGTCGACTTCTTCCGCTCGACGCCGGCAACCGCGATGTTTCCGCTGTTTCTGCTGCTGTTCGGGCTCGGCGATCTCGCCAAGATCGCGGTGGCGGCATTCGCCGCGTGGCTGGTGATCGTGTTCAACGTCGCCTACGGCGTGATGAACGCGCGGCAGACCCGCGTGCTCGCCGCGCGCTCGATGGGCGCGTCGTCGCTGCGCATCTTCCGCGACGTGATCTTCTTCGAGACGCTGCCGCAGACTTTCGTCGGCCTGCGCACCGCGGTGTCGCTGGCGCTGGTGGTGATCATCGTCGCCGAGATGTTCATCGGCGCCACCGACGGCATGGGCCACCGCATCATCGATGCGCAGATCTCTTACTCGCTCACCGACATGTACGGCTCGATCCTGATCGCCGGCGCGCTCGGCTATGGCCTCAACCTCGTGCTGCTGTTTCTCGAACGCTCGCTGATTCACTGGTCCGGCAAATAGCCGCACCGCCGCCATTCCAAGAGGAGACTTGCGATGAAGACATTCGTTCTGCGCGCCGCTGTCGTTGCGGCTGCCGTATCGGCGACGGCCGGCCATGCCTCCGCCGAATGCGCCAAGATGGACAAGGTGTCGGCCGCGTGGCTGCCGATCATGCAGACCACTGCGTACTACGTGGCACTCGATCAGAAGCTGTTCGAGAAGGCCTGCATCGAGATCGACTCCGCCAAGATGGAATCGCCGAACCAGATCATCGACGCGCTGATCGCCGGCCGCGCCGATTTCGGCCCGCCCGGCGCCGCGGCCGGCATCGCGATGATTGCGGAGGCGAAATTTCCCGGCAAGCTGAAGATCTTCGGGCTGCAGGGCGGCGGCATCAAGGTCGACCGCATCAATGACGGGCTGATCGTCAAGCCCGACAGCGACATCAAGAGCTTCGCCGATCTCAAGGGCAAGACACTCGGCCACGTCCCCGGCATCCAGTGGCGTACGATCTCGCGCCACATGGTGAAGGCCGCCGGCCTCGATCCCGACAAGGACGTCAAACTGGTCGATCTCGCGGTCGCCATGCAGGTGCCGGCGGTGGTCGGCGGCACGGTCGACGCGACGCTGTCGCTGGAGCCGGTCGGCTCGATCGCGGTGGCGTCCGGCAAGGCCAAGCGGGCGATGACCAATCCGGTCGCCAGCGTGATCGCCGATCCGTTCTATTCGGGCGCCTCGGTGATGACCACCAAGTTTCTGACCGAGCGCCCCGACGTCGCCCGCCGCGTCGTCGCAGTGATCGACCAGGCCACTGATCTGGTGAACGCCGACTTCGCCAAGTACAAGGCCGTGCTGCCGGCCTACACGCCGATGAAGGCTGATCAGCTGGACCTCGTGGCGCAGCCTTATCTGCGCGGCTTCAAGGAGCTGAACGACACCGATATCAAGTCGTATCAGGCGCTGGTCGACGTGTTCATCGCCGAAGGCGTGGTGCAGGGGCCGATCAACGTCCGCGACAAGATGCTGACCAAGGCGGATCTCGGCGAATGAGCGCGCGCAGCGTCCTGCAACTGCGGCCGGAGCCGATGACCGAGATGGGAGCACCCGCCGCCAAGCCCGCGCGGCAGCGCAAGATGACGATCCGCGGCCTGCGCAAGACCTTCAACGATGCCGTCGTCTATGACGGCTTCGACCTCGACCTGCCGCTCGGCCAGTTCATCTCGGTGTTCGGTCCGAACGGCTGCGGCAAGAGCACGCTGATCAACATGATCTCCGGGTTGATGCCGATGGACGCCGGCGAGGTGCTGTACGACGGCCAGCGGATCAGCGAGACGCGCATCTCCTACGTCTTCCAAAATTATCGCGAGGCGCTGTTTCCCTGGCTGCGGGCGATCGACAACATCCATTACCCGCTGAAGGTGATGGGCGTGCCGCGCGCCGAGCGCACGCGCCGGATCGAGAAGCTGCTGGCGGAGTTCGAGATCCGCATCGACCTCAACGCCTATCCGTACACGCTGTCCGGCGGCCAGCAGCAGACGGTGTCGATCCTGCGCGCGCTGGTCACCGAACCCGAGGTGCTGTTTCTCGACGAGCCGTTCTCGGCGCTCGACTACGAGATGACGATGTCGATGCGCGAACAGCTGCAGAAGATCTTCATGAAGACCAAGACCACCATGCTGCTGGTGTCGCACGATCTCGACGAGGCGATCGAGCAGGCCGACAAACTCGTGCTGCTGACACGGCGGCCCACCCAGGTCGCGGAGATCGTCGAGATCGGCCTGCCGTGGCCGCGCGACCTCGCGGTCACCACCGGCGACGACTTCATGGCGATCAAGCGCCACTGCCTCAATCGCTTCTGGCAGGAAGTGAAGAAATGACGGGCGCCGGCTGAGCCGGACCCGACCGATCCAAACCATCATCTGAATCTGGAGACTGACATGACGAAGCGCCGGTTTCGCGCCGCTGCGGTGCAGACACTCGCCAAGTTGGGCGATTTCGATTTCAACATCGCGCTGGCGACTGCTTACGTCGAGGACGCGGTCCGGCAGGGCGCCGAACTGATCGTGTTCCCGGAATGCATGGACACCGGCTATCTGTTCGACTCGCCGGAGCATTGCCGCGAACTCGCCGAGACGCTGACCGACGGCCCGTTCGTCAAGGCGCTGGCGGTGCTCAGCCGCAAGCATGGCGTTTACATCGCCAGCGGCATCACCGAGTGGGATCCGGCGAAACAGAAGATCTTCAACACCGGCATCATGTTCGATCGCAACGGCGAGGTCGCCTGCCACTATCACAAGCAGTTCCTCGCCACCCACGATCAGAACTGGTTCGCCTTCGGCGAGCGCGGCTGCCCGGTGGTCGATACCGATCTCGGCAAGATCGGCCTGTTGATCTGCTTCGACGGGCGCATTCCGGAGATCTTCCGGTCGATGGCGATGCAGGGCGCCGAAGTGATCGTCGATATGGCGAACTTCTTCGCGATGGATCAGGCCGACATGTGGGGCCCGGCGCGTAGTTACGAGAACGGCGTGTGGCTGGTGGCCGCCACCAAGGCCGGCTACGAGCGCTCGATCTACTATCCGGGCGGCAGCATGATCGTCGATCCGAAGGGGCGGGTGGTGTCGAAGGTGCCGTACGACACCCACGGGATGTCGATCGCCACCATCGATCTCGATGAGGCCGCCGACAAATCGATCTACACCGCCAACGACAAGATCGCCGACCGCCGGCCGGAAACCTACGGCATCATGGCGCTGCCGTATGAGAAGACACCGGTGTACGGCGTCGCCGATCGTCCGCTGATCCCGTCGAAGTCGGTCGCCAAGGTCGCCGCGGTGCAGATCCACGTCACGCCGGAGTGCAGCGTCGATGACGTGCTCGACATGGTCGACCACACCGCCAAGCTCGGCGCCAAGGTGATCGCGCTGCCGGAATACGCCTTCAGCGCGCACTACATCCTGACGCCGGCCGAGGCGGCGGCTGCCGCCGATCAGGCCGCGGAGCACCTCGCCGCGGTGGCCAAGATCGCCGGCCGCTACGGCTGCCTGATCGCGGCGCCGATCGTCGAGCGCGCCGCGGCCGGGCTGTATGTCACCACGATGCTGATCGGGCCGGAGGGCAAGGAGATCGGGCGCTATCGCAAGACGCATCTCACCGCCGAAGAGCGCAAATGGGCGGTAGCCGGCTTCGACTATCCGGTGTTCGACACCGTGTTCGGCCGCATCGGCGTGATGTCGGGTTACGACGCGGTGTTTCCGGAGACGTCGCGGTGCCTCGCGATCGGCGCCGCCGATATCATCCTGTGGCCGGCGGCGCTGCGCGAGCCGTTCGAGCGCGAACTCATCGCCGTGCCGCGCGCCGAGGACAACCGCGTCGCGGTCGTGCTCGCCAACCGCGTCGACAGCCCGTATCCGGGCGGCAGCGTGGTGATCCCGCCGACCGGCTTCCCGCAGTGGGACATCAACGTCGCGGCGCCGCGGGTGATGAAGCTCGGCGCGGTGATGCCCAAGCACATCGATCTCGCGGTGTGCCGGCAGAAGATGATGATCCCGAAGGTGGACATGTTTGCAAACCGGCTGGTCGAGACGTACGCTCCGATCGTCGCGGCGTAGTCCCGAACGGTGGCTGTCCGCACACAAACGGAAGGTCGGCGCATCGGCGCCGGCCGTGCCGGGGAGACGGCTGCGGGCGTGGTGAAGACTCAGCGCACCATCAAGTACGACTGGAACGACATCGTCTATTTCCTCGAGGTGGCGCGGCAGCGCAGCCTGGTTCGCGCCGCCGCCAAGCTCAAGGTCGACCACACCACGGTCAGCCGCCGCGTCCGCGAGCTGGAGCGCAGCCTGAATTCGACGCTGTTCAAGCGCAGCAAGTCCGGCTTCACGCTGACCGAAATCGGCATGCGGCTGCTGCAATATGCCGAGGGCATGGAGAGCCAGGCCAATTCGATCGTCGAGGCGATCGGCACCGACACCGCAGATGCCGGCGGCGCGGTGCGTATCGCCGCGATGGAAGGCATCGGCAGCTTTTATCTGACGCGCTGCATCGCCGACTTCAACCGGCTCTATCCGTCGATCCAGATCGAACTGATCACCGATACGCGGCTCTTGGACCTCAGCCGGCGCGAGGCCGATATCTTCGTCAGCTTCTTCCGCCCGCAGGGCAAGCGGCTGTCGATCAAGAAGGTCGGCGAGTTTCGGATCTCTTTATACGCGACCGACGCCTACTTTGGTGGGCGCAGTCCGCCGACGACGGTGAAGGAGCTGGAGACCCACGCCTTCATCGACTTCATCGAGGACTACATCTACAGCAAGGAGAACCGCTGGCTGTCCGACGTGCTGCGGCCGCCGCACACCATCTTCCGCAGCACCAGCCTGGTGGCACAGTCGATCGCGGTGACCGAAGGGCAGGGCATCGCGATGCTGCCGTCCTACGTCGCCTCCGCCAATCCGGCGCTGCGTCCGGTGATGCCGGAGCTGTTCACCACCCGCGATATCTGGCTGTCGGTGCACGAGGATTTGCTGCACATCGCGCGCATCAAGGCGGTGACGACGTTCTTGGAGAAGCGGATCGAAACCGACCGCGAGTTTCTCACCTCGGTGAAGAACAAGCCGTCCCGCAAACGGCGCTGACGGCCAATTCGCTTGCTCACACACTCCGTCATGGCCGGGCGTGTCCCGGCCATCCACGCCTTTTCTAAATTTCCGGCAGCAAGGCGTGGATGCCCGGCACAAGGCCGGGCATGACGCGTGGATAGGACGTGCCTGGATTCGAAGGCGGGCTTTTGGTCAGGCTCTCGGTTGGCCGGCTCAGGATGACGGCGATGTTCTGTCAGAATCAGAACTGCTTCAGTGATTCAGCGGCCGCGGGCGGGCGGTGACGCCGATCGGGCCGCGCTGCAGGCCGGCGGGGGCGATGGCGTGGCTGCCGGAGATCTGCCGGATCGGAGCGGCGGAGGCCATCGCGCCGGCGGGCGCCCCGGGGGCGTTGCTGGCCGCATGGCGCGCCGGCAACAGGACGGTGGCGCGGATCGCCGGCTGGGTCTTTTCCGGGATGCTGAACACCGCAGAAGCGGGTACCGGGAAGGCGATCAGATTCGCCGAACTCTCGACCGGCGTCTGCCGCGGCCACGGCGGCGCCGGCACGCTGCGCTGGGTATGCCGGAAGGTGGCGTGCGCGCCGCCGAGATCGAGGCTGAGATCCGCAACCGCGGGGACCGGCAGCATCTCCGCATGGGCGAAGCTGAAGCCAGGCACCTTTGGCCAACGCCGGATCGCGACCTGCTCGGTGATCGGGTGCAGCCGCCATTGCGACGGTTCGGTCGGGGTCTTCGGCAGGGTCTTGCTGGCCGGCACCACGTGGACGATGCGATAGCCGCGCGCCTTCAGCTCGTGCAGGATGTTCGGCAGCGCCCCCACAGTGCGCGCCTGGATGTCGTGCAGCAGCAGCACGCCGCGGCCCTTGGCCTGCAGCCGGCTCATCGCGAGGCCGTAGACCGCCTCGGGCGAGATGTGGCGCCAGTCGTCGGCCGGGAAGTCGGCGCTCCAGGCCTGGATGCCCTGGGAGGCGAGATAGCCTTCGACCGCTTCGGCGCGCAGCAGGCCGGGGATCCGGAAGAACGGCGCCACGGCGCTGCGATCGCCCAGCGCGGCGGCGACCGACGCGATGCCTTCGTCGACCTCCTGCTGGGCCTGCTCGACCGACATCCGGTTGAAGCTCAGCGGATGATTCTGGCTGTGGGTGCCGATGGTGTGGCCGGCGGCGCGCAGCTTGCGGACGCCTTCCGGATAGCCCTTGGCCATCCGGCCGACGACGAAGAACGTCGCCTTGACGCATTCCTTGGCGAGAATGTCGAGCACTGCGTTGCTCTGCCGCGGCAGCGGGCCGTCGTCGAAGGTCAGTACCACCTCGTGGTCCTGCAGCGGCAGCGTCTCGGCATATTGCATGGTGCCGATCCGCGGGTGTTCGCGCGGGTCCACCACCAGCGTTCGCGAGGTGCCGAGTGCGTTCGGATTGCCGGGACAATCCGCCGCAAGCGCCGAAGTAGCGGACAGGGCGAGCGTTGCGGTCGCGCAGGCGAGGCCGAGCATCGGCCTTGCCCGGCTCTTGGGTCGAAACACTTCAGCCATCTCGCGACCACGCACCTCGGATCAATTGACCCCGCCAGATCGTAAAGGAACAGCCTGAACGGTAGCTTAATTGTGGCGTTTGATCACGGTTTGTGCGCTCGCGCCACCCCGGATTCAGCGGGTGGCGTGTGCGCCGGTCGCAACCGCCGGGTTGCCGGCGGGCGGCGGTACGACATGGACGACGCGATAGTGGTTCTCGCGCAGGAAGCGCAGGAAAGCCGGGATCATCGCGGCGGTCTGCGCGCGAGGGTCGTGAAACAGGATGATGCCCTTGCGGGCGACGGTGAGGCGGTCGCTGATCAGCTTGAGCTGCTCTTCCGGCGTCATCAGGTTCCAGTCGCTCGCCCAAAGGTCCGCGCCCCAGACGACGATGCCGCGGGACTGAAGATTGTCGAGCAGAGCAGGCGTCGACTCGAAATACGGAAAGCGGAAGAATTTGGTCTCGGACAGCGGCGCGCCGTGGCCGCGCAGCATGGACTCGTCGGCGGCGATGCCGCGGTCGATCTCGGCTAGCGCGTCGGCCTGGCTGAGATGCGCCAGATGGGCGTGCGTCCAGGTGTGGTGGCCGACGGTGTGGCCCTCGGCGGCGATGCGGCGGACCAGCGCCGGCATCTCCAGCGCCGGCTTGCCGACCAGGAAGAACGTCGCCTTGACGCATTCGTCCGCCAGCGCCTTCAGCACCTTCGGGGTGGTCGCGGCCGGGCCGTCGTCGAACGTCAGCACGACTTCGTGATCTTCGAGCGGCAGCGTTTCGGGAAAGCTCTTGGTGCCGATCCGCGGATATTTGGCGGCATCGATCGTCAGCGTGCGCGCGGTGCCGAGCGCATCCGGGCGGGGGCAATCGGCGGCCTTCGCCGACGGGCCGAGCACCGCGAAGGCGACGGCTGCGGTCGCCGCTGTTTTCATGGCCGCGGCGGCGGCGCGCTTGGCTTTGTTCATGACACCCTCCGGGCGGACTGATCGAACGTGGATGTCGTGAATTTCATTGCGCCGCGCGTCACCGATTGAGTATTGCCACTGGCATGCGATCCGCCGATCGACGCCGCATCTTGCCCGACGGCCCGCGAAATCTGCAACCGATAAAACCCACCAGTCAAACCTATGGGGTGCGCGATGGCCGACGAACTCGACGCGGTCGTGCGAGACGGCCGATCCGTGCCCGATGCTCTTCCGATGCGGGACGAGCACGGCGAAATCAGGGCCGACTTCGTCGCCGCCGTCTCACAGGCGATCGCCGAGGAGAACGCGCCGTTCCTGCGCGACGTGGTCTGCGACCTGCACGAGGCCGATCTCGGCGATCTGATCGGGACGCTTGAGCCCGACGAGCGGGTGCGGCTGGTGGAACTAACCGGCACCGACTTCGACTTCTCGGCGCTGAACGAGGTCGACGAGACCGTCCGCGAGGAGATCCTCGACGAACTCGAGCCCGCCACCGTTGCCGAAGGCGTCCGCGAACTCGATTCCGACGACGCCGTCGAACTGCTGCAGGTGCTCGACGAGCACGAGCAGGACGAGATCCTCGACAAGCTGCCTCCCTCCGAGCGCGACGCGCTGGAGCGCAGCCTCGACTATCCGGAGAACTCCGCCGGCCGGCGGATGCAGACCGAGTTCATCGCCGTGCCGCGCGACTGGACGGTTGGCCAGGCGATCGACCACATGCGCGAGACGCCGGATCTGCCGGATCGGTTCTACGAGATCTACGTCGTCGACAAGGACAATCGGTGGCAGGGCGCCGTGGCGCTCGACGCGCTGCTGCGCTCGCACCGCAACGTGCCGCTGGCCGACCTGATCGACGAGGACCGCCGCAAGGTCTCGGTGCTCGACGATCAGGAGGAGGTCGCGCGGCTGTTCGGCAAGTACAATCTGGTCGCGGCGCCAGTCGTCGATCCCGACAACCGGCTGGTCGGCGTCATCACCATCGACGACGTCGTCGACGTGATCGAGGAGGAGGCCGACGAGGACCTCAAGGCTCTCGGCGGCGTCACCAGCGACGAAGAACTCTCCGACCGAGTCTGGACCATCGCCCGCGGCCGCTTCAACTGGCTGCTGGTCAATCTTGCCACGGCGTTCCTGGCTTCCTCGGTGCTCGGGCTGTTCGAGGATCAGCTGCAGCAGATGGTGGCGCTGGCGGTGCTGGCGCCGATCGTCGCCAGCCAGGGCGGCAACGCGGCAACCCAGACCATGACGGTGGCGGTGCGGGCGCTGGCGACGCGCGAGCTCGGGCCGTGGAATGCGACGCGTGTGGTGATGCGCGAGGCGCTGGTCGGTCTGGTCAACGGCGTCGGTTTCGCGGTGATCACCGGGCTCGCCGCCTATGCGTGGTTCGGCGTCGTCGGTCTCGGCGTGGTGATCGCATTGGCGATGGTCTGCAATCTGGTCGCCGGCGCGCTCGGCGGAATCCTGATCCCGATGGCGCTGGACCGCGTCCGCGCCGATCCGGCGGTGGCGTCGGGAACGTTTGTTACCACCGTCACCGACGTGGTCGGTTTCTTCTCGTTTCTCGGCATCGCCACGCTGTGGTTCGGCCTGAAGTAATCGTCTGGCTGACGGAAACCCTGCGCAGGGATGACGGCTGCTGATGCGGCTGGGGCGCAGGCACAAACCATTCCGGGGTGCGCAGCGAAGCTGCGTGAACCCTGAATTTCCGGCGGGCAGAGCCCTGCGAGGTTCCGGGTTCGCGTAGCTGCGCGACGCGCCCCGGAAACGACGGTGGCTGCGCGACGCGCCGCGGAACGACGGCGGGTGGCGCGACGGCGACATCGCACCGGATTGACCCGGACGCCGGAATCCCGCCACCTCGCAAGCCTTGGCCTCTGCAGGTGATCGATGTTCTTCGTGCTGTCCAAGGTTGTCGGCTTCTTCATCCATCCCTCCAACCTGATCGCGACGATCTGTGCGGTGGGGGTCGGTCTGCTGCTGACGCGATGGCGGCGGGCGGGCACACGCATATTGGCGGCCGGCGTGGTGCTGCTGCTGATCGCCGGCTATTCGCCGCTCGGCAGCGTGATGCTGCTGACGCTGTCGGAGCGGTATCCGCCGTGGCAGTACAGCGGCAAGGCGCCGGACGGCATCATCGTGCTCGGCGGCGCGCTCGACTCCGACGTCAGCGCCGCGCGCCGTTCGCTCGAACTGGATTCTTCGGCCGAGCGCGTCGTCGCCGCGCTGGAATTGGCGCGGGACTATCCAAGCGCGCGGATCGTCTACAGCGGCGGTAGCGGCAATCTGCTCGGCGACTCGGTGCCCGAGGCGCCGGTCGCGGCTGAGCTGTTCGAGCGCTTCGGCGTGGCAAAAGAACGGATCCTGCTGGAGCGGCGCTCGCGGACCACGGCGGAGAACGCGCGCTTCAGCAGAGAGCTGGTGTCGCCAAGACCTGGCGAGCTGTGGCTGCTGGTGACGTCGGCGTTTCACATGCCGCGTTCGATCGAGGTGTTTCGCGCCGCCGGTTTCGATGTCGTCGCCTATCCGGTCGATTGGCGCACCCGCGGCTGGCAGGACGCCGCACAGCCATTCAACCGCCTGAGCAGCGGGCTGGCGCGCATGGACGTCGCCGCGCATGAATGGGCCGGCCTGCTGGCATACTGGCTGCATCATCGCAGCGAGAAGCCGGTGCCGTCGCCGTAACCGGCAGCCACCGGGATCGGCGCATCAGTCCGCCGGGATGAAGCGCAGCGTGCCGGCGCGGCGGGTCGGCTGGCCGGTGTCGTTGGTGTGATTGACGCCGTCCATCACCGGGACTTCGGCAAAGTCGAACGGGCTGACGCCGTCGAGGCAGGCGACGTTGACGGCATACAGGTTCGTGTTCGAGCGGCGCTGGTGGTGGGTGTAGATGCCGCAGCGTGAGCAGAAGAAGTGCTGCGCCGTGCCGGTGTGGAAGCGATAGGTGGTGAGCGCGTCCTCGCCCTGCAGGATCTTGATCCCGCCCATCTCGGCCATCGCGACGACGGCGCCGCGCATCCGGCAGTATGAGCAGGTGCAGCGCCGGATCGACGCGAAGCCTTCGCTGAAGGTCGCCTCGAACCGCACCGCGCCGCAGTGACAACCGCCGCTGCAGACCATCTCGTCGCCGCTCATGTTGCTCCGTCCTCCACCTCATCCGAAGATGCGCGTGCAATTATCCCGCGCGCGCGGTCCGGACAACCGACGGACGATCGCAGCTGCTGTGCGGAATGGGCCGGGCTAATCGTGGCGCGGCAGGCCGAGACGATAGACGCCGCGGAAGTCGGTGGGGTCGGCCGGCTTGCCCTTGCGATAGATCACCAGCCGGCCGGCCATCGCCAGTTCGACGGCGGCGCGGCGGATCGGCATCAGGAGGCCGTGCCAGTCGCCCTCGGGCGCGATCGCGTGTGCGATCTCAGGCGCGCTCAGCGTGCCGGAGCCGGCTTTGGTCAGAACCGAGAGGAGGGCGTCCTGCAGCGATGCAGGCGTGCTGGCAAGCGAATCCGAAGTGTTCATTGCCCACACCTGCCGCATTGCGTCGCGCATCGCAACCGCCACCAATTGACAGCGCGCCCGGCGGCACGATTGAGTAGTGCCGAAGCCACAATGAATCGGCTGGTTGGAGTGCATCGATGGCTCGCACGCTGGTGATCGGCAATAAGAACTACTCGTCCTGGTCGATGCGGCCGTGGATCGCCCTGCGGGCGACCGGCATCAGCTTCGATGAAGTGCTGATCCCGCTGTACACGGGCGATGCCGACAAGCGCCGCATTCTCGCTTTCACCGAGGCCGGCAAGGTGCCGGTGCTGGTCGATGGCGATGTGACGATCTGGGATTCGCTGGCGATCATCGAGTACGCCGCCGAGCGGTTTCCGAAGGCGCAGCTGTGGCCCGACGACGTCGCCGCACGCGCCCACGCACGGTCGGTGTCGGCCGAGATGCATTCTGGCTTCGCGGCGCTGCGCAGCGAGTGCGGCATGAACATCCATCGCCCGGTCGGGCCGAAGCCGCTGTCGGACGCTGCGAAGGCCGACATCGCTCGAATTCAGCAGATCTGGACCGAGTGTCGCCAGCGATACGGCCGCGGCGGGCCGTATCTGTTCGGCGCCTTCAGTGCTGCAGATGCCATGTTCGCGCCCGTGGTGCACCGGTTCCGAAATTATGCGATCGAGTTGGACTCGATCGCCGAAGGCTACATGGCGGTGATGCAGGCGCTGCCTGCCTTCCACGAATGGACCGAAGCGGCGCTCGCCGAGACGCTGCTGATTGCGCGGTTCGAAACAGAATAATTCCGGTTCCGCAGGCTTCGGCGGGAACCCCCGGGAATCGCGGCGCTTTTCGGCCTATCTGGCTGAAAAATCTGCAAATTCGGGTCGCTGCTATGTGCCTCGCTCACTGGCGGCGAGGGCTGCGACATGCTATACGCGCCGCGGGGTTTCAGCCGGTTGTTCTGGGGACTTTCTGCAGCCGGCGTTCTCGTGGCGCATGGAGTTAGAGCGTTGAAGCACAAGTTCGTGGTGGGTGAGAACGTTTATTTTACCGCCAGCAATGTTGCCCGTCCCGCAGCGGATGGAATCTACGAAGTCATCCGGCTGCTGCCGACCGATGGCGCCGATTGCCAGTATCGCATCAAAAGCACTTCCGAAGCCTTCGAGCGCGTCGCCAAGGAAAGCCAGCTCACCGTCTGCTGAGCTGCTCGGCAGTCGGTGACGCCGAGCTCGTCCGAGCATGGCTCCAAGGACCGCGAAACTGGTGCCGCGGTGTTGGTGCCGCAACCTTGCCCTGTACCTGCGCGCATTTTCGTCGCAAATCCGTGTTGATTTGAGCCGGGTACGCGGAAGGGGACAACGCGCATGGATTGGGCTTCGACGTCGACCGCGGCCGACCGCATTCTGCATTCGCCGAACCCGCTGATCTTGGCCGCGCTTGGCGCAGCGGCGGTGCTGGTGCTGATCCTGCTCGTCGCGCTGCTGCGCGCCGACCGTTCGGTCGCCAACGGCGTGCTCGGTATCATCACGCTGCTCGCGGTGGGCGTCGCCGGCTCTGCCGCATGGCGCCTGTTCGGTGAGGGCACCAGCCCTGCGATGCGGAGCACCGACGCCAGCCGCTCGATCAGCGCGATGCCGGCGCTCGCCTGCGTCGACGATCTTGCCGGTGACGCCGTTCAGGCGGCGTGCGAACGCACACTGTTCGGTACGCCGGAAACGATTGCCGCGGCGGTGTCCTACGCGTCGACCCGGCTGGCTCGGTTGACCGCGCTCGGCGACGTCGCCGCCGCCGACAAGCGGATGGCGCCCGAAATCGACCGCCTTCGCCGCTCGATCGAGCGCGACCGCTACGGCCTGATCGCCTATGTGCTGGCCGCGCAGGAGCGCTGTACGCCCGAGGATTGCGCGGCGTTTCGATCGCTGACCGATCACAGCCGCATCGCCGCCAACATGAACGAGCACGTCTACGAGATGTCGGTGACCCGCGCTTCGGCATCGTGGCAGGGCGCGACCGGCGGAGCCCTGGCCGCTGCATCGGCGACGGCTGCGCCAGCCGCCCCGGAGGCGCCGACCGGCAAGCCGGTGAACATCGATTTCGCCACCTCGTCGTCGATCCCGCCGATTTCCATCATGACCGAACCATCGCCGCCAGCGCCCAAGCCGCCGGCCGCGGCTGCGCCGCCTGCGACGGCGGGGCAGGCGGCGAAGCGGCCGCCGGCCGCCGCCAATGCGCAGGCCCAGGCCCCTGCGCATACCGGCGGTCACCCCCCTGCGCCGGTCAAGCGTGCGCCTCCGCCGAAACCGAAGCCAGCCTCTGCGCCGGTGCAGCTTGCGCCGGCTGGGGCAAATTCGGATAACTGATCGCAGCTCCTCCCTGCCTCAGGACGTTCCGAAACCATGGCGCTGCATATGATCAAGCTGGCGGTCGGCTGCGACTCCGTGAAGGAGTTGACCAGCCGGGTCGCCGAGCGCGCCCGGCTGGCGAAGGCTCAGGGCCTGCCGCGCCAACATTTTCACATTACCCGCATGGTGCCCAAGCGCGACGCCGAACTGCTCGACGGCGGCTCGCTTTATTGGGTGATCCGCGGCGAGATCGCTGCCCGCACAAGGCTGATCGGCATCGAGCCGTTCCGCGATGGCGAGGGCGTCGGCCGCTGCCGGCTGATCATGGAGCCGAAAGTGTATCCGGTGAGCCCGCGACCGATGCGGCCGTTCCAGGGCTGGCGCTATCTCACCGCCGCCGACGCACCGCCCGACCTCGGCAAAGCCGCCGAAAGCATCGCGGCAATGCCCGAGCCGATGCGGCGGGAGCTGCGGGAGTTGGGGCTGCTGTAGCCTAGAGCGCTTCATCGATTGATCGAAGCGACGCCGCCGCTCCAAGTGTGGAGTCGTCATCCTGAGGTGCGCGCGCAGCGCGCCTCGAAGGATGCGGCCAACGTGCTCGCGGCGCATCCTTCGAGGCTCACTGGGCCGGCGGCCCAGTGAGCACCTCAGGATGACGGCGGTAATTTCATCAAATGCAGAACAGCTCACACCGCGATGTTGTCGATCAGTCTTGTCGTGCCGATCTTCGCCGCGACGAGGAGGCGGATCGGGCCGTCTTTGGCCGAGCGCACCGGGGCCAGCGTTTCGGCGTGGCGGGCTTCGAGGTAGTCGAGCGCGAAGCCGGCGCTGGTGATCATCTCGCTGCCGACCTTGAGCGAGGCATCGGCGGTCTTGCCGGCCTTCAGCAGCTTGGCCACAGCCTTCATGGCACGATACAGCGTGGGAGCGATCTGGCGCTGCTCGGGGGTGAGGTAGACATTACGCGACGACATCGCGAGGCCGTCGCGCTCGCGCACCGTCGGGGCGCCGATCACCTTGACGCCGGTATCGAGGTCGGCGGCCATCCGCGTCACGACGCGGAGCTGCTGATAATCCTTGGAGCCGAAGATCGCGAAATCCGGTCGCACCTGGATGAACAGCTTGCCGACCACGGTGGCGACGCCGCCGAAGAAATGCGGACGGAAGCGGTCCTCGAGGCCGGCGACGGCCGGACCATCGACGCCGATGTGGCTGGCATAACCTTCCGGGTACATCGCCTTGACGTCCGGATTCCAGATCAGATCGACCTCCTCGGCGGCGAGCTTGGCGGCGTCGGCCTTCCAGGTCCGCGGATAGGAGCCGAAGTCCTCGTTCGGCGCGAACTGCGTGGGGTTGACGAACACCGACACCACCACCTTGTCGGCACGGCGCTTGGCGAGGCGCACCAGCGAGACGTGGCCATCGTGTAGCGCCCCCATGGTCGGCACCAGCGCCACCGAGGCGTTGCGGCGCCGGAGTTCGCCGAGCGCGCGGCGGAGAGCGGGGAGGGTGCGGGCGACGATCGGCGGACGGGACATGACAACTCGCAAGCGATAACAGGACGACGGCCGGCGCCGTCAGGACTTCGATCTTATCAAACGATGCGATGTCCCGCCAAGCCGAAGCCGCATGTCGGCCAGCGGCGCACAGGGTTAGGATTCATGATGAAGCGCGAACGGGATTGATCCGCCAGCACGTCTACGCAATTTGCTTGACCGGCGCGGTCTGCCGCTTCGAAGATGTCCGCAAAAGGAAAAGCGATGCTGGTTCAGGCGACCCAGGCACACACAGGCTCGGCGCACGTGATCGTCCTCGGCAACGAGAAGGGCGGTTCGGGCAAGTCGACGCTGGCGCTGCACATCGCGGTCGCGCTACTGAAGGCCGGCCAGCGCGTCGCCAGCATCGACCTTGATTGCCGGCAGCAGAGCTTCACCCGCACCATCGCCAATCGCCGCGCCTGGGCGCGCCATACCGGCGCCGATCTCGAATTGCCGCGGCATTGCTGTATCAGGCTCGGCGAGACCATGCAGGTGGCCGACAACGAGCAGACCGAGTTCGATCAGTTCGCCGAGGCGGTCGCGGCTGTCGAGCAATCCCACGACTTCCTGGTGATCGATACGCCCGGCTCGGACAGTTACCTGATGCGGCTGGCGCATTCGATGGCCGACACGCTGGTGACGCCGATCAACGACAGCTTCCTGGACTTCGACGTGCTCGGCCACCTCGACCCGGCGACGCTGGCGGTGACCGGTGCGAGCCACTACGCCACGATGGTGCAGGACGCGCGGCGCAAGCGGCGCCAGCTCGACGGCGTCGACACCGACTGGATCGTCGTACGCAACCGGCTGTCGACGGTGGCAGCGCGCAACACTCAGTTCGTTGCCGCCAGCCTGAAAGACCTCGCGCGGCAGATCGGCTTCCGGCCGCTCGACGGATTTGCCGAGCGTTCGGTGTATCGCGAATTTTTCCCGCGCGGGCTGACGGCGCTCGATGATCTGACCAAAGCAACGCTCGGCACTCGTCCCAGCATGGGCCACGTCACCGCGCGCGAGGAAGTCAGCGCGCTGCTGCGACAATTGAAGCTGCCGCTCGATGAGCGCGGCCGCCGGCGGGCGGCCAATCGCGCCGAATGGTTCGCGCAGGTCGAGAAGCCCCTCGAACTACACGACATCGTCGGCGCATAACGCACGTTCGCTTATTGCTGGCTGTTATCTCGTGCTTTGGTAGCAATCGTGCGGCCGTAGGGGAGAGGGCGATTCTGCGTGTCGGCTGTGCAGGGTGAGTAGATTCTCACCAATAGCGGTGCGAGAGGGCAAATATCCCTCGCTGTCGCCGTGTTGTGCAGTTGCACAACTCGGCAGCGCGTTTTTCCTAATGTTTGATCTTCCTGTCATATAGCGGTGATTTATAGTCGCTGTATCGGCCTCCGAGACCCCGGGCATGGGGAATCGCGCCGACACAGGATGGACCAATGACGCGCGGAATTATCGTTCTGCTCGCGCTGTGCCTCGTCTCGGCCGCAGCGTATTTCACCGCTTCGAAGTGGGCGATCCGTCATCAGACGTTGACCTTCTACGACACGGTTCGAAATCGCCCGGTCGCGATCGATATCGCCGTCCGCCGCGACAAGGAACTGCAGGCCGACGCCGGCCTTGCCGAGCTGCCGGTCGCGATCCTCAATCACGGCAACACGGTCCGTTACACCGAGTACTCGTTCCTCGCCAATCTGTTCGCCGCCCGCGGCTACATGGCGGTGAGCATCCAGCACGATCTCGACTCCGACGCACCGCTGGTGACCAAGGTCGGCGAGCTCTATGTCGGCCGGCTGCCGGTGTACGAGCGCGGCATCGCCAACATCGAATTTGCCGTCAAGCAGCTCGAGAAGCTGCAGCCGAACGCCGATTACGACCACCTGACGATGGTCGGGCATTCCAACGGCGGCGACATCTCGATGTACTACGCCAAGCTGCATCCGGACCGGATCCGCAAGGTGGTGACGCTCGACAATCTGCGGGTCCCGTTCATGATCGACGGCAAATTCCGCATCCTGTCGTTCCGCTCCAAGGATCCGGTGTTCAAGCCCGATCCGGGCGTCGTGCCGGATCAGTCGATCTGCGATCAGGCCGGCATCACCGTGGTCAACACCGGCTTTCAGCACACCGATATGAGCGACCGCGGCCCCGACGACGTCAAAAATTCGATCAGCAGCGCGCTCGACAAGTTCCTCGAGACCGAGGCCGGGCGGCCAGTGCCGGCCCGGGTCCGGCAGACCCCCGGCGCGATGGCGCAAGTGCGCTGAGCCGCGGCACGTTCGCCGCCACCAGCGGCCGCAGCCCGTCGGCATTGACCCGCCGGCGGCCGAGCGCCACATAAGCCGCGTCCACGACGCGAGCTTCGATGCCCCGACAGCCGACCAGACCCGCCCAGCACACTCCCACCGCAGCCACTGATACGTCGCTGCGGCCGAGCAGCACCTCGGACGAAATCGCGGCGTTTGTCGCCAAGGCGCGCGCGATGGCGCCGGGCACGGCGAGGCGCGGCCGACTGCTGTTTGCGCTCGACGCCACGATGAGCCGCCAGCCGACCTGGGACATGGCTTGCGCGCTGCAGGCCGACATGTTCCGCGAGGCGGCGGCGATCGGCAGCCTCGATATCCGCCTGGTGTATTATCGCGGCATCAACGAGTGCCGCGCCTCGGGCTGGATCTCGTCGAGCGACGAATTGGCGCGGCTGATGGGCAGGATCGACTGCCGCGGCGGCCACACCCAGATCGGCCGCGTGCTGTCGGATGCGCGCAAGGAAGCGGTGGCCTCGGGAGTACGCGCCATCGTGTTCGTCGGCGACGCGATGGAGGAATCGGTCGACCAGCTGTGCGCCAAAGCCGGCGAGCTCGGCATGCTCAAGGTGCCGGTCTTCATCTTTCAGGAGGGGGCCGATCCGGTTGCCGAAAGCGCCTTCCGCGAGATCGCGCGGCTGACCGGCGGCGCGTGGTGCCGGTTCGATCCCGGCGCCGCAGGGCAGCTCCGCGAACTGCTGCGGGCGGCGGCGGCCTATGCGGCGGGTGGCCGCGAGGCACTGCTGCGGCTCGCCCAGCACGGCGGCAGCGCATCGCTGCTGCTCGGCCAGATGAAATAGCCGCAGCATTCCCAGCGGTGCATTTCGGCTGCCGGCTGACTATATTGGGCTCATGCCTACGCTGATCATCGGCGTCATCGCCGTATTCGTTCTTTACACCCTGTTGCAGATGTTTCGCTCGGCGAGCCCGGCGGTTCTCGCGCGGGCGCTCAAGGTCTCGGGCGGCATCGTGACGCTGGCGACCGCGCTGTTCATGGGCGTGCGAGGTCAGCTCGCGGTGGCGATCCCGCTCGGTCTGTTCGGGGCGGGGCTGCTGGGGTGGGACCCGATGAGCAGGGCCGGGTTCGGCAATCTCGGTGGAATGTTCGGCGGACGGCGCTCACCCGGACAGTCGTCGCAGGTCCGCTCCGCCAATCTCGAAATGACGCTGGACCACGAGAG
Organism: Rhodopseudomonas palustris; assembly: GCF_003591005.1. GTDB lineage: Bacteria > Pseudomonadota > Alphaproteobacteria > Rhizobiales > Xanthobacteraceae > Rhodopseudomonas > Rhodopseudomonas palustris_K. The sequence goes on from NZ_QYYD01000001.1 coordinate 240,566, forward strand.
CGGCGCCATGGCCGGCCGCATTCTGACGGGCCCGCATGCCGGCCGATCGCTCGACGAGTTCGATCTGGCCGAACTCGCCGCGATGATGACCGGCTTCGATGCAGAGAGCTGCTCGCTACTTGAAAGTTATCTGGACCGCCGGTTTCCCGCCTGGCGTCAGAACGCGCAGGGAGGTGCGGCAGGGCGGCAGAACAGCCAATCGTCTGGCGGCAAAATGACGACCGAGGAAGCCTATCAGATCCTTGGCCTGAAGCCGGGCGCGGGGCCGGACGACATCAGGCGTGCTCATCGCACCCTGATGAAGAAACTCCATCCCGACCAAGGGGGGTCGACGTTCCTTGCCGCCCGTGTAAACGCGGCCAAGGATACCTTGCTTCGCACGCATCGCAGCTAACTCCAGCAACGCAACTCAACGCCAGACTGCGAGGGCTATTCTGTTCTCTGATTGACACCTGGTGCCCGCCGTTTCGGCGTGGCCGTTGATGCTGTTTTTATCGCGCAATGATTGATGAGTGGTTTCAGGAAGACTCCTCGCCACTTCACAAATGAAAACGCGGCCGGGAAGCCCGACCGCGTTCTTTGTAAATTAGAAGCCCATCCCCGACATTGCGAGGAGCGAAGCGACGACGCAATCCAGAATCGCATGCTGGGATTTGGATTGCTTCGCTTCGCTCGCAATGATGGTGAGAGTCAGTGCTGTGTGGCCAAGTCAGTTCTTGATCGTGAAGCAGGAGATGTCGGAGCGCTTCAGCTTCTTGCAGACCGCTTCGGCTTCGTCGCGTTCGAGGCCGGCGAAGCGGGCGCGGTAGAGCTTGCGGTCGCCCTTGGCCACCACGGTCTCGGTGAACGGGTCGGCCTTGCCCAGCATGCCGCGGGCCTGATCGCGAGCGGCGTCAAGCCGCGCCTTAGCTTCGCTCTCACTCTGCAGCGCACCGACCTGAATGATCCAGCCGCTGTGCGAAACCGGCTTGATGGCGCCGTTCTGCTGCATCGTCGGGGCGGGCGCGGCGGGCTCCGCCGAGGCCATCGCCTGGGTGGTCGATGGAACCATCCGGGACGCCGGCATCACGCCGAGGATTCCGTTGCCGGTGCCGTGATTGGCGGGCTGCGGGATCATTTCGGCCTTGGCAACGGTAGCGTTCGAGGTTTCAGCGATGTCGCGGCGCTGCGCCGGAATCGTGTTGGTGACCGGCGGGGCAGCGACCGCGGACGCCAGCTTGATCGGCGCCGACTTGACCTGGACGGTCTTGATCCGGACCGGCTTCATCGGCTCGGACGAGCCGGGATTCGGCACCAGCGCCAACGGCTTTTCGAGCGAGCCGCTATTGAACGGACCAGCCTCGGGCTTCTCGATCCTGGCCGCGGCGACCGGCGCGATGGGGCGCGGGGCCGGAATGGTGACGCGAGATTCGGTTTCGACCGGCTCGGGAGCGGCCGAGGCGACCTGGATAGCGCCCTGGTTCTGCACCGCGACCGGGGTCGGCTTCGGCGTCGGCGTCTCATCGGCGACGTCGATTTCGGTCTGCGACGGCGAGCGCTCGGTGATCGCTGCGACGGTGCGGCGGGTCGCGCCCTTGTCCAGGTTCTCGGCCAGCAGATTGCGCATGATGGCGTCGCGCGAGCTGCCGCTGCGGCCGCCGAGCACCACGCCGACCAGGAACCGGTTGCCACGATGCATCGAGGTGACGAGGTTGAAGCCGGAGGCGCGGGTGTAGCCGGTCTTGATGCCGTCGACACCTTCGACGCTGCCGAGCAGGCGATTGTGGTTGCGGATCGCGTTGCCGCGGTAGGTGAAGACGCTGGTCTGGAAGTAGCGGTAATAGCGCGGGAACCGGTCCTGGATGGCGCGGCCGAGAATCGACTGATCGCGCGCGGTGGTGACCTGGTCGTCGTTGGGCAGGCCCGACGCGTTGCGATAGACGGTGCGCGACATGCCGAGCGCGCGGGCCTTGCGGGTCATCAGTCGGGCAAAGTCGGTTTCGCTGCCGCCGACGGTTTCGGCAATGACGACAGCCGCGTCATTGGCCGAGCGGGTGACAAGGCCCTTGATGGCGTCCTCGACGCGCAATGTCTGGCCGGGACGTAGGCCGAGTTTGGTCGGGGCCTGCGACGAGGCATGTTCGGAGACTTCCATCTCGCTGTCGAGCGACAGCTTGCCGGCTTCGAGACGCTCGAACAGCAAATACAGCGTCATGATCTTGGTGAGGGACGCCGGGTGGCGCAGCGCGTCGGGATTCGTCGCGGTGAGGGTGGCGCCGGTGTTGGCGTCGACGATGATCGAGGCGAAGGCGGGGTTGTAGCTGCTCCGCTCGACCTTGGCCCGATGATGACGGTGTTTTCGGCGGGCGTCAGCCGTGTCGGTGGTGGCGATGACCGCGGCCGAAATGGTGGCTAGGCCGAGTACGCAAGCTCGCAGAATCCGCGAGCTGACATGGATGTTGCGGTGCATGAACGTCCCCGTCCGATCTTTCATCAATCACCGGACCGTGAGGCGAAATTATGCCCAACACGGCGGCAGTGCTGTCCATTCGGCCATCAAGTTCAGCCGCGGCAGCCCGACCGGCGTTCGTCAAGACGGTGGTCGAGAGTAAGCGGCTGAGCTGACGCGGCTTTTTCTCAAGGGCGCGAACGATCAGAGGAAGAGGTTAGGAGAGGTGCGTTTCGAAACCGTTAAGCATCCGTTGCGGTGATCCGGCGGATTTTCGTCAAATGCAACTATTGCGAGCAATCAGGTGGGCGTTAGCTGCTGCATTGCAGCGGCGCGGGCTACTTGGCGATCCGCAGCTTGGACAGCGAACTGCCGATCTGGGCGAAGGCCGAACTGATGCCGGAGGCCGTGGTGGTGGCAAAGAAATTGCCGCTGTCGGCGCAATAGCGCAGAATCGACGATTCTGGATCGCCATCGGTGTTGACCTGGATGGTGTAAATCACCGTCCGTGAGGTGTTGGTTGCCGACGCCCGGATGTTGTCGCACAGCAGCTTCTGGCGCGCGTCGATCTGGCCGTTGAACTGCGTCTGGCCGTTTCCGTAGGATGGCCAGCGATCCATCGTGTTGAGACCGTCCGACAGCAGAATGATTGCGTCGGTGTATTTGAAATCGGCATCCTTCGCCGGCGTGTTGAGTGGCGCACCGGTCTGCAGAGACAGCCACGCCCAGGCCATGCCGATCGGCTGGTTGGTGCCGCCATTTGCGGTCAGTGCGTCGATCTTGTTCTTGATGGTCTGAGCGTTCGAGGAACTGTAGGCCGATGTCATCGGCAGGATCTGCTGCGGGCAGATGTCAGAGCCGTTTTGAGTGTAGCTGACCGCCGGAAAGCGGGTCGCTGCGTTGGTCGGAAGATCTTTGGTGGTATCAGCTGGCTGGTCCCGATCGGTCACACAGCCGGTCCACTGATTGCGGCTGGTCGCCGTCCAGGTCCGGCCGGCGCTCTCGCAGCTTGACTTGGTCGAGTACCACCAAAAACTGCAGCTGCCGTTGCTTTCTTCCCAGACATCCCACTTCAGCCAGTTTGCCCCTTTGTTGCTGCTCCCGACGTTGACCATCTGGGCGAAGGGGATGACCGACATGTAGACGTCCTCGGTGCCTTGCGCACTGGCACGGAGGCTGTCGACCAGGCTTTTGGCGGCGGTCTTCATTGCGCCGAGCTTGCCGTCGTCATTCATCGACCCGGTGACGTCCAGCGCCATGGCAACCCGCAGCCGGGTTCCGCCCCAGGTCGCGGTCGAGGTGCTGCCGATCCCCAGAGCCGGGAAGCCGAACAGGTTCATGAAGTCTGTGCCAACCGAGCCATCGCCCCGAAGCAACACCGTCGACGACCCGGAACTGTCTTTCGCGGTGTAGCTGGCGGTGACGGTGATGCCGGTCGCTTCGGTGTTGGTGTAAAGGCTTGTGAAATAGGTCTGGGCTTTCGCGGTTACCTGGCCGGCGGTGATCGCTCCCGACGACAGATCTCGCGACACCATCAAAGCCGCCGAATCGAGTGCCGCTTGCATCGCTGTGCGGGCCTTGGAGGCGCGCGAATAGTCGATCGCCGCTCCGACAAAGCCGAGGATCGGCAGCAGGGAGATCGCAAACAGGACGGCGACGTTACCGCCGGTGGCGCTCACAAAGCGACGCGCCAAGCGCTCGAACCGGACTGGACATCTCAGCGACATGTGCGGCACCCGAAGGTAGGAATTTGCCGCAATCTCCGGTCGAGGGACTGAATGACAGGTAAAACCAGTCGCAGAAACTCGCTAAATTGCGTAACAAATGCGCCCGGTTGGTTGCGATAGTGAATCGCATCATAATGGCCCCGGTGAAAAGCGGGGCGTCGGCGCAATGCGTCTTTAACTCGGGACGGTCGCAGCGCCGCACCAAGGTTGGAAGACCTCCGGGATTTCCGCGCTTGCGGCGCACCGTCACTCGCCCCATATTTGCGGTACCCGAACATGCGTCGGGGATCGGGCCGCCGGGGTGGCGGACAGCCGGAGCTGAATCGTCGATCACAGTTTGTGCGCGTTGCGGTTCCGGTGGAATGAGTTCCGTGGGGATTCGAATACCTGAGCCATGCTGCAACCGAATGAATCGAACGACTACGCTGACGCGTCCGCATGGCTATCCGCCGGTGGATCGACGCGGCGCTACACGACAGTGATGGCTGGTGACGGCGGGCGCTCCGGGTCGGGCAACCCGACCACGTCGGTCATCACCAAGGTCAAACCCAAGACCAAGCGGCCCAACCTGTACCGCGTGCTGATCCTCAACGACGACTACACGCCGATGGAATTCGTCGTCCACGTGCTGGAGAAGTTCTTCCAGATGGATGTCGAGGCCGCCACCAAAGTGATGTTGCATGTTCACCATCACGGCATCGGTGAGTGCGGCGTGTTCACTTACGAGATCGCAGAGACGAAAGTGACGCAGGTGATGGATTTCGCCCGCAAGCATCAACATCCTCTGCAATGCGTGATGGAGAAGAAGTAGGGGAGTGAAGTCGCTGAACGAAGGGGTGCGCGCGATCTCGGAACAGCTCTTGCATTGCTCTTATTGGCGGGTTTTCCCGGACTTGCTTGGTGTACTGCCCGGCAGAGAAAGGAACGGGTCTTTCGGCGACGGGTTGTGACACTATATGTCGAAAGGTTGTTGTTGCACGACGTTGCAGCGGCGATCATGATGAGCGGGGGACACAGAGGACGAGATGCCGACATTTTCGCAAAGCCTTGAACAATCCCTCCACCGCGCGCTCGCGATCGCCAACGAGCGACATCATCAATACGCGACGCTCGAGCATCTCCTGCTCTCACTGGTCGACGACTCCGACGCCGCCGCAGTGATGCGGGCTTGCAGCGTCGACCTCGACAAGCTGCGCGGCAGCCTGGTCAACTACCTCGAAACCGAATTCGAGAATCTCGTCACCGACGGCTCCGAAGACGCCAAGCCGACCGCCGGTTTCCAGCGCGTGATTCAGCGCGCGGTGATTCACGTGCAGTCGTCGGGCCGCGAAGAGGTGACCGGCGCCAACGTGCTGATCGCGATCTTCGCCGAGCGTGAAAGCCATGCCGCGTACTTCCTGCAGGAGCAGGACATGACGCGCTACGACGCCGTCAACTACATCAGCCACGGCATTGCCAAGCGCCCGGGAGTTTCCGAGGCGCGGCCGGTGCGCGGCGTCGACGAGGAGACCGAAGCCAAGGGTGGCGAGGACTCCAAGAAGAAGGGCGACGCACTCGAAACGTATTGCGTCAACCTCAACAAGAAGGCGCGGGACGGCAAGATCGACCCGGTCATCGGACGCAATTCCGAGATCAACCGCGCCATCCAGGTGCTGTGCCGCCGTCAGAAGAACAACCCGCTGTTCGTCGGCGAAGCCGGCGTCGGCAAGACCGCGATCGCCGAAGGCCTCGCCAAGCGCATCGTCGACTCGGAAGTGCCCGAGGTGCTCGCGGCCGCCACGGTGTTCTCGCTCGACATGGGCACGCTCTTGGCCGGCACGCGCTATCGCGGTGATTTCGAAGAGCGGCTCAAGCAAGTCTTGAAGGAGCTCGAGGCGCACCCGAACGCGATCCTGTTCATCGACGAGATCCACACCGTGATTGGCGCCGGTGCCACCTCCGGCGGTGCGATGGATGCCTCGAATTTACTCAAGCCTGCCCTGGCTTCGGGCAGCATCCGCTGCATGGGCTCGACGACCTACAAGGAGTATCGCCAGCACTTCGAGAAGGACCGCGCGCTGGTGCGGCGCTTCCAGAAGATCGACGTCAACGAGCCGACCGTCGAGGACGCGATCGCGATCCTCAAGGGCCTCAAGCCGTACTTCGAGGACTATCACAAGCTGAAGTACACCAACGAGGCGATCGAATCGGCCGTCGAGCTGTCGTCGCGCTACATCCACGACCGCAAGCTGCCGGACAAGGCGATCGACGTGATCGACGAGTCGGGCGCTGCGCAGATGCTGCTGGCCGAAAACAAGCGCAAGAAGACGATCGGCATCAAGGAGATCGAAGCCACGGTCGCGACCATGGCGCGGATCCCGCCGAAGAGCGTGTCGAAGGACGACGCCGAGGTGCTGAAGCATCTCGAAACGACCCTGAAGCGCGTGGTGTTCGGTCAGGACAAGGCGATCGAATCTCTCTCCGCTTCGATCAAGCTGGCGCGTGCCGGCCTGCGCGAACCGGAGAAGCCGATCGGCTGCTACCTGTTCTCCGGCCCGACCGGCGTCGGGAAGACCGAGGTGGCGAAGCAGCTCGCCTCGTCGCTCGGCGTCGAACTGCTGCGCTTCGATATGTCGGAGTACATGGAGCGGCACACCGTATCGCGCCTGATCGGTGCGCCTCCCGGCTATGTCGGCTTCGACCAGGGTGGTCTTTTGACCGACGGCGTCGATCAGCATCCGCATTGCGTCGTGCTGCTCGACGAAATCGAGAAGGCGCATCCGGATCTGTACAACGTGCTGCTGCAGATCATGGATCACGGCCGGCTCACCGACCACAACGGCAAGCAGGTCAACTTCCGTAACGTGATCCTGATCATGACCACGAATGCGGGCGCGGCGGATCTCGCCAAGCAGGCGTTCGGCTTCACGCGCAGCAAGCGGGAAGGCGACGACCACGAGGCGATCAACCGGCAGTTCGCGCCGGAATTCCGCAACCGTCTCGACGCGATCGTGTCGTTCGCGCATCTCAATGCCGATGTGATCGGCATGGTGGTTGAGAAGTTCGTGCTCCAGCTCGAGGCTCAGCTCGCCGATCGCGACGTCACGATAGAGCTGACCGACGAGGCCAAGGCCTGGTTGGTGCAGCACGGCTACGACGAACAGATGGGCGCGCGGCCGATGTCGCGGGTGATCCAGGAGCACATCAAGAAGCCGCTGGCCGACGAAGTGTTGTTCGGTCAGCTCAAGGGCGGCGGCCACGTCAAGGTCGTGCTGGTCAAGGACGAAGCGGTTGCCGGCGTCGAGCTGGAAAAGATCGCCTTCGAATTCCTCGACGGCCCGGTCACGCCGAAGCCGGAGGACCTGCCGGGCGCCAAGAAACGCGGCGCCTCCCGCAAGGCCAAGCCCCGCGCCAAGGATCGGGTCGAAGAGGCCTGATCGCGGCGAGCGAGTGATGAGTTGAAAGGGCCGGCGAGCGATCGCCGGCTCTTTTGTTTGCGCACGAAGTGTTATCTGCGCGCCAAGTGCCCGCACGCCGTCCTATCGACCAGAAATTCTCAACGCGGCGTCATGCCGGCCTGTGCCGGCATCCACGCCTTGCTGCCGGAACTGCAGAAAAGGCGTGGATGGCCGGGACGAGCCCGGCCATGACGGGAGAGAGCGGTTGCTGCGGATTTAGAGCTTCATTTGAAAGCTTGCATCTCCACCCGTCATTGCGAGCGAAGCGAAGCAATCCAGGGCGCCGTTCACATCCCTGGATTGCTTCGTCGCTGCGCTCCTCGCAATGACGGAGAGGACAATTCGAAGCGCGAGATTGGGGTTGTTAGTTCGCTGCAGGCGGCACTACTGACGACGGCCCCGCCGGCGCGGGCTTTGGTGACGACGCAGCGGGTGGGACAAGCTGCGATGGCTCAGGCGGCGCGGCGGGCTGCGTCGTGGTGGGCGCTGCTGTCTCGGGCGGGGTCGCGGCAGGCGGCGGCGCAACCGGCGCCGGCGCCTGCACCGTCTCACCGGCCGGCGGGATCATCGCCCAGCCGTAGGCCTTCAACTTGCCGCGGCCGAGCGGCAGCACCATCGTGCCGTAGACCGGGCTGACGTCGCCGAGCGCGGTGCGGTAGGGCGGCGGCAGATCGTCGGTGCGGGGGAATTCGTCGGTAATCCACACCACCAGCGTCCCGGAGTGCTTGAGCCGCTGCGGTGTGATCCATGGGCTTTTCGCCAGATCCGCGTCGACGAACACCGATGGCCGCGGTGAAGCGTACAGCGCGACGAATCCGGCCTGCTGGGCGCTGCCGGTGACGATGTCGAGCGGCTTGGTGGTGCGGCTCTTCCAGACCGCCTGCATGGCGGTCGACAGCGCGCGCGCTGGATACAGTTCGGTCGGCAACGGGCCGTTGCCGTAGGCGCGGCTGTAGATCGAGCCGATCGCCACGAACGGCGCGCCGACCAGCACCAGCAGCCACACCACCACTGCGACCCGCGGCGCGCGGAGCGCAAAACTCGGCGGCAGCAGCATCAGCAGCGCTAGCCCTGATAGCCCCGCCAGCGCGCTGCCGGTCGTCGTGCCGATACTGAACCAGCCAACCACGCTGCCGAGCGCAACCAGAAGCGACGGCCCAAACGCCGCCGCGAGGATCAGCGAGCGGTCGAAGCCGCTGGGGCGCTCGGCGCCCAGTTCGGCCGGCGGTCCCTGCAGCGGCAGCCGGGGCAGGGCGGCGAGCACCGTGAGGACGATCAGGCCGAAATGAAGGCCAATCTGGCTCAGCAGGAAATTGAACGCGGCGACGATCCGCGTCCCGACGCCGACCGGCCCGGCTTCGGCATGCGCGAGCCACAACAGATGCGGTGTCAGCACCGCGACCGCGAGCGCGGCCGCCAGCACCGGACCCGGTGTTAGCAAATGCCGGCGCCCCTCCGGCGTCAGCAGCAGATGCCCGAGCAGCACCAGCATCAGCGCAAAGCCGGCGTGCTCGGCATTGCCGAGCAGTCCACAAACCAGTCCCAGCCCAATCCACGGCGCGCGCGTCGTCCCCAGCACGGCGCGCCGGTACAGCGCCACGGCCGCGACGCTCAGCGGCAGCGCCGCGATCGCCGGGTCGAAGCCCAGCACTTGCGCGCCGAAACAGCCGATCATGATGGTGAGGCCGACCGCCAGCGTGGCGCCGCTGCGACCGAGCATCACGACGCCGAGACGCCACAGCAGCAGCAGGGTCAGCAGCGCCGAGCCGATCGACAGCACGATCTGCGATCCAGTCCAGCCGCCGGTCACGAGCGCAGCAAGTTGCGTCAGCCACGGCGCCAGTGGCGGGTCGGGCCACGGCCCGGTCGGCCATTCATGGCCGCGCAGCGCCATCTCGGTGCCGACCGCCGGCAGGTTCGGAAGGCTGAACGCCGCGACGAACCACAGCCCGCCATAGATGCCGAGGATCCATAGCAGCATCCGCCGCGGCTCGCTGCGCAGGATGTCGAGCACCGCGTCGGCCGCGCGCAGAACCAGCCCTGGCGCAGCAGCGGGCTTCGGCTCGGCAGACCGCGGCGGCACGGGCGGCGCCGGGCGTTGCACGGGTTTGGCCGGTGCCTTCGGCGCCGGTGCAGGGCGGGGCTGCGGCGGAGTCGGACGTGCCGCGGGGGCAGGCGGGGTGGTATCACGAGCCGGTGCAGGGGCCGCAGCAGGCAAAGGCGCAGCGCTGGGTTCAGCCGGCGCAGCCGGCTCCGCCGCGACAAGCTTTGCGGCTGGCTGCGGCTTGCCGTGATGCTTTTTCTTCGGCCGCCGGGTCTTGGGCTGCTTGCGCTTGATGGCCGTCGTCCTCTGCACACCGGCGGCGCCGCCGCGCGCCGGATCGTGGATCGGGACCGACCTTGTAGTGCATCCGGACGCTGAGGCAATTGCCGGAAAGGCGACTTGCCGGGGACAAAAGCGGGCGCGGCAACGCGCCGCTGTCAGCCTTCGCCGAGCAGGATCTTGATCTTGCGCTGCAGCTCGCGCTTCTTCTTTTCGCTCTTACGCAGCTGCTCGGCGAGCTCGGAGCTGTCGCCGGCTTTGAACGCCAGCCCCGCGACATTGCCGCGCCGCCACACCACGGTCGACGGGTAGGTGCGGGCCTTGCGCGGGATCGTTAGCGCAATCTGCTCCGGCACCCCGGTGGCGCTGCCGAACTCGATCGCCGCGCCGGTCTCGGAGATGTTGCGGACCACGCAATCGCGCGTCGCGCCGCGCTCGCTTACCGTCGCGACGCCGCCATACACCACCTTGTCGCGCTGCTGCTTGCGTCGCTCGTCCATGCCGCATCTCCGGAGTGAGAGGTGGCGCAGTGTAAGCGGTAACATATGGAGCGAAACCGTTTACGAGCGTTAACCTGAATCGATGCGAAAGAAGTAGCAACCATCCTATCCCCGTCATTGCGAGGAGCGCAGCGACGAAGCAATCCAGCGCCGTGCGCTGAGCTGGATTGCTTCGCTTCGCTCGCAATGACGGGGATAGTTTGTTGTTCTACTCCGCGCTCTCGCGCACCGCTCGGGCGCGTTGTTTCTGGGCGTCGAAATCGGCGCGGCGCCGGGCGAGTTCTTCGGCGCTGAGATTGGCGACGTTGTTGTAGTCGCGCTTCCACGACGGATCGTCGCGCCAACGCAGCGGCGACTGAACCGTGGTCTGCGGCGCCGGGGCGGTTTCCAGCAGGCGCAGCGCCAGCTCGAGCGTGAACGCCTGGGAGGCTTCGTCGTGCGGCTTGCCGGCGGAGTTGCCGAGCGGGAAGTCGCTGAACAGGAAGCGCGGCACGGCGGCGTGCTCGACGATGTCCTTGGCGCAGCCCATGATCACGGTGGCGATGCCGTTCTGTTCCAGATGCCGCGCCACCAGCGATACGGTCTGATGACAGACCGGACAGTTCGGTACCAACACCGCCGCATCGACGTTATCGGCCCGGCAGCGCGCGAGAATCTCGGGCGCATCGGTGTCGAGCGTAACGCGGTGACTGCGGTTGGTCGGGGCGCCGAAGAAATGCGGCGCGAGCTGCAGACGGCCTTCGTTAGCCAGTCGCCGCAGCTGCGGCAGCGGGAACCAGGTGCCGCTGTCGGTCGCGGTGGTGTGGGTGCGGTCGTAGGCGATATGGGAGATGCGCAGATCGTGATCGGACGCGGTGTCGCCGGCATAGACCTGATAGAACTTGGCTCCGCCGTTATACGGCGCACCCGGTCCCTGATCGCCTTTCGCGGGATCGTAGGGCGCCGCGGTGGTGATCAGCGCGATGCGCATTTGCGCCAGCGGCTTTGTCAGAGGCTGGAACGGGGCGGCAGTATGATGCGCCCAGCGATACGGTGCGTCGTAGCCGATCGCCTGATAATAGGCGCGCGTCCGCGCCATATAGGCGATCGGCACGTCGTCGTCGGCGGCGAAGGCGGTCGTCTCGTGCTGCTCGGCCATGCTAAGATCTGTACCGATGGCGATGATCGATTGCACCTCCGGCGACCAGCCATGTCAACACGCGTGACGTTCCGGAACCTGGCATGAGCTTGCGAATGCTTCGCCGATCCGCAGTGCTTGCGATGCTGCTCACCGGGTTGTCGGTTCCGCTGGTCCATGCCGAGGATGCAGCGCCGGCAAAGCCTGCCGATACGCCTGCGGCTGAGAGCACTCCAACCAAACAACCTGACCGGACGCCGGCCACCACGCCGCCGGTATCGGACGTAGTCAAGCCCGAGACACACGACAAGCCGGCCGACGCAGCCAAACAGGAACCGGACAAGCCCGCGGATCGGGACACCCGCGAGTCGATCTGCCTGATGATCGAATCCGCCGCCAGGGCGCACGATCTGCCGCTGGAATTCTTCGCGCGTGTGATCTGGCAGGAGAGCCGGTTTCAGGCCGACGCTGTTGGACCGGTGACGCGAAGCGGCAAGCGGGCGCAGGGCATCGCGCAATTCATGCCCGGCACCGCAAGCGAGCGCAGCCTGCTCGATCCGTTCGACCCGGTGCAAGCGCTGCCGAAATCGGCGGAGTTCTTGAACGAATTGCGCGGCCAGTTCGGCAATCTCGGCCTGGCGGCGGCGGCCTACAACGCCGGGCCGCGCCGCGTTCAGGAATGGCTCGCCGGCACCGGCCCGATGCCGCAGCAGACCCGGTCGTATGTCTATGCCATCACCGGTACGACCGTGGATGATTGGGCGGCGGCCGGGCGCAATGCCAAGCAGCCCGACACCAAGGCCAACACCGATTGCCGCACCCTGATGGCGCTGCTGCGCAGGGCGCCGAACCCGTTCGTTGCCCAGCTCGAGCAGCGCGTGAAGCTCGGTGCCGATCGGCCGTGGGGCGTACAACTCGCCGCTGGCTTCAACCGCGACCGCGCGTTGGCGATGTATGCGCGGGCGATGTCGCGGCTGAGCGCGGTGATCGGCGAACACGATCCCAGCCTGTCGAGCTCGGTGTTCCGCAGCCGCGGCACGCGGCCATTCTATCAGGTGCGGATCGGTGCCGAGACGCGGCCGGAGGCCAACGAGTTATGTGCGCGCATTCGCAAGGCCGGTAGCGCTTGTCTGGTGCTGCGCAACCGCGGCTGAAAACGCGAAGACATGCAATCCGCTCATGCGCCTCGTCGTTAGACGGCGCGGGGGCTCGCCGCTAAGGTGCCGGCGGCGCCGCCCGGCGCCGGATTATCCACATGGCAGACAAGGATGCGGCCTTTCCGATGGCGCTCGCTTCGCTCGATTCCCCGCAATGGATGAGTGCGGGCCGCGCCTATCTGCAGGGCGTGCGCGCGGTCGGCACCACTGTGCTGACGCTGGTGCTGTTCGCGACCTATCTCGGCATCGGCGCGCTGGCGCATGACAGCCGCTTCAGCCTCGGCTGGGTGCTGCTGAGCACGCTGTTAGTCTGGGCCGGGCCGGCACAGATCATCCTGATCTCCTCGCTCGGCTCCGGCGCAACCGCCATTCAGGCGGCGATCGCCGTGACCGTCAGCGCGATCCGGCTGTTTCCGATGGTGGTATCGGTGCTGCCGCTGATGCGTACGCCAACCACCAAGCTGCGGCAGCTGATCGTGCCGGCGCATTTCATCGCCGTGACGCTGTGGGTCGAATGCTTCCGGCTGCTGCCGCAGGTGCCGCGCGAGCGGCGCATCCCGTTCACGATCGGACTCGGTACCGGGCTGGTGTCGACCTGCCTTGTCGCCAACGTCATCGGGTACCTGCTGGCAGCCAACCTGCCGCAGTTGTTCGGCGCAGCGGTGCTGCTGCTGACGCCGTTGGCGTTCCTGCTGTCGACCGCGCGCAACTGCCGCGAGATCGCCGACGTGGTCGCGCTCGGCCTCGGGTTGCTGCTGTTCCCGGTGGTGGCCTATTTCCACACCGGCATCGACGTACTGATCAGCGGCGTTGCCGCGGGCACGATCGCTTACAGCGTGCATCGCTGGAAGGCGAGACGGGCATGAGCAGCTTCATCGGCGATTGGCACGCGCTGCTGGTGCTGGTGCTGGCCGGCTTTCTGCCCAACGAGATCTGGCGAATGATCGGGCTGTGGCTGGGCGGCGGCATCGACGAAGGCTCGGAACTGCTGATATGGGTCCGCGCGGTCGCGACCGCGATCCTCGCCGGCGTGATCGCGCAAATTCTGGTATTTCCGCCCGGCGCCCTGGCGAGCGTGCCATGGGGCTTGCGTTACGGCTCGGTGGCGATCGGCCTGATCGCCTTCATGGCGACCAAGCGCTCGATCCTGATCGGCGTCGTTATCGGCGAAGCGGTGCTGATCGCCGGGCAGTGGCTGCTGGCATAAGTCCTTTGCCGCGGTTGCTTGCCGGGGCAGGGGCACTACGCTGCGAACGATAGCGATAGATGGGAATGCCGATGGCCAGTTACGACGAACTTCGTGAAGGCGAGATCGCCGTCACGCCGCCGCCGCCGACCGATGCCGGTCTGGTGTTCATCGGCCGCATCCGTACGCCGTGGACGGCGCGCGGCGAGACGCCGCGGCAGGGCAGCTTCGATGGGCCGATCTGCCGGCTCGAGATTTTCGAGCCGTGGATTCAGGCGCTGACCGGCCTCGACAAATTCGAGCAGGTACAGGTGGTGTACTGGCTGCATCAGGCGCGGCGCGATCTGGTGCTGCAGCGGGGCCACAGTCAGGACGGCCCGCGCGGCACCTTTGCGTTGCGGTCGCCGGTGCGGCCCAACCCGATCGGCATCTCCGCCGCCGCCCTCGTCGGCATCGAAAGCGCCACCGTCCTGGTCCGTGGCCTCGACTGCCTCGACGGCACGCCGCTGATCGACCTCAAGCCGGACAGGTGTGTGCATTCGACGAAGTAACAGCCCTATCCGTCATTGCGAGCGAAGCGAAGCAATCCAGCGCAGTGCACCGGGCTGGATTGCTTCGTCGCTTTGCTCCTCGCAATGACGGGGAGAGGCGGTGCAGTTTGATCAGCCCTGCAGCGCAGCCTTCAGCTTGGCCGCATTTTCTTCCAGCACCGCGGTCTCTTCCTTTTTGCTTGCGGGCGGGAGCATCGCGACGCCGTCGTGGCGCGGCATGACGTGCATGTGCAGGTGATACACGACCTGACCGGCGGCCGGTTCGCTGAACTGCTGCACGACGATGCCGTCCGCGTTGAATGCCTTCATCGCCGCGGCGGCGATCTTGTGGGCGGCCCGGGCGACGTGGGCGAAATCCTCGGCGGTGATGTCGAGGATATTGCGCGCCGGCGCCTTGGGGATCACCAGCGTGTGCCCGGGCACCCGCGGCATGATGTCGAGGAAGGCGAGCACGTGCTCGTCCTCATAGACCTTGTGGGAGGGAAATTCGCCGCGCAGGATCTTGGCGAACGGGTTCTGGGGATCATAGGCGGTCATGGCAACTCCGGCGATTTTCGGCCGGACTTTCGCCGCGCCGCGCGGGGCGGTCAAGCCGGATCGGCATCCTTGCGGAAAGGACCAGCCTCGGTCAGCTCGCGTCCCATCTCGTCCACATACATTCGCTCGCGCTTCAGATAGTCGGCGATGGCGCGGCGCAGCGCCGGGTCGGCGATGTAATGCGCCGAGTAGGTGGTCTGCGGCAGGTAGCCGCGCGCCACCTTGTGCTCGCCCTGGGCGCCGGCTTCGACCACCTTGAGGCCGCGCGCGATCGCAAAATCGATCGCCTGATAGTAGCACACCTCGAAATGCAGGAACGGGTGATGCTCGATCGCGCCCCAGTGCCGGCCGAACAGCGTATCGCCGCCGATGAAGTTGATCGCGCCGGCGACCCAGCGGCCGTCGCGCCGCGCCATCACCAGCAGCACATCGTTCGGCATCGTCTCGCCGATCAGCGAATAGAACGCGCGATTGAGATACGGCCGGCCCCATTTGCGCGAACCGGTCTCCATGTAGAATTCGAAGAACGCGTCCCAGGCGTCCTCGGTGAGGTCGGCGCCGGTGAGGTGATGGATGGTGATGCCGTTGGCCACCGCATCGCGGCGCTCGCGCTTGATCGCCTTGCGGTGGCGCGAGTTCAGCGTGGCGAGGAAATCGTCGAAGCTGGAGTAGCCTTGATTGTGCCAGTGAAACTGCTGGTCGGTGCGCTGCAGGAATCCCTGCTCGGCGAGGAAGCGCCATTCCGACTCGCGCGCGAAGGTGACGTGGGCGGACGACGCCTCACTCAGCTTGCACAGCGCGACCATTCCGCTCGCCAGAGCTGAAGCGACTTCGCTGGCGTCTTCGCCAGGGCGGATCAAGAGGCGCGGGCCGGTCGCCGGCGTGAACGGAACCGAGGCCTGCAGCTTCGGATAGTAGCTGCCGCCGGCGCGCTCATAGGCGTCGGCCCAGCCGCGGTCGAACACGTATTCGCCCTGCGAATGCGATTTCAGGTAGCACGGCACGATGCCGAGGACCTGGTCGCCGCGCCTCGCGACGAGATGGCGCGGCCCCCAGCCGGTGCGCACGCTGGCGGATTTGGACGTCTCCAGCGCCGAGAAAAACGCGTGCGACGTGAACGGATTATAGGCCGCGGCCGAAGTCGTGCAGGAGGCTGCTGCAGCATCGGATGAAGCCACGTCCGGCGGCGCCAGGGCGCCGCGGGCGCAAGCATCCCAATCGGCCGCCGCAATGGCGCCAACCGAGGGGACGGCTTCGAGGGTGATGTCGGGCGAACGACTCAAGGATCGATCACAGGCGATGATGGCGCGTTTGCATCATGCCCTGAGATTGGCGCCTGATCGCCGGCTGCGCAAGGGTGCGGCAAGCGTGGGACAGGGCTGCGGCGATCACGGTTCGGGAACGAAGCCTTCGAAGATCATCTGGTCGGCATGGGCGGCGGCGCGGGCGCGTTGCTGCGGCGTGCGAACCGTCCAGGCTAACAGCGCGCAGCCGAACAGGTTTCGGGCGATCCACGGCGCAGGAGCGGGGAGGTCATCAACCCGGTAGGCGACGAAATGCGGCTGGGTGCGCAGGCCATGGCGCAGCGCCTCCATTGGCCTGCGTTGCGCCTCGTTGAGCTTGGCCCAATAGGCGTCGTCATAGCGCCGCTCGGCGGTGATGCCGCGCGGCAATTGCGGCGCCAGCTCGCGCAGCGCTAGCACCTGGTCGGGATCGAACGACATCGCCGCCACCGGCCCATGATAGCCAGCGAGCACCGCAACCAGCCGTGACGCCAGCTTGCGGTCGCCGTCGAAATGGCTCTTCAGCTCGATCAGCAGAGGCACCCGGCCGGCGACGAGGTCGCAGAGTTCGCCGACCGACATCATCCGCTCGGGCGTGTCATTGAAGGCGACCTGGCGCAGGCCGGCGGCGGTCAGCGACAGCAGCGGCGCGCTGCCCTCGGTCAGCCGGCCGAGGCTGTCGTCGTGATGCACCATCGCCTCGCCATCGGCGGTGAGCTGGATATCGACCTCAATGGCGAAATTGCCGGCGATCGCCGCATTGATGGCCGCCGGCATGTTTTCGAGCACGCCGCGGGCGCGGTCGTGCAGTCCGCGATGCGCGACCGGACGTGCGGTCAGCCAGTCGGGAGCGCGCATCGGATCGGGCCGGATCAGGCGACTTCGAACAGGCCTTCGACCTCGACCGCGGCATCGGCCGGCAGCGAGGCGACGCCGATCGTGGTGCGGGCGTGGCGGCCCTTGTCGCCGAACGCCGCGACCATCAGGTCGGAGGCGCCGTTCATCACCTTCGGACCGTCGGTGAAGTCGGGCGTCGAGTTGATGAAGCCGCCGAGCCGTACCACGCGCACCACCTTGTCGAGATCGCCGAGTGCGGCCTTGAGCTGCGCCAGCAGATTGATCGCGCAGGCGCGCGCCGCGGCGTTACCATCTTCGATGCTGACATTGGCACCGAGCTTGCCCTTGGCGACGAGCTTGCCGTCGGTGTCGAAGCAGATCTGGCCGGACACCACCAGCAGATTGCCGGTGCGGACGAACCCGACATAGTTGGCGACCGGGCTGGTGGGTTCCGGCAGGACAATGCCCTGCGCGCTGAGTTTCTGCTCGATGGCTCCGGCCATTGTGGTCCCCATTATCTGTTCGTCAGAGGTCTGTTCATTGAGCCGGCCGGCGTGCGGCGGCCGCACCTGTTTGGCCGATTGCGGCAGCTCTGGCAAGCAAGCCGCCGGGCGACCCGATCAGCCGGGTTTGTTGCAAATCCGTCCGCGATTTCACCGTAATCGGATGTTCCTTCGGCGGTAGCTGTTGCGGCTGAAGCGGCCGCTGCCTATCCTCAACCGAGGTTCCTACGGAGACGACATGCGCAAGCTACCTCAGACGAGCCTCCGCTGTGCGATGCTGGCGATGACGGTGATCGGCGCTGCTGCGCTGGGTGCCGGGCCCGCCGCCGCCGGCCCGAGCGTGACCTTCCTGCCGCATCAGGCGCTGTACGAACTCAGCCTGATGAAAACGCGCAACAACGCTTCGGTGAGTACGGTGCGCGGCCGCATCCTGTACAATTTCTCCGGCAATGCGTGCGAAGGCTACACCTCGGATTTCCGCCAGGTGTCGGAGATCGAGAGCGGCGAGGGCAAGAATACGCTGAGCGATCTGCGCTCGTCGAGCTGGGAGGACGCCACCGGCAAGAGCTATCGCTTCAAGATCGACACCAAGATGAATGACAGCGACTCCAGCGACGTCGACGGTGTCGCCGAGCGAACAGGCGACAATATCACGGTGAAGCTCAAGCAGCCGGTTCAGAAGACCTTCACGCTCGACGGCAAGACTGTGTTCCCGACCGAGCAGATCGAACGCATCATCGCCGCCGCGCGCGAGGGCAAGTCGCTGCTCGAGCTGCAGGTCTATGACGGCTCCGACGGCGGCGAGAAGGTCTACAACACGCTGACCGTGATCGGTCAGGCCATCCCCGGCGACCGCGCGGCGGCGACGCCCGATCCGGCGACCTCCGACGGGGCGATGAAGTCGCTGACGCGCTGGCCCGTCACGGTCAGCTACTACGACCGCAGCGCCAAGTCGGACTCTGGCGAGCAGACGCCGGTCTACGCGATGAGCTTCGAACTTTACGAGAACGGCGTTTCGCGCTCGCTGGTGCTCGACTACAACGACTTCGTCCTCGCCGGTGCCATGGGCAAGCTGGACGTCAAGGCGGTCAAGCCGTGTAAGTAGAACGCGCCTGCTCGCCCGTACGCCGAGCGCGACGTCTCAATTAGTTCGTCATGGCCGGGCTCGTCCCGGCCATCCACGTCTTGGGCCCATCCTGCGGAAAAGGCGTGGATGCCCGGGACAAGCCCACTACTGTCCGGTTTAAATTGGAAGGCAAAACTGCGAGTCGTGTGAGTCACTTACGGCTGTTCCGCCGTCACTCGAATACTTGCTAACGTTAGGCAAACCCCTGCGAATGGCTCGATTGTGGTCACCGCCGGCACCCCCACCTGTCATGCCGCCGAGGCGCGATCTCCAAAAGATCGAATCTTGTCAAGGCGAATTGCACCAATGGCGAGTCGTGGCAGCAAGTCGCAACCGTTTTGTCTAAACCGGACAGCAGTGGGACAAGCCCGGGCATGACGGATGTGGGTGCGTGACGCCTTTCAGCACTTCATTTCAGTTGTTGATCTCAGCCTATCCCCTCGTCATTGCGAGGAGCGTAGCGACGAAGCAATCCACGCCGCACGCGTGGCGCTGGATTGCTTCGCTTCGCTCGCAATGACGGGGAGAGTTGGTGCTGACTGATCGGGCGCCGCGACCTCAGCTCCGCGGCTTGTCCGGGCCCGTATACACCAGGCCCAGGATCACCGCGGCGTTGCCGAACTTCTTCCGCAGGTCGTCTATCGCCCGTTCGGCGGTGGCGGCGCGGCGGTCGAGCAGGTCGGACTCGTCGGCCTGGGTCTGCTCGCTGAGCGCGCTGACGCCGGTGCCAATCAGGCGGAAGGCGGTGCCGTCGATTTCCTTGGCCAGCATCTCGCGCGAGATCGCGTAGATGCGGTTGGCCATCTGGGTCGGCGCGTGGATCGTCTGCGAGCGGGTGCGCTGACGGAAGTCGGCGGTCTTCAGCTTCAACGTCACGGTCGAACCGGCCAGCGCCGCGCCCTTCAGCCGCGACGACACCTTCTCGGACAGCCGCCAGAGGATGCGTTCGAGCGTTTCGAGGTCGCGGATGTCGGTGTCGAACGTGGTCTCGTTGGAGATCGACTTGGCGCCGCGGTCCGGCACCACTTTACGGTCATCGATGCCGCGCGCCAGCCGCCGGAGCCGCCGGCCTTCGTCGCCGAACTGCCGCATCAGCTCGATCTCGTCGGCCTTCTGCAGGTCGCCAATGCTGCGGAAGCCGCGCTGGCCGAGGCGGGCCTCGGTGGCCGGGCCGACGCCGAAGATGAAGCCGACCGGCCGCGGCGCCAGCATCTCGCGCGCGTCGCTTTGGCCGAGTGCCGCGAAGCCGCGAGGCTTGTCGAGATCCGAGGCGATCTTGGCGAGAAACTTGTTGCACGACAGTCCGACCGACACGGTGATGCCGATGTCGCGCTCGACCTGCCGGGCGAACCGCGCCAGCACTTTCGCCGCGATGGTGCCGTGCAGCCGCTCGGTGCCGGACAGGTCGAGGAACGCCTCGTCGATCGACAACGGCTCGACCAGCGGCGTCAGCTGCAGCATCGCCTGCCGCACCTCGCGGCCGACTCGGACGTATTTGGCCATGTCGGGCCGCACCACGGCGGCCGACGGGCACAGCGCCAGGGCCTTGAACATTGGCATCGCCGAGCGCACGCCGTAGGTGCGGGCGATGTAGCAGGCGGCCGAGACCACGCCGCGCTTGCCGCCGCCGATGATCACCGGCCTGTCGGCGAGCTCGGGATTGTCGCGCTTTTCGACGGTCGCGTAGAACGCGTCGCAGTCGATATGCGCCATTGTCAGGTTCGGGAGTTCGGGATGGCCGATCAGCCGCGGGGAACCGCAGGCCGCACAGCGCCGTGCCGCCGCCGCGCTGTCGGCAAGGCAATCACGGCAGAAGCGCAGCGGTCCGCGCGGCAGTTCGGTCACCGGAGCAGACTCATGGAATGTCGCGCTCCCAGGGCTTCTCCTCCAGCGCCTGCAGCGCTGCCGCCACGTTGGTCGGGTCGAGCTCGACCGAGCTGGCGAAGGCCTTCACGGTCGCATCGTCGCGCATGATGAACTGCAGCACATTGACCAGGAACTGCGGATCGGTGGCGGACTGTCGCAGCGTCTCCGGACCGAGGCCGGTTTCGGCCAGGAACAGCCCCAGCCGCTCGGGCTCCGAGGCGATGAAGGACAGCGCCTGAACTGCCACGATTTCAGAAACTTGCCGAAGATTGTGAACACGCTTTGGCATCGGGAATGTTTGCCTTTCCGTAACTTCTGGTCTCTATTTTATTCAATCATGCCCGAGTCTTGCATGGGGTGCATGCGGCGGTCGCCAAATCGCCGCGAGTGTCCCGGACCCGGGCATTTCCGTATCAGGATAGGAGGGCGGGATGGCCAAAACCGTCCTGATCGTGGAGGACAACGAGCTTAACATGAAGCTCTTTCGCGACCTGCTGGAAGCCCATGGCTACCAGACGTCGGGGACAAGCAACGGTTATGAAGCGCTCGACCTGGTCCGCAAGCTGCGTCCCGATCTGATCCTGATGGACATTCAGCTGCCCCAGGTGTCCGGTCTGGATGTCACGCGCTGGATCAAGGATGATCCAGACCTGCGCCATATCCCGGTGGTGGCGGTGACCGCGTTCGCGATGAAGGGCGACGAAGAACGCATCCGCGAAGGCGGCTGCGAGGCCTATCTGTCGAAGCCGATTTCGGTGGGCAAGTTCATCGAAACGGTGCGCCGCTTCATCGGTTAGGAGAAGGCATGTCCGCACGGATCCTGGTGGTCGACGACATTCCGACCAACGTCAAGCTGCTCGAAGCGCGGTTGTCGGCGGAGTATTTCGACGTCGTCACCGCGTCGAACGGCGCGCAGGCGCTGGAGGTCTGCGAGCGCGCGGAATGCGACATCGTGCTGCTCGACGTGATGATGCCGGACATGGACGGCTTCGAGGTCTGCCGCCGTCTCAAGGCCAACCCAAAGACTCATTTCATCCCCGTGGTGATGGTGACGGCGCTCGACAGCCCGGCCGACCGGGTGCGCGGGCTGGAAGCCGGCGCCGACGATTTCCTCACCAAGCCGGTGTCAGATGTCGTGCTGATCGCCCGGGTGCGATCGCTGACGCGGCTGAAGATGATGACCGACGAACTGCGGATGCGGGCGATCACCTCGTTCGAAATCGGCGTGCAGGCGCCGGAGCGCGAGGCGGTGAGCGATCAGGGGCGCGGTGGGCGTATCCTGCTGGTCGACGATCGACCGTCATCCTACGAGCGGTTGGCGCCGCTGCTCAGCGCCGAGCACTACGTCGACGTCGAACCCAATCCGTCGGAGGCGCTGTTCCACGCCGCCGAGGGCAATTACGACCTGCTGATCGTCTCGCTCGGCCTTGAGAATTTCGACGGATTGCGGCTGTGTAGCCAGGCGCGTTCGCTGGAGCGGACGCGGCATGTGCCGATTTTGGCGATCGCAGACGCCGACAGCAATTCGCGGCTGCTGCGTGGGCTGGAGATCGGCGTCAACGACTACCTGCTACGCCCGATCGACAAGAACGAACTGCTTGCGCGCGCCCGCACGCAGATCCGCCGCCGCCGCTACACCGATCATCTGCGCGACAACGTGCAGCATTCGATCGAGATGGCGATCACCGACGGTCTGACGGGCCTGCACAATCGCCGCTACATGGAAACCCATCTCGCGACGCTGGCCGAGCAGGCCGGGGCACGCGGCAAACCCTTGGCGCTGATGATCCTCGATATCGACTTCTTCAAGTCGATCAACGACACCTATGGCCACGACGCCGGCGACGACGTGCTGCGCGAGTTCGCCACGCGGATCAGGAAGTCCATCCGCGGCATCGATCTGGCGTGCCGTTACGGCGGCGAAGAGTTTGTGATCGTGATGCCGGAGACCGATCTGCAGGTGGCGCAGATGGTCGCCGAGCGGCTGCGCCGCGCCATAGCGGGCGAGCCGTTCGCGATCGAGAAGGGCACGCGCCGGATCGAGGTGACGATTTCGATCGGCTTGTCGACGTTGGAGCGCAAGAGCGAGCCGGTGCGCGACCTGCTCAAGCGCGCCGACACCGCGCTGTACCGCGCCAAGCACGACGGGCGGAACCGGGTGGTCGCGGCGGCGGCGTAGAGGCCTATCCAGAGAGCTGCTCCAAAATCGAAAGTACTCAATCGCGAGCGCGTCAGGTTCGAGAACGCTGGCGGCAATTTCCGCTTGATCGCCGCGTTCGATTTCCGCCGGCAGGTGGCCTTCGTGAAGTTCATCGGCACCCATGCCGAGTATGATCGCGTCGATGCGCTGACCGTTTCGCAGTTCTGAGGAGAGAGCCTTGGATATTCGTCCGATCCGAACCGATGATGATCACCGAGCAGCGCTTGCCGCGATCGAAGCGTGCTGAGGCGCGCCCGAAGGCTCTGAGCATGGTGACAAGCTGGACGTGCTACTCGCGCTGGTCGATCTCTACGAGGCGAAGCGGTGGCCGCTTGCGATCGACGATAGCTTCGACCCTGTCGACGTCCTGCGCTATGCGATCGATGAACTGGGACACACGCAGTCCGAACTGGCAGACCTGCTCGGATCACGATCGCGAGCTTCTGAAGTGCTGGCTCAACATCGTGCGCTGACCGTCGAGATGATCCACAAGATTACCGAAGCCTGGAAGATCCCGGCAGACCTTCTGGTTCGCCCCTACAAGACCGGACGGGCGGCGTAAGCGGCGCCATCGGTTTCCCGTCCGCATTGTTTCTTGGGATTTGTAACGGCAATCTGCCCCTATGAACGGGGCTATCGCTCGCGAGTTGTGCCAGTCGCAACCTGCGCACCAATCAGATAGTGCGTTTTTGCCAGCACCGCTTGCGGCGCTGCGGAATGACGGCAAGACGAATTCTGTTTTGCGTCGCGAAGCGCTCGGGTCGGTCGCGCAGATATACCAGATACTTGAGAGCTAATCGCAACGCACAACGGTTGCAACGTTGTTTCGGCTCGTGTTGCCGTCCGCGTTATTTTCATTAGTCCAATTCAACTTCCCAATTGCCTCCCCGCGGCAATCTGATCATCTTACCGGCAAGGTCGACATCGGTCCGGTGGATGTCAGGCCAGCAAGCCAGAAGTGAGCGCCGCCGTAAGCGGCTTCATGCACCGGCAGTGGGGAGAGATATGCTCAAGCTCAACATCAATGGGCGAAGTCTGTCCGTCGATGCGGACAACGACACGCCGCTGCTCTGGGTCATCCGCGAGCAATTGCAGATGACTGGTACCAAGTTCGGCTGCGGCGCTGGCCTATGCGGCGCCTGCACGGTGCACGTCAACGGCGAGGCTGTACGGTCGTGCCAGACATTGGCCGGTGATGTCGCTAACAAGAAGATCACGACGATCGAGGGCCTCAGCCCGAAAGGCGATCATCCGCTGCAAAAGGCGTGGATCGCCGAGCAGGTGCCACAATGCGGCTACTGCCAGTCCGGCCAGATCATGCAGGCGGCGTCGCTGCTCGCCGCCAATCCGAACCCGAGCAAGGATGAGGTCGTCGCGCATATGGACGGCAATCTGTGCCGCTGCATGACCTACTCGCGGATCCAGAAGGCGATCATGCGCGCCGCATCCGAGATGCGGACCGCCAGCAACGGCAACGAGCGGAGCGCGACATGAACCAGCACGTGAAAGTCTCACCGCCCCAGGGCGTCGACCTCAGCCGCCGCTCGTTCCTGGTCGGCACCGCCGCCGCCGGGCTCGTGCTCGGCTACAGCAGCGTGCCCGGAGTGCTCGGCGCCGATCAGGCGCTCGCGGCGCCCTCGGCATTTGAACCCAGCGTCTGGTACGCGATCGGGCCGGACGGCCTCGTCACCGTGACCTGCGGCAAGGCTGACATGGGCCAGCACATCGCCTCGACCATGGCGCAGATCATCTGCGAAGAGCTCGGCGCCAGTTGGAAGGACATGCGGGTCCAGCTCGCCTCCAACGATCCGAAGTTCAACGATCCCGTGCTCGGCGCGCAGATCACCGGCGGCAGCTGGAGCACGATGATGAACTTCGACGCGATGAGCCGCGCCGGCGCCGCCGGCCGCATCGCGCTGGTCGATGCGGCGGTCGCGGCAATGGGCGTGCCGCCGTATTTCAAGGACGAACTGGTCGTGCGCGACTCCCGCGTCACCCATCCGAAGACCAGGAAGTCGATGAGCTTCGCCGAGATCGTCAAGAGCGGCAAGCTGACCAAGACGTTCACGCCGGATGAGCTCAAGGCGATCAAGCTGAAGACGCCTGATCAGTACAGCATGATCGGCGTTTCGGTGCCGCAGCTCGACATTCCGTCAAAGACCAACGGCAGCGCCAAATACGGCATCGACACCATGCTGCCCGGCATGGTGTACGGCAAGATCGTGATGCCGCCGGT
Source organism: Rhodopseudomonas palustris (assembly GCF_003591005.1). Classification (GTDB taxonomy): domain Bacteria; phylum Pseudomonadota; class Alphaproteobacteria; order Rhizobiales; family Xanthobacteraceae; genus Rhodopseudomonas; species Rhodopseudomonas palustris_K. The sequence goes on from NZ_QYYD01000001.1 coordinate 265,580, forward strand.
GCGCTACGGCGCCTCGGTGAAATCGATCGACGACAGCGACGCCAAGAAGGTGCCGGGCTTCATCAAGGCTGTGGTGCTCGATGACAAGACCGCGACGACGACGGGGTGGGTGGTGGCGGTGGCCAACAGCTACGCCAACGCCCGCCGGGCGGCGGCCGCGCTGAAGATCAGCTACAATCCCGGCCCGAATGCCGATGTCTCCAGCGAGTCACTGCTCGCGGAGGCGAAGCGGCTGCAGGCGGAGGGTGAGTCCGGGTTGTTCTTCGTCAAGGACGGCGAGACCTCTGCGGCGCTCGGCAGCGCCGCCAAGGTGCTGGAGGCGGAGTACACCACCAGCATCAACATCCACGCGCCGCTCGAGCCGATGAACGCCACCGCGCAGCTGCAGGGCGACATCTGGCACATCTATTCCGGCAATCAGTTCGCGACGCGCTCCGGCGCGATCGCGGCGGCGGCGGCCGGTGTCGATCCGAAATACGTGGTGATGCATCAGGCCTGGCTCGGCGGCGGCTTCGGCCGCCGGCTCGACGCCGACATGATGGTGCCGGCGGTGCTGGCCGCCAAGGCGGTCGGCAAACCGGTGAAGGTGATCTACTCGCGCGAGGATGACATGACGATGGACTTCTCGCGGCCGCTCACCTTCCAGAAGGTCAAGGCGGGGCTCGACGGCGACGGCAAGCTGATCGCGATGGAGCACGACGTCGTCAGCGCATGGCCGACCAAGCGCTGGGGCATCCCGGACTTCCTGTCGCCCTCGGTCGACAAGAAGGGCGCGCTCGATGCCTTCACGGTCAACGGCGCCGACTTCTTCTACTCGGTGCCCAACCACAACGTCCGCGCCATTCTCAACGAGATGGCGCAGAACGCCACGCCCTCCGGCCAGCTCCGCTCGGTCGCGCCGGGATGGACGTTCTGGGCGGTCGAAAGCATGATCGACGAACTCGCTCATGCGGCGGGACAGGACCCGGCGCAATTCCGGATCGGCCTGCTCGACGGCAAGGGCAAGAACGACGGCGGCGCGCAGCGGCTGCGCAATACGCTGCTCGCCGCGATGGGCATGGCCGGCTACGGCGCCAAGCAACTGCCGAAAGGCGAGGGCATGGGCGTCGCCTGCGTGTCGTCGCAGGAGCGCGCGTCGGCGAGCTGGACGGCGTGCGTCGCCCATGTTGCGGTGGCGCCGAGCGGCGACGTCAAGGTGAAGAAGCTCACCATTGCGACCGATGTCGGCACGCAGGTGCATCCCGACAACATCCGCGCCCAGGTCGAGGGCGCAGCGCTGTGGGGGCTGTCGCTGGCGATGATCGAGAAGGCCACGCTGAAGCACGGCGCGATCGAGCAGAGCAACTTCGACAGCTATCACGTGCTGCGGATGAGTCAGGTGCCGGAGGTTGCGGTCAGCGTCATCGCCAATGGCGAGAAGGCGACCGGCGTCGGCGAGCCGGCGGTGACGGTGGTCGCCCCCGCGCTCGGCAACGCCATCTTCAACGCCTCCGGCGCCCGCCTACGCTCGCTGCCGATCACCGCGGAAGCGGTGAAGGCGAACATGAAGGCCTGATACTCGCGTCGTTCGAGCCGAAGCCTCTCACCACGTCATGGCCGGGCTCGTCCCGCCTGCGCGGCCGAAGCCGCTTCGGCGCGGCGAAGGCCCGGCCATCCACGTCTTTGCCAGGCGGCAAGGAAGGCGTGGATGCCCGCGACAAGCGCGGGCATGACGGGGGAGTGGGCGGCCAATCGACTTTACGCGCCAACGAAAACGGGGCCCGTCAGGGCCCCGCGAAATGCCGTGAGAGCCGTGGCGGCTTACTTGATCTTGGCTTCCTTGAAGTCGACGTGCTTGCGCGCGACCGGGTCGTACTTCTTCTTGGTCATCTTGTCGGTCATGGTGCGCGAATTCTTCTTCGTCACGTAATAGAAGCCGGTGTCGGCCGTCGAGACGAGCTTGATCTTGATGGTGACCGCTTTGGCCATGTCGGAACCTCGTATGTCGGGAATCGGTAGCGAGGTCGAACGTCAGGACCCGCGTTTGGCGCGCAAACTAGCCGTGAATGCCTGAAAGTCAAGGTTCAGGCCGGCAATCCAGGGCCCGATGAGACGCAAATTTCCTGTCTGAGCCGGTTTTTCTCGGCGTCAGCAAGGATTCGACGTGCAGATCCAACAAGACGCAGCCGGCTGCATCGCAGATCCTCGTTCTGCCGCACTCGACAAAGGGCCGTCGCGGCCCATCTTCGAGCGGTTCTGACATAGACGAAAGGCGAGCGATGAGCGTCACTGAACCCGCCCTGCGCGCGGCGGAGGGTCCAAGATCCGAGCCGCCACCACGCAAGCCCATACCGTCCGATATCGGCGGCGCGGAGCCGGGACTCGGCACCGGACTGACCCTGGCCATGGCGGCGGCGGCCGGCATCGCGGTCGCCAATATCTATTACAACCAGCCGATGCTCGGCATCATCGAGCGCGACTTCGGCGCTTCGCCGCTGACCGGAATGATCCCGACTGCAACCCAGCTCGGCTATGCGCTCGGGCTGTTTCTGCTGGTCCCGATCGGCGATCTCACCGACCGCCGTCGTCTGATCGCCGGGCAATTCGTGCTGCTGGCGCTGGCGCTGGTCGCCGTGGCGGTGGCGCCGACCGCGGGGCTCATCATCATCGCGTCGCTGATGCTGGGGGCCTCGGCAACTGTCGCCCAGCAGATCGTGCCGTTTGCGGCCGCGCTCGCCGCGCCGGCCCGGCGCGGCAAGGTCATCGGCCTGGTGATGGCGGGCTTGCTGTGCGGCATCCTGCTCAGCCGGACGATCGCCGGCTTCGTCGCCAGCCATGCCGGTTGGCGCGAAATGTTCTGGCTGTCGGCGCCGTTCGCGCTCGGCGCAGCGGCGGTGATGGCGTGGCTGCTGCCGCGCAACCAGCCGCATCTGCCGATCGGCTATGGCGCGGCGCTGGCCTCGCTGCTGTCGCTTTGGCGCGAGCAGCCGCAGCTTCGCCGAGCCACGACGGTGCAGGCGGCGCTGTTCGCGTCGTTCAGCGTGTTCTGGACGGTGCTGGCGCTGCATCTGCAGGAGCCGCGGTTTGGGCTCGGCGCCGACGCGGCGGGCCTGTTCGGGCTAGTCGGCATCGTCGGCGTGCTGGCCGCGCCGATCGCCGGGCGCTTCGCCGATCGCCGCGGACCCGAGCCGGTGATTGCGATCGGCGCGGCGTTGTCGCTGGCCTCATGGGCGCTGTTCGGCCTTTGGGGCAGTATTCCGGCACTCGTGTTGGGCGTGATTGTGCTGGATTTCGGACTGCAGGCGGCGCTGATCTCCAACCAGCACATCGTCTACGCGCTGGTGCCCGAGGCGCGCAGCCGCCTCAACACGGTGTTCATGACCGGCATGTTCATCGGCGGCGCGATCGGCTCGGCCGGCGCGGCCTTCGCCTGGTCGCATGGCGGCTGGGCTGTCGTATGTGGCTACGGCGCGGCACTGGCCGCGCTCGCGCTGATCCTCGAGATCACGGCGCGGTGGGCGCGCCGTTAGTCTCCGACGAGTTGTCGGGCGCTCAGCCGCCCGGCAGCATGTCCTTCTGCATCCGTCCGCCGTAGAAGTGGAAGAACGGAATCGGCGCATCGTGGCGCAGTGGTCCCGTCGCGAGGCGGCGGTCCAGTTCGCCTAGTACGTTCTTGGTCATCGCGTGCAGGTCGGCGAGCGGGCTGGAGCCGAGTTCGACCCACACCAGCTCCACCAGCTCTGCATCGGCATGCACGACGCCTTCGACCCGGTGGGCGATGGCGGATGCGTCGGCGGTGAAGAAACGGGTGTCGAAGCGGCGGACGCGGCCCGGCGGGGTGATGGCGCGGGCGATCAGAAAGAGGCCGGACGGATCGGGCAGCAGTCCGGCCTGACCGAACGGCTGCCACGGCCCTTCGAGACTCGACGGCACGGTGCCGGTCTTGCAGCCGAGGCACAGGCCGGTCTCCTCGCAAGCTTCGCGGATCGCCGCGATGGCGAGCGCGCGGGCGCGGGCAGGGGTGATCTTGGGGCTGCCCTTCAGCAGGTTCGCTTCGAGCTCGGGCGGAATCGGTGCTGAAACCGGCACGCGGTGGTCGAGCTTGTCGACACGGCCGCCCGGAAACACGAACTTGCCCGGCATGAACACCACCTTGTCGTGGCGGCGGCCGACCAGCACTTTTGGGATCGATCCGCTGCGATCCACCAGGATCAGCGTCGCGGCATCCTTTGGCCGAAAATAGGGGTGGTGTTTGGCCTCCGGCTCGCCCTGTTCGACGACGTTTGCTGCTTGCTGCGCAGTCTCGGTCATATCCGTCCCTGTTGGCTTCTTGTTGCGTTTCTTGCGCGGCGGTGTGGCGCCGTCGTCGTTCGGATCGTCAGGTCTTCTCCGGATGCGCCTCGTCGAAGCCGTGCATCCGGAATGCCCATTGCAGGCCGACCACCGCGCCCTTCACAGGTTGCAGCAGCAGCAGCGAGAACAGGAAGGTGATAGGCAGATAAATCGCGAGCTGCAATGCCACCGCCGGGGAGAAATTGGTTTCGATCGACAGCGCGATCGGCACCACAATGTGGCCGACGATCACGATCACCAGATAGGCGGGCAGGTCGTCGGCGCGGTGGCCGGTGAAGTCCTGGCCGCAATGCGTACAGTGATCGGCGGTCTTCAGAAAGGCGCGGAACAGCTTGCCCTCGCCGCAGCGCGGACAGCGGCAGCGCAGGCCGCGCCCCATCGCCAGCCAGACGTTGCGCTGCTCTGCGGGAGAGTGTTCCGGCGGCCAGACGACCGGTTGCTGTGTTGCGACGTCCTTCATCGCTTTGCCTTCCCTGGTTTGGTCTTCTTTGATTTCGGCGGCTTGCCGTCCTTGTTGTTGTTGCGACGCTTTGCTTTCGAGCTCTTGGCATGGGGAGCAGCGCCGCTGTCCTTGCTGCCCTTGGCCTTGCTCGTCTTGGCGCGGCCGATCGCCTTGCCCTTCGGACCCTTGCGGTGCTGGCGCTCGGCGATCGCGCCGCCGCTGATCAGCTCGAAGCGCAGCGCGCCCGCCACCGGCGCAGCTTCCACCAAACGGACGTCGACCACATCCCCCAATCGATGCATGACGCCGCTGCGCGTTCCAATCAGCGCATGCCTCGTTTCATCATAATTGTAGTACTCGCCGCCGAGCGTGCGGATCGGGATCAGCCCGTCGGCGCCGGTGTCGGCCAGCTTGACGAAAAGCCCGGCCTTGGTGACGCCCGAAATCCGGCCCTGGAACGTCGCGCCGATGCGGTCGGCGAGGTGATGGGCGATCAGCCGGTCGACGGTCTCGCGCTCGGCCTTCATGGCGCGGCGCTCGGTCAGCGAGATCTGCGCCGCGACTTCGGAGAGCGTCTCGACGGTCTCGGTCTGCGGCAGTGCGCCGTCGCCGAGGTTGAGCGCGCGGATCAGCGCGCGGTGCACCACGAGGTCGGCGTAACGCCGGATCGGCGAAGTGAAATGCGCGTAGCGGCGCAGGTTGAGGCCGAAATGGCCGTAGTTCTCGGAGCTGTATTCGGCCTGCGCCTGCGAGCGCAGCACCACTTCGTTGACCAAGGGCTCGGCGTCCTCGCCTTTGACCATCGCCAGGATGCGGTTGAACTGCGCCGGCCGCAGCGCGCCGCCTTTGGCGAAGGACAGATCAAGCGTCTTGAGGAAGTCGATCAGGTTGTGAACCTTCTCCACCGTCGGCTCGTCGTGGACGCGGTAGATCAAAGGCAACGCCTTTTTCTCCAGCATCTCGGCGGCGGCGACGTTGGCGAGGATCATGAACTCCTCGATCAGCCGATGCGCGTCGAGCCGCTCCGGCACGATGACCCGGTCGACGGTGCCGTCCGGCTTCAGCAGAATCTTGCGTTCGGGCAGATCGAGATCGAGCGGATCGCGCTCGTCGCGGCCGCGCTTGACGATAGCGTAGGCATCGTACAGCGGCTTCAGGATCGTCTCGAGCAGCGGGCCGGTGGTGTCGTCGGGTTGGCCGTCGATCGCCGCCTGCGCCTGCGCGTAGTTCAGCTTCGCCGCCGAGCGCATCAGTACGCGGTGGAACGTGTGCGAGCGCTTGCGGCCGGAGGCATCGATCACCATGCGGACGGCGAGGGCGCCGCGCGCTTCGTTCGGCTTCAAGGAGCACAGATCGTTGGAGATCCGCTCCGGCAGCATCGGCACGACGCGGTCGGGGAAGTACACGGAGTTACCGCGGCGCAGCGCGTCGCGGTCGAGCGCCGAGTCCGGCCGCACGTAGTAGGCGACATCGGCGATCGCAACGTAAACGATCACGCCGCCGTCGTTGTCAGGATCCTCGTCCGGCTCGGCATAGACCGCGTCGTCGTGGTCCTTGGCGTCCGGCGGATCGATCGTCACCAGCGGCAGTTCGCGCCAATCTTCGCGGCCCTTCAGCGTCGCCGGTTCGGCCGCCTCGGCTTCGCGGATCGCCGCCGGCGAGAATTCCTGCGGGATGTCGTGGCTGTGGATCGCGATCAGGCTGACCGCCTTCTCGGTCGCCAGCGAGCCGAGCCGTTCCTTGACGCGGCCGGAGCCCAGCCCATAGGCGCGGGTGCGGATCAGTTCGACGCTGACGAGGTCGCCGTCCTGCGCGCCGCCGGCGTCGTGCGCGGCGATGTTGAGTTCGCGGCCGGCCTGTTTCTTGTCGACCGGCACCAGCCGTCCGCCGCCGTCCGGCAGCGCGCGAAAGATACCGAGCAGCCGGGCGCGGCCGCGGTCGAGCACGCGGATGACACGGCCGACATAGGCCGGGCCTTCGTCGCGATTCTCGGACAGTTCGATGTGCAGCAGCGCGCGATCGCCGAGCCCGGCGGCGGTGCCGGGCTTCGGGCGGCGTGGGATGTGAATGCGGATCTTCGGCGCGTCGCCGTCCTGCTCGTCCCATTCGGACGGCACCGCGATCAGTTCGCCGTCGGCATCGCGCGAGGTGATATCGGCCAGCAGCGTTGGCGGCAGCGCGGCCGGCTCGGCAACCTTGCGGCGGCCGCTCTTGCGGATGCTGCCGGCGTCGGAGAGTTCGCGCAGCATCCGTTTCAGTTCGGCGCGATCGGCGTTCTTCAGGCCGTATTCGCGCGCGATCTCCCGGGTGCCGACCTTGCCGGGATGAGCGCGGATGAAGGCGAGCAGGGTGGCCTTGTCCGGAAACTTCGCGTCGCGTGGCTTGCTCACATCTATCCGTTCTTGGCGGCGCTACTCTTGGGCGCGGCTTTGGGCTTGGCGGCCGTCTTGGCCGCAGTTTTGGCCGTCACCGGCGCACGCGCCTTGCTGGCGGCGGCGGTCCCGGTTTTCGACTTGGCCTTCTTGGCCGCCGCCTTCTTGGCCGGCTTGGCGTCGCCGTCGGCCTTCTTGGTGGCGGCCTTTTTCGCCGGCGCCTTCTTCTTGGCCTTGACGCCGCCGCCCTTGGCGGCGCGCTCGTCGAGCAGCACGATCGCTTCGGGCAGGGTGATGGTGTCGTCGGTCTTGTCGTTCGGGATGGTGGCGTTGACGCCGCCGGCCGTGACATAGGCGCCGTAGCGGCCCTTCTTCACCGCGACCGCGCCGAGCGTCGGATGATCCCCGAGCGCCTTGCCGGGATCAGAGCCGAACCGGCCCTTGCTCGGGCCCTTGGCGACCTTCTCGGCGATCAGCGTCACCGCACGGTTGAGCCCGATGGCATGGACGTCGTCGCCGGCCTCGAGGCTGGCGTACGTCTTCTCATGCTGCACATAAGGCCCGAACCGTCCGATGCCGGCCTTGATCGGCTGGCCGCTCTCCGGATGCTTGCCGACTTCGCGCGGCAATGCGAGCAGCTTCAGCGCGACGTCGAGCTCGACGTCGGAGGGCGATGTGCCTTTCGGGATGCCGGCGCGCTTGGGCTTTTCGCCCTCGCCATAATCCTTGGCTTCGCCGAGCTGGATGTAGGGGCCGAACCGGCCGGACTTCACCGCGACTTCCAGCCCGGTGTCCGGATCGGTGCCGAGCACGCGATCGGCATCGGCGCCGCCGCCATCGGCGGCGAGCGGGCGGGTGTAACGGCATTCCGGATAGTTGGTGCAGCCGACGAAGGCGCCGAACTTGCCGGCCTTGAGATTCAGCCGGCCGCTGCCGCAGCTCGGGCACTGCCGCGGATCGCCGCCATCTTCGCGGGCCGGATAGATGTGCGGCCCGAGCATCTCGTCGAGCACGTCGAGCACCTGGGCGACGCGCAGTTCCTTGATCTCGTCGACCGCGCCGATGAAGCCGCGCCAGAACTCGCTGAGCACCTGCTTCCACGACACCTCGTTATTGGAGATGCGGTCGAGGTCTTCTTCCAGCGAGGCGGTGAAGTCGTATTCGACGTAGCGGGCGAAGAAGTTCTCGAGGAACGCCACGACGACGCGGCCCTTGTCCTCGCCGTACAGCCGCTTCTTCTCCAGCCGCACATAGCCGCGATCCTTCAGCACCTGCAGGATCGACGCGTAGGTCGACGGCCGGCCGATGCCGAGTTCTTCCATGCGCTTGACCAGCGAGGCTTCGGAGAAACGCGGCGGCGGCTCGGTGAAGTGCTGCGTCATCGCCAGCGCCTCGCGCTTCAGCGCCTCGTTCTGGCTCATCGCCGGGAGGCGGCGGGAGTCTTCGTCTTCGCTGTCGTCGTCGCGGCCTTCCTGATAGGCGGCGAGGAAGCCGTCGAACTTGACCACCTGGCCGGTAGCACGCAGCTCCAGCGTCCGTGCGCCGGCCTTCGCCTCGATATCGACGGTGGTGCGCTCGAGCTCGGCCGACTCCATCTGGCTGGCGACGGTGCGGATCCAGATCAGCTCGTACAGTTTGGCCTGTTCCGGATCGAGCCGGCGACCGACATCTGACGGGCGTCGCGACAAATCGGTCGGGCGGATCGCCTCGTGCGCCTCCTGGGCGTTCTTGGCTTTGGTCTGGTACTGCCGCGGCGCGTCCGGCACATAGGCGCTCCCGTAATCCTCGCCGATCACCTTGCGCGCCTGGGTGATGGCGGAGGGATCGATCTGCACGCCGTCGGTTCGCATATACGTAATGAGACCCGCGACCTCGCCGCCGATATCGACGCCTTCGTACAGCCGCTGCGCCACCCGCATGGTGTGGGCCGGCGCGAAGCCGAGCTTGCGGCTAGCTTCCTGCTGCAGCGTCGAGGTGGTGAACGGGGCGTAGGGGTTGCGGCGGGCCGGCTTGGCCTCGACCGATGCGACGCGGAAATTCGCGGCCTCGATCGCCTTCTTGAAGTCTTCGGCCTCGGCGCCGGTGCCGATATCGAGCCGGGCGATCTTCTTGCCGTCGGCGCCGACCAGGCGGGCCTCGAAAGTGTCACCGCGGGGCGTCGCCAGCGTCGCGATCAGCGACCAGTATTCGCGCGGGACGAACTTCTCGATCTCGGTCTCGCGGTCGCACACCAGCCGCAGTGCCACCGACTGGACGCGGCCGGCCGAGCGGGCGCCGGGCAGCTTGCGCCACAGCACCGGAGACAGCGTGAAGCCGACCAGATAGTCCAGCGCGCGGCGCGCCATGTAGGCGTCGACCAGCGCGCCGTCGATCTGCCGCGGATGCTTCATCGCGTCGGTGACCGACTGCTTGGTGATGGCGTTGAACACCACGCGCTCGACCTTCTGGTCCTTCAGCGCGCGCTTCTGCTTCATCACCTCCAGCACGTGCCAGGAGATCGCCTCGCCCTCGCGGTCAGGGTCGGTGGCGAGGATCAGCTTGTCGGCGTCCTTGAGGGCCTTGGCGATATCGTTCAGCCGGCTCGCGGCCTTGGGATCGACCTCCCAGATCATCTGAAAATCGGCATCGGGATCGACTGACCCGTTCTTGGCCGGCAGGTCTCGCACATGGCCGAACGAAGCCAGGACCTCGTAGGACGAGCCCAGATATTTGTTGATCGTCTTGGCCTTGGCGGGCGACTCGACAATGACGAGATTCATCGGAATCCAATGACTTAGCTGGAAGAATGAGGGCTGTTTCGCGAGACTCGCGCCGGCCACATGGGCCGGAACATGGGTTGTGAGACCCTCGCTGTCAAATCGGGGCAGTGTTGCAGGCGGACCAACACATATCCAATCCGTCAATTTCACAACCAAAATTAAACCTAGAGTTGTGCAACCTATAGTAGTAAAAAGGATCGTAGTATCGTATGGGCGGCGTTTGGCCGGGGGACTCAGCCTATGCCACGCAATGGAAGTCGGGGCTCCAACTCTGGCGATGGCGGGCCGGTCGAGGCCGCCGGTTACGTCGCCGAGGTGGTCGGCGATCTGATCCGGATCGCCGACGTCCACCACTTGGAAGTTCTCTGTTATCTGCTCGATATGGCTCGGATGGAGGCCACTGAAATCGGCCGCAGACTTCGCGTCCGCAACGAGTGATCCCGGCCGAAGCCGAACATCAAATGATGTCAGCAAGTTGCTGATTCTGTTAGATGTCGTTGTTGAAGCAGCGGATGAGGTTGGTATGGCCGACCTCAAGCCCTCTGGAGATCCTCAAGCCTTCTGGTGATGGTGTCGGCTGCAAAGTACCAATCGGGAAGCGACGTTCGAAGATACGCATCGCCCCGCGCACGGCCGCACAATTCGAATGCCGCTGGAAACCGTGTGCGCCAGTTCGGCTTTATTGCGCGAACAGTGCAACCTTAGCTCCGTTTACGCATTGTTAACCAAATTCGTTCACGATTCCGGATAAGCGGGAGGCGGGCCGGATGTACGTCCGCCTCCAAGATGGCTCGAAGTGTCACGCACTTCGGGCCGTTGCTTTTTGGGGAGGTCTCAGGCGGCACGGAGGCTCGCGGCGGCTGACAGCGCCGACTCCAGCGCCTTCTCGCGGTACTCGGGCCCGACCTGAATGCCGTCGGCGGAGATGATCTCCGGATCGGTGATGCCGATGAAGCCGAATACAAACCGCAGATAGCTCTCCAGATGCTCGCCAGCTGCCATTGGCGTGTCGGCGCCGTAGAACCCGCCGCGCGAGACCGCGACGATCACCCGTTTCCCGCCCGCCAGACCCTGCACACCGTTCGGTCCATAACTGAAGGTCTTGCCGGCGACGAGGATGCGGTCGATCCAGGCCTTGAGTTGGCTCGGAATGGTGAAGTTGTACATCGGCGCGCCGATCACCACGATGTCGGCGGCGAGAAATTCCTCCAGCATATTCTGGCCGGCGGCGAGGTCGGGCTGCAGCGACGGCTCCGGCGCGGCGCCGTGCGCAGCGGCGACATGCGAGCCGGACAGGTGATGCAGCGGCTCTGCCGTGACGTCGCGGTAGGTGACGGCAAGGCCTGGATGCGCCTGACGCAGTCGCTCGACGATAGCAGCCGTGACCTGGCGGCTGACGGAGTTGGAGCCCAGCACGCTGGAGTCGATGTGGAGCAGTTTCATTGGCGTCGTCCTTGGTATAGATTTGTGACTGACGCACTATGAGTGACTACCGAAATCGCACAAGAAGGCACTATTTTGAAACTCGAGCACAGCCATTTGCCTGCGCACAGCGATGATCCCGGGCACAGCGATGTGCCTTTGCCGCAGGGAGCCAGTGCCCATAGCGATTGCCTGGGCGTCAATTCGGTGCTGTCGCGGGTCGGCGATAAATGGACCGTGCTGGTGATTATGCTGCTGCGCGAGCGGCCGCGGCGCTTCAACGAATTGAAGCGGATGGTCGGCGGCATCTCGCAGCGGATGCTGACCCTGACGCTGCGCGGACTGGAGCGTGACGGCCTGGTGACGCGCACGGTGTTTCCAACCGTGCCGCCGCGCGTCGACTACGAGCTGACGCCGCTCGGTCACGGCCTCAGCCAGCCGGTGCAGGCGCTCGGCACCTGGGCGCTCGAGCATCTGCCGGAGATCGAAACCGCGCGGCAGGCGTTCGACAGTCGCGACAGCTCGAGCTGACGCATCAATTCAACGACACCAGTCCGCCGCCGTGCCGCTCCAGGCGGCCGGCGAGTTCGAGCTCGAGCAGCACCGTCCGAACCACCGCCGGCGCGATGCCGGACAGCCGGATCAGATCGTCGATCCCGATCGGCGAGGGGCCGAGCAGCCGCAGCAGTTCGGCGCGGTCGCTGGCGGCCGGCTCGCTCACGGGCGGCGCATGCTCCGGCTCTCGGCTAGGCAATTCAATCGGCCGCTCCAAAATCGATGCGACCGCTGCGACGATGTCAGCCGCGCTGGTGATCAGCGTCGCGCCCTGCTTGATCAGATCGTTGGTGCCGGCGGCGCGCGGGTCGAGCGGCGAGCCGGGGACGGCGAACACCTCGCGGCCCTGATCGGCGGCACGCCGCGCGGTGATCAGCGAGCCGGAGCGAAACGCCGCCTCGATGATGGCGACGCCGACCGACGCACCCGAGATCAGCCGGTTGCGGCGGGGGAAATCCTTGCCGCGCGGCACATGGCCGAGCGGCATCTCCGAGATCGCCGCGCCGCGCGCCTGAATGATGTCGAGCAGCAGGTCCTCGTGCTCGGCCGGATAGATCTTGTCGTGGCCGCCGGCCAGCACCGCGACGGTGCCGCTGTCGAGGCTTGCACGGTGCGCCGCCTGGTCGACGCCGCGCGCCAGCCCGGAAATCACCACGAAGCCGGCGCTGCCCAGATCGGCGGCGAGCTGCGCCGCGAATTTCAGCCCGGCGCCCGAGGCGTTTCGCGAGCCGACGATCGCGATCATCGGTCGCGTCATCAGCGCCAGCGCATCGGGTAGGGCGTGGACGCCGAGCAGCGGCGGCGCGTCGTCGATCGTCGCCAGCCGCGGCGGGTAGCCAGCTTCGCCCGGCGCGACCAGTTCGACCCCGATCCGCCGCGAGCCCTCGATCTCGCGCCGTGCGTCCTGTTCTGACGGGATGCGCCCAGCCCGCGCCGCGCCGCCACGCCGCGCCAATTCCGGCAACCGCTCCAGTGCCGCGCGCGCCGAGCCGAAATGATTGATCAGCGACCGGAAGGTGCGCGGCCCGACATTGTCACTGCGGATCAGTCGCAGCCAGTCGATGCGCTGGGCGTCGGTAAGAAGCGTCGTGCTCTGATCGCTGCTACTTCCGGCCACCCGCCACCCCCACGAGGCGGAGTGTTGCGCAACTTATGCGGGTGGACAAGCTCGACAAAGGCGGAAGAAGGTGATGGTACTTGCAGCGGTAAATTCCGTCATTGCGAGCGAAGCGAAGCAATCCAGCGCCGAGTCTCATGCTTCTGGATTGCTTCGCTTCGCTCGCAATGACGGAGTAGCGAGTGAGACCGCTTATTTCTTCTCGCCGATCCGGCTTTCGGTGCCGGCCTGCAGGCGCTTGATGTTCTCGCGGTGCATCCAGAACAGCAGCAGGGTCAGCACGGCGAACAGCGAGGCCAGTGCCGGGTGGCCGAACCACCACAGGAAGATCGGGGTGATAAAGGCGGCGACCAGCGCCGACAGCGACGAGTAGCGGGCGGTGAAGGCGGTGGCGAGCCACAGCAGGCAGAACACCACGGCGCCGGGCCAGAACAAGCCGAGCAGAATGCCGATATAGACGGCGACGCCCTTGCCGCCCTTGAACTTCAGCCAGATCGGAAACAGGTGGCCGAGAAACGCGCCGAGCCCGGCCAGCATGGCAGCGTTGGCGGAAACCGCTTCGGTGCCGCTCGCCAGCTTGGCGGCGATGATCACCGCGGCGGTGCCCTTCAGCGCGTCGAGCAGCAGCGTCGCGGCGGCGAGGCCCTTGCGGCCGGTGCGCAGCACGTTGGTGGCGCCGATATTGCCCGACCCGATCGAGCGCAGATCTTGCGTGCCGGCGAGCCTGGTGAGGATCAGGCCGAACGGGATCGAACCGAGCAGATAGCCGATCACCAGGGCGCCGATATAGATCGCGATCATCACAATTCTCCAAACAATTCAGCGCATCGGCAATACAATCAAACTCTCCCGGTCATTGCGAGGAGGCGAAGCCGACGAAGCAATCCAGAAGCCCAGTGCTCGGCGCTTCTGGATTGCTTCGCTTCGCTCGCAATGACGGGGCAAAGGCATTGCCCCTAAGCCGACTCCGTCAGCCCTCAACTCACTCACACATGCTCATACACCGTGCGCCCGCCGACGATGGTGCGTGCCACTCGGCCGGAGAACCGCGCCTCGTCGAACGGCGTGTTCTTGCACTTCGACTTCAATTCGTTGGGGTCGACGATCCACGGCGTGTCGATGTCGATGACGATCAGATCCGCCGGCGCGCCGGCGCGCAGGGTGCCGCCGGGCAGGCCGAGCAGTTCGGCCGGGCGGGTCGACATCGCGCGGATCAGGCTCAGCAGGTCGAGCTCGCCGCTGTGCACCAGCCGCAGGCCGGCCGGCAGCATCGTCTCCAGACCGATCGCGCCGGCCTCGGCCTCGGCGAAGGGGAGGCGCTTGACCTCGACGTCCTGCGGATTGTGGTCCGACATCACCACGTCGATCAGCCCGGACGACACCGCGGCGATCAGCGCCTTGCGGTCGTCCTCGGTGCGCAGCGGCGGCGACAGCTTAAGGAAGGTGCGGTACGGACCGATGTCGTTCTCGTTGAGCGAGATGTGGTTGATCGACACCGAGGCGGAGACGTTGATGCCGGCATCACGGGCGCGCTGCAGAATCTCGAGCGACTCGATGCAGGTCAGCGACGCGGCGTGATAGCGCCCGCCGGTCAGCGCGGCGAGGCGGACGTCGCGCTCCAGCACCACGGCCTCGGCCGCATTCGGCACGCCGGACAGGCCGAGCCGGGTGGCGAATTCGCCCTCGTTCATCACGCCTTCGCCGACGAGGTCCGGGTCCTCGGTGTGGTGCACGATCAGCGCGTCGAAGTCGCGGGCGTAGGTGAGGGCGCGGCGCATCACCTGCGCGTTCATCACGCTGCGGTCGCCATCGCTGAACGCCACCGCGCCGGCGGCCTTGAGCAGGCCGATCTCGGTCATCTCAGCGCCGGCCAGACCTTTGGTGAGCGCGGCCATCGGATGGATGTTGACGATCGCGGTGTCGCGCGCGCGGCGCATCACGAAGTCGACCGTCGCCGAATTGTCGATCACCGGCGAGGTGTTCGGCTGGCAGACGATGGTGGTGATGCCGCCGGCGGCAGCCGCCTGGCTCGCCGAGGCAAAAGTCTCGCGATGGCTGGCGCCGGGTTCGCCGACGAAGGCGCGCATGTCGACGAGACCCGGGGCGACCACCATGCCGTTGCAATTGATGATGTCGGTGCCTTCCGGCACGCCGGCAGCGCCGATGCCGCGGCGGGCGTCACGGATTACGCCGTCGGCGATCAGCACGTCGCCGACGCCGTCGAAGTCGCGGCCGGGGTCGATCAGGCGGGCGTTGGCGAGCAAGATCGGGCGGCGATCGGTGAGCATTGTTCGGTCCCGTTCCAGCTTCAGGCGTTGGGCAGATTGCGGGCGAGCGCTTCGAGCACCGCCATGCGCACCGCCACGCCCATTTCCACCTGTTCGCGGATCAGCGACTGCGCACCGTCGGCGACGGCGGAGTCGATTTCGACGCCGCGGTTCATCGGCCCCGGATGCATCACCAGCGCGTCGGCCTTGGCGTAGGACAGCTTCTTCTGGTCGAGTCCGAAATACTGGAAGTACTCGCCGCTCGACGGCACGAACGAGCCGTTCATGCGCTCGCGCTGCAGCCGCAGCATCATCACGATATCCGCGCCGTCTAGTCCTTCGCGCATGTCGCGCGCGACCTCGACGCCGAGCCGCTCGATGCCGCGCGGCAGCAGCGTCGACGGCGCGACCACGCGGACGCGGGCACCCATGGTGTTGAGCAGGAGGATGTTGGAGCGGGCGACGCGCGAATGCATCACGTCACCGCAGATCGACACCACCAGACCTTCGAGCCGGCCCTTGTTGCGGCGGATCGTCAGCGCGTCGAGCAGCGCCTGGGTCGGATGCTCGTGCGCGCCGTCGCCGGCATTGATCACCGAGCCGTCGACCTTGCGGGCCAGCAGTTCCACCGCGCCGGAGGCGTGATGGCGGACCACGAGGATGTCCGGGTGCATCGCGTTGAGCGTCACCGCAGTGTCCATCAGCGTCTCGCCCTTGCGCATCGAGGACGACGACACGCTCATGTTCATCACGTCGGCGCCGAGCCGCTTGCCGGCGATCTCGAACGACGACTGCGTCCTGGTCGACGCTTCGAAGAACAAATTGACCTGGGTGCGGCCGCGCAACGAGGTGCGCTTCTTGTCGACCTGCCGGTTGAGCTCGACATATTCCTCGGAGAGGTCGAGCAGGCCGGTGATGTCGGCGGCGGAAAGCCCTTCGATTCCCAGCAGATGCCGGTGACCGAGGACGAAACTCGATTTCGATGCTGGGGTCATTAAAGCAAGAGCTATAGGCAGACTCCCCAAAGCGGGCAAGCGCCAACGGGGCAGGGGGCGGAATAATCCCCCGGTGGTGTGCGACGAGCGCAATCGATGGTCGCCGGACGCCGCGAGTTGGTCGAAAGTCGCGGCTCTGATAAAGCGGTCGGATCCTCGTGCGATGCCCAGGAGACTTCATGCCGACGCTTGCAAATGCTTTGCTCGACGCGCTCAAGGATCACGGCGCCCGGGAGATTTTTGGCATCCCCGGCGATTTCGTGCTGCCGTTCTTCAAGGTGATCGAGGAGAGCGGCACGCTGCCGTATTTCACGCTGAGCCACGAGCCCGGCGTCGGCTTCGCGGCGGATGCGGCGTCGCGCTATCGCGGCAGTATCGGCGTCGCGGTGGTGACCTACGGCGCGGGGGCCTTCAATCTCGTCAATTCGATCGCCGGCGCTTATGCCGAGCGTTCGCCGGTGGTGGTGATCGCCGGCGCACCGGGCATGCGCGAACGCAGCAGCGGCTATCTGCTGCATCACCAGGTCCGCACCGTCGACTCGCAGCTCGCGGTGTTCAAGGAAGTCACCTGCGCGCAGGCGGTGCTGAACGATCCGGCGACCGCGCCGGCCGAGATCGCCCGCGTGCTGCGCAGCGCGCTGGAGCTGTCGCTGCCGGTCTACATCGAATTCCCGCGCGACATGGTCGACGCCAAGGTCGAGCCGGTAGCGAAGCTGCCGCAGCGCGCCGCCGATCCCGGCGCGCGCGACGAGTGCGCACAGGAAATTCTGGACCGTGTTGCCAAAGCGACATCGCCGGTCGTCGTGGTCGACGTCGAGATCCGGCGCTATGGCATCGAGAAGGAAGTCGCCGCGCTGGCGCGAAAACTCGGGCTGCCGGTGGTGACCACCTTCATGGGACGCGGCCTGTTGGAAGGCGAGGACGACGTCGTTGCCGGCACCTTCATGGGCGCGGCGGGCGACGCCGGGCTGTCGGCGCTGGTCGAGGAAGCCGATCTGGTGCTGATGTTCGGCGTGATCCTGTCCGACACCAACTTCGCGCTCTCGACCAACATGACCGACCCGCGCCGCACCGTGCTGGCGAGCGGCCGCGAAGTGCAGATCGGCCATCACGTCTATCGCGAACTGCCGCTGGCCGATCTGATCGCCGGCCTCGACGCCCGCGCCGCGCAACATCCACCGCGGCCGCGCAACGCCGGACAGGGGATGGCCTATCCGCGCAAACTCGCCGCCGACGGCGAGGCGATCGCACCGTCGGATATCGCCACCGCGATCAACGATCTGTTCGACAAACACGGCAAGATGCCGATGACCGCCGATATCGGCGACTGCCTGTTCACCGCGATGGAGATCGACAACACCGAGCTCGCCGCGCCGGGTTACTACGCCGGCATGGGGTTCGGCGTACCCGCAGGCATCGGCGTTGCGGCGACGGGGCTGCGGCCGCTGGTGCTGGTCGGCGACGGCGCGTTCCAGATGACCGGCTGGGAGCTCGGCAACTGCAAGCGCTACGGGCTCGATCCGATCGTGGTGCTGTTCAACAATTGCAGCTGGGAGATGCTGCGGGTGTTTCAGCCGGAGTCGAAATTCAACGATCTGGGTGACTGGCACTTCGCCGACATCGCCATTTCGATCGGCGGCCATGGTACACGCGTCACCACGCGCGCCGAACTCGCTGCCGCGCTCGATGCAGCTGCCACGCGGCGCGGGCAATTCTCGCTGATCGAAGTGATGTTGCCGCGCGGCGTCACCTCGCACACGCTGGCGCGCTTCGTCACCGGCTTCAAGGCCGCGCGCGAGCGGATGAAGTGATGGCGTGGCTACGCGAGACCGCGCTCGCCGCCGTCGCCGTGTTCATGGCGAGCAGCGCGCACGCGCAGTCACTGCCGGCCGACTTCGTCTATCTGCGCGATCTCGATCCGAGCATCCGGCAGGACATCCGCTATGCGGGGGCGAACAACTTCGTCGGGCGCAAGCTCGCCGGCTACGATGCGAACGAATGCATCGTGAAGCGGGCGGTTGGTGAGGCGCTCGCGAGGGTGCAGCGCGAATTGGCGCCGCAGCAGCGCTCGCTGAAGATGCTCGACTGCTACCGGCCGGCGCGGGCGTCGCGCGACATGGTGGCGTGGGCGCAGGACGGCAACGAGACCCCGGCGCAGCGGCGCTACAATCCAGGCTTCAGCAAGCGCGAGCTGTTCCGGCTCGGCTACATCGCCGAGAACTCCGGCCATTCGACGGGCGCCGCGGTGGATCTCACGCTGGTCGATCTGCGCGCGCCAAAGGGTCCGTCCTTCGATCCGAACCGCGCTTATGCCAATTGCACCGCGCCGGAAGCGCAACGCGCGCCCGAAGACAGCGTGGATATGGGAACGAGTTACGATTGCTCCGACCCAAAAGCCTACACGGCGGCCAAGTCGATCAGTCCGGCGCAGCGGCGCCTTCGCCGTATCCTGCTTGGCGCGATGGCGCGCCAGGGCTTCGTCAACTTCGCTAGGGAATGGTGGCACTTCTCGCTGCCCGGCGTGCCGCGCGTGGCGTATGACTTCCCGATCCGGCGGCGGCCGTAGCAGGAAACGTCACCGGCGAAATGCTGCCTGCGGCGGAGGACGTTATCGCCGCGTTGCCCAGGGTCTGGACTGATCCGGCGTGATCCGGCGCGGGTTTCTGCATAAGATGCGCGCGAATCTCTTTGCCTCCCGCCGGGAACACTCATGACGCAGCCGCCCTTCGCGACCCACGAGGTCTTCAATCAGTCGCCGGCGTTCGAGGACGTCGATCTGTTCGGTGCGGATCGGCCGCTGGTCGAGGCGGTCACCTTCAACAATGCGGGTCATGCGCATGTCGAGCTGGAAGCCTTCGGCCGAACCTGGGGCTCGGCCCACATGGCCGAGCGCGGCCGGCTCGCCAACGAACATACGCCGCGGCTGAAGACCTTCGACGCCAAGGGCGTCCGCCGCGATCAGGTCGAGTTTCATCCGGCGTATCACGAACTGATGCAGGAGAGTTTTCACGCCGGCATCCACAATTCGACCTGGGACGCACACGGCCACTCGGCCGGCGGCTCGTCCGAAGTGGCGCGGGCCGCGAAGTTCTACATGGCGGCGCAGGTCGAGACCGGGCATCTCTGCCCGGTGACAATGACGCGCGCCTCGGTCGCGGCGCTCGCCGCGCAGCCGGATCTGCTCGCGCAGGTGATGCCGGTGCTGAGCAGCAAGCGCTACGACTCGTCGTTCGTGCCGTGGCCGGAGAAGCGCGGCATGAGCCTCGGCATGGGCATGACCGAGAAGCAGGGCGGCACCGACGTGCGCACCAACGCCACCCGCGCGATCCGCGACGGCGACGCGTACCGCATCATCGGCCACAAATGGTTCATGTCGGCGCCGATGTGCGATGCCTTCCTGGTTCTGGCGCAGGCCGAGGAGGGCCTCAGTTGCTTTTTCATGCCGCGCTTCAAGCCCGATGGCTCGGTCAACGAGATTCACTTCCAGCGCCTGAAGGACAAGCTCGGCAACCGTTCCAACGCATCGTCCGAGGTGGAATTTACCGGCGCCTATGCGCTGCCGGTCGGCGAGCCGGGGCGGGGCATTCGCACCATCATCCAGATGGTGCAGTTGACGCGGCAGGATTGCGCGATCGCGTCCGCCGGGCTGATGCGCTCGGGGCTGGCGCATGCGCTGCATCACGCGCGGCATCGCAGCGTGTTTCAGAAGCATCTGGTCGATCACTCGCTGATGCAGGCGGTGCTGGCCGATATGGCGCTGCAGGTCGAAGCCTCGGTGGCGCTGGTGATGCGGCTGTGCCGCGCGTTCGATCAGGCGCCGCACGATCCTCTCGAAGCCGCCTACATGCGGCTGATGACGCCCGCCGTGAAGTACTGGATCTGCAAATCGGCGCCGCCGTTCCTGTACGAGGCGATGGAGTGCCTCGGCGGCAACGGCTACGTCGAAGACGGCATTTTGGCGCGGCACTATCGGGAAGCTCCGGTCAATGCGATCTGGGAAGGCTCCGGCAACGTGATGTGTCTGGACGTACTGCGCGCGATGTCGCGTGAGAGCGACGCCGGTACCGAGGTGCTGCAAGGTCTGATCCAGGAAACCGCGGGCCTGACTGGCGGCCCCGACGCCGCCGGCCTTGTGGCCCGCGCCTTCCTGCAGGCCGACAACGAACGCACCGCGCGACTCGCCGTCGAAACCCTCGCCAAACTCGCCGCCGCCTCAGCGCTCAGCGAAATCCACCCGCCACACGCCGAACTGTTCGCGCGGACGCGCCTGACACCGGAGCCCGCCACCATGTACGGCGCCGCGAACCTCACCGCCGAGCAGGCGAGAGGCCTGCTGGCAAGGGCGCTGCCGGAGATGTGAGGCGTATCGGCCTCATTGTAACACCCATCCCCGTCATGCCCGCGCTTGTCGCGGGCATCCACGCCTTTCGGCATTCCCACGCGTCAAGGCGTGGATGGCCGGGACAAGCCCGGCCATGACGAGTTGTGAGCACGATGGTTCCCCCGTCATTGCGAGCGCAGCGAAGCAATCCAGCAACGCCGAGCACGGGGCTTCTGGATTGCTTCGTGGCTTCGCCCCTCGCAATGACGGCGCGGTGAGGGTGGGGGCTTAATCGACCGTCTCGCCCTCGGAGAAGTACCAACGGCCTTTGTATTTACGGAATTGCGAGCGTTCGTGGTGGGACTGCGCGGGGCCGTCGCCCCGCTGATAGCAGGCGATGAATTCGACGGTGCCGCGGCTGCTTTTCTCGGCGCTGCTCAGCACCTGCAGGCCCACGAATGACGATTGCTCGCGCCAAGACGTGGATGGCCGGGACAAGCCCGGCCATGACGGGCTGTTAGCAGGGCCTCTCCCCGTCATTGCGAGCGCAGCGAAGCAATCCAGAGACGCCGAGCACGGGGCTTCTGGATTGCTTCGTCGCTTCGCTCCTCGCAATGACGGCGGGGTGAGGGTGGGGGCTTAGTCGACCGTCTCGCCCTCGGAGAAGTACCAACGGCCTTTGTATTTACGGAATTGCTAACGCTCGTGGTGCGTCTGCTGCGGGCCGTCGCCGCGTTGATAGCGGGCGATGAATTCCACTGTGCCGCGGCTGCCTTTCTCGGCGCTTGCCAGCACTTGCAGGCCGACGAACGACGATTGCGCGAGCCAGGCGCGGTTGGAGTCGTGGTCGAACAAATGGGTGGTGTCGGGATCGGTGGTCTCGACGATGTAGTCGAAGTCCTTCAGCACATAGGCGGCGTAGCGCGAGCGCATCAGTGCTTCGGGGCCTAGCGCCGGCCGCGTGCGGGCGAGAAGCGGGCCGCAACAGTCGTCGTAAGTTTCACCCGATCCACACACGCAATTCATCGCAGCACCAATCAAAGGCCGGTCAGCCCGCGCGGCCCAGCGCTGCCAGCCGGTCGAGCGCGCCCTGCAGAATATAGATCGCGGCGTGCTCGTCGATCACCTTGGCGCGCTTGGCGCGGCTGACGTCGTTGGCGATCAGCTCGCGCTCGACCGCAGCCGTCGACAGCCGCTCGTCCCACAGCCCGATCGGCAGTTCGGTCAGGCGGGAAAAATTCCGCGCGAAGGCGCGGGTCGATTGCGCGCGCGGGCCTTCGCTGCCGTCCATGTTGAGGGGCAGGCCGAGCACGAAACCGCAGGCCGAGCGTTCGGCGGCCAGCACCAGCAGCCGCTGCGCATCGGCGGTGAATGCCTTGCGGGTGACGGTCTGAATCCCGGTCGCGACCCTGCGGTCGGGGTCGCAGACCGCGACGCCGATCGTCTTGGTGCCGAGGTCGAGGCCGAGCAGGGCGCCGCGGGCCGGCCAATGCGCGGCGGCTTCGATCAGCGGTAGAATGAGAGCAGGCATGGCGCCGCATAGCACGCGGCGCCGGCCGCGCAAAGGACAGGGCGGCGCGGCCTGGCGTGGAGGCCGCGCCCCGACCCGTCAGCGGATCGCCACCGGATTGATCATGCTCTGCACCGCGCCCTTGAAGCGCGGCTGGCCGAGCACGAACATGAACTCATAAACCTTGTCGCGGGCGAGGTCGGCGGTGTTCATGTTTTCGAGGATGTAGGTGCCGTTCATCGGCAGCAGGATCTGGTGCACCTCGAAAATGTTCTTGGTCTCGAACGGCACCACCTCGACACCCCAGGTGTCGGCGCCGACGGCGACCACGCCCTTCGAGGTGAGATACTTGGCGCCTTCGACACCGAGACCGGGTTCGCCGGCATTGTAACGCTTGTCGTCCTTGCCGACCAGGCTGAGCCAGCCGGTGTGGAACAGCACGACGTCGCCCTGACGAATTTCGACGCCTTGCTTCTTGGCGACTTCCTCGATCTCCTTGACGTTGAAGGCGGTGCCTTCCTTGATCACGTCGGTACCCATATGCGCCGCCATGTCGAGCAGCACGCCGCGTGTGACCATCGGCGGCACCTTGTCGATGCCGAGCTTCTTCAATCCGGTTGCATCGCCGAAATCGGCGATCTTGTTGCCATTGTAGTAGACGTGCTCGACGCCGATATGGCCCAACCCGTCGAGTTGGCTGCCGACGCCGACCCAGCCCTCGATGATGTCGTCGTTGTAGGTCGTTTTGCTCGGCCCCATGCCCGGGCTGCCGGCTTGGCCGGGCTGCACGACCGTGATCTTGAAGGCGCGCGGCGGATAGGCCGGGGTCTTGGTGTCGACCGGCATGCCGAGTGCGTAGACCTTACCGGTCTTGACCAGCTGGGCCGCCTTCAACGCCAACTCCGGCGTCAAGTAGTTTGCGGCGCCGATCTCGTCGTCCGGCCCCCATTTCGACTTGGTCCAATCCTGGGCCTGCGCGCCAGCGATCGCCCCGACAAGGGCGACCGAACAGCCGAGCGTCAGCATCTTCAGCATGGCAGTTTCCTCCGTCGTTTGTTTTTGACGATTGTCGTCAGCCCGCGATCTCGTTACTTGTCGCAGGCGAGAATGATCATCCGACGGAAACCGTGACAGTGCTATCGGCTGCACCGGAATGCCGCGCTGCGGTTCGCGCTACAAATCGCCGCACAACTGGTTGGACTTTGCTGTGCTGCACGATCGCGCGGACCGCGCAGCCGTGCGGCGCGCTATCATGATCGCGATGTGTTGAATCGTCTGCGGCGGGTTGGAGAAATGGACGCGCTCGGCTGGTTGGGATTGATCGCAGTGGCCCTGATGGTGCTGAGCTACGCGCTGGAGGATCACAGCGTCTGGTTCATTCTGGTGTTCGCGATCGCCTGCGGGTTGGGGGCGATCTCCAGCTTTTTGCATGGGGTCTGGCCGCTCGGCGTCCTGACCGCGGTCTGGGCCGGAATCGCGCTGCGGCGGTTCTTGCTGAAGCAGCGGGCGGTGTTCGACCCAGGATAGCGGTGCGTCCCGCGGCCGTGCTAAAGCGGCGCAGGCGCGCAGCGGCGCGCGCCGCCACCCCTTCATTGCCCCGTCATCGTGAGTGTCGACCATGTGGCCGGACCACCGTCTCCTCGATTTGTTCGCCATCGAGCTTCCGTTTCTGCTGGCGCCTATGGCCGGCGCGATGGATGCCGAACTCGCGGTCGCGGCCGCGCGCGGCGGGGCGCTGCCCTCGCTGCCCTGCGCGATGCTGAGCGCCGACAAGGCGCGCGAGCAGGTCGGCATCTTCCGCCAGCAGATCGCGGCGCCGATCAATCTGAACTTCTTCTGCCATACGCCGGTCGCGGCCGATCCGGCGCAGGAGGCGGTGTGGAAGCAACGGCTCGGCGGCTATTATCAGGAGCACGGGATCGATCCGGCGGCGCCGGTGCCGGCTGCCAGCCGCGCGCCGTTCGATGTAGCGATGTGCGAGCTGGTCGAGGAACTGAAGCCGGAGGTGGTGAGCTTCCATTTCGGTCTGCCCGAAGCGTCCTTGCTCGGCCGGGTCAAGGCGACCGGCGCCAAGGTGATCGCCTCGGCGACGATCGTGCGCGAGGCGATCTGGCTGGAGGAGCACGGCGTTGACGCGATCATCGCGCAAGGTGCCGAGGCGGGCGGCCATCGCGGCATGTTCCTGACGCAGTCGATCGCGCAACAACCGGGCCTGTTCGCGTTACTGCCGCAGGTTGTCGATGCCGTGCACGTGCCGGTGATCGCGGCCGGCGGCATCGCCGACGGGCGCGCCATCGCAGCGGCATTTGCGCTCGGCGCCGCGGGCGTGCAGATCGGCACCGCCTATCTGCGCTGCCCGGAAGCGCGGACCAGCGAGCTGGTGCGCGCGGCGCTGGCGCACGGCACAGACGAGGCGACGGTGATGACCAACGTGATGACTGGACGGCCGGCGCGGGGCATCGCCAACCGGGTGATGCGCGAGATCGGCCCGACCTCAGCCGAGGCGCCTGCGTTTCCGCACGCCGCGGCGGCGCTGGGCCCGCTGAAGGCTGCGGCGGAGAAACAGGGAAAGGTCGATTTCACCAATCTGTGGGCCGGCCAGGCGGTGCGGCTCGGTCGCGACATGCCGGCGGCGGAACTGACGCGAGCGCTGGCAGGTTCGGCGCTGGCGCGGCTGAGCCGGCTCGCCGGCTGATCCGGCTCGGCCGGCAAGGTTGCAGCGCCAAAGCCGGCTCTGCTATACGGCGCAGATCGAGTTCTCCGGAAAGGCCATATATAATGTCGGTCGATGCCGCCACCGTCCGCCGCATTGCGCATCTGGCGCGGATCGCCGTGACCGATGACGAGGTGCCGCATCTGCAGGGCGAGCTCAACGCCATGCTGGCCTTCGTCGAGCAGCTTTCGGAAGTCGATGTCGACGGCGTCGAGCCGATGACCTCGGTGACGCCGATGCAGATGAAGAAGCGCGCCGACGTGGTCAATGACGGCGAGATGCCCGACCTGGTGACCGCCAATGCGCCGGCGACCGAAGAGCATTTCTTCGTCGTGCCCAAAGTAGTCGAGTAACAGGAACGCGCCGATGTGCCTGCTGTGCGACGACGAGAAGGCCTACCAGGCCTATATGGACTACCTCGACGCGATGGAGCGTAAGGGCAAGGTCGTCGATCAGGACACCGCGATCAACACCGTCCTCGATGGCCTCCAGGCCGCCGACAAGGCCAATCGCGACGCCCCCGAGAACGACAAGACGCTGTCGCCGTTCTTCTGCAGCCCGATCAACAAATAGGCCTCAGGCTTTCTTCAGCTTGCGCACCTTGCGCAAGTCGGCATTGATCTGCGACTGCCAGCCGCGTCCGAGCGCGCGATAGGCTTCCAGCACATCGGCATCGAGCCGCAACGTCACCGAGCTCTTCGGCTGCGCGCCGAGCGGCGGCCGGCCGCGACGGACGAGCTGGTCGCCGACCCGGACCTCTCCGCTGCGGAAGAATTCGTCGAGCAATTCGGGCGCATCGTCCGGATCGTCAGTCAAAGGCTTCCCGAAGGAGGGCGGTCCAGCGGACTTCTTCCTTGGCATGGCAGTACCTCATCGAAATCACATGGCGGTCGCTGCCTCGAGGCGTCCACACCATCACAACCATCCTTGACCCGACGTAGCCTGCGGTGATGTAGCGGCTCTCGCCATAGTCGAAGCGATCGTCAAGCTTGGTCACGGTGCGCCCGGCAAATGCCGCTGCGGCATCGGTCGCAAAGTCGAGACCGCGATGCCGCCGTGTCCAATCCCGCTTCGCCGGATCGTATGTGATCGCCATGCAATTATGTAACTACAATAATCAAAACGTCAATGCCCGACTCTAGCCGCGCCCGCTTGAGCGGCACAATCACTTCAATTGTCGAAGGCGCTGTGCTAGCCAGCGCTGCAACCGAGCTGCACGAGCCGCGGCTTCCGTGACCGGCGTGCTTCCGGCCGTTATCCCAGGCTTGCCCTGAACCCGTGACCGATCCGACATGACCGATCTGACATCGCTGACGCTCGCCGAGGCCCGCGAGGGGCTCGCCGCCAAGTCCTTCACCGCGGTCGAACTGACCGACGCGCATTTGAACGCGATCGAGGCCGCGCGCGTCCTCAACGCCTATGTGGTCGAGACGCCCGACGAGGCGCGCAAGATGGCGCAGGCGGCGGATGCGCGGATCGCCAAGGGCGAGGGCGGTCCGCTGGCCGGCATACCGCTCGGCATCAAGGACCTGTTCGCCACCAACGGCACGCGTACCACGGCGTGCTCCAAGATCCTGGGCGACTTCAAGCCGACCTACGAGTCGACGGTGACGACGCAGCTATGGCGCGACGGCGCGGTGCTGCTCGGCAAGCTCAACAACGACGAATTCGCGATGGGCTCGTCGAACGAGACCTCGTGCTTCGGCCCGGTGGTCAATCCGTGGCGCCGTACCGGCTCGGATGCGCCGCTCGTGCCGGGCGGCTCGTCCGGCGGCTCAGCCGCTGCCGTCGCCGCCGGCCTGTGCCTCGGCGCTACTGCGACCGACACCGGCGGCTCGATCCGCCAGCCGGCGGCGTTCACCGGCACGGTGGGTATCAAGCCGACCTATGGCCGCTGCTCGCGCTGGGGCATCGTGGCGTTCGCCTCATCGCTCGATCAAGCCGGCCCGATCGCCCGTACGGTGCGCGACTCCGCGATCCTGCTGGGCTCGATGGCCGGCTATGATCCGAAGGACACCACCTCGGTCGATCGTCCGGTGCCCAACTACGAAGCTGCGATCGGCGGCTCGGTGAAGGGCATGAAGATCGGCATCCCGAAAGAGTATCGGCTGGACGGCATGCCGGCCGAGATCGAGAAGCTGTGGTCGCAGGGCGCCGAGTGGCTGAAGGCTGCGGGTGCTGAGCTCGTCGAAGTGTCGCTGCCGCACACCAAATACGCGCTGCCGGCCTATTACATCGTCGCGCCGGCCGAAGCCTCGTCCAACCTCGCGCGCTATGACGGCGTGCGCTACGGCGCGCGCGTCAATGGCCGCAACATCGTCGAGATGTACGAGGCGACCCGCGCTGCCGGCTTCGGCGCCGAGGTCAAGCGCCGCATCATGATCGGCACCTATGTGCTGTCGGCCGGCTACTACGACGCCTATTATCTGCGCGCCCAGAAGGTCCGCACGCTGATCAAGCGCGACTTCGAGCAGTGCTTCGATCAGGGTGTCTCGGCGATCCTGACGCCGGCGACGCCGTCGGCGGCGTTCGGCATCGGCGAGAAGGGCGGCGCGGATCCGGTCGAGATGTATCTGAACGACATCTTCACCGTGACGGTGAACATGGCCGGCCTGCCGGGCATTGCGGTTCCAGCGGGCTCCGACTTGCAGGGCCTGCCGCTCGGCCTGCAACTGATCGGCCGGCCGTTCGACGAGGAGACATTGTTCTCGCTCGGCGACGTCATCGAGCAATCAGCCGGTCGCTTTACGCCGCAGAAGTGGTGGGCGTGAGCGTCTGCTCGCGCGCTGCTTTTGCGTTGCCTTTATTTCGCAGTGCGGTCATGTTGACGGCGGGCAGGATGGTTTAATGAGCGCTGATGAAGCGGTGCCGTCGCAAGGCGTCGACGGAATTCTGGGGTCGCCGAAGATCGCGGTGGCGATCGGGAACGACCGCTACAGGCATCTGCTGGACAACGTCCCGGTTGCCGTCGCGGTGTCGCGCGGCCAAGGCGACGTGCAGCGCATCGCCTACATCAACAAGGCGTTCGAAGCGCTGCTCGAGCTGTCTCCGGCCGACGTCGAAGGACACAGCTGGACCTGCCTCGATACGCTGGTCAGCGAGGACGATCCGGCGAAAACGCTCGGCGCCGCGATCCGCGTCGGCGAGGATTTCCTCGGCGTGTTCCGGCCGCTGGCGCCGTCCGATCGCATCCTGATCGTGCAGGCCTACGCCTCGGTGATCGAAAGCGAAGACGGACCCGAGAGCTTCCGGATCGCTGCGCTGGTCGATGTCGGCGGCCGCGAGCGTGCGCAGATCGAGCGCTTCGAAACCCAGATCCGCGAGCGCGACACGCTGATGCGTGAGCTGCAGCACCGCGTGAAGAACAATCTGCAACTCGTCACCGCGCTGGTGCGGCTCGAAGCGCGCTCGGCCGCGGAAGGCGAGACCGTCGCGCTCGCCCGGCTTGCCAGCCGGATCGATGCGCTCACCGCGCTGTACCGGATCCTGTCGGCGGAAAGCGCCGGCGGCAACGACCTCGACCTCGGCGAATATCTGTCCGATGTCACCGAGGCGGTGATGCTCGCGCACGGCCGCGACGAGGTCGCCTACGAAGTCAACACCGTGTACTGCCCGCTGTCGGTGAACATCGCGATGCCGGCGGGACTGTTGGTCAACGAGATGCTGACCAACGCGCTGAAATACGCCTTTGTCGGCCGCAGTGGCGGCCGCATCAAGGTGATCTGCGGCGTCGACGCCGGCCGTGTCTCGGTGGTGGTGTCGGACGATGGCGTCGGTCTGCCCGAAGGGCAGGAATGGCCATCGCCGCGCAAGCTCGGCGCGCTGATCTTGCAGACGCTGAAAGAGAACGCCCGCAACGTCGCGTTCGACGCCAAGACGATCCGCGGCCAGGGCACTTGGTTCACGCTCAGCTTCGACGCCGCGCCGACGCCGGCGCCGCATTAGTCGATTAGTCCAGCCGCTGCCGCGCTCGGTACGTAAAGCGCTGCGCAGCTCCGACCGCAATCGTGCATCCGGCCGCGCTGACGCGCTCAGCTCGAACAGCAAGGTCGCGATAGCCGCGGAGCTGTGGGCGTGAGGTCCGGATGGGCGGCTGCCGGGGGCCTGCTGCTGGAAGCGGCCATCCGCCGCCGCGGCCGCCAATCTGGACTTTCAGGAGCCAAATAGCTACCTTGGAACGATCGTGACGGCGGAGGTCCCTGATGGGCAAGTATGAACCGCTGACCGAGTTTCTCAAGCAGCAGACCGGCAGCGAAGTGCGGATGAGCTTTGCGCAGATCGAGCGCGTGATCGGCAGCAAGCTGCCTCCGGTCGCGCGCGATCGCGCGTGGTGGAGCAACTCGCCGAGCAACAATGTGATGACCCAGGCGTGGCTGGACGCCGGCTTCCGCAGCGAGCAAGTCGATATGGAGAGCGGCGAACTGGTGTTTCGCCGCGACCAGGCGGCAGCGTCGCCCGCCGCCAACACCGGCCGCCATCCGCTGTTCGGATGCATGAAGGGCACGGTGCACATCCCGGACGGTGTCGATCTGACAGCACCCGCTGATCCGGAGTGGGGCGAACTCGCCTACGGCGACGATCTGCCGGAGCGGTTGCCGTAACGTGTTGCCGCTTCTGCTCGATACCTGCGCGTTGATCTTTTTCTCAACCAGTGAGGACGAGGCAGGAGAGGCGCGAGCCTACGTGCAGCGGGCCCACGAGATCGGCCAGGCGGTGCTGGTGTCGCCGATTTCCGCTTGGGAAATCGGCCTGCTGGTTGCGCGCGGCCGGCTCAATCTGCTGATGTCGCCGCTGCTCTGGTTCGAACGGGTGATGGCGAGGTCGAGCTTGCATCTGGCAGAGCTGACGCCCGCCGTGTTGGTCGCGTCGTCGTTCCTGCCCAGCTTTCCTCACCGCGATCCAGCCGACCGCATCATCGCCGCGACCGCCCGCGAATACGGCTACCGGCTGATCACGCGCGATCGGTCGTTATTGGCATATGCCCGGGAAGGGCATATTCAGGCGCTTGCCTGCTGAACCTGCGCTGCTCGAAGGACCTGCCATGAACGCACCCGTCAAACCGTCCCAGCTCATCAAGGGCGCCACCGGCGATTGGGAGATTGTGATCGGGCTGGAGGTCCACGCTCAGGTGTCGTCGAATGCCAAGCTATTCTCCGGCGCCGCGACCGAGTTCGGCGGCGCGCCGAACAGCCACGTCTCGCTGGTCGACGCCGCGATGCCCGGCATGCTGCCGGTGATCAACGAGGAGTGCGTTCGTCAGGCGATCCGTTCGGGACTGGGACTGAACGCGCAGATCAACCTGCGCTCGGTGTTCGACCGGAAGAACTATTTCTATCCCGACCTGCCGCAGGGCTATCAGATCAGCCAGTACAAATCGCCGATCGTCGGCGAAGGCGTGGTCGTCGTCGATCTGCCGACCGGCGACAGCGTCGGTGTCGGCATCGAGCGGCTGCATCTCGAACAGGACGCCGGCAAGCTGCTGCACGATCAGCATCCGACCTCGACCTTCGTGGATCTCAACCGCTCCGGCGTCGCGCTGATGGAGATCGTCTCCAAGCCGGATCTGCGGTCGTCCGAACAGGCCAAGGCTTACGTCTCCAAGCTACGCACCATCCTGCGCTATCTCGGGACGTGCGATGGCGACATGGAGAAGGGCAGCCTGCGCGCCGACGTCAACGTCTCGGTGCGTCGCCCGGGCGAGCCGTTCGGCACACGTTGCGAGATCAAGAACGTCAACTCGATCCGCTTCATCGGCCAGGCGATCGAATACGAAGCGCGTCGGCAGATCGGCATCCTCGAAGACGGCGGCGCGATCGATCAGGAGACACGGTTGTTCGATGCGACCAAGGGCGAGACGCGGTCGATGCGGTCGAAGGAAGAGGCGCACGACTATCGCTACTTCCCCGACCCGGATCTGTTGCCGCTCGAGTTTTCGCAGGCCTATGTGGACGAGCTGAAGGCCGGCCTGCCGGAACTGCCGGATGCCAAGAAGGCCCGTTTCATGGGCGCTTTCGGGCTGTCGGCCGACGACGCCGGCGTGCTGGTGAGCGAGCGCGAGAGCGCCGAATTCTATGAGGCGGTGCTCGCCGGGCTCGCCGACAAAGCGCGCGACGGCAAGCTCGCCGCCAACTGGGTGATTAACGAGTTGTTCGGCCGGCTCAACAAGGACGGCCAGAGCATCGACGCTTCGCCGGTCTCCGCGGCGCAGCTTGCCGCGATCGTCGATCTGATCGGGGAGGGCACCATCTCCGGCAAGATCGCCAAGGAACTGTTCGAGATCGTCTGGGTTGAAGGCGGTGATCCGCGCGTGCTCGTCGAACAACGCGGCTTGAAGCAAGTCACCGATCTGTCCGCGATCGAAAAGGTCGTCGACGAGATCGTAGCGGGCAATCCCGACAAGGTCGCACAGGTCGTGGCCAAGCCGGCGATGCTCGGCTGGTTCGTCGGACAGGTGATGAAGTCCTCCGGCGGCAAGGCAAATCCGCAGGCCGTCAACGATCTTCTGAAGCGCAAACTCGGCCTCTGATCACGCCGTGCCGAGCGTCGTCGCGCCGTGCGACGACATCACTCGGCGGCGCGCGCCTTCGAATCATCATTCGCGATTCGTCCCGAAACGCCTCTCCGGCGCGTCTTTTCGGCGCCGGCACGGGGGTGTGGATGAAAATATTTTCATTGCCAAAAATTCCGACTCAGACTCCGCGGCAGGCTCCTGCGCGCCGACTCGGGCGCCCGGCCGCTTCGCCGAAACGCGTAGTTAGCGTACTAATCGGATTTGAGAAACGATTGTCGCGCGCGGCTTTCTCTCGATCTTGACAAACGCCGATGTAGATTTTTCGGGGCTAAACGCGATCACGCGGCGAACTGCACGACGCGCGAATTCGAAAGACGCCGACGCCGCGCGGCAAACAGCCATCAACACTTCCTTAAGCGGGACACTGTTTTTTTCGATGTGTTGGTGTATTCGGGAAGTAGTGCATCTCGATTCCCGAGTGCACGCAGCAGCAATCAGCCATCTCACTTTATCGGAGGGCAACATGGCCAAGAAAGCGAAGAAGGCGGCGACGAAGAAAGCGGCGCCGAAGAAGGCGAAGACCGCGAAGACCGCGAAGAGCGCCGTGAAGAAGACCGCGAAGAAGACCACCAAGAAGGTCGCCAAGAAGGCCGCCAAGAAGAAGTAAGCTCGCTCACGAGCGAGTGCCGGCGACTCGAACGTCGGCAGCGTCACACGACATCGGCGAACGACTGCGCTCAGCGGCGGTTCGGCGAGGGTCCGGTAGACGAGAGGGTGTCGGCGAGACATCAGGCCAAACGGCCGGTTAGCGCGGCGGAGAATTTCCGAGCGCGCGTACGGCAGAAGAAGCGGTTCTTCTTCTTACGGTGCGGATGCTGGTCCGCAGTTTCACGGCGGTCTCCGCCTGTGAGATTTGGTCCTGACGTGTTCGCCGACGCCCTCGTTCTTTGTGCGCAGCCGTATCCGGCGCGCCGTCCCGCTGCTTCTGAAGCCGGGCTGATCCAAGCTCCTCCCATCGGTGATTGCTGCCCCCGCACAGAGTTTGCGGCTGCCAAGGTGTTGCCGCTTCGCCCGATGGTTATCGGTTCGCCAAACCGCAGGGTAAACGGGCCGTGAAGCGATGGAGGAAATGCCTGTCGCACAGGTGTTTTCTGATTCCGCCGATTATGGCGGGCCGGCACCGTTCAGAATCCGTTCATCGCGACGCTTAAACTGCTCTTCAAATTTGAATGGTCAGATCGCCTGACACAAACACGCCGGGTCACGGCGGTGGGGACGACAAGACAGACGACAGGAGCCGCCCTCCGGGGGCGGTCAGATGGAGAGACAGATGCTGCAGGGATTTCTGAACACCGAGACTGCGCTGCCGATCGAAGCCGGCGAAAATCCGGATGTGCTGTTCGACCTCGGACTGCTGTTCGCCTCCGGGCGCGGCGCTTCGGTCGACCTCGTCGCGGCGCACAAATGGTTCAATCTGGCCGCGCTGAAAGGCCGGGCCGATGCGATCGAGCTGCGCCGCGAAGTCGCTTCGCAGATGTCGGCCGAGCAGATTGCCGCAGCGCAGCGCGAAGCCCGCGCCTGGATCAGCTCGCACTAACATTTCGCGTGAACGCATGGAGCGGCGTCCGGTATCGCCTTATGGTTAGTCCTAAGTCGCGCTGACCGCCGCTGGAACGCCCGGTTATCCTTCCGCCACGCTCCATCAAGGGAGCCGACGAGGAGGGAACTATGAAATTCAAGTCACTGTTGTGTGTGATCGCCAGCGCGGGCCTGCTCGCGAACTCGGCAACGTTCGCCGCCGAGTTCGGCACCGCCGACGAAGCCAAAGCGATGCTCACCAAAGCCGCAGCCGCGGTGAAGGTCGACAAGGCCAAGGCGCTGTCGGAATTCGCCAAGGGTGAGGGCGGCTTCAAGGACCGCGACCTCTACCCGTTCTGCGGCGGCCCCGACGGCCTGTTCACCGCGCACCCGACGCTGACCGGCAAGAGCCTCAAGGACCTCAAGGACAAGACCGGCAAGCCGCTCGGCGAAGAGATCTACGCCACCGCCAAGGAAGGCGAGGTCAAGGAAGTCAGCTACATGTGGCCGCGCCCAGGCCAGACCGACCCGGTGCAAAAGGTGAGCTACGTCACCAAGATCGGCGACCAGACCTGCGCGGTCGGCTACTACAAATAGCCCGGCAGGGACTTTCAGCAGCGTTCGGCGACCGAGACAGAATGCGCCCATCGCACCGCCTTCACGTCCGTCGCCCCACGCACGGTCATTCCGGGGCGCTCACGCAGTGAGCGAACCCGGAATCCCGAAATTGTGGAAACGTTCGGCGGTGCGTCACATGTCGAGATTCCGGGTTCGCTTGCTTCGCAAGCGCCCGGAATGACTCGCGGAGAGGCGGTGCTGCCCGTCGGGAGTCGATGTTGTTGAGGCGGCTAGCCGCGACCTCACTCGATCCGGATGCCCGCGGCGCGGATCACGCCCGACCATAGCGCCTTCTCCTCCGCCAGCGTCTTGCGCAACTCGTCCGGCGAGGAGGGCGCTGGCGTGATCATCTGGACTTTCAGCTTCTCGGCCACCGCCGGCTCGGCGAGCGACCGCCGCACTTCGGCGTTGATCGCGTCGATCAGCGCAGGCGGCGTGCCGCGCGGGGCGATCAGGGCGTTCCAGGCGTCGGACTGCACATCGATCCCGCTCTCCTTCAGCGTCGGCACGTCAGGTAGAAACGGCGAGCGCTCCGGCGTCGATACCGCGAGGATCTTCATCGTGCCGGACGCGAGCTGCGGCGTGACCGCGATCGCCGGCAGGCACGCGGCCTGGACGTCGCCGCGGATCAGCGCCGTCACCGCATTGGGCGAGCCGGCATACGGAATATGCACCAGCTTGGCACCGGCCTGCTGCGCGATCGCTTCCATGCACAGCTGCGACAGCGAGCCGGCGCCGATCGAGGCGTAAGCGACGCTGCTGCCCGGCGCCTTCAGCCGCGCGACGAAGTCGGCGACGCTGCTGACACCGAGGCTCGACGGCACCACCAGCACGTTCGGAAGCCGCGTCAGCATCGTCACCGGCGTGATGTCGCGCTCCGGATCGTAAGGCAGTTTGGCAAACACCATCTGATTGATCACCAGTGGGCCGGGGATCGAGATGCCGAGCGTCGCGCCGTCCGGTGTTGCCTTGGCGACCGCGTCGGTGCCGTTGTTGCCGGCGGCGCCCGGCTTGTTCTCGATCACGAACGTCGTGCCGGGATGTCGCGCCTGCAAACTGTCGGCAAGGATGCGGCCGACGATGTCCGGCGTCGAGCCGGCGCCGAACGGCACGACGATCCGCACCAGCCTTGGCGGCCATGCCGCCGTCTCAGCCGAAGCGGGAGCGCTGATCGTGCACAGAGCAACCAGCATCGCGAACGTCGGCCGCAGCGTTCGGAGGAAGTCTCCCAGCATTTGCATCGGTCCTGTAAAGAATGATACCCGGATTTGCCCGCGCGGCGCCGTGCTGCGGCCGCGCGACGGCGCGGACCTTAGGGGGAATTGGCCAGGGCGCAAACTGCCGCATGCGCCGGCCGAGACAGGAGTGACGCGATGGGACTTGCGGTGATGATCCTCGGCCTGGTGCTGTTCATCGGCACCCATGTCGTGACGACGCGGCGCGATCTGCGCAGCCGCCTGATCGGCATCGGCGGCGAGGCCATTTATAAGATCGCTTACGCGGTGCTGGCGATCGGCGGCCTGCTGCTGATCGCCTATGGCTTTGCCGCCTATCGGGCGGATGGCTGGATCGATGTCTGGTACCCGCCGCGCTGGACCAAACATCTCACCGCACTGCTGATGCTGCCGATGGCAATCCTGCTCGCCGCGGCGTATTCGCGCGGCCGCATCTACGCGGCGGTCAAGCACCCGATGCTGACCGCGGTGAAGCTGTGGGCGGTCGGGCATCTGATCGCCAACGGCGATCTCGGGTCGATCATCCTGTTCGGTTCGCTGCTGGCCTGGGCGGTGTACGACCGCATCTCGCTGAAGCGGCGCAGCGACGCGGGCGGTCCGCCGATCCCGGTCGGTGGTGCCAGGAACGACGTCATCGCTATCGTCGCCGGCGTCGTGCTGTATCTGGCGCTCGCTTTCGTCTTCCATCCCTACGTCATCGGCGTACCCGTGTTCGGAGCCTAAGCATGTCTGTTCAATCGACCATTCGGCGCAAGACTGCTCCGGACATTCGCGCCCGCAAGGGCGGCGATCCGATCGTGATGCTGACCTCGTATCACGCCCACACCGCCTCGCTGGTCGACCGTTACTGCGACGCCATCCTGGTCGGTGACTCGCTCGGCAACGTCATGCACGGCTTCGAGACTACGGTGCCGGTGACGCTCGACATGATGATCCTGCAGGGCCACGCGGTGATGCGCGGCTCGCAGCACGCCCTCGTCGTCGTCGACATGCCGTTCGGCTCGTATGAAGCGTCGAAGGAGCAGGCCTTCCACTCCGCCGCGCGCATCCTGAAGGAGACACACTGCGGCGCCGTGAAGCTCGAGGGCGGCGTGCGCATGGCTGATACCATCAGGTTTCTCACCGAGCGCGGCATTCCGGTGATGGGCCACATCGGCCTCACGCCGCAGTCGATCAACACCCTCGGCTCGTTCCGCGCCCAGGGCCGCGAGGAGGGCAGCTGGGAGCCGATCGAGGCCGACGCCAAGGCGGTCGCCGAGGCCGGTGCGTTTTCGGTCGTGGTCGAAGCGGTCGCCGAACCGCTCGGCCGCAAGATCACCGAGACGATCGCGATCCCGACTATCGGCATCGGTGCCAGCCCAGCCTGCGACGGTCAGGTGCTGGTGCTCGAAGACATGCTCGGCCTGTCGCCGAAGCCGCCGAAATTCGTCAAGCGCTATGGCGAGCTCGGTCCCGGCATCGAAGCGGCCATCAAGGGCTATGCCGAGGAGGTCCGCTCGCGTGCCTTCCCGGGTCCGGAACACGTCTATGGGATGAAGAAGAACTGAGACAGGACGACGTGCGAGGGCGAGCGACTGCCTGAACTTTGCCGCAAGAATTGCGGCGTAAGCTCAGGGCATGAGCTCACGGGCAGATCCGAGCAAGCATCAGTTGATGGTTTCGGGACATCCCCTTGATCCGGCTTGCTTTGCCTTGCCACCGCCATATCGCTAGAGTATCGCCGCCGCAGCGTCTCTG
The DNA here is from genome assembly GCF_003591005.1 of Rhodopseudomonas palustris. Lineage (GTDB taxonomy): Bacteria > Pseudomonadota > Alphaproteobacteria > Rhizobiales > Xanthobacteraceae > Rhodopseudomonas > Rhodopseudomonas palustris_K. The sequence continues at coordinate 302,064 of NZ_QYYD01000001.1, forward strand.
GGACAGACGCCCGGCGCGCTTTGCGGCAGCGCCACGAGATCGCGACAGGAAATCCATAAGTGTCTGAACTATTTAACGAAGTCGATGAAGAAGTCCGTCGCGAACGGCTCAAGCAGCTGTGGGACAAATACTCGCTGTTCATCATCATCGGCGCGATCCTGATCGTGGCCGGAGTCGGCGGCTGGCGCGGCTATCAATATCTCGAAGGCAAGAAGGCCGCCGAAGCCGGTGCCGCCTTCACCGCCGCGGCCGAATTGTCCGATCAGAACAAGCACGCCGAAGCCGAAGAAGCCTTCAACAAGATCGCCGCGACCGCGCCTGCGGGCTATCGCAACCTCGCGCGGCTGCGCGCCGCAGCCGAAGCCGCCGCGCGCGATCCGCAGCAGGCGGTCAAGCTGTACGAAGCGATCGCGGCCGATCGCAGCGTCCCGGCGCAGGACCGCGATCTCGCGACGCTGCGTATCGGCCAGCTGCTGGTCGACACCACGGCGTATAACGACATGGTGCAGCGCCTCGAACCGATCTCCGGTCCGGGCGCCATCTATCGTCACACCGCGCGTGAGATGCTGGCGCTATCTGCCTGGCGCGCCAACAATGTCGAGGCGACGCGGCAGTGGATCGAGCAGATCAATCTCGATCCGGAAACGCCGGCGAGCCTGCGTAACCGCGCCGAAGTCATGCAGGCGCTGCTGCCGCCCGCCGCCAAGAGCTAGTTCGACACCGACCGGCACCATCGCCAACGTTCGAGTTACGTGAGACATCGCCCATGCGCCGTTCGCACCGCCTGATCTCCCTTGCCGTTCTGCTCGCGCTGTCGAGCGGATTGGGTGGCTGCGGCAGCATGGGCGGTTGGGATCCGACCGATATGTTCGACTTCCTGGACAACAAGAAGAAGCTGGCGGGCGATCGCAAGCCGGTGTTCCCTGAAGGCGTCCCGGGGCTCGAGCAGGGTGTGCCGAAGGGGCTCTATAAAGGCGCGCAGCAACAGGATCAGGCCGTAATGGAGCCGGAGCCGCCAGCCGCGCCGCCGCCGGAAGCCAAGCCGAAGCGTAGTAAGGCGCAACGCAGTTCGACAGCATCCCGCCCCGCGGCGCGGCCGTCGCCGGACGCCTCGGAGGAAGACGGCAGCACAGCCGCTGCGCCGCCGGCGCCGAAGCCCGCCAAGCAGGCGCGCCGCCGCAGCACCACCGCGCCAGCGGCCGACCAGCCCTCCGCAGAACCGGCTCCGGCTCCGGTCCAGCAACAGCAGCAAGGCACGTCGGCTTTCCCGGCGCCGCTGCCGAGCGGTACTTTCCAGCGCTGATCAGGGCTTCCGGCGCGCTTCCGGTACGCCGCGACATTGACAGGTCACCGCTTCTCGGCGCACGGATCAGCCATGTCGTTCACCATCGCCATTATCGGCCGACCTAACGTCGGCAAATCAACGCTGTTCAATCGTCTGGTCGGGCAAAAGCTCGCGCTGGTCGACGACACGCCTGGAGTCACCCGCGACCGCCGTGAAGGCGAGGGGCGCCTTGGCGATCTCGAATTCACCATCATCGATACGGCGGGGCTCGACGAGGGCGCCAAAGGCTCGCTGACGGCGCGGATGCAGCAGCAGACCGAGACCGCCATCGCGCTCGCCGACGCGCTGATGTTCGTGTTCGACGCCCGCATGGGGCTGACGCCGAACGACCGCGCCTTCGCGGACTTTGCCCGCCGCGCCAACAAGCCGGTGGTGCTGGTCGCCAACAAGAGCGAGGGCAAGCACGGCGAGATCGGCGCGATGGAGTCCTACGCGCTCGGCCTCGGCGATCCGGTGCAGATCTCCGCCGAACACGGCGAAGGCCTCAGCGAACTCTACGACGCGCTGCGCGTGCTGATGCCGGAGCCGGTCGAAGAGGATGAGGACGACGACGAGAACCTCAACGAACTGACCGACGAGGAAATCGCGCGTCGCCCGATCCGGGTCGCGATCGTCGGCCGGCCCAACGCCGGCAAGTCGACCTTCATCAACCGGCTGCTCGGCGAGGACCGATTGCTGACCAGCCCCGAAGCCGGCACGACGCGCGACTCGATCGCCGTCGAGGTGAAGTGGAAGGGCCGCGACTTCCGCATTTTCGACACCGCTGGTTTGCGGCGGCGCTCGCGGATCGAGGAGAAGCTCGAGAAGCTGTCGGTCGCCGACGCGCTGCGCGCGGTACGCTTCGCCGAAGTGGTGGTGCTGATGATGGATTCGCAGAACCGCTTCGAGGAGCAGGATCTGCGCATCGCCGATCTGATCGAGCGCGAGGGCCGTGCGCTGGTGATCGCGGTCAACAAATGGGATCTGGTCGAGCAGCAGGGCGGCCAGATCGCACAGTTGCGCGCCGATGCCGACCACTGGCTGCCGCAGATCCGCGGCGTGCCGATCGTCGCGACCTCGGGCATGCTGGGCGAGGGCGTCGACCGGCTGATGACGGCGATCCAGGACGCCTACGCCGTATGGAATACGCGCGTGCCGACCGCAGCGCTGAACCGCTGGTTCGAGCAGGCGGTGGCGCAGAACCCGCCGCCCGCGGTCGCCGGCCGCCGGCTGAAGCTCAACTACGCGACCCAGGCCAAGGCGCGGCCGCCGAGCTTCGTGGTGTTCTGCTCGCGCGCCGACGCGGTGCCGGAATCCTATCTGCGCTATCTGGTCAACTCGATGCGCGGCGTCTTCAAGCTGCCCGGCACGCCGGTGCGGATCACGCTCCGCGAGAAGGCGAACCCGTTCGCCCATAAGCGCAAGCGGAAGTCATGACCAGCGGCGACCAACCGTCCGAGACGATCGGGGCGGGAGGCGCGCGGCCCGCCGCGGTGGGATTCATCTTCGTCACCATTCTGCTCGACATGCTGAGTATCGGCATGATCCTGCCGATCCTTCCGAAGCTCATCGAGAGCTTCTCGAACAACAACACCGCGGACGCAGCCCGCATCTACGGCCTGTTCGGCACCGCCTGGGCGCTGATGCAGTTCGTCGCCTCGCCGGTGCTCGGCGGGCTGTCCGATCATTTCGGCCGCCGGCCGGTGATCCTGCTATCCAATCTCGGCCTCGGGCTCGACTACGTCCTGATGGCTTTGGCGCCGTCGCTGGGCTGGCTGTTTCTCGGGCGGGTGATCTCGGGCATCACTGCGGCAAGTATCTCGACGGCGTTCGCCTACATCGCCGACGTGACGCCAGCGGAGAAGCGCGCCGCGGTGTTCGGCAAAGTCGGCGCCGCGTTCGGGCTCGGCTTCATCATCGGTCCGGCGATGGGCGGGCTGCTCGGCGGCGTCGATCCGCGGCTGCCGTTCTGGGTCGCGGCCGGAATGAGCTTGTGCAACGCTCTGTATGGTTTGTTCGTGTTGCCGGAATCGTTGCCGCCGGAGCGGCGCTCGCCGTTTCGCTGGCGATCGGCCAATCCGGTCGGAGCCGTGCGGCTGCTCGGCTCCAACAGCCGGCTCGCCGCGATGGCGGTGGTCGAGTTCTGTGCCGAGGTTGCGCACGTCGCGCTGCCGGCGATCTTCGTGCTGTATGCGAGCTATCGCTACGGCTGGAGCGAGACCAGGATCGGTCTGGCACTGGCCTTCGTCGGCGTCTGCACCGCGATCGTGCAGGGTGGGCTGGTAGGGCCCGCGGTGAAGCGGCTCGGCGAGCGCAACGCGCAGATCATCGGTTATGGCGGCGGCGCGCTCGGCTTTCTGATCTACGCGCTGGCGCCGACGGGCGCGCTGTTCTGGATCGGTATTCCGGTGATGACGCTGTGGGGGATCGCAGGGCCGGCAACCTCCGGAATGATGACGCGGCTGGTATCGTCCGAACAACAGGGCCAGCTGCAGGGCGCGATGACCAGCGTCAAGAGCATCGCCGAGTTGATCGGCCCGTTCCTGTTCACGCTGATTTTTGCTTATTTCATCGGCGGCAACGCTCCGCTGGAGCTACCCGGAGCGCCGTTCCTGCTCGCCGGGGCGCTGCTGATAGTCTCGGTGGTGATCGCGGCCGGAGCGGCGGGTGGGCCCGAAAACAATCAGGCGCCGCAAGCGGCGCCTGATGTGTGAGTTACCCGGATCTTCAGTGCGAGCGAGCCCCCGGAGCGGCGCCTTTGCGCCGTCCGGGCGAGGCATGGCGACGAAGCAATCCAGCCCAGCGCTCGTTTGTCTGGACGGCCTCGCGGGCAGTGACGGCTGGGCTTACTTCTTGACCAGCGGGCACTCGCTTTCTGACAACGGGCGGGCCGCGTCTTCGGCGGAGATGTCGGCGATCTTCTTGTAGTAGTCCCACGGTCCCTTGGATTCCGCCGGGGTCTTCACCTCGAACAGATAGGCCGGGACCATGCGCCGCCCGTCGGCACGGATGATCGACTTGCCGAACGGCACGTCGTCGGCCGGAATCTCCTTCATCTTGGCCACCACCTTGGCGCCGTCGTGTGGGTTGCCGCCCATCGCGTCCAGCGTCTTGAGATAATGCAGCACCGCCGCATACACGCCGGCCTGGGTCATCGACGGCTTGGCGTTGTTCCTGGCCTGCTCCGAGAACCTCTTGGCGAACGCGCGGGTGTTGTCGTTGAGGTCCCAATAATAGGACTCGGTGAAGGTCAGACCCTGCGCCACCTTGAGGCCGAGCGAGTGCACGTCGTTGACGAACAGCAGCAGCGCGGCCAGCTTCTGGCCGCCGGAGGTGATGCCGAATTCTGCCGCCTGCTTGATCGAGTTCGTCGTGTCGCCGCCCGCATTGGCGAGGCCGACGACCTTGGCCTTGGAGGCCTGCGCCTGCAGCAGGAAGGATGAGAAGTCGGCGTTGTTGATCGGGTGCTTGACGCTGCCCAGGACCTGGCCGCCATTGGCCTTCACCACTGCGGTGGTGTCGCGTTCGAGCGCGGCGCCGAATGCGTAGTCGGCGGTGAGGAAGAACCAGGTGTTGCCGCCGGCCTTGGTCAGTGCCTGACCGGTGCCGTGTGCCAGCATGTAGGTGTCGTATGTCATCGAGATGGTGTTGGGATTGCACGCCTTGCCGGTGAGGTCCGCGCTGGCGCCGCCCGAGTTCATCAGGATGCTGTTCTTCTCCTTGACGAGGTTGCTGATCGCCAGCGCGACGCCGGAGTTCGGCGTGTCGGTGATCAGGTCGACCTTGTCGACGTCGATCCACTGGCGCGCAACGTTGACGCCGATGTCGGGCTTGTTCTGGTGATCGCCGGCGATCAGTTCGATCTTCCAGCCCTTGGCTTCGAGGCCGGAGTCGGCGATGGCCAGCTTGGCGGCGACCACCGAGTTCGGTCCGCCGATGTCGGCGTAGAGGCTCGACATATCATTGAGCACGCCAATCTTGGCGGTCTTGTCCTGGGCAAGTGCAGGCGAGGCGAACGCGGCGCTCGCCAGCGCAAGCGCGATGGCACGACGACGCGACAATGCGACTCTCATCATTTCCCCCTTTGAGGATGGCAGATTGTGAGCGGGTGTTCTCCCCGCTTGCGGTCAGTCAATCGTGCCGTCCTGCGGAAGTCAATCCGCAGCGGGGTCTTTCAGCGAGCCGGAGATGCCGTCGAACAGCTTGCCGGTTTCGGTCCAGCTCGGCAGGCACAGCGGTAACAACTTCTCGGCGACGTCGTCCGGAGAGGGCAGCGTTTCCGGGTCTTCTCCGGGCATGATGGTGCCGCGCAGCTTGGTACGCGTCGGGCCGGGATCGAACAGGTTGATCCGGATCGGTGTCGTATTGATCACTTCCGCGGCCCACACTTGAACTAAAGTATCAAGCGCCGCTTTCGAAGCTGCATAAGGCCCGCGATAGGCCGGTGCCTTGCCGCCGGCGCGCGAGGTCAGGAACACGGCGCGGCCGGCATCGGAGGCACGCAGCAGCGGCTCCATGCAGCGGATCAGCTGGAAGTTGGCGGTCAGGTTGAGGTTGATCACGTCCGACCACGCCTTCACCTCGATGTGGCCGAGCGGGGACGACGGGCCGGCGACGCCGGCGCTGCCGACCAGCACGTCGAGCTTGCCGTGGCGCTCGTAAATCGAGGCGCCGAGCCGGGCGATCGCTTCCAGATCCTTGAGGTCGAGCGGCACCAGCGTGGCCGGGTGACCGCCTTCGGCGCGGATCGCATCGTCGAGCTCTTCGAGCCCGCCCTGCGTCTTGGCGACGGCGATCACATGGGCGCCGGCTCGGGCGAGGACCCGCGCCGTTGCATAGCCGATGCCGCGCGAGGCGCCGGTGACGAGAGCGATGCGGGAGGCGAGGGGCTGTGTCATGGCCGGCACTTGATGATTGAACTTGCGGCCGGGACCGCCCCGACCAATACCGTTCTTCTAGAGACGTTGAAGCCCGGCACAAGGCCGGGCTTCACGAACTTTAGTAAGACGAAACAGGCGAGCTGTCAGCTCGCTTCCGCCAGCAGCGACAATTGCCGCGGCGAGTTTTCGGTCTGGTTCATGTCGGTCAGCGGCGTCGGGTACTCGCCGGTGAAGCAATGGTCGGTGAACTTCGGCAGCGCCGGGTCGCGGCCCGGCTCGCCCATGGCGCGGTAGATGCCGTCGACCGACAGAAACGCGAGCGAGTCGGCGCCGATCAGCTCACGCATCTGCTCCAGCGAGTGCGTCGCCGCCAGCAGGCCGGCGCGGTCCGGGGTGTCGATGCCGTAGTAGTCGGGGTGGGTGATCGGCGGCGAGGCGATGCGGAAATGCACTTCGCGGGCGCCGGCGTCACGCATCATCTTGACGATCTTCTTCGACGTGGTGCCGCGCACCAGGCTGTCGTCGATCAGCACGATCCGCTTGCCCTCGATCGCCGCGCGATTGGCGGAGTGCTTCATCCGCACGCCGAGTTCGCGCACGCTCTGCGTCGGCTGGATGAAGGTGCGGCCGACATAGTGATTGCGGATGATGCCGAGCTCGAACGGCACGCCGCTTTCACGGCTGTAGCCGATCGCGGCCGGCACGCCGGAATCCGGCACCGGCACCACGACGTCGGCCTCGACGTGGCTCTCGCGCGCCAGCTGGGCGCCGAAGCCCTTGCGCACGTCGTACACCGACCGGCCGCCGACGATCGAATCCGGGCGGGCGAAGTAGATGTACTCGAAGATGCAGGGCCGCGGCGGCTGCGGCGGGAACGGCTTGTGGCTCTGCGCGCCTTGCTCGTCGAACACGATGATCTCGCCGGGCTCGACGTCACGCACATACTTGGCGCCGATAATGTCGAGGGCGCAGGTTTCCGACGCCAGGATCGGACAGCCATCGAGCTCGCCCAGCACCAGCGGGCGAATGCCGAGCGGGTCGCGCGCACCGATCAGCTTCTTGTTCGTGAGAGAGACCAGCGAGTAGGCGCCCTCGATCGCGCGCAGTGCTTCGATGAAGCGGTCGATGAACCGCGGCCGCTTCGACTGCGCGACCAGATGCAGGATCACCTCGGTGTCGGTGGTCGACTGCATGATCGCGCCGCTCTGCACCAGTTCGCGGCGCAGCGTCAGTCCGTTGGTGAGATTGCCGTTGTGGCCGACCGCGAAGCCACCGGCGTTGAGCTCGGCGAACAGCGGCTGGACGTTGCGCAGAATGGTCTCGCCCGTGGTCGAGTAGCGAACGTGCCCGACCGCGAGATTGCCCGGCAACCGCGCGATCACATCCGCGCGCGAGAAGGTGTCACCGACCAACCCCAGCCGGCGCTCGGAGTGAAACCGGCCATGGTCGAACGACACGATGCCGGCTGCTTCCTGACCGCGGTGCTGCAACGCGTGCAGCCCGAGTGCGGTGATCGCGGCCGCATCCGGATGGCCAAAAATGCCGAAGACGCCGCATTCTTCCCGCAGCGTATCGCCGTCGGTGTCGAATACGTCGTCATGCATCTGACTATCGAGGATTTGCGGGTCGCGGGCGTCGTCGGAAGAGCTCTGCGCGTCCATCGGGCCTCTCAGTTGGGCCAACGCTCAGCGCGCGGCCGGTTTGCCCTCTATCAGTTTCTTCAAACTGTCGCGGGCTGGTTTGCTGTAGCCATCACCACTGCCGGGAGCAGCCGAATCATCGGTCTGCTCTTCCTCCGGCTTGTTTTTCTTGAACCTCTTCAAGATGGTGTTTTCAGGGTCATCCGGCAAGAGTGTCATCAACCAGTCACCGCTGCCTTGCAAAACTGTGCGAGACTTTGCGTTGACGACCCAATCCGGTCGCTGTTTCTCGGGAACCAGCCAGTTGAAGAACAGATAGGCCACCACCACGATCAGCAGGCCGCGTGCGAGGCCGAACAGGAACCCGAGTGTGCGGTCGAGCGCGCCGATCCGCGAATCCAGGATCATGTCGGAGATCCGCACGGTGATGATCGACACGATAATCAGCGTGCCGAGGAACACGCCGGCGATCACCACGACCGCCGCAACGGTGTCGTTGGTGAAGTAGGTTTTGGCAGTCGGCAGCAGCTTCTGGAAGGCGTAGAGCGTGACCAGCGCCGCAGCGCCCCACGCGGCGATCGACAGCACTTCGCGCATAAAGCCGCGGACCATCGCCAGCAGGCCGGATACCAACATCACCGCGAGGACAACGAAGTCGAGAATCGTAATCGGCATCGGCCAGTCGGGTCCGCTGGGTGTGCAAAACGGCGAATCGGTGCGTGCTGTCAGGGCACGCGACGGTGGTATGGCACGCTGCGCAAGGCGAGAAAACGGTCAACGACCTTTCGACACAGCATCGTGCTGCCGTGTCGCGGGATGGTCGGCATTAACTCGTCCGCGCGCGCGTTGTATAACGGCGCGTTGCGCAAAGGTCACCCCGGATCAGCTCTCGCGCTGCCGGAATCGGGCCGGTGTGGCATTTTTCTCCGCACGGTCCGCCGGCTCGCGCTTGCGTGCGGCCGCGCGCGGTGTTCCGCGCGCTGCGATGTCGGCCACCAGGCTGGTCAGGCCGCCGACGGTCTGCAGCGACAGCCCGGCATCGGACGGCGCATCGCCGCGGGCGGTCTCGGGCAGGATGGCCCGGCCGAAGCCGAGCTTGGCGGCTTCCTTCAGCCGCGCCGGCGTCTGCGCCACCGGCCGGACCGCGCCGGACAGCGAGATCTCGCCGAAATACACCGCGTCTGTCGGCAGCGGCGAGTTCGCCAGCGACGAGACGAGAGCCGCGGCGGCGGCGAGGTCGGCGGCCGGCTCGTTGATGCGCAGCCCGCCCGCGACGTTGAAGTAGACGTCGTAGCCTGACAGCTTGACGCCGCAATGCGCCTCGAGCACCGCCAGCACCATCGAGAGCCTTGCAGAGTCCCAGCCGACGACTGCACGCCGCGGTGTGCCGAGCGTGGTCGGCGCCACCAGCGCCTGCAATTCAACCAGCACCGGCCGAGTGCCTTCGATGCCGGCAAACACTGCAGTGCCAGGCGAACCAAGATCGCGTTCCGACAGGAACAGCTCCGACGGGTTGCTGACCTCGCGCAGGCCAAGCCCGGTCATTTCGAACACGCCGATCTCGTCGGTCGGTCCGAAGCGGTTTTTCACCGAGCGCAGGATGCGGAACTGCTGCGAGCCTTCGCCTTCGAACGACAGCACCGCGTCGACCATGTGCTCGACCACGCGCGGTCCGGCGATCTGGCCGTCCTTGGTGACGTGGCCGACCAGGATGATCGCGGCGCCGCTCTTCTTGGCGAAGCGGATCAGCGCCTGCGCCGAGGCGCGAACCTGCGTCACGGTGCCGGGCGCCGACTCCACCGTGTCGGTCCACATCGTCTGAATGGAGTCGATCACGATCAGGCGCGGCACGGCGCCTTCAGAAAGGGTTGCGATGATGTCTTCGACCGACGTCTCGGCGGCGAGTTCGACCGGCGCCGAGGCCAGGCCGAGCCGCTCGGCGCGTAGCCGCACCTGCGCGATCGCTTCTTCGCCGGAAATATAGACGGTGCGATGGCCCGCCTTGGCCATCAGGCTGGTGGCCTGCGTCAGCAGCGTTGACTTGCCGATGCCGGGATCGCCGCCGACCAGCAGCACCGAGCCGCGCACGAAGCCGCCGCCGGTGACGCGGTCGAGTTCGGCGATGCCGGAGGTGAGGCGAGGCGCGTCCTGGGTCTTGCCGGCGAGCGACTCCAGCTTGAACGTCCGGCCGCGCCGCTTGGCGCGGATGCTGACCGGCACGGCGCTGTCGCCGGCTTCCTCGACCAGCGTGTTCCACTCGCCGCAAGCCTCGCACTTGCCCTGCCAGCGATTATACGATGCGCCGCAATTCTGGCAGACGAATGTGGGGGAGGCTTTGGCCATGTTCAGATACGTCAGTGCTAAGAGCGAACGGGCCTCAAAATGTTCATATTTTGTTCTTTTCGTCAATATTGTCATTGTCCTTTTTCGACCGCAGTCCGTCACGACAGCGCGTCTGGGCTCGGATAAGATCGACGGCCGATGCGAGACGATGAGCGTAGGGTCTACGAGCGACGGAAATGGCGGCAGGTGGCGGGGCACTTCGTCATGGGCGCGGTGTTCGGCGCTGGCTTCGCGATCATCCTGCTGATCGGCAATTACTTCGGGCTGGCGAAGGTGATCGACACCAGTGAGGCACCGATGTTGATCCGTGTTGTCCTCGTCGTCGGCATCGCGGGTTCGTTTGCGTTCTGCGCGGCGATCACCGGCTTTCTATTCTTGGTACACGAAGACTGAAAGGCAGGGTTGGGCCTCTCGTCATTGCGAGCGCAGCGAAGCAATCCAGCCCCGCGCACTGCGCTCGATTGCTTCGCTGCGCTCGCAATGACGGGGCGAGGTTGTACGTGAAAGCGCGGCCTCAGCTTGCCGGTGCCACCGGCTCCGCAGGTGCGATCGTCGGCGCTGTCGCTGCGTTCGCCTCGCCGCCCTTGTAGATCCGCGCATAGCGCGGGCCGAGGCTGGTCAGGACTTCGTAGCCGATGGTGCCGAACGGGCGGGCGAGTTCGTCGACGGTGATGCCGTCGCCGATCAGTGTCGCCATCTGGCCGCGGCGCGCGGCGTTGGCGGGCAGTTCGGTGACATCCACCGCCATCAGGTCCATGGAGATGCGGCCGGCGATCGGACAGCGCTGACCGGCGATGATCACGTCGGCGCCACGGGTGCCATCGTTGGATCCTGCGGCACGGAAGTAACCGTCCGCATAGCCTGCCGACAACACCGCGATCTTGGTCGGCCGTCGCGCACTCCAGGTCGCGCCGTAGCCGACGGTGTCGCCGCGCTCGACGTTGCGGACCTGCACGATCCGCGCCTTGAGGTCGACCACAGGCTGCATCGGATTGTCGGATTCCGGCGTCGGATTGACGCCATACATCGCCGCGCCGGGGCGGACCATGTCGAACTGAAACTGCGCGCCGAGAAAGATGCCCGACGAGGCCGACAGCGAAGCCGGCACGCCGGTGAACTGGCTGGCGATCTCGCGAAATGTCGCGACCTGCTTGGCATTGATCGGGTGATTGGGGGCCTCCGCCGCGACCAGATGGCTCATCACCAGCGTGATGCCGTGGTCGCCGGCGGCGATGCGCGGCACGATGCCCTGCGCCTCGGTGACGGTGAGGCCGAGCCGGTTCATGCCGGTGTCGATATGGATCGCGGCGCCGCCGCTCCAGCCGGTGCGGCGGCAGTAGACGTCCCATTCGGCGAGTTCATACAGGTCGCCGATCACCGGACGGCAATTCAGTTTGGCGAATTCGTCGCCGGTGGTCTGGAAGAAGCCGTCGAGCACATAGATCGTGGCCTCCGGCGCGACGGCGCGTACCGCGGCGGCTTCGCCCAGCGTGGCGACGAAGAACGTCTTGCAGCCCGCGGCGGCAAGCGCGCGCGTGACAGGGCCGGTGCCGCAGCCATAGGCGTCGCCCTTGACGACCGCCGCGGCCTCGGCCGGCACCGCCGTCTTCTCGAGCTTTCGCCAATTCGCCACGACAGCGTCGAGGTCGATGGTGAGGACGCCGGGTGCGGTTGCTGTCGACGCTGCCAGGGCTGCTGCCTTGGCGGCCTCCGGAGTCAGCAGGCTGGCAACGGTCGCGTTGGGGTCGGGCAGAATGTTCATGTCTTGCACTCTAGCGGTCTGGCACCGCGCGCACAGCTCTGTGCGGCGAACACACACCCATCAAAAATCACAGAGCTCCCACCCTGATCCTATCAGAATAGAAGCTCTGGTTGAGCCGGAAATGCGATCCGCTACGTTGCTTCAGCCTCGGTCGGGCAGATGACTGTCGTCGGCGAGGTCGCTGAAGCGGGTGAACTGGCCTTCGAACTGCAGGTCGACGGTGCCGGTCGGGCCGTGGCGCTGCTTGGCGATGATGACTTCGGCCTTGCCATGGACCAGGTCCATCTCGGTCGCCCATTTTTCGTGCTCCGGCGTACCGGGACGTGGCTCCTTGTTCTGCAGATAATATTCTTCCCGGAACACGAAGATCACCACGTCGGCGTCCTGCTCGATCGATCCGGATTCGCGCAGGTCCGAAAGTTGCGGACGCTTGTCGTCGCGGGACTCTACCTGTCGCGACAGCTGCGACAGCGCGATCACCGGGACGTTCAGCTCCTTCGCCAGCGCCTTCAGGCTGGTGGTGATCTCGGTGACTTCCTGGACACGGCTGTCGCCCTTTTTGCTCGAGCCCTGCAGTAGCTGGATGTAGTCGACCACGATCAGGTCGAGGCCCTTCTGCCGCTTCAGCCGGCGGGCACGGGCGGTGAGCTGGGAAATGGCGAGGCCGCCGGTTTCGTCGACGAACAGCGGCAGCGACTGCAGTTCGATCGAGTAGTCGCGGATTTTGTCGAAGTCGGCATCGCTGATGCCGCCGCGGCGGATTTTGCTCGAGGCGATCTCGGTCTGCTCGGCGAGAATACGGGTGGCGAGCTGCTCGGCGCTCATTTCGCACGAGAAGAAGCCGACGATGCCGCCGTTGACCGTCTTTGTGGTGCCGTCGGGTTGCACTTCGCCGCGATAGGCCTTGGCGACGTTGTAGGCGATGTTGGTGGCGAGCGCGGTCTTGCCCATGCCGGGACGGCCGGCGAGTACGATCAAGTCGGAATGCTGCAGCCCGCCCATCCGTGTGTCGAGATCGCGCAGGCCGGTCGAGATGCCGGACAGCTTGCCGTCGCGCTGAAACGCCTTGGCGGCCATGTCCACCGCGGTGGTCAGCGCTTGCGAGAATTTCTGGAAGCCGCCGTCGTAGCGCCCGGACTCGGCGAGTTCGTACAGCCGGCGTTCGGCGTCCTCGATCTGGTTACGCGGCGCGAAATCGACCGGCGCGTCGAACGCGACGTTGACCATGTCGGTGCCGATGCCAATCAGGTCGCGGCGCAGCGACAATTCGTAGATCGTGCGGCCGTAATCCTGAGCGTTGATGATGGTGGTGGCTTCGGCCGCCAGCCGCGCCAGATATTGCGCGACCGTCAAGCCGCCGAGATCGAGATCGGCGGACAGGAAGGTTTTCAGCGTGATCGGCGTCGCCACCTTGCCGGCACGGATGAGGCTGGCGGCGGTGTCGAAGATCGTCTGATGGATTGGTTCGAAGAAGTGCTTGGCTTCGAGGAAGTCCGACACCCGATAGAAGGCGTCGTTGTTCACCAAGAGGGCGCCGAGCAGCGCTTGTTCCGCCTCGATATTGTGGGGCGCGGTCCGATAGGCCGGCGCCGCAACATCGGGCGCGAGCTTCAGAACGTTCGAATCAGTGGCCATAGCTCTCGATTGTTCTTTCGAATTTGTCGGATGCGGGGCGGGACTAAAGCGCCGATTCCGGCCGTTGCGGAAGCTGCAATCCGCGTTATGCACCAGCCTTGGCAAGAGATGTGGATGACCCACAGGTCGTGGGGCCATGGGCTTGACGGGTTGCGATCACCCGGCCGGGATCTTTGTTGAACCTACAGCACGGCGCCGAACACTCATCTGGAGCGGAACCTTTGGGGCGCTGCGATCGTGCGAGCTCAAGGAGTTCGGAACGGTTCGACGATCGCGCGGTTGATAACGTAATATTTCGAAGACGAAACAGGGCAACGGCGATGGCGCATCAACAGCGATCCGACGGCTCCGACCAGCGATGGCTGGCTTCGTTGATCGAGACGTTCGAGGATGTGTCGCGCACCGAAGTGCGTTCGGTTCCGTGCAGCCACGCCTTGTTGCGCGACGCGCGTGCGCATCTGGCAGCGCCGAAAGACGTGCCCGGATCGCGTCCGCCGAAACGCGTGCGCCGTGTGGCGTGACGCCGGCTACTCGCCCGCCGCTTGCAGCTGGGTCGCCGGCTGCTCTTCTACTCCTCTCAGACGCTGCTCCTCACGCATGATGTAGTCGCGCGTGATGGGGACGATGCCCTGTCGTTTGGTAAGCTGGATCTGGAATACCATCGTATTTTGCTTGCGGAAGCTCATCTCGGACGCAGCCAGGTAAAACTCCCACATTCGTACGAACCGCGCATCGTAGAGCCGCTCGGCGTCCTCGCGCCGAGCAAGGAAGCGCTCCCGCCAGGCCTTGAGTGTCTCGGCATAGTGCAGCCGCAGGATTTCGATATCGCAGACGAGGAGGCCTGCGCGCTCGATCGCCGGCAGCACTTCAGACAGAGCCGGCAGATAGCCGCCCGGGAAGATGTACTTGGCGATCCAGGGATTGGTAAAGCCAGGTCCCTCTGAGCGACCGATGGAATGCAAGAGCATCACGCCGTCCGGGCCAAGGAGTTCGGCGCAGCGGCGGAAGTAGGTGTCATAGTGGGTGACACCGACATGCTCGAACATCCCGACCGAAACGATGCGGTCGTATGGGCCAGGAATGTCGCGATAGTCCTCCAGCAGGAACCGCGTGGTCGAAGACAGCCCACGCTCCGCGGCACGGTTGCCTGCAACCTGCAACTGCTCCCGTGACAGCGTCACCCCCGTGACGTCGGCGCCGCAAGTCTCGGCCAGATAAAGCGCAAGGCCGCCCCAGCCCGAGCCGATGTCGAGCACATGGTGACCGGCCCGAACCAGCAGTTTGGCCGCGATGTGCCGTTTCTTGGCGAGTTGTGCGTCGTCAAGGCTGGCATCCGGCGATTCGTAATAGGCACAGCTGTATTGTTTGTCGGCATCCAGGAAGAGCGAGTACAGCCGACCGTCGAGGTCGTAATGATGCGCGACATTGTCGCGTGAACGGGGGCGGGGATTGAACTGGTGGAGCGACCGCGTGAGGTATCGCATCCAGCCATGCAGTTTGGTCCACCGCGGCGTCCAGTCGGGTTGATCCATGACAACCGCGAGCAGGTCGGCAATCGTGCCGCGCTCCATCGTCAGCTCGCCGTCCATATAGATTTCGCCGAGCGCGAGTTCGGGATCGGATAACAGACGTCGTTGAGCGGAGGTCGAGGTAAACCGCGCATGGACCGGAGGACCCGTACCGTCGCCGCAGGAAAAGGTTAGGCCACCGGCAGTGGTGAAGGTCAGTGCACCACGCTTGATGAATTGCCCCAGAAGAAGGCGCAGCAGCTTGTCCATCGCTTTGTCCAACGACATTTTGACGCACTCAAGCAAGAACCTTGCCGGACGCTGGCGAGTTCCCGCGCCGGGCGCGTAGCTGGTCTGCGATGGTCGGAAGATTACGTGGGCGCTGTGATCTGCCTTAAAAAAAGGGTGCTTCCGTCGGTGGTGGGTGCGGAAATGGCGGATCTGGCCGCTTCCATTCATCGGGCAATCGGCTAAAAGGTTCGCGCCGCGCGGGCGGCTGTCATGGTAATGGAGAATCGAATGTTCAGCCGAGCGCTCACTTCAGCGGCGGTGATGCTTCTGATCGGCTCCATCGCGGCAGTGACGGGTAGCGCGGAGGCGCAGAACCTGGAGGCGGGCAAGAGCCCTGCGCAGATATTCTCGGGCGCTTGCGCCGCCTGTCACAAAGGCGCCCGCGGCCTCGTCCGCACCGTTCCGCCGAATGCGTTGCCGTCATTCCTCAGGCAGCACTACACAACAAGCAGCGATATGGCCGCGATGCTCGCGTCCTATCTGATCTCCAATGGCGCGACAGATACCCGCTACAGGCAAGGCGACCCGCGCGCCGAGCCGGGCCAATCCGACGGCCGGAGAAGCCGCAGACAGCGTCAGCGCACGGAAGAGCAGGTCTCCCCGGAGGCGGCTCGCCCCGAGGTGGCCGCGCCGGCCGACGAGGCGCCGCGCCGTCGCGGCAAGCGGCAACGCCGGCCGGAGGCCGAGCAGCAGCAACCGGCGGACGGTGCCGCTGTTGTAGAGCCTGCCGCTCCCGCGGCAACTGCTCCGCCGAAGGAGCGGCGCAAGCGTGGCCGCAAGGAGAAACCCGCGCAAGCGGTCCCGGCCAATACCGAGCCGGCCAAATCCGAAACGCCCAGCGAGGCTGCCAAGCCGGACGCGCCCAAGCTCGAGACTTCCAAGCCTGAGACCTCGAAGCCTGAGTCTCGCCAGACTGAGACTCCAAGGACGGAGGCTCCCGCGGCCGAAACGCCGACTGCGCAGCCCGAGCGGGTGACGCCTCCGGCCGAGGCTCCAGTCCGCGCCGATCCGGTGCCAGCGGTGACGCCCGCGCCGGCACCAGAACCACTACCAGCACCAGCCGAGCCTTCGCGCCCGCTGGCTGGTCCGCAGCCGGCGAAGCCAACCGAACCGCCGGCGTCGTCCTCCTCGTCCGGTGAGCCATCGATCGCGGTAACGCCGAGTCCGCCGCCACCGCCGTCGGGCACAGCGGATGTGCCGGTCTCCCGATAGGGGATCTGCTCCCGCTGAAGCTGACAGATACAAATAAGCCCGGCGCGCAGCGCCGGGCTTATTGTTTGGCCGGATGGCCGCCCGAAGGCGGCCGCCGTTGCTTACTGCTCGGCCGGCTCTTCTTCCTGATCGGCGTCCGGATCGAAGAATTCGCCCGCAGCGGCGATCGCCTCCGCGGCGGCGTCCTGATCTTCCTGGCGGGTCGAGATGTCTTCGCCGCGGTTGATCCGCTCGGCTTCCTCGGCGCTGCGCGCCACAGTCACCGACACGCCGACTTCGACTTCCGGATGCACCGCGACCTGGATCTCGTGCTTGCCGATGGTCTTGATCGGCGCGTCGAGCAGGATCTGGCTGCGGGTGATCTTGACGCCCTCGGCTTCGAAGCTGGTGACGATGTCGCGCACCGACACCGAACCGAACAGCTGGCCGCCCTCGGACGCCTGCCGGATCACCACAACGTTGTGACCGTCGATCTTCTCGGCGACCTTGCCGGCTTCGGCCTTGGCCTCGATGTTGCGGGCCTCGAGATCGGCCTTCATGTGCTCGTACTTGTCGCGGTTCGCGCTGGTGGCGCGGAGCGCCTTGCCGCGCGGCAGCAGGAAGTTGCGCGCGTAACCGTCCTTGACGCGTACCAGTTCGCCCATCTGTCCGAGCTTTGCGACGCGTTCCAGCAGAATGACTTCCATGTTGGTTCTCCTCGATTGAATGATCAGTTGAAGGTTAGGTGATGGTCGGCGGTGGCATCGAGCGGCGCTGGAAATAGCGTTGCCGGAGGCCGAAGACGGCGTCGGCGAGCCCGAGCGCGATCAGCGCGATGGCCGGCCACAGAAAGATCAGCACCAGCGCATAGGTCGAGCTCAGCAGAAAACCGCGATGGCGAACGGTCAGCGTCAGCGTGTGCAGCGTCGCGGCGCCGCACAGTCCGTAGGCGACGAACAGCGCGGCGCTTCCGATCTTGCCGACCAGCGACACCACGCCGCCGACGAAGCTGAGGCCGAGTGCGAGCGACAGCACTGCCAGCGTCATTGCCGGCAGGGTCGTGGTCCGCAAATCCGGCCAGGGACGCGTCAGCCGGCCCGAGGTTGCGGTGATCTTGCCGGCGAGCCACAGATTGAGGGTGAGCGTCAGCATCGCCACCGTGGCGGCGGCCGGCGGCGCCACGGCCACCAGCGCATCGATCAATCGGTCGGCGTCGGCAGAGTTGCGCGTGCTGAGCGCGCGCTGCAGTCCGGTACGCAGACCATCGTTGATGGTGGTGCCGTCGGTGCCGAGCGTCAACAGCGCCGCCATCGTCGTCAGCGCGGCGAAGCCTGCCATCCACGCCACCAGACGGCCGACCGGAAACCATTCCAGCGTCGGCGGATCGGTCTCGACCTCTGCGGGGCGTGCCAGCAGCGCAAGATGGCCCAGCCAGCACGCCGGAATAACAATGGTAACGATGAAGGCGAGGGCGTACGGAAAACTGACGATCGCGGCGAGGCCGACAGCACCGAGCAGGCCGCCGATCGCGGCGCCCACAGGGCCCCAGCCGAGCGCGGCCACCATCAGCGGCAGCGGCGCCAGATAGAACAGTAGCAGGGAGATCAGCGCGCCCGAGACGATCGAGACGAACATCAGCGCCGAGGCACAGCCGGCGGCAAGCGCGATCAGGATATTGATCATCATCAGCTGTCCCGCTCCTTTCGAGCGGTTAGAGGCGTTTCGCCCCAACCATCGGCGACCGGACGACCGGAAGCCTTATGAGATAAAACAAGAAGCCCCGCGGCGCGGACGCCGCGGAGCTTTGGATCTTAGCGGATCACGTAGGGCAGCAGGCCGAGGAAACGGGCGCGCTTGATGGCGCGCGCGAGCTCGCGCTGCTTCTTGGCGGACACCGCGGTGATGCGGCTCGGCACGATCTTGCCGCGCTCGGAGACGTAACGCATCAACAGCTTGGAATCCTTGTAGTCGATCTTCGGCGCATTCGGACCCGTGAACGGGCAGGTCTTGCGACGGCGGAAGAACGGACGGCGGGCGCCTGCGTCAGCCATGTGTCTTACTCCTCGGTCGCGGCAGCGGGTTCAGCATCTTCGCGGGGGCGGCGCGGACCGCGGTCACCGCGGAAGCCACCCTCACGATCGCCACGGCCTTCACGGTCGCCGCGGAAGCCGCCCTCGCGGGGGCCACGGTCGTCGCGCTCACGGTCGCGATCGGCCTTGCGCATCATCGCCGACGGGCCTTCCTCGTGCTCTTCGACGCGGACGGTCAGATACCGGATGATGTCTTCGTTGATGCGCTGCTGGCGCTCGAGCTCGGCGACCACCGCGGCAGGGCCGTCGATGTTGAGCATCACGAAGTGAGCCTTGCGGTTCTTGTTCATGCGGTAGGTAAGGGAGCGGAGGCCCCAGGCTTCGGTCTTGGTGACCTTGCCGCCGAGACCTTCGATCACACCCGTGAATTGGGTGGTCAGCTCTTCCACCTGCTGGGCACTCGCGTCCTGACGCGCGAGGAAGACATGCTCATAAAGAGGCATGATGGTCCTTTCCATGTTAGCGCAGAACCGGCGGCAAGCCCTTCGAACCCTTCGGAAAGGACTCGACTGCTCAGAAGGCGGAAGCACGGGACGACGGGCCGACTGGCCCTGCCGCATCAAATTCGCCAGATGGTGAAAATGCTGAGACCGTCCGTTCAGCTCCCGGCCGGGATCTGCGGATGCTGGGGTTATACGGATTTTGGCTGTATTGGCAAGGGTGGGCGGGGCGTCAACCCGCGGGGGCGGGTTTTTGACGCTCAGGCGGCGGATCCCGCCCAGTTCCGACGCGTGTGCCGCGGGGCGGTATCGACATCGGGCGCCAGCGGAATCGCCTCGTGAGACGGGTTGGACAAATCCGCCTGGCGCTGTCCACGCCGCTTCGCGGCGTACATCGCATGGTCCGCAGCCCGCAGCAGCGCGTCGGCCGACATGCCGTCGACCGGGAAGGTTGCGCTGCCAACACTGACTCCGATCTGCAGCGCGATCTGCCCGCCGAACTCCATCGGCTCGGCGATTCGCCCGGTGATGCGGTCGGCGACGAGGGCGGCTTCGGCTGCGCTGGTGCCGGGAAGCAGGATGATGAATTCGTCGCCGCCGGCCCGGAAGATCAGGTCGCAATCCCTCACACAACTGCGGAGCCGTTCCGCGACGACGACCAGCACCGAATCGCCGATGGCGTGGCCGAACCGATCGTTGGCGGCTTTGAAGCCGTCGAGGTCGAGGCAAAGCACCGTCAGCGGTTGGTTGCCTCGGCCCGAACCACTGCTCGCCGAGAGCAGCAGCTCGGAGAAGCATTGCTGTTGCATGGTGCGGTTGGGCAGGCCGGTGAGCTGGTCGTAATTCGCCAGCCACTTATTCTCCTGCTCGGACAAAAACAGGGTGAGCAGCACGGCGTAGTTTTCGAACAGCAGCACCGCCATGCCAAGGATCCAGGCCGGCAGCAGCAATCCGATCAGGTACATATTGGGAATCGGCGAGAAAATCATCGCCACCGTATAGGGAATGGCGAGAATGCAGATCACCGCGAAACCGAAGCGCGGCGTACCGGCGTTGCGCGAGGAGATTCCACCGGCCAGACCTGCCACCACCATGCCGGAAAGCAGGATCAGCGGCCATTCTCCGGTCATCACGCACAGCGTGCATCCGGTCGAAAAGCTGACCGCCCAGGCCAGGCCGAGATACATGGTATAGCCGCTCGTCAGCTGGCCGGAACGCTGCTCTTTCAACATGTCCAGCAGCGCGAGATAGCGCATGACGCCGAACGCCACTTCGATGCCGATCCAGGCATAGGCCCACATCGCACCAGTCTGCGCGGCCGCAATGATCGTCATCATGGTGGTGGCCACGACCGCCAACACCAGCGTTCGGCCCTTGGTCTGGCTGTGCAGAATCAGGCGGCGGAAGATGGCATTCGGCTGCGGTTTCGGCCCGCTGACGAGCCATTTGATGATCCACGACGCCACGACGGGATCTTGCGCGCGTATGTCGATGTGGCGATGGGCGTGGTTCATGCGATGCATGAGAGGCAAGGCGCTCCCTATTGTCATCAGCACGCTAACGACCAATTGTTGATACGGTGCTTAGCCGCCCGATCGCATGTCGTTAGGCTGAACAAAGCGTTAGTGCCACAGCCCTAGTTTCCCCGCCCCGGGCTGCCGCGGATGTGGAACTCGGCATGTGCGGGCGCTCGCCACCCTGCGAAAGGGTGAGGAACGGCGAAGGTGGTTTGGGCCCATCTGCTTGACATAACCGGCCGATGGGGTGTCTTTCGGCGCCACTTTTGACAGGTTCAGGAACGTAGATGACGGCAGCATTCACTTTCCCGGGGCAGGGCTCCCAGGCGGTTGGCATGGGTAAAGCGCTGGCGGATGCCTTCCCGGCCGCGAAGGCCGTGTTCGACGAGGTCGACGCCGCACTCGGCGACAAGCTGACGGCGATTATCTGGGAAGGGCCGGCCGAGACGCTGCAGCTGACCGAGAATGCCCAACCGGCCTTGATGGCAGTATCGTTGGCTACAATGCGGGTGCTGGAGAGCGAGGCTGGCATTTCCATCTCGCGGGATGCGGCCTTCGTCGCCGGGCATTCGCTCGGCGAGTATTCCGCTCTGGCTGCCGCCGGCTCGCTCAGCATCAGCGATACCGCACGGCTGTTGCGGATCCGTGGCCGGGCGATGCAGAAGGCGGTTCCGGTCGGCGTCGGCGCGATGGCGGCCTTGCTCGGCCTCGATTACGACGCCGCCGTCGCCGTGGCCGAAGAGGCCGCCCAAGGGCAGGTCTGCCAGGCCGCCAATGATAATGGCGGCGGACAGGTCGTGGTGTCCGGGCACAAGGAAGCGGTCGAGCGGGCGGTTGAGATCGCCAAGGGCAACGGCGCCAAGCGCGCCATGCTGCTGCCGGTGTCGGCGCCGTTTCATTGCGCGCTGATGCAGCCCGCAGCCGAGGCGATGGCCGAGGCCTTGGCCGGCGTCGCCATCCAGGCGCCTGCGGCGCCGCTGGTTGCCAATGTGCTGGCCGCGCCGATCACGGATCCGGATGAGATCCGCCGCCGCCTGGTCGAGCAGGTCACCGGCACGGTGCGCTGGCGCGAGTCGGTCGGCTACATGGCTGGCCAGGGCGTGACGCGGTTTCTTGAAATCGGCGCCGGTAAGGTGCTGAGCGGCCTGGTCAAGCGGATCGCCGACGGGGCGACCGGCATCGCCATCGGCGGACCGAACGACATCGCGGCCGCCAAGGATGCCATCACAGCCGGGCGCCAGGCGTAACCGGCGAAGGAGATCATCATGTTCGATTTGACGGGACGGACCGCGCTGGTCACCGGCGCCACGGGCGGCATCGGCGGCGCGATCGCGCGGGCGCTGCACGGCCAGGGTGCGACAGTGGCGATTTCCGGCACGCGGCGCGAAGCGCTCGAGACGCTGGCGGGCGAGTTGGGCGAACGCGTTCACGTGCTGCCGTGCAATCTGTCGGATGCCGCCGAGGTGGAAGCGCTGGTGCCAGCCGCCGCCGAGGCGATGGGGCAGCTCGACATCTTGGTGTGCAACGCCGGTATCACGCGCGACAACCTGTTTGTTCAGTTGCGTGACGAGGATTGGGACGACGTCATCAAAGTCAACCTGACCGCGACCTTCCGGCTGACGCGCGCAGCGACCAAGCTGATGATGCGGAAGAAGTTCGGTCGCATCATCGCGATTACCTCGGTGGTCGGCGTCACCGGCAATCCGGGGCAGGGCAACTACACGGCATCGAAGGCGGGACTGATCGGGATGATCAAGACGCTTGGCGCCGAGTACGCCAAGCGCAACGTCACCGCCAACTGCATCGCACCGGGCTTCATCGCGACGCCGATGACCGACGTGCTGAACGACAAGCAGCGCGAAGCAATTCTCAGCAAGGTGCCGGCCGGACGGCTTGGCACGCCTGAGGACATCGCCGTGGCGGCGGTCTATCTCAGCTCGAACGAGGCCGCTTACGTCACCGGTCAGACCATCCACGTCAACGGCGGCATGGCCATGATCTGACGCGCCAGCCGGCTCCAAAGCAGGGGAAATACGGGGACTTTTGCCGCGCCGGCTGGTGGCCAATGCAGCGGAAGTATGATAACCGAAGCCCCAGCGGATAGGCAAAGAAGGCCATTGCAGGAAGTCCAAACCCTGTATATTGCCGATGGGGACCTGCCGCTCGGGCGGCCGGGTTGCGACCTCGGGGACGGGGCAAAATCAGTACACTTCGCGATTGCGGAACTTTAGCGAGTTGACGCACCACGATGGCTCGTATCGTCTGTCGGTCGGGTCGGAACAACGGGGTTTAGAGAATGAGTGAGATTGGCGAACGCGTTAAGAAGATCGTGGTGGAGCACCTCGGTGTAGAGCCCGAGAAGGTTGTCGATGGCGCCAGCTTCATCGACGATCTCGGCGCCGACAGCCTCGATACCGTCGAACTCGTTATGGCGTTCGAAGAAGAATTCGGCTGCGAGATCCCCGACGATGCCGCCGAGACGATCCTGACCGTCGGCGACGCAACCAAGTTCCTCGAGAAGAACGCGAAGAGCTGATCTTCCGCGCGGTGACGATGAAGCCGGCAGGTCCGCACATCAGCGGGCCACCGGCTTCTTGCTTTGGACCGCGCATATGGGCCCGGAGTACAGGATATGAGACGTGTCGTCGTCACTGGCCTTGGCATGGTATCGCCGCTCGGCTGTGGGGTCGATGCGACCTGGAGCCGGATTCTCAACGGCGAAAGCGGCGCTCGTAAGATCGACGCTTTCGAAGTCTCCGATCTGGCCAGCCAGATCGCATGTATCATTCCGCGCGGTGACGGCAGCGACGGCACCTTCAATCCCGATCAGTGGATGGAGCCGAAGGACCAGCGCAAGGTCGATGACTTCATCGTCTATGCGATGTGTGCGGCGCGTCAGGCGCTCGACGACGCGAACTGGCATCCGTCGACCGAGGAGGAGCGCTGCGCTTCCGGCGTCCTGATCGGCTCCGGCATCGGCGGACTTCAAGGCATCGCCGAGACCGCGCTGCTGCTGAAGGAAAAGGGCCCGCGCCGGATCTCGCCGTTCTTCATCCCCGGCCGACTGATCAATCTCGCCGGCGGCTACGTGTCGATCGAATTCGGCCTCAAGGGCCCGAACCATGCGGTTGTCACCGCGTGCTCGACCGGCGCTCACGCGATCGGCGATGCCGCGCGGCTGGTGGCGTTCGGCGATGCCGACGTGATGGTGGCCGGCGGCACCGAGTCGCCGATCAGCCGTCTGGCGATGGCCGGCTTCGCCGCTGCACGCGCGCTCTCCACCGGTTTCAACGACGCGCCCGAGAAGGCCTCACGGCCCTACGACAAGGATCGTGATGGCTTCGTGATGGGCGAGGGCGCCGGCGTCGTCGTGCTCGAAGAGTACGAGCACGCCAAAGCCCGTGGCGCCCGAATCTATGCCGAAGTGATCGGCTATGGTTTGTCCGGCGATGCTTACCACATCACGGCGCCGAGCTCCGATGGCGACGGCGCGTTCCGCTGCATGAGCATGGCGCTGAAACGCGCGGGCATTTCGGTGTCGGATATCGACTACATCAACGCGCACGGCACATCGACGCCGCTCGGCGACGAGATCGAACTCGGGGCTGCTCAGCGACTGCTTGGTAACGCTGCGTCGCGCGTGTCGATGTCGTCGACGAAATCCTCGATCGGTCATCTGCTTGGAGCCGCAGGAGCGGTCGAGGCAATCTTCAGCGTGCTGGCGATTCGCGACAATATCGCGCCGCCGACCATCAATCTCGACAATCCGTCGGTTGAAACCGCCGTCGATCTTGTGCCGTGGAAGCCGCGAAAGCGCGAAATCAACGTAGCGCTGTCGAACTCTTTCGGCTTCGGCGGCACTAACGCATCGTTGATCCTGCAGCGCGTCGCCGATTGAGGCGTTGCAGCGAACTTCAACGTTTCGCCGTAATCCACGCTAAACCCTAAGACATTCTGCGATTTGGGAGTATGATCGGTCAGTCCCTGAAGGGCTGGACTGATTCACGTCCAGACCTCCGCAAATCTCGTGATCTCGAACGCTGACGGTGCGATCTTGCGCGGGACCACCCTCGAGACCTCAGGAATCAGGTTGCACCGATGAGTGAAAGGCCGCCGATCTCGCCGAGAAGCCCGCGCGCGGCGCTCGAACCTGAGCAACTTCCGCCTCCGCCGAAGCGATCGGATCGCGCCCGCAATCCATTGGTGATCATCGGCAATGCCATCATCACGCTGGTGCTGGTCGTGATGCTCGGTGCCGGCGGCATCTATGTCTACGGCAAGCAGAAGATCGAAGCGCCGGGCCCGTTGCAGGAAGAGAAGATCGTCAACATCCCGCAGCGCGCCGGTCTCGGCGACATCGCCGAGACGTTGCAGCGCGAAGGCGTGATCGAAAACAACCGCTGGGTATTCATCGGCAGCGTGCTGGCGTTGAAGGCGCGTGCCGACCTCAAGCCCGGCGAATACGCGTTCCAAAAGAACGCCAGCCTCCGCGATGTGATCGGCACCATCGTCGAAGGCAAAGTCGTGCAGCATTCGGTGACGATCCCGGAGGGACTGACCTCCGAGCAGATCGTCGCCCGGCTGTCCGAGAACAACATCTTCACGGGCACGCTGCGCGAGATTCCGCGGGAAGGCACGTTGCTGCCGGAGACCTACAAGTTTCCGCGCGGCACGCCGCGCGAGCAGGTGATCAGCCGGATGCAGCAGGCGCAGAAGCGCGTGCTGAACGAAGTCTGGGAGCGCCGCAGTCCCGAGATCCCGGTCAAGACGCCGGAGCAGTTGGTGACGTTGGCGTCGATCGTGGAAAAGGAAACCAGCAAGCCCGACGAGCGCAGCCGCGTATCCTCGGTGTTCGTCAATCGGCTGCAGAAGAAGATGAAACTGCAATCCGACCCGACGATCATCTACGGGCTGGTCGGCGGCAAGGGTACGCTCGGCCGCCCGATCAAGCGCAGCGAAATCACGCAGCCATCCCCGTACAACACCTATGTGATTGAAGGATTGCCGCCCGGGCCGATCGCCAACCCCGGCCGCGCGTCGCTGGAGGCCGCGGCTAATCCGGCACGGACCCGCGACCTGTACTTCGTCGCGGACGGCACCGGCGGCCACACCTTCAGCGAGAGCTACGACGCGCATCTCAAGAGCGTCGCCAAGCTGCGTGCGCTCGAGCGTCAGACGCAGAACGATGCGGTCGAACCGCCGGAGGAGACGGCGCCCGCTGCCGCCGCCGCGCCTGACGCCAATGCGTCGGCTGCCGCGCCACCCGCTGCCGCGCCGAAGGCCGGCAAGAACGGCGGTCAAAAGAAGCGGACGCGCAATGCTCCGCAAAACAGCGCGCCGGCTCCCGCCGCGAGCGATCCGGAGTAGCGGCGCGGCTGTTCCCATTTGCCGGTCCTATCGGCTATGGTCCGCCGCGCGCGCCTCGCGCGAGTCTCAAACCAATATCTGCGGAGTCGGTGACCGATGTCGTTGTCGAGCATGACGGGTTTTGCGCGCAGCCACGGCAGCAGTGGTCCGTACTCTTTCGAATGGGAGTTGAAGTCCGTCAATGCCAAGGGCTTCGACTTCCGGCTGCGGCTCCCGCAAGGATGGGACGATATCGAAGCCGACCTGCGCAAGCGCGCCGCAGACGCGCTGTCGCGCGGCACCGTCTACGCCAATCTCACGGTGAAGCGTGCCGACGCCGGATCGACCATCCGGATCAACGAGGACGTGCTGACCTCGGTGCTGAAAGTGGCGAGCGAACTCGCCGGCCGCGTCGACGCGGTGGCGCCGAGCATCGACGGGCTGATGGCGATCAAGGGCGTGATCGAAGTTTCGGAGCCGGAGGCCGACGAGGCCGCGGACAAGGCGGCCCGGACGGCAGTCATCGCGTCCTTCGCGCGGGCACTCGGCAGTCTGGTCGAGATGCGCAAGCGCGAAGGGGCCACGCTCGGTACGGTGCTGGCGCAGCGGCTCGACGAGATCGAAACCCTGGCGAAGAAGGCCGAGGCTGCGCCGGGCCGCAAACCCGAAGCTATCAGATCGCGGCTCGCCGAGCAGGTCGCGGCGCTGCTGGAAACCTCGGATCGCTTCGATGCCGACCGGCTGCATCAGGAAGCGATCATGTTGGCGACCAAGGCCGATATTCGCGAGGAGCTCGATCGCATCGCCTCGCACGTCACCCAGGCGCGCGAGATGCTCAGCAAAGGCGGCGCGGTCGGCCGCCGGCTCGACTTCCTGTCGCAGGAGTTCAACCGCGAGGTGAACACCTGCTGCTCCAAGTCGATCGATCTCGAACTCACCAACACGGGGCTCGCCATGAAGAACGTGGTCGAGCAATTCCGCGAGCAGGTACAAAATCTGGAATGAGTATGCAGGACGCCGCCACGGCCAGCTTGAACGGCGTCGAACGGCGCGGACTGATGTTCGTGCTGTCGTCGCCGTCGGGCGCAGGCAAGACCACGCTGTCGCGCCAACTCGTCAAGGACACCGTCGGGCTGCAGATGTCGGTCTCGGCGACGACGCGGCCGATGCGGCCGGGCGAGATCGACGGCCGCGATTATTACTTCGTCGACCGAGCGAAGTTCGACGCGATGGTCGCCGCCGGCGAATTCCTCGAATGGGCCAACGTGTTCGACAATTGCTACGGCACGCCGCGCGCGCCGGTCGAGGCGGCGCTGGCCGGCGGGCGTGACGTGCTGTTCGACATCGACTGGCAGGGCACGCAGCAGCTGCGCAGTCACGCGCCGAACGATGTCGTGAGCGTGTTCGTGCTGCCGCCGTCAGTGAAGGCGTTGGAGCATCGGCTGCATACCCGCGCGCAGGATTCCGACGAGGTCATTCACGGCCGAATGAAAAAGGCCGGCGACGAGATGAGCCATTACGACGCGTACGACTACATCGTGGTCAACGACAATATCGGCGTAGCCTTCGAGTCGGTGAAAGCGATCCTGCGCGCCGAGCAGCTCAAGCGCGAGCGCCAGATCGGTATCGACGCCTTCGTCCGCGACATGCGACGCGAACTGGAAAAGTAGGCCACAAGCAGAACGGCCGCGCAGCAGGGCGCGGCCGTCTTGAACTCACTCCACTTCCGTTCAGGCGGCGGGACGCTTCTGCGCCCGCGCCAGCAGTTCCTCAAGCTCGTCGCCGTCATCGACCGGCGCCTGACGTTCCCGGGCCGCTTTGATCCATGACGGCGGCTCGGCGGGCTGCGTCGGCGGCGAGGGGTCGATTTCCTGGGCCAGCGGCTCCGCTGCGATCTCGGCGGACGCCGGCGCGGCTGTTGCGCCCGGAGTGGCTGCTGCGCCCCAAATGTCGGGACGACCATTGCCGTCACGACGGATAGCAGGCTCGCGCCGCCCGAACTTGAAGATACCGCCGACGATCAATCCCGCCAGGGCCAGCGCTGCCAGCAGGGCCGCGATCAGCGTGGCGGCGGACCCTGCCGTTGTCATCGCGACATTGGCGGGTGTTCCGCCCTTGACGACGGCATTCTGCGCCGCAGTGCGTAGCTTGCTCGAAGCGTCAGCCGCTGCGGCAGCGGACGCATCGCTGGCGTGCGCGTCGGCCCAGCGCTGGTCGACCGGCGAGGTCTGGGACGGCGTTGCCGTCGAGGCGGCGGACGACTCAGCCTGCGCCTCGGGCGCTGCCGTCGCGGTCGGCAACGGCGCCGGGAACTGCGAGGCTGACGGTTGAGGAACTGCATCGCGCATCGGAGCGGGCTCCGGCGTATGCGCTTCGGCCCGCGCGTTGGCGATCGAAGGACGCAGCGGCGCGGCTGCAGCGCTGGGAGGCTTCATCTGCCCTGACGCTGTCGAAGCTGGGGCGGCTGACGCGGTATTGCTCGGCGAAGTTGGCGTCGCGCTGGCGGCGTCGGTGTCGTCCGTCGTCGCGTCCGAAGCTGAAGCAGTGGCCGGAGTCGCGGCGTCGGTTTTGGCGCGGACGTACCAGCAGTTGCGCTTGTTGGCGTGGTCGGTGCGGTAGAACCAGTGACTGCCAGCGGGAGCAGGGCCCTTCGGCGCGGTGAGACATTCACGCGCTTCGGCGGTGGTGATGGTGGCAGTGGAAGCGAGACTTGCTGCCAATCCGACGCCGGCGGCGCACAGGATTTTGGCGGTCTGCTGACGCATGGCATCCCCCGATCGTGATGCGGTAACGGAAACTTAGTTGTCTGTGTTGTCCGCAAGAAATGGGGTCGCAATAAGCCGCAAATCCGGTCGGGTTGAGACAAGATTCAGGCCCTGCGTCGCGGGCGAGTGGAACCCGCGATGCAGGGTGTGTCGTGCGATTAGTTGGTCAGCATGATCCGGCCGACCACCTTGCCGGCGCGGAGCTGATCGATCCAGGTCTGCGCCTCGGTCATCGGCTCTTCTTTCATCGGCGTCGGCTTGATCTTGCCGGCCCGGGCCAAGGCCAGCAGTTCCTTGGTTTCCTCCAGCGTACCGACCATAAAGCCTTCGACGGTCATGCGCTTGTAGATCCACTGCACCATCGGCAGCGAAAATTCGCCGCCCATCAGGCCGGACACGACGATCTTGCCGCCGCGTGCCACCGTGCTGACAGCGAAGTTCATCGACTTGTCGTTGCCGGCAAAGTCGACCACGCCATCGAAGCCGCCGTCGGTTTCCTTGAAAATCCGCTTCGCCACGTCCGGCTCGGACGGATCGTAAGCCACCGCGGCGCCGTTCTGCAGCGCGGCCTCGCGGGCCGCCGGGTTGAGGTCGGCGACCGCGATCGGCTGCTTGAACATCGCCTGCGCCAGCGACAGGCCCATCATGCCGACGCCGCCGAGTCCGACCAGCAGCAGATTGCGCTGGCGCGGACGGTCGACCAGGCGCTTCAACGCGCCGTAGGCGGTGATGCCCGAGCACATCAATGTTGCTGCCACATTGGTGGGCAGCGGATCGTAGTCGAGCAGATACTTGGCGTCCGGCACCAGCACGTGAGTGGCGAAACCGCCATCGATCGAGACGCCGAGAAAGCGGTTGCGGGCGCAGAGATTCTCATCGCCGGCGAGGCAGTCGCGGCACTTGCCGCAGCCGATCCAGGGAAACACCGCCTTCTTGGTGCCGATCAGATCGGACGGAGCATCGGGGCCGACTTCGGCGACGACGCCGGCGATCTCGTGGCCGAGCGTGAACGGCAGTGTCATGCCGCGCGTGGTGTCGAGCTTCTTGCCGCCGCCAAGATCGGCATAGCCGTCCTGAATGTGGAGATCGGAATGACACAGACCACAGCGCTCGATCTTGACCAGCACTTCGCGGCCCTGAGGCTTTGGTGTGTCGACGATGGTCTCGCACAGCGGGGCGGCGAATTTCACCAGAGACTGGCGGCGCATCTGCGTCATGGCGGCTCTCTCCCTTCAGGGTCTGTTTTTGTGGTTTCGTATATCGGCCAATTCATTGGCCATGGCAACAAAGCCCGAGACCGGTACGGTTTCGGCGCGCCGCGTCGGCTCGACGCCGGCTGCGGCCGCGAGAGTCGCGGGATCGACACCGAGCGACTTCAGGCTCTGCCGCAGCATCTTGCGGCGCTGGCCGAAGGCGGCCGCGGCAACCTGTTCGAGCATCGCGCGGTCGCAAGGCGCAGGCACCGCGCGCGGCGTCAGCCGCACCACAGTGGAAGTCACCTTCGGCTGCGGCACGAAGGCGGACGGCGGAATGTCGAACTGCATGCTGGTCTCGCAACGCCAGTTCGACAGCACCGCCAGACGGCCATAGGCCTCGTCGTTCTCGCGCGCGACGATGCGCTGCGCGACCTCGCGCTGAAACATCAGCACCATCATCTCGTACCAGGGCGGCCAAGGCTCGGCACAGAGCCAGCCGATCAGCAGCGGGGTGGCGATATTGTAGGGCAGGTTGGCGACGATCCGGGCTCGCGTGTCGCCAAGCAGCGGACGCGGATCGAACTGCATCGCGTCGGCGCAGATGATCTCGAGCCTGCCGGGATAGTACGCCGCGATCTCCTCCAGCGCGCCGAGCGCGCGTTCGTCGCGCTCGATTGCGATCACCCGCCGCGCGCCACACGCGAGCAGCGCCCGCGTCAGCCCGCCCGGACCCGGACCGATCTCGATCACCGTGGCGCCGTCGAGCGGGCCAGCGGCGCGCGCGATCCGCGACGTCAGATTGAGGTCGAGCAGGAAATTCTGGCCGAGCGATTTCTTGGCGGCGAGATCGTGCCGCTTGATGACGTCGCGCAGCGGCGGCAGATCGTCGATCGCACTCATTCGCGTGGCGCGCCGGCCATGCGGGCCGCGAGCTTCAGCGCCGCGATCAGGCTCGATGGATTGGCTCGGCCGCTGCCGGCGATGTCGAAGGCCGTGCCGTGATCGGGCGAAGTGCGGATGAAGGGTAGGCCGAGTGTGACGTTGACGCCGTCGTCGAACGCAATGGTCTTGATCGGGATGAGCGCCTGATCATGGTACATGCAGATCGCGCAATCATAGCGGCTGCGTGCGGCAGCGTGGAACATCGTATCGGCGGGCAGGGGGCCGCGGGCCTCGATGCCGTCGCGGCGCAGGATCTCGACGGCAGGCGCGACGACGCTGCGATCCTCGAGGCCGAGCGAGCCGTCTTCGCCGGCGTGCGGATTGAGCCCGGCGATCGCAAGCCGTGGCGATGCGATGCCGAACCGGCTCTGCAGATCGCGGACGACGATGCGCGCGGTCGAGACGATCATCTCGGTGGTGAGCTGTGCGATCGCGTCGCGCAGCGAGACATGGATGGTGACCGGCACCACCGCGAGGCTCGGGCACCACAGCATCATCACCGGCTGCGGCACAGCTCCGTCCTCCCGCGCCAATTCGGCCAGGAATTCGGTGTGGCCCGGATGCGAGAAGCCAGCCTGGTACAGCACGCTCTTGGCGATCGGATTGGTCACGATTGCGGCGGCACGACCGGCACGAACATCATCGACCGCGCTGCGGATCGCCGCGATCGCGGCGGCGGCGCTGCTGTGGTCTGGTTTGCCGGGCTCGGCGGTTGCCGAATGTCCGGTCGGCACGACGGGAAGAGCGTGTGTGAACGTGGCAGCGACGTCCTCGATCGCAACTTCTGCGATCGGCATGTCGACGCCGAGCAGACGCGCGCGACGCTTGATGCAGTCCGGATCTCCGCGCAAATAGAACGGCGGAAGCTGATCCGTGTCGCGGCGCAGCCAGGCTGCAACGGTGATATCGGGGCCGATACCGGCAGGTTCGCCGAGCGACAGCGCGAGAGGCTTTGTCATGTTGTCCGTCCGCCGCCGTGCAGCCGGCGCATCCGTCAGCGGCTGGAGCGCCCGGCTTCGGTTCCGCGATATTCGATCATCGCGGCATTGCGCACTTCGCGCAAATAGTCCTTCGACTTCGCCTGGAATTTATCCGCGAACATCTTTTCGCGGATCTCGCGCTTCTTCGGCGTGTCGGCGGTGGTCGGCTTGCGTCCGCACAGCGCCACCATCTCGATGCCCTGACGCGTCGCTTCCGGTGCCGTCAATTGCCCGACCGGAGTCTTGTCCAGAATTTCGCGAAGCGCCGGCGGCAGGTCCGCCGAGGTCTTCACCACCGTGCTGCGGATCGCCGTGTTCGGCAGAGCCTTGAAGATCCGATCGGCATCGGCGCAGCTTTGGACGCGGCCGCGCAGCGACTCGGCTTCCTTGCGCCGGGCTTCCATCGCTCCGCTATCCGAACTGCGGGACACGATCAGGACGATCGGCCGCATTTGATATTCGAAGCTGTCCGGAGTTCCCTTGTCGTCGCTGCCGCCGGCGGCCAGTTTGGCCTGGATGTCCTTTTCGCCGACCAGCAGGCTGTCCTTGAAACGGCCGCGGATCAGGCTGGTCCAGACCATATCGGCCTTGATCTTCGACTTCAGGGTCTCCGGCCGAATACCTTGAGCCGAAAGCATTTTGGTGAGTTGATCGGCCGACATACGCATCCGCGACCCCATCGTCGCGAATGACGAATCGATGTCGGAATCGCTCGGGGACACGCCGTACTTCTTGCCCTCGCGCACCTTGACCTTTTCGTCGATCAGTTCGTCGAGCACCTGCTGCCGCGACCGCGACTGGTGCGACAGCCTGTCCAGCTTCATGCGCTGTTCGATATCGAAGGTGGTGATCGGCTCCCCATTGACCATCACCGCGACGCTCTGCGCGCGCGCAGCGCCGGGCTGACCGCAGGTGAGGGCTGCGCAGAGCAGCGCGGCACCCAAAACTCGATAGAAGATTACTTTCGTCATGGGGTGCGCGGGCCTCCCAGCCGATTTGCGTTGGTTCGGGGACGGGCGGTCAGTATAGCCCGATGTTATTGGCCGAGCAGGCCGTTCGAGGTCCCCGACACGCTCTGCTGCATCGCGCTCATGCCGATGGTCCGAAGACCGATCTGCAGCATCACCGAGTGGTTGAGCGTCGGCGTGGTTCCGTAGTTCGTGTAGGCGTACCCGGTCACATAGTTCAGCGCGAGGACGAAGCAGTCGTCCACGTAGCCGGCCCCGACGATATACTGGTTGATGCGGTTGGCCTCAAGGTCCCAACGCGCACCGCCCGACACGACCCAGTTCTGCGCCAGTTTGACCGAGCCGGTGGTCAGAATGCCCTGACGACGCGTCAGGAAGCCGAGATCCGGCTGCGCCGCGTAGCTGCCGTAGATGGTGCTGATCGACCAGCGATTAAACGACGCAGACGCCTCGGCTTCGAACCGATTGACCGCGCCGGTGGCTTCGTCGATCCGCGCCCGCGTGGTGAATTTGTAGGTCGAGTTCGGCGAATACGACACCCGTGCCACATAGTCGGAACGGCTGTTGGCAAGGCCGGAGTCGAGGCCCGTATTGGTGATGTCCCTCACCGCATACGAGTTCATGCCGAACAGCTGATAGGACTGGCCGAACAGCACGTTGATGGCACCGCCGCGGTCGAACTGGGTGGTGGCCTGGATGCCGACATTGGCGCGGCCGCCGCCTTCGACGCGGTCGTAGCCCGAGAACTTATCGACGCTGAACAGATTGCTGGTGTCGAACACCATGCTCTGCGCGTCTTCGTTCGGCAGCTTGCCCGCATAGGTTTCGTTCGGGCGGATGATGACCTGCGCGATCGGCTCGATCGTCGTGGTGCCCCACGGCTGCACGTTGATGAACGGGTAGCGATATTCCAGGCCGACCGTCGGCATCACCCGGAAGGCTTGAGTATCGCCGGTCGGCAAGAAGTTGGATACGCCCGGCTGGTTCGAGATCGACGAATCGATCGCGTCGGCGCGCAGCGAGGCGAACGGGGTCCAGATCTGGCCCCAGCGGTCGGTGAACGACCGGCGCCATTGTCCTTCGACCGTGGCACGCGTGTAGGTGCCGGGAATGCCGCGCAGCAGGCAGCTTGACGGCATCCGCGCGGCCGGATCGGCCGAGGTGTTCAGGCACAGGCCGGTCGTGTTGGCAATCGTGGTGATCGGATCGAACTGTGCGGTTTGCCGGCTCAGGCTGGTGAAGTTGGTCTTGTAGCTGAACTCGCCGCCCAAGACGTTTTCGGCGAGCGTCTTGTTGTAGTCCAGCACCGGGTGGATGACCGGGATCTGGCCCTGGATATCCGCCGCTGCCCAGCCGAGGTAGTGGATCGCGCGCAGGTCGAAATAGGAGCGGTTGCCAACGCCGGTCAGGTAGATCTGCGACGTCGCTTCGGTGGTCTGATTCAGGAACGTGCCCCAGCTGTCGCGATACTGCGACAGCCGATAGTCCAGGAAGAATGCGCGGTCGGACAGCAGCACGCCTTCCCAGCCGAACACCCATTTATCGTTGAGCGCGAACTCGCCCTTGGTGTCGACGCCGCCACGAAA
This sequence comes from Rhodopseudomonas palustris, assembly GCF_003591005.1. Lineage (GTDB taxonomy): Bacteria > Pseudomonadota > Alphaproteobacteria > Rhizobiales > Xanthobacteraceae > Rhodopseudomonas > Rhodopseudomonas palustris_K. The sequence continues at coordinate 336,468 of NZ_QYYD01000001.1, forward strand.
ATCGCGATCGCCGGGCTGGCCCGCAAAGGTCGAAGGATCGGCCTGATTGATGCCGTAGGCGCGGATCTGATAGGCGCCGTTCAGCAATTGCTGACGGAATTCGCCCTGCATCAACACACCCTGCTTGGTGGTGATGCGCGGCGTCAGCGTCACGTCGTAGTCCGGGGCCAGCGCCCAATAGAACGGCACTTCGAAGCCCATGCCGAACGTGGTGTTGGTCGTGTAGAACGGCATCAGGAAGCCGGTCTTGCGCTTCACCGTCGGGTCGGGCGTCGAGAAGAACGGCAGATAGGCCAGCGGAACGCCGAAGAATTCGAGCTGAGCGTTCTCGAAGTACAGCATCTTGTCGGTCTGGTCGTGGATGATCCGCGCGCCTTTGACCTGCCACAGCGGCGGCTTCTTCGGATCGTCCTTACACGGCGCACAGGCGGTGTAGACGCCGTTCTGGAAGACGTTGTAGTCGCCGCCGGTCCGATCGGCGCGCGACGCGGCGATCCGTGTGTCCTCGGCGGTATCCACTCGCAGCGAATCGACGAAACCATCGCGGTAATCGTCGCTCAGATCGAGCATGTTGGCATAGGTGATCTTGCCGGTGGCGTCCGTCATGCGGACGTTGCCTTCGGCGCGCAGACGCTTGGTGTTCTGATCGTAGATCAGCCGGTCGGCCTCAACGGTGGTGCCGTTGTAGAACATCTGGACGTTGCCGACAGCGGCGACACGCTTGTTGTTGTAGTCGTAATTGACCTCGGTCGCCTGAACCAGCATCTGCCCGTTGTTCGCCGGCTGCGGCGGGCGGGCACGAGGCGGGCGCGGATTGTAGGTGTAGCCTTGCGCGTCGGCAGCCGTCGTCGACGCCAGCTCGACCGCGCCGGCCAGTGCCAGAACGGTGAGGGGAATCGCACAGCTCGCCAACAGCGAACGCTTGCGGCGCACCGAGGCAGTCCGCAGCACAGATGGCTCATTGTGGAGGGCGGCAAACAAGGCCACTACCCGTCCTCCTGGTACAGCAAGGCTAGAAATCCAGCGAGGCCGCCCACGCACACGGGCAACCACGCTGCAGCGAGCGGATGCATCAATTCAGCCTTGCTCAAATCCTCGGTCACTTTCGACAGGATATAGAGCAGAAAGCCTGCCCCCACGCCACTCAAAACCATCCTCTGCACGCCGCCGAAACGGAAGAATCGCAAGCTCACAGAAGCAGCTAGCATGACCATTGCGGCCAACAAAAACGGCTTTGCCAGAAGCTTATGGTACTGCAGCCGGTAGCCCGCTGTCGCAAACCCGGAGCTTTCCGAAGCTCTGATGTACGCCGGAAGTTGCCAAAATGACACACTTTCAGGCGTGGCAAAACTGTTGCGTACCTGTGCCAGGGTGAGAGCGGTCGGTAGCCGGAAGGTGTCTTGCACAACCGGGGCTGCGTCCATCGTATAACGTCGTACGTCTTTCAACAGCCAATAGCCGGGCTCGAGGACGGCCTCGCGAGCTTCGATTCGCTCCTTGAACTGGAAGTCGGGCTCGAATCTGAACACGCTGATTCCGGTCAGCACCGCACCCTGCTGCTGGCTGCGGGCGGCGTTGATGATCGACTGGCCTTCCGGACTGACCTGATTCATCCAGAAGCCGCTGGCGTCCTGCAAGCTGCCGGACCCCTGGCCGAACATCTCGGCTTCCATCTGCTTGGACCGCTCCTGCATGTAGGCGGACATCGGGTTGAACACGATGCTGGCGAACACGCCGAGCGCGACGGCACTCCACAGCGCCGGCGAGATGAACTGCCAGGCCGACAGCCCGGCGGCCCGAGCAATGACCAACTCGAGTCGCCGCGACAGCGCCAGATAACAGGTCATGGCGCCGATCAGGATGCAGAACGGCATCAGCCGTTCGAGCAGTTGCGGCACCCGGTAGAACGAGGCCTGCGCGACCGTCAGCGCCGACACCGCGAGACCTCCCGCACGGCGTAGCAGGTCGATGTAGTCGACGAACACCAGCAGCACGAACAAGCCGAAGAATACGCCGAGCGCCGACATGACAAAACGGGCGGCCAAATAGCGTCCGAGCGTGTTCAACACCATCACGCGCACCTCAGGCCGGCATCGGCCGCCGGATCAGCCGGCGGAAAGATGTGTTGAGGGCGTTGATCGCGTCGACAAGCTGCGATGGCGGCTCGATCACTACATTCCGGTGGATCAGCCAGACGCTGATGGCGATCGCCGCGGCGAGCAGCAGATACTGCAGTCCCGCAACGTAAGGCGTCTGGTTGGCAATCACCGACAACGCGAAACCGATCAGCCGGATCACGAACGCGCAAAGGACCGCGCCGACCATCGAGAAGTTCCGGCTCTGCCGCGTGGTACGGGCGAGGCCGAGAAACGCGAAGGTGACCGCCGCGAAGAAGAACGGATAGATCGGTGCCAGCAGGCGGTCGTGCATCTCGGATCGGAATTGCGTCGGCAATTGCTTGAGCAGCGGATCGTTCGGGTCCGGCCAGATCAGCTCCCATAGATAGTGCTCGCGAATCCCGTAGGCGACATCGCGGGCGCGCGAGAACTTCGACATGTCGAACGCATAGCGGCTGAACGCCACCAGGGCCGGCTCCTGCTGGTTGCCCTGGAAGCGTTCGAGATGACCGTCATCGAGCACCAGGAACGAGCCGTCTTTGTTCTTCACCACCGTCCCGTGGTCGGCGATGATGCTGATGCGGTCGTTGGGATCGCGGCGGTCGTCGATGAAAACGCCGACCAACAGACCGCCGGGCTGGCGCTCGCGCACCCGGATGGTCAGGTTTTGCTCGAGCTGCGCGAACCGTCCCGGCTGCAGCACGTTGGCGAGCACATCGGCGGTGATCTCGCTGTCCCAGCGCGCGATTCGGCGCAGCCCATCGGGGGCGATGTAGGCGCCGATCAGAATGACGATAGCCGACACCACCATGGTGGCATACACAAAGGGGCGGAACAGCCGCAGCGGCGACAGGCCGGCTGCATTCATCACGATGATCTCGGAATCAGTGGCGAGGCGGTTCAGCGTATGCGCGACCGCAATCATCAATGCCACCGGCGCGATGACCAGAATCAGCACCGGAACCGCAAGACCTGTCAGGCCCAGAAACGTCAGGATGGTCTGGCCCTGACTGGTCATCAAGTCGATGCCGCGCAAGGCCTGCGTAATCCAGATCACGCCGGTGAGACTGGCCATCACCACCGCAAACGACGTCAGAGTCGTGCGGAAAATATAGCTATCGATGGAGCCCATCGGCCGGCGAAATCCCCGTGTGCCCGTCGACCGGCGCCAAGGACCCGAACGGATCCTCCCCATGGCAGCCGACCGGTCGGGCCGTCCCACGTTCGCATTACCATCTATCTGATCTGTCAACAAAATGGCTGACGGACGGCGGCATCTGGACATGGTTAATGTTGTTTAACTGTACCCCCGCGGCCACGATTTGGGGGGCCAAGGAGGTAAATTTCGATCCAAAGCTCCACTAAGGAGGGTGGCTGACGTCGTGTTGGCGCGTTGCGGTCGGCGGTCGATTCGGCGCGTTCGCGCCCGCGGACACGACGGGCTGATGCAGATGTCGGCTTGACTTGACGGCGCCGCGCTCCAAAACAACCGGTAGCATTTGTTTCTCGCCGGCTCCCGGCAACCCGCTCGCCCACCTGGAGGAATGCCCATGTCCGACGCCGTCAAGGTCGGCTTCGTCCCGTTTTCTGCTGCCGCCCGCGGTACGCTGGTCGTGTTTTGCGACGAGGCGTTGAAGTTCGGAGCCGCTGCAAGCAAGGCGCTCGGCGAAGCGGCCGGCACCGTGAAGCGTGCTGCGGCGGCAAGCCGGTTCAAGGGCAAAGCGGGTTCGGCGCTGGACTTGCTGGCCCCCGAGGGACTGAAGCTCGGCCGGCTGATCGTGATCGGCGCCGGCAAGGCGACGGATCTCAAGGATTTCGACGTGCTCAAGCTCGGCGGCGCGGTCGCCGGCAAGATCGGCGCGGCCGACAGCGCTGTGACGGTGATCGGTGATCTGCCTGGCGGCGCGATGAATGCGGAGCAGGCGGCGTCGGTCGCCTCCGGCATTCTGCTCCGCGCCTACAAATTCGATCGTTACAAGACCAAGAAGAAGGACGACGAGCAGGAGCCGGTGAACATCGCGGTATCGCTCGCGGTCGCCGATGTCGCCGCGGCCAAGAAGGCGTTCGCCTCGGCCGGCGCCGTGGTCGACGGCGTCGTGCTCGCCCGCGAGCTCGTCAATGAGCCGCCGAACGTGCTGTATCCGGACGAATTCGCCAAGCGCGCGGCGCAGCTCAAGAAGCTCGGCGTCGAAGTGCAGATCCTCGACGTGCCGGCGATGACCCGTCTGAAGATGGGGGCGCTGCTCGGCGTGTCGCAGGGCTCCGAGCACGACGGCCGCACCGTGATCATGCGCTGGAACGGCGGCAAAAAGGGTGAGCAGCCGATCGCTTTCGTGGGCAAGGGCGTGTGCTTCGACACCGGCGGCATCTCGATCAAGCCAGCGGCCAGCATGGAAGACATGAAGGGCGACATGGGCGGCGCGGCCTGCGTCGTCGGCCTGATGCACGCGCTGGCGGCGCGCAAGGCCAAGGTCAACGTGGTCGGCGCGATCGGCCTCGTCGAGAACATGCCGGACGGCAACGCGCAGCGGCCGGGCGACATCGTCACCTCGATGTCGGGACAGACCATCGAGATCATCAATACCGACGCCGAAGGCAGGCTCGTTCTGGCCGACGTGCTGTGGTACGTGGCGCAGAAGCACAAGCCGAAATTCATGGTCGATCTCGCGACGCTGACCGGCGCCATCATGGTGGCGCTCGGCACCGACCACGCCGGGCTGTTCTCCAACAACGACGAACTGGCGCAGCGGCTGACCGAGGTCGGCCTGTCGACCGGCGAGAAGGTGTGGCGGATGCCGCTGGGGCCGGAATACGACAAGCAGATCGATTCTCAGTTCGCCGACATGAAGAACACCGGCTCGCGCAACGGCGGCTCGATCACCGCGGCGCAATTCCTGCAGCGTTTCGTCGACGGCACGCCGTGGGCCCATCTCGATATCGCCGGCACCGCGATGGGCGCCCCAAAGACCGACATCAACCGCAGCTGGGGTTCGGGCTACGGCGTGCGATTGCTGAACGCGCTCGTGGCGGAGTACTACGAAGCCAAGAAGTAGTTCGGATGCGATGACGGAAGTGCTGTTCTATCATCTGCAGGGACGGACCATCGAGCAGGTGCTGCCGCCGTTGCTCGAAAAATCGCTGGCGCGCGGCTGGCGCGTCGTCGTGCAGGCCGGGTCCGAAGAGCGCGCCGACGCCCTCGACGGCCACCTGTGGACCTATCGCGATGATTCGTTTTTGCCGCACGCGACCTGGCGAGTGGCCGATGCGGCGCAGCAGCCGATCCTACTGACCGCAGAGGACAGTAACCCGAACGCCGCGTCGGTGCGGTTTCTGCTCGACAATGCGGCGTTGCCGGTCGATGCGGAAAGCTACGAACGCATGGTGCTGCTGTTCGATGGCGACGATGACGACGCCGTGGCGATGGCGCGCGAGGCGTGGAAGCAGTGCAAGGCGAGGGGCTTCGAGGCGACCTACTGGCAGGCCGACGCCGACGGCCGCTGGCAGCGGCGGCAATAGCCGGCGGTCGGCATTAACGATAGTGTGAAGCTCGGAGATGCAACCGCCACGGCGGTCACGGTCGTGCCGTAAATCGATGTTTGGACAGATGCTTATGCCGCGGGATGGGACACAATCGATCGTGCAAGACAAGCTTAACTGCCGACCAGCGTTGCTCGCGCTGGTGCTGGCCGCGCCGCTGCTCGCCGGCTGTTCGAACGCGTCGGATTACTTCTCGCGTGACGCTGAATGGTTTTCGCGACCGGGTCGGGTGTTCATCAAGAATATCTCGATTGAAACTCCGCCACTGACGCCGGACAAGCCGGTGACGCCGGAGGACATGATCAGCGCTGACGGCGCCTGTCCCGGCATGGTGCCGCCCGGAACCGATCCAGCCGCGGCCGGCGATGCCACACCGCGCGGCGGCACGGTGGCGCTCGGTCACACTGAATGCGACGTTGCCCGTGGCCTTGGTACGCCGGACAATGTCGGCCTGTCCACCAATCCGCGCGGTGACCGCGTCGCGGTGCTGACCTATTCGAAGGGCCCGCGCGCCGGCATTTATACCTTCACGGCCGGTCGCCTGACCGACATCGAACGTGCGCCGCAGACCGCCGCCCAGCCTAAGGCGCCTCGGCGCAGGCACTGAGCCGATCCAGCATTCCGGGGCGTGCGCAGTTCACGGCCTCGGGATCAGCAAGTGGCCGCTCCGAAAACGCTTCGCGTACCAACTTCGAGCGTTTGGATCGCGATCTGCGCGTCTCACGACATGTGGGGCGCCGATCCTTTATTCCGCGTAGGTGTCCGAGGTACTGAACCAAAACGCGTCCGATCAATTGATATCCTGAGAGGTGGAGCATGCTCACCAGCAAGCGATCGACGCGGTTAGTTGGAATGGCTCAGGCATTGCGTTGGCTGCGCACTGGTGCGCCGGGCGGCAAGACGCCGGCGCAAGGCCGGCCGCAGAGCGAGCGCAAGCTGCGCGCCAACGCTGCCCCGCGGGCCCGGACGCGACAGGCCTGACGTCCGGATGGTCCTGGTCGGCGTGATCTCGGACACGCACGGGCTGCTGCGGCCCGAGGCACTGTCCCGCTTGACCGGCGTCGACGCCATCATCCACGCCGGCGACATCGGCGATGTCGCCATCATCGACGCCCTGCGCGCACTTGCGCCGGTGACGGCGATCCGCGGCAATATCGACCGCGGCGCCTGGGCGCGTGTCTTTCCGGAGACCGAACGGCTGCAGGTCGCCGGCCGGACGCTGTACGTGCTGCACGACCTCAAGACCCTGTCGATTGATCCGGCGCCAGCCGGAATCGACGTGGTCATCAGCGGCCACTCTCATGTGCCGAAGGTCGAGACGCATGGCGGCGTGCTGATGCTCAATCCTGGAAGCGCAGGCCCGCGCCGCTTCAAGCTGCCGATTACTCTGGCGACGCTACGGATCGGGGACGGGCCAATTCGCGCGGAGATCCATGATTTGATGAACGGGTGAGGGCGGGGCGAACTCGAACTCATCCCCACCCCGGCAATGGGTTTGCACCAGGCCTGGAGCCCTCATTCGAGCGTCGGCAGCGGGCTCTTCATTCCGATCAGGATCTGATTGCATTCGTCGCGGATGCCGTAGTCCATGTTTTCAAATGTCTGCATGATGAACCACAACCCCGACGCGCGCGCGAGGAGTGCCGCGATGTCGTATCCCCAGTCAACAGTGACGAGAGCCCCGTCTCCGCTGACCGGATTGCCGTGATACTCAGCCGAGAGGATGAATTCGATCGCCCCGTCGCCGGTCAAGCGAGCTCTCCGCTGGCTGGGGTTGAATTTTCTGACAACGGGGACCGACATGATCGTCGCTCCGCCTGGTCGCAGCGTTCTGGCGATTTCGGCGATGGCTTTGAATGGATCGAAGATGTGCTCGAAGACGTCCTGAGTGACGACCAGGTCGAAGGATTCGTCGGCGAACGTTTGTCGCTCCAGGTTCTGGACGATGTATTTCTTGCAGGGCAGCCTGGTGCCATCGACGATCTCGCCGGGTGAAAGATTGGGATCGTACTGTGAGGCCGTGTAGTTTTTGCATTCCGCTGTCAGCCGTCGGCTGACGAGATCCCAGCCGGGCGAACTCTCGTGGACCGATAGTTCACGCCATTTCGGGCGGAAGCGGTTCAAGGCGAACCACAGCGCGCGCTGGCGAGGCCCCGACTGACATTCGCTGCACTGCAGGGATCGGTAGAAGTCGGGCTTCGACATTTGAAATGTCACCTGCCTCTCGCAGATAGGGCAAAATCCAGAGATCTGCGGTTGCATGACTGTCCCTTCCGCACCGATCAAGATCGAGGACCGCTGATATCACAGACGGCCGAATGCACAATCGCGGCGACCATAGTGCATTTCCCGGAGCGGTGCACCACCACTTGACCGTGGACGCGGCAGCGCCAAAGAACATCTCGGAGACGATTGTCAGCGAACCGCAGAGGGATCGATGCCGCATCTCGTGATTGACTATTCGGGCGATCATCTCGGCCGCGACCGCGTGGCCGCCGTGATGGAGCAACTCGCAATTGCTGCCGCGGCGACCGGCGTGATGAATGCGGCCGACATCAAGGTGCGGGCGCGCGGCTTCGACGACTATCTGGTCGCCGGCCGGCGCGACAGCTTCGTGCATCTTGCCGTGTACCTGCTGAGCGGCCGCACGCCGGAGCAGAAGGAGACGCTCAGCATCGCGCTCCGTCGGACGCTGGTCGAGCATTGCCCGGATATTACCAGCCTGAGCGTCGACATCCGCGACATGGATCCGGTGGCTTACAAGAAACGGCTGAAGGCGTGAGGCGCGCGTCGCGTCGGGGGCGGGGGGAGCGCAGCAAGCCGACGCGGCGCGCACGACGTGCCGCGATGGTCTTTGCTGCGCTCAGCCGGATGCTTAACTTCAACACCTCCGCTCGTCTCAGCGATCGATCATGCGGAAGCCGACGACGCCGTCATCGGCGTCGAACAGATAGTCGAACGCGTTGAGGGCGTGGACGCTGGTGTTGACGAAGGTCGGGCGGTTTTCGCCGCCGACCAGCACGATGCGCTCGGGTGCGGCGGGGTTGGCCGGGTCGCCGGCGGCAAAGCCGTAGCCCGGCGGATGCGCGGCCTCGCTCTCGCCGAAGCGGATCGACAGCCGCGCGCCGGGCGCGATGGTGCGGCCGCGCTCGCCCTCCGTGGTGCGATCGGCCATGCGGTCCGGCGGCAGGGTCAGATACATCACCGACACGCCGGTATCGATCAGCGCGGTGCCGCAGGCCGGGGCGGCGCCTTCCAGCGTGATGCAGGCCGGCAGCGGGCCCCAGTCGCGGCCGTCGGCGGCGCGCTGCAACTGCACGAAGTGATAGGTGCCGCGGGTGTTGGCGGCGGTCAGGCCGACATGGACGCCGGCGCGCGTCACCACATAGCCGCGCCGCAGCGCGCCGGGCGCGCCCATGCTGCCCATACCGGGCAGGTTGAGGAACGGGTTCTTGTCCGGCGTGCTCTGGCTCTGGTGATCGCCCTCGCGGGCGAAGCCGATCCCCAGCATGGCCACGTGGCGCGGCGCGTCGCTCGGCTCGCAGTTACGCGCGTTGGGCACGCAGTCGATCCGCTCCACCGCGAGCACGGCGATCGGCTTGGTGGTCACGCTCTGATCATTGGCGCCGCCGATGGTGACGCGGGTCTCGACCCAGCGGCCGCGCATGATCCGGCCGGAGCTCGAATAGGTCAGCGTGCCGGGGCCGATCTGGCGCAGGCCGTCGATGTTCGGAATGCTCGAGGCCGCGACCACGATGCCGGTCGAGCCGGTGTCCATCACCGCGCGCACCGGCTCTCCGCCGAAACTCATCAGCAGCGTCGGCGGGGCGCCGCGCGGCTCGGCCTCGTTGTCGTTGAGATAGCGCAGATAGGTCCCGCCCTCGCGGGCCTCGTAGCGCGGCTGGGCGGCGCCGGGCTGGGCCAGGCAGGCCAGCGCCACGGCAATGCCGAAGCAGGAGATGGTTTTCGCGACGTCCACCAAAGTCGATCACTCCCTCGCTGAGATGCCCAGCTATCATTTGATAGTTGGGCCGTTGCGCGGGAGCTTACAAGTCAGAGTTTACGACATCCTCGGCGGCGCTCGAACAATTCGAACGAATTCGTCAAGCGCGCCTGGGTGGACAAGGCGCGGAAGCGTAGCCCGCATGAGCGACGCGACATGCGGGAATTCTGAGGCGTGGGGTCCCGCGTATCGCTGCGCTCACGCGGGCTACGGAGCTACGAAGCCGGCGCGCGGGGCGCCGGCTTCGCTTCAGCCTCAGGCGTCGAGCTCGGTTTGCTCGATTGCGGCCGGCATTCTGGCGACCGACATCAAGGTGCGGGCGACCTGGTTGAGCAGCTGATCGGCGTTCTGCTCCTCGGCCAGCGAGGTGGTGAGCAGCGCGACGATCGCCGAATGGCGCAGCTGCTGCGCGAGATTCTTCGCGGTGGTATAGGCGGAGATCTCGTAGTGCTCGACCCGCTGCGCGGCGCCGATCAGGCCGAGATCGGCGGCGGCGTCGGACTTGGCTTCGCCTTCCGCCATCACTTCCTCGCCTTCCTCGACGAGCCCCATCATGCCCTTGCACGGCTTGGCGCGCGCCGGCGCGCCGAGCAGCGACAGGCTTTCGGTGAGGCGCTCGACCTGCTGCTCGGTCTCCTGCAGATGCAACTCGAACAATTCGCGCAAGCGGTCGAACCGCGCGGCCTTGATCATCTTGGGCAGCGCCTTCAGCACCTGCTTTTCGGCGTGGAGGATGTCGCGCAGCTCGTCGACCAGGAGCTCGTTCATCTCCTCGTCGCCGGGCGGCGGCGCGCTCTCGGCGATGATCGGCGTCGCGTCGTCGGCGGCGGGCTGCTGCAGCGCAGGCGAGGACACGTATTCCCAGTCGCCGCCCTCGTTCCACGGTCCGCGCGTATCGATCTCGCCTTCGTCGCCGGCGCCGGTGGAATCGTTGAAGTACTGATCGACCAGCCCCGGCGTCGGCGCGATCGCGCCGATCGAGAACGCGGGCTTCTTCATGCTTTCCAGCGCGGCGGCGAACGCCTTCATGTGGGTGATTTCGCGCGTCATCAGGAATTGCAGCGCGTCCTTGGTGCCGGAATCGTCGCAGAAATTGATCAGCCGTTCATAGACGATCTTGGCGCGCGCTTCGGCGGCGATGTTGCTACGCAGATCGACGTCGAGCTCGCCGGTGATCTTCAGATAGTCCGCGGTCCAGGGATTGCCCTGCGAGTTGAACAGATTGACGCCGCCGCCGCCGGCGATCGCGATCAGCGGATCGGCCTCGGCGGCCTGGCGGTCGAATTTCGACGGCTTCAGATGCATCCGCGCCAGGCAGCCGACCACTTCGAGATGGCTGAGCTCCTCGGTGCCGATATCCATCAGCAGATCCTTGCGGTCCGGATCCTCGCAATTGAGCCCCTGGATCGAGTACTGCATCGCGGCCGCGAGCTCGCCATTGGCGCCGCCGAACTGCTCGAGCAGCATGTTGCCGAAGCGGACGTCGGGTTCGTCGACGCGGACGGTGAACATCAGTTTCTTGACGTGGTGATACATGGCGGACTTTCTGTGTCGAACTGACGGAAAGAAGAAGCCGGGCTCAACTGGCCGTGTCGAGCAGGGTTCCTAACGACGCGGCGCCGGGCATCGAGGTGCGGGCGCGGCAAGGATCAAATGAGATGAGGACGATCCCGGCATCTGCTGGAGCGTGGGGAGAGCGCGGCGAAACCCACGGTCACGCAACGTACGTGGCGATGGGTTTCGCTGCGCTCGACCCATCGGACGGGCGCCGGCTCTGCGTGTTAGCAAGCGGCCACGGTTCATCGATCTCGCGGCTCCGCTGAGCCCGAGCTGTGCGCCTGTCGCTTCACAGCGAGGGGCGGGGGCGCGCCGGTCGGCGCAAAGGGTGGTGAGTTCGCGATGGCTGCGAACCATCGCGCGACGCCTCGCGGCGCGCCCACCTGCGGCGATCTTTTGGCCGAAGGACCGTTCTTCCGGGACACGGCGAGCTTGCGGGCTTTCCCCGGCCTCGACCGTACCCGTCCAGCCTCTGAAGCGGCGGCCGCTCGTAGTAGCGGCGGACGGTGGCCCTCGGCCTCCCGGGCGCGCGGGTGCGAACCGCAACGCGCAGGACGCCGCGTCCGTCCGGTTTCACCAACCCACCGGGCCGGCTCCGCCGAACCATCGCCGAACCGGTGACCCGGCCCGCCGATCTGTCCCGCTTGACGACGCCTCGCGAAGCGCCCCCCACGGACAGGACGGAGCGGATTATAGTCATAGTAGGAATTTTGTCAAGAGGGAGCCCGTAGCCCGGATGAGCGCAGCGACATCCGGGAGCAGCCTCTCCGCGGCGCGAAGACCCCGAGTATCGCTGCGCTCACCCGGGCTACCCGATACGCACTTTGCAATCGCTAAAATTGCAGCGGGTGTGGTGTGGATTTGGACAGCGGTTCCATGCACAACACGCGGGCTTCAACGATGAGGTCGCGACGTTCGAAATGCAGGGGTCGGTTGTCAGAGTTACGCTGTCCCTGATCGGGCCCGGCATCATCGGCGTGTTCGGCTTGGCGTTTCTGGCGGCGTGGAGCTACGACCGGCGGCCGTATCTTAGCCTGCTGGCCGCGGCTTGTGCGCTGTTTGCGCTCGGCGCGTCGAGCCAGATCCTGTACGTGCCGCGCGACACCGGCCTTAACGCGATGGTGTCGGGCGCGCTCTACAGCTGCGCGGTGATCGCGGCGGTCGAGGGCGTGCTGATCCGCTCGGGCAGGGCGTTCGGCGTGTGGATCGACGTCGCGATCTTCGCGGCGTTTTCGCTGGCGCTGTATTATTTCTTCTACGTCGATCGCAGCCTGCTGGCGCGCATCTATGTGCAGAATTTCGGCTACGGGCTGTTGCTGTGCGTCGCGGCGCTGAGATTGTCGCAGTTGCGCAGCAGCCGGCTGGTCGACCGCATCCTGTTCTGGACGCTGCTGCTGTTCGGGCTGCACTTCTTTCCGCGTACGGTGTTCACGGTCGGCGTGTCGGCTCCGTCGGGTGGTCCACTTGGCTTTGCCGACTCGGTGTTCTGGCAGACGCTGCAGCTGTCGCTCGCCGTGCTCGGCGCCGCGCTGGCGATGGCGATCCTGGCGGCGTCGGTGTCCGACCTGATGGAGGATCTGCGCCGCGAACGCGATCTCGACCATCTGACGGGCCTCTTGAACCGCCGCGGCTTCGAGGCCGCGCTCGCGCCGCCGCTGCGCCGCGCGCCGGACGGCGCGTCGCTGATCCTGTGCGACGTCGATCATTTCAAATCGATCAACGATGGCTTCGGTCATGACGTCGGCGACGTCGTGCTGCAGGAGATCGGCGCCATCCTGCGCCGCACCGCGCGCAAGGGCGATCTGATCGGCCGGCTCGGCGGCGAGGAATTCGCGGTGTTCCTGCCGGACGCGTCACGGTCCGACGCCGCCGAATGCGCCGAGCGGCTGCGCAAGGCGATCGCCAGCAGCCGCATCCCCGCGCTCGGCGACCGGGCGGTGACCGCGAGTTTTGGCGTGGCGACGATCCGCGAGGCCGGCGACTGGACGGCGCTGTACAAGCTGGCGGACAGCCGCCTGTACCAGGCCAAGGCGGCAGGCCGCGACCGCACCGTCGACCGCGGCGCGTAGTTGCGCCGTCCGTAGCCCGGATGAGCACCGTAGCCCGGATGAGCGCAGCGATATCCGGGAGCGGCCTCTCCGCGGCGAAAACGCCCCGGGTATCGCTGCGCTCACCCGGGCTACGCAGTGCCGGCCACGCTCGACGGTCGGCGGCGCGACCCAAAATGGACTTGCGGCGCGCTCGTCAGGCGCTACGTTGAGGTGATGTGGTGGAGTGTGCGATGACCGCAGCCGACCGGATGAAGCTCAGTTCTGCGCAGCGCCAAGCGCGTGGGCTGCGGGAAGTGCGTCTGATCGTCGCCGATGCCCGTTCACGGACGGTGAGGCGGCGGGTTGCGAGGCACGTCGCCAGGTTGGACCCGGACGCCGAACGACAGGCGTTGGCGTGGATCGAATCCGTTTCGGAGTTCGATTCAGATGCGCCGCGGTGATCTCGTCACCGTCGCCGCGGCCGGCGATTACGGTAAGCCGCGCCCAGCGGTCATTGTCCAGACAGATGCTTTTCCGCAAACCCATGCCTCCGTCGTCGTCTGTCAGTTGACGTCAGAGTTGACCGAAGCCTCCGACTTCCGAGTGACCATCGAACCTCGGCCGGACAATGGATTGCGGGTTCGCTCGCAGGTGATGGCCGACAAGCCGGTCACGGTCAGGCGCGAACGGATCGGTAAAGCGATCGGGCGTCTCGGCGGCCAGGATATGGCTCGCGTGGGAGCGGCTTTGGCTTTTGTATTCGGTTTGGCGGATTGACCGCGCTTGGAGAATAGGGGATCCGTCCAAGCCTCGCTGCGTGCGGCCGACGCCCTCGTCGAGTGGCCGTAGCCCGGATGGAGCGCAGCGCAATCCGGGGGCGGCGCCTTGATCAGCGCAAGACCCCGGATTTCGCTTCGCTGCATCCGGGCTACGCTTGCTGCGCGCCTCACGGCACCAGATGCGGCGTGGTATTCACCACCGGCGCGGCCTCGGCCGTTGCCTCGCTCGGCAGCCTGTCGTCATGGATCGCCAGCGCGCGGCCGATCCAGAACGGGTCCGCCGCATGATCGCGCCGCGGGTTCGTCGTGTTGGGATGCACCAGGATGCTCAGGCCGCCGTGATTGAGCATCAGCCACGGCACCAGGCGCGCGAACACGTCGGTCGCAAATGCGATCTGAATCATCGCGCCGTCATGCGGCCCGACCCGGACATCGTGCCAGCGCCCGACCTGCACCGCAAACCGCTCCCCGATCCACCGCACCAGCCGCTCCGCCACCGGCCGCGTCGCCGCCGGGTCGTAATAGATATGGGCATGATAGCTGGCGATCTCGGCGAGCGGGCGAGGGCCGTCGGCAGGGGTCGTGTCGGTCATCGGTGGTGTCCTTGTGGCCCGGCATGCGGGGAAAGCAGCAGGGTGGCGCAGGAACGCGGCGAGATCCAGGACGGGGTGGACGCCTACGTCGTGGCGGCGTTCGCCGGCGGCCAGGGCAGCGAAGTCATCAGCCGCCGGTCGGAGCGCTGTAGCCCGGATGAGCGAAGCGACATCCGGGGAGCGGCCGATCAGCGGCGCAGCAGTCCCGGGTATCGCTCCGCTCACCCGGGCTACGATTGCTGACGCAGGCTAGGCACGGGCAGTGATGATCAGGTGCCCGGATTTCGCTTCGCTGCATCCGGGCTACGATTGCTACGCCACCGTCTCCGACGTTCGCGTCACGTCGCCGCGACCGGCCAACAGGCCGGCGACAGAGATGTCCTCATCGAGCGCTTCCCAGTGCAGCCCGACGCGGCTCAGTTCGACCTGCGCACGCTGCGCGGGCGTCGCCCGAAGCAGCCGCGGAAACCACGCCAAGGGTACGCCGAGGGTGCGGCCGTCCGACAGATCGACCCACATCGCATGGTCGTCAAACCGAACGCTAGTGGCCGAAATGGTCATGCCATGCTCTCAGGATGAGGTCGCATTGGTCTTCCTTGGAGGAGGAAAGCACTGAGGTCTAACGCGCCAACGTCTGCATTTCAATATGAGAGGAAAGGGATGCGTATCGGACGTCGGCGCGATAGCGAAGCGTATTTGGCCATCGCGTTTCGGGTGGCGGATTACGCTTCGCTAATCCGCCCTACGAGCGCTGTAGCCCGGATGAGCGAAGCGACATCCGGGGAGCGGCCGATCAGCGGCGCAAACAGTCCCGGATTTCGCTTCGCTGCATCCGGGCTACGCTTGCTCCAAGTTTGACCAATCCGGTCGAATAAGGGATGACGTAACGGACCCATCCAATTCGATCGGCCAAATCGGCCCCGGAAGCCGGTGTGATGACGACGCGACGCGCAAAGTCCAAGATCAACGCCAGGGATCCGCTTGCTACCAAGGCGAAGATTCTCGATGCGGCAACCCGTGAATTCGCGCTGCGTGGCTACGACGGCGCCCGCGTCGACGCGGTCGTCAAGCGTGCGCGCTGTAATATCAATCTGGTCTACCATTACTTCGGCAACAAGGAAAAACTGTTCATCGCCGTGATGGAGCGCGCCTATTCGCGAATCCGGTCGCACCATAAGGACATGGAACTTCGCAACGCCTCGCCGGAAGATGCGATGCGCGGCCTGATCGCCTCGACGTTTCGGATGTTCATCGAGTCGCCCGAAACGATCGGTTTGCTGGTGTCGGAGAACATCCACCACGCCCGGCACATCAAGAATTCGCCGCTGATCGTCAGCATGTATGACGCGCTGCTCGACTTCATGCGCGAGACGCTCGACCGCGGCGTCGCCAGCGGCGTGTTCCGGGCCGGGGTCGATCCGACCGACCTGTTCATCTCGATCAACGCCGAAGGCTATTTCTATCTGTCGAACCGCCACACGCTCGGTGTCATCCTGCATCAGGACTTCATGACCGAGGCGCGGCTGCGCCAGCGCGAGACCTTCATTACCGACGTCATCATGGGTTTCCTACGCCCCTGAAGGGCGCGTGAACTGACTATAAGCGTGCCGTGCCGCGCTTGACAGCCCCATGCCGAACTATTAAGTGAACGCTTAATAAAACGGAGGAAACAAAATGAGCGACTTCTTGCAGGCGCATGATCTCCCCGCGACCATCGAGACCGAGGAGGCGCTCGAAGAGCTGCTGTCGCGTCCGACGGTCTGGCTGCCGCAATTGCTCGAGCAGGCGCCCGGCGACATCATGGTGCTGGGTGTCGGCGGCAAGGTCGGCCCGACGCTGGCGCGGATGGCCAAGCGGGCCGCGCCCAACAAGCGCGTGATCGGCGTTGCGCGGTTCTCGGAGAAGGGTCTGCGCGAGCGGCTCGAGAGCTGGGGCATCGAGACGATCTCGTGCGATCTCTTGGATCGCAGCGCGCTCGAAGCGCTGCCGGATGTGCCGAATATCGTCTACATGGCGGGCAAGAAGTTCGGCACCGAGGTCGATCCGAGCTTCTCCTGGGCGATGAATACGCACGTTCCCGCAATGGTGGCGGAGCGTTTCCACAAGTCCCGCATCGTCGCGTTCTCGACGCTGTGCGTGTATCCGTTCGCGCCGATCTCCGGCGGCGGATGGGACGAGTCGGTGCAGCCCAGCGCGGCCGGCGACTACGCGACGAGCTGCGCCGGACGCGAGCGGATGTTCTCGTACTTCTCCCGCCAGCACAACACGCCCGGCCGCCTGATCCGCCTCAACTACGCGATCGATATGCGCTACGGCGTGCTCTACGATATCGCGCGCTGGGTCATGGATGGCACGCCGATTCCGATCGGCACCGCTTATGCGTCGGTGATCTGGCAGGGTGACAGCAACGCCCAGATTCTCGGCGCGCTCGCCCATGCCACCACGCCGACATCGCCGCTGAATGTCGGCGGTCCGGAGCATATGAGCGTGCGACTGGTCGCCGAAGAGTTCGGCCGCAAGTTCGGCCGCAAGCCGGTGTACGAGGGCGTTGAAGCCGAGACCGGCTGGTACAACACCACGCTGGCGGCGCAGCGCCTGTACGGCTATCCGACGGTGTCTCTGGCGCGGATGGTCGATTGGGTCGCTGACTGGGTGCAGCGCGACATGCCCTCGCACAACAAGCCGACGCATTACGAAGAGCGCGAAGGCCAGTTCTGATCGCAGCGCGATCAGTCGCATGCGCCGCGATCGTCGCGGCGCTCCTCGAGCCATTCGGATTCCGCCATGAGCAATGCTGCGACCTCGGGCTCCGGCCTGATGGCCTTTACGGCCGATATCGATGCCGACTACGTGCTGCGCTATCAGCAATGGCACAATTGCGAGCACATCCCGGAGCGGGTTTCCATTCCGGGCTTCATCGAGGGGCGGCGCTATCGCGCGGTCAGCGATGCACCGCATTTTCTGATGTTCTACGAAACCGACGCCACCAGCGTGCTGGCGTCGGACGCCTACATGGCGGCGCTCAATGCGCCGACCGACTGGACGCGCGAGGCGCTGACGCATTTCCGCAATCCGGTGCGCAGCATCTATTCGCGCGTCGCCGAGACCGGCGGCCCGACCGCGTGGCCGGCGCCTTACGTGACGGCGATGCAGTTCGATCTTCCGGACGGCGACGAGGACGATTGCGCCGGCGCCTGGCTCGAAGCGGTGGGGCATTGCGAGGGCGTGGTCCGCGCGCGGCTGTGGCGCGCCG
This sequence comes from Rhodopseudomonas palustris, assembly GCF_003591005.1. Lineage (GTDB taxonomy): Bacteria > Pseudomonadota > Alphaproteobacteria > Rhizobiales > Xanthobacteraceae > Rhodopseudomonas > Rhodopseudomonas palustris_K. The sequence goes on from NZ_QYYD01000001.1 coordinate 354,337, forward strand.
ACGCGGCGGTCGGCAACATCACCACCTCCGAGCGCAAGATCTATGGCGGCGGGCCGGGCAAGCAGGCGTATTTCGCCTTGATCGAGCAGAGCTTGCCGCCGGAGCGGCTGCCGGATCCGATCGCGGCGGGCGATGCGGCGCGCGCCGTGCGGCGCGCCGACGAGCAGCGCGGCAGCTATTGGCTGGAAATGGCGCTGCGCGCGCCCGAAACTTCTCATCGCGGGGCATGACATGAAGCTGGTCCGGTTTGGAAACATCGGCGAAGAACAGCCGGGACTGATCGATCAGGCGGGCGCGCTGCGCAGCCTGTCGGGCGTGGTCGGCGACATCGACGGAGCGGCGCTGTCGCCGCAAGGCTTGGCCAAGCTCGCCGCGGTCGACCCGGCGACACTGCCGCTCGCGCCGGCCGGCGTGCGGATCGGACCCTGCGTCGGCAAGGTCGGCAAGCTGATCGGCATCGGCCTCAACTACTCGGATCACGCCGTCGAATCCGGCCTGCCGGTGCCGACCGAGCCGATCGTGTTCATGAAGGCTACCAGCTCGATTTCGGGGCCGTACGATCCGGTCGAGATCCCCGCCGACGCCGAGAAGACCGATTGGGAGGTCGAACTGGCCTTCGTCATCGGCACCCGTGCCAAGAACGTCTCCGAGACCGATGCGCTGAAGCACGTCGCCGGTTACTGCATCGTCAACGATGTCTCCGAACGCGCCTGGCAGATCGAGCGCCAGGGGCAGTGGACCAAGGGCAAGAGCCACGACACCTTCTCGCCGATGGGCCCGTGGCTGGTGACGGCCGACGAGATCGCGGACTCCGGCAATCTGGGCATGCGGCTCGAGGTCAACGGCGTCAGTCGGCAGAACGGCTCGACCCAAACCATGATCTTCGGCGTCGCTTATCTGGTGAGCTATCTCAGCCGGTTCATGACGCTGCATCCCGGCGACGTCATCACCACCGGCACGCCACCGGGTGTCGGCCTCGGCATGAAGCCGCCGCTGTATCTCAAGGTCGGCGATGTGATGCGGCTGGAAATCGATGGGCTCGGCCATCAGCAGCAGACGGTCGTGCTGGAAGGCAGCTGAGCCGATGGACGCGCCGCAGCCGACATCGATCGGGCAGTTCGACTACATCGTAGTCGGCGCCGGAACGGCCGGCTGCGTGCTCGCCAACCGCCTCAGCGCCGACCCGAACGCTCGGGTGCTGCTGCTCGAAGCCGGCGGCAGCGACAATCGGCTGTGGGTGCATATTCCGGTCGGCTATCTGTACACGATGGGCGACCGCCGACTGGACTGGTGTTTCAAGACCGAGCCGGAGCCTGGGCTCAACGGTCGGGCGCTCGACTATCCGCGCGGTAAAGTGCTCGGCGGCTGCTCATCGATCAACGGCATGATCTATATGCGCGGGCAGGCGGCCGACTATGACGGCTGGCGCCAGATGGGCAATGCCGGCTGGGGCTGGGACGACGTGCTGCCGTATTTCATCAAGTCCGAACATCACTACGGCGCGGCTGACGATTATCACGGCGTGAGCGGCGAGCTGCGCGTCGAACAGCAGCGGCTGCATTGGCCGGTGCTTGATGCGGTGCGCGAGGCTGCGGCCGAGCTCGGCATTCCGCCGGTCGATGATTTCAACCGCGGTGATAATGAAGGCGCGGGCTACTTCGCCGTCAACCAGCGCCGCGGCTTGCGCTGGAACGCCCGCAAGGCGTTCCTCGATCCGGTCCGGCATCGCCGCAATCTGCGCATCGAAACCGGCGCCGAGGTCGAGCGCATCACGCTCGCGGACGGGCATGCGACCGGCATCGAGTTCGGCAGGGCCGGGCGCCGGCTACGCGCCGATGTGACGCGCGAAGTCGTGCTCGCGTCCGGCGCGATCGGCACGCCGAAGCTGCTGGAGCTGTCGGGCATCGGACCCGGCGAGGTGCTGTCGCAGCACGGCATCGCGGTTAAGCACGAGCTGCCCGGCGTCGGCGAGAACCTGCAGGATCATCTGCAGATCCGCACCGTGTTCGGCATCACCGGCGCGCGCACGCTGAACGACATGACCGCCGGCTGGTCCGGCAAACTGCGCGTCGCGGCGGAATATGCGCTGCGGCGCAGCGGGCCGATGGCGATGGCGCCGAGCCAGCTCGGCATTTTCACGCGCTCGTCCAGCGCCTATGCCAGCGCCAATATCGAGTATCACGTCCAGCCGCTGTCGCTGGAAGCGTTCGGCCAGCCGCTGCATCGTGAGCCGGCGCTCACCGTGTCGGTGTGCAATCTGCGCCCCGAGAGTCGCGGCAGCTGCCATATCGGCAGCGCGTCGCCCGGGGACGCGCCGCAGATCCGGCCGAACTATCTGTCCACCGAAGCGGATCGCATCGTCGCGGCCGACAGTATCCGGCACGCCCGCAAGCTGATGGCGACGCGCCGGCTGAGCGGATATCGCCCGATCGAATTGAAGCCAGGCCCGACCGTCACGAGTGACGATCAGCTCGCCCGCGCGGCCGGCGACATCGCGACGACGATCTTCCATCCGGTCGGGACGGCACGGATGGGGCAGGATGCGATGGCCGTGGTGTCACCCGAACTTGCCGTGCACGGCATCCGGCGTCTGAGTATCGCAGACGCATCGGTGATGCCGACGATCCCGTCAGGCAACACCAATGCGGCCGTGACCATGATCGCCGAGAAGGCTGCCGATTTCATCCGCGCACGGAGCCGCGCGTAGCAATGCCCGGCCTGGCAAACATCCCGCATTTAACGGTTGTGCCGGGAGCGCCTGGTTATCGCGCAAAACTTGCTCGCCAGCTCAAGTCATCGCTTGACAGCGCACCGCCGCTGCTACCTAATGTAACGGCGTTACCCCAGAAGAGTAACGGCATTGCAGCGACGATAACGGCCACAAAGGCCGACGTCGAGGTGGAGAACATCCGGATGGCCGGAGCCTCTGAGGGAGCGAAACGCGGCGCGGCGAAGCCGGTGGAAACCACCGTGCTGGCGGTCGAGCGCGCATTGGAGATGATCCAGCTGCTATCCGGCGCCGCAGACGGCCTGACGCTTGCGGAGATCTCGCGCGAACTGATCGTCAACAAGGCGATCGCCTCCCGCCTGCTCGAAACGCTGGAACACGCCGGCTACGTCTGGCGTGATGACGTCGCGCAGCGCTACTACCTGACCTATCGCATCAGCAATCTCGGCCTGCGGCAGCTGCAGCAATCCGGCCTGCTGGGACAATGCTCGAGCCTGCTGGAGGATCTCGCGGAGCGCACCGGCGAGCTGGTGCGTTTGTCGGTGGTCGAACGCGGCGAGAAGATCATCTGGGTCTATGCGGTGGTCGGCACGCGACGCACGCTACGCATCGACCCCAATTTCAACTTCGACGTCAGCCTGCACAGCCACGCGACCGGCAAGGCCTGGCTGATGACACTGCCGTTCGAACGCGCCGCGCAGCTGGTCGAGCAAGCCGGCATGCCGCGCCTGACGCCGCACACGCGCGTCGCCTACCAGGCCCTGCGCGAGGAGCTCGACGCCGCCGCCCGCCGCGGTTTTGCGCTAACTTTCGAGGAGAATGAGGTCGGGGTCGGCGCCGTCGCCGCGCCGATCATGGCGCCGCGGCTGTCCGGCGCCACCGAATGCGTCGGCGTCGTCTCGGTGGCGGCGCCGACCAATCGCATGACTCGTGCTCAGATCGAAGCCTGCGGTCCGATGGCGGCCGAAGTCGCGTCGCGCCTGGCGCTGATGTGGCCGCTGGACGAGCGCTATCCGCTGCAACTGCAACGACACGCCTGACTTTGGAACGCCGGAGACCGACATGATCCGCTTCAAGAACGATATGCCCCACGGCGTCATTCCGGCCGTGCTGCTGCCCTTCCACGACGACTTCTCGATCGACGAGGCGAGCTTCCGCAGCCACTTGCGCGACGTCGCCGCGGTCGAGGGACTATCGGCAGTCACGGTCAACGCGCACTCGACCGAAGTCGCGTCGTGCACGGCGGACGAGCAGCGCCGCGTGCTGGAGATCACCACCGAGGAAGTCGGCGATCGTCTGCCGATCGTGCACGGCGTCTGGGCCGACGGCAGCCTCGAGGCGGCGCGGATCGCCGAGCGCGCCCAGGCGGGCGGATCATCCGCGCTGCTGGTGTTTCCGCCGGCGCCGTTCACGCTCGGGCAGAACGCCGACATGGCGATCGCGCACTTCAAGACCATCGCGGCGGCGTCCGATCTGCCGATCATCCTGTTCCAGTATCCGCTGGCAACCGGGCAGGGCTATCCGCTGGCGACGCTGACGCGTCTCATGGACGAGGTGCCCAGCATCCGCGCCATCAAGGACTGGACCCAGAGCGTGCAGCAGCACGAGACGCAGGTCCGCGTGCTGCAGTCGCGCAGCCGCCCGGTCAACGTGCTGTCGACCAACAGCGCGTGGCTGTTCAGTTCGCTGGTGCTGGGTTGCAACGGTTTGCTATCCGGCAGCGGCAGCGTCATCGCCGATCTGCAGGCGCGGCTGTTCCGCGCCGTGCAGGCTGACGATCTCGCCGAGGCGCGCCGTATCAACGACCAGATCAATCCGATCGCCAGCGTGTTCTACTCCGATCCGTTCGTCGACATGCACAATCGGATGAAGGAAGCGCTGGTGCTGCTCGGCAAGTTGCCGCGCGCGGTGGTCCGTCCGCCGCTGGTCAAGCTGAAAGAGCCGGAGATCGCGCGCATCCGGCAAGGGCTGATCGATGCCGGGCTGCTCGATGCCTCCGGCAAACGGAGAGAGGCTGCCTAACTAACTCACGATACGGCAAGGCGGGCATCAGATCCGCCGGTCGCCGACAAAACAAAAAGCAAATCCAAGGGATAGGAAACCAACATGACACCTCGATCTTCCGTGTTAGCCGTCGCCATGGCGTCGGCGTCGATGACGCTCGTCTCCATGACGGCGATGGCGCAGGACAAGCCGCCCGTCAAAATCGGCTTCGTCACCGAACTCACCGGTCCATGGAGCTTCTTCGGCACCAGCTGCGTCGCCGGTCTGAAGCTCGCTGAAAAGAACCTCAACCCTCCCGGTAAGCGCAAGATCGAGTTCGTCATTGCCGACGATCAGACCAGCCCGGCGCAAGCGGTCGCCGCGTCGCGCAGCCTCGACGTTCAGGACAAGGTGCTGGCGCTCAGCGGTCCGACCAGCTCGGACACCGGCCTTGCTGTGTACGGCTATGCCGAGCAGAACAAGGTGCCGTTCGTGGTGCCGGTGGCGGCGTTTCCGCAGCTGACCAAGCCGGGCACGCGCTACACCTTCCGGCTCGAACCCGACGCGGTCGGCTGGGGCTACGCGATCTCGAAGTTCGTCGAGAAGCAGAAGCCCGGCGGCAAGATCGCGATGATCTATTCCGACTACGCGCTGATGCGCGCGATCACTGCGGGCATCAAGTATCAGGCGCCGCGCTCGGGCCTGAGCATCGTCGCCGACATCGCTTTCCCGCAGGGCTCGAGCGACGCCACCGTCCAGGCGGCGCAGATCCTCGCCGCCAAGCCGGACTTCGTCGTCGTTTCCGGCGCCGGCGGCTTTGACAACACCATCACCAACCAGCTGCTCGATCTCGGCGTCAAGCCCGAGCAGATCATCCATCCGTTCGGCATCACCACCCAGGTGATCAACTGGGGCAAGCGCAGCGTCGGATCGTATTACGGCACGTTCTTCGACTCCAATCTCGACTCGCTGACGCCCGAGGGCAAGACCTTCGTCTCGGACTTCATCGCCCAGAACGACCGCCCACCGTCCTACGGCGAGAACTTCTGCTACGTCACCGCCAACGTGATCCGCGAGGCGATCGACAAGAATCCGGAAGCTGCGGACGACCGCGAGAAGTTCCGCGATGCGATGTCGGCGCTGAAGACCAAGGAGACGACGTCTGGCGTGCCGATCGAGTTCGACAAGAACGGCGCCCGCATGGAGTACATGTACTTCATGCAGATCAGCGACGTGGCGCCGAAGACCTACAAGGCGAAGCAGAGCTTCTACATCGAATGGGATCCGGAAGTGATCCCGGTCTACACCTTGGTCAAGTGATCATCAGGGCCGCCGCTTGCCGGCGGCCCGTCTCTCCCGAGGAGTAGCACGCGTGTCCGACGCGAATCTCATCATTCTTCTGTCGACCATCTCGACCGGGTTGATCCTGGGCTCGATCTTCGCGCTCGTCGCGGTCGGCGTCACGATCGTTTACGGCTCGATCTGGATGCCGAACGCCGCCAACGGCCAGTTCTTCGTGCTGGCCGCGCTGTTCGGCTGGACCATGACGGTCAGCTGGGGCGTGCACCCGGCGATCGCTGCGATCCTGGTGATCGGCGTCAGCGTGCCGCTGTCCTACGCGCTGGAATACGTACTGGTGCGACGATTCTACGACGTGCCCAATCGCAACATCTCCTATTTCGTCCTGAGCCTGGGCATCACCCAGATCCTGACCGGCATATTCTCGTCGACCTATGGGCGCTGGAGTGACCAATTCCAGCTGCCGCCGCTGGTCAGCGGCATCACCTTCGTCGGGCCGTTGCCGATCGCCACGAATCGCTTGGTCGTGTTGGCACTGGCGCTGGCGATCCTTGCCGCGTTGTTCGCGCTGCTGCGCTTTCACCGCTACGGCCGCGCGATCCGCGCCGTGTTCCAGAACCGCGACGCCGCCGCGCTGCGCGGCGTCAACGTCAAGGCCAGCTACAGCCTGTCCTTCGCGCTCGGCAACGCGGTGATCTTCGCCGGCGGCATCCTGTTCGCGCTGGCCTACAGCTTCGATCTCACCGTGGCGTGGACGATGTCGATCACGGCGTTCGCCATCATGATTATCGGCGGGCCGGGCTCGGTGCTCGGCGCGCTGATCGTCGGCATGGTGTTCGGCTTCACCCAGGCTGCCGTCAGCACGGTGGCCAGTCCGACGATCGCGGCGTTCTCGTATCTCGGCGCGATGCTGCTGATCCTGCTCTTCAAACCGTCGGGGCTGTTCGCGCGATGACACCTGTTGAACGAAGCAAAGACTTCATGCTGCGCGGGGCAGGGCACGGCCTTCCGCTCGCATGTTTCGCCGTGCTGGCATTCGCGACGCCGTTCCTGCTGTCGGGCAACCGCTATCTGGGCTTCGTGGCCGGCGTCACGATGATCCATATCCTGTGGGCCTGCGGCATGAACCTGCTGTACGGCTACACCGGGCTGATGCCGCTGATGTTCGCCGGCCTCGCCGGGATCAGCGCCTACACGGTGGTCGACCTCACTGCCTCGGGCTGGTCGTTCTGGCTGGCGCTGCCGGTCGGCGCACTGGCGGCGTCGATTTCCGGCACCATCCTCGGGCTGCCGTCGCTGCGCCTGAAGGGGTTCTACTTCACGCTGTGCTCGCTGGTGATCCAGACCGTCGTCACGTTGGCCTTCGTCTACTTTGCTGGATGGACCAATGGCGACACCGGCATCTCGCAGATCCCGCAGCCGACGTTTGCCGGCACGCCGCTCTCCGGGCTGTCGTATGATCTGGTGCTCGCTGGTGCAGCCGTGCTCGGCGTGATCACGTTGATCGCAATCGTCTACTCGAGCTTGGGCCGCCGGCTCATCGCGGTGCGTGAGGACGACGAACTCGCCGGCATGCTCGGCATCAACGTCACCGGCTACAAGATGATCGCCTTCTTCATCGGCTCGCTGTTCGCCGGCATCGGCGGCGCGCTCTACGCGCCGTATATCGGCTTCATCTCGCCGCGGTCGTTCGACGTGCTGATCAGCATGAACATCTGGCTGATGGTCGCGTTCGGCGGGCGCGGCACGATCTGGGGGCCGGTGATCGGCGCCATCCTGCTCGCGCCGTTGTCGTTCCTGCTGCAGGAATACTACACGGTCAAGGACGTGCTGTACGGCCTGTTGATCATCGTGGTGATCGTGGTGATGCCCGGCGGAATCGCCAGCGGCTTCCAGCGCCGGAAGCGCGAGGCTCCCGCAGCCCTTGACGTTCCGGTGTCGCGCGGGAGTGCAAAATGAACAAGGACGTCCTGCTCGACGTGAAGGCGGTGTCGAAGCGGTTCGGCGGCGTTGCTGCCCTGAAGGGCATCGATCTGCTGCAGCACCGCGGTGAAACGCTGGGCATGATCGGACCGAACGGCTCCGGCAAGACCACCTTCGTCAACGTCATCTCGGGCCATATCAAGCCGAACAGCGGATCCGTGGTGTTCGATGGCGAGTCGTTTGCTGGCAGTAATCCGTTTCGCATCGCCAAAGCCGGTTTGACGCGCACGTATCAGGCGGTGCGGGTGTTCGGCGAACTCACCGTGCGCGACAATGTCGCCACTGCGCTGGTCGATGCCCGTGACCCGGCATCGCCGGAGGCCGTGGCAGAGATCGCCGATTGGCTGCGCATCGGCCATCGCTTCGACGCCCGCGCCGGCAGCCTGACGCTGATGGAGCAGCGCCAGGTCGAATTGCTGATGCGGCTGGTACAGAAGCCGAAGCTGATGATGCTCGACGAGCCGGTCGGCGGTCTGTCGTCGGCGGAAGTCCGGACCATGATCGGCGTGCTGTCGGAACTCAAGGGCCGCTGCACCATCTTCGTCATCGAACACACCATGAAGGTGATCCGCGAACTCGCCGACAAGGTCGTGGTGCTGATGGCCGGCGAGAAGCTCGCCGAGGGGCCGCCGGCGCAGATCCTGTCGGACCAGCGCGTGATCGATCAATATCTCGGGACAGCAGATGCTTGAAATCGAAGATCTGACGGTTCGCTACGGGCCGTTTCTGGCGGTCGACCGCCTGGCGATGAGCGTCGGCAAAGGCGAGATCGTCGGCGTCGTTGGGCCGAACGGCGCCGGCAAGTCGTCGATCGTCAAGGCGATCGGCGGCCTGGTCGAACCGAAGTCGGGACGGCTGACGTTCGACGGCAAAGAGTTGCAGTCGGTGCCGACGCACAAGCGGATCGCGCTCGGCATCTCGATCGTGCCCGAAGGCCGCGGTCTGTTTCCGCGCATGTCGGTCGAAGAGAACCTGGTCATCGCCGGCGATCCGCTGGGTGATACCAAACGCGTGCTGCGCAATATCGAGCGCTGCTACGCGTTGTTCCCGATCCTGAAGGAGCGACGCTGGCAGGCGGCGGGTACGCTGTCGGGCGGCCAGCAGCAGATGGTCGCGGTGTCGATGGGACTGATGCCGGACCCGCGCTTGCTGATCCTCGACGAGCCGTCCTTGGGGCTGGCACCGATCGTGATCGGCGAGATCGGCCGCGCGTTGTCGCTGCTTGGCGCCGAGGGGCTCACCGTCGCGCTGTTCGAGCAGAATGCCAAGCTGACCTGCAGCGTGGCCGGGCGGATCTACATTCTGGCCAGCGGCGCGGTCCGTCATCACGACCGGGCAGAGGATCTGCTGAAGAACCCCGAGATCCTCGATCACCTGATGTAGCGAGACCAGAGTCTCATCCGGCGGCCGTGCCTTGCGCATCGGATTGCGCCGGTGCGAACGCAGCTGAAAGGCACGGCTATGAAAATCGGCGTTGCAGGACTGGGGCGGATGGGCGGCGCGATCGCGCGCCGGCTGATCGACGTCGGTCACGAGGTCGCGGTGTGGAACCGGTCCGCCGAAAAGGCGGCCCCGCTCGCCGAGCTCGGTGCAGCGATCGCCGCTTCGCCGAAGGACCTGGCGCAGCGCAGCGAACTCATCATCACCCTGCTGACCGATGCCGATGCGATCGAGCAGGTATACGGCGGCGAGGCGGGCATGCTCGCCGGACCTGTCGCCGGCAAGCTGTTCGTCGAAATGAGCACGGTGCAGCCGTCGGCCGAGCAGGCGCTGGCGCAGCGCGTGACGGCTTGCGGGGGCTCGCTGCTGGAATGCCCCGTCGGTGGCACCGTTGGGCCGGCGCTGAGCGGCAAGCTGCTGGGATTTGCCGGCGGCGCGCAGGCGGACTTCGACCGGGCCAGGCCTGTGCTCGAGCAGCTCTGCCGCCGGGTCGAGCTGATGGGGCCGATCGGGGCGGGGGCCAGCATGAAGCTCGCGGTCAATCTGCCGCTCGCGGTGTTCTGGCAAAGTTTCGGCGAGGCCTATGCGCTGTGCCGCCATCTCGGCCGTGATCCGGCCTGGATGGTCGAACTATTCGCCGAAACCTCGGGCGCGCCGAACGTGCTGCGCGCGCGGGGCGGCGCGGTGGCCAACGCGCTGCAAGCCAAAGATCCCGGCTCTGCGACGTTCGACTGCGACTCGATCCGCAAGGATCTGCGCACCATGGTGGCCGAGGCCGAGGCGCTGGGCTTTGCGCTGCCGGTCGCGCAGCAGACGCTGAAGGTGTTCGACCAGGCCAGCGAGGCGGGCTGGGGCGGACGCGACTGCACCGAACTGCCGGCCTATTGGCCGCCGACCCGATCAACCTGAACTGCCGCGTGGAGACTAAGCGATGAAGCCGATCCTGACCATCGATGGACATCATCACATCTGGCGGCTGAAGGATCTAACCTGGCTGTTGGGGCCGCAGGTGCCGCGGATCTTCGGCCCGTACGAGCCGATCTGCCGGGACTACACGATCGACGAGTACCGCGCCGATATCGCCGCGTGCAACGTGGTCAAGTCGATCTATGTGCAGACCAACTGGCCGGCCGGCCAAAGCCTCGATGAAGCGCGCTGGGTGCAGTCGGTCGCCGACGCCACCGGATGGCCGCACGCCAACGTCGCGCATGCCGATCTGGCCGATCCCGCGGTCGGCGATCTGCTAAAACAGCTCCACGCCCTGCCGCTGACCCGCGGCATCCGTCAGCAGCTGCACTGGCACAGCAATCCGCAATACAGTTTTGCCCCGCGCCCCGATGTGATGAACGATCCCGCCTGGCGACGAGGGCTGAGCCTGGTGACGGAGCTCGGGCTGCTGTTCGAGCTGCAGGTGTTCACCTCGCAGATGGCCGACAGCGTTCGCCTCGCGCGCGATTTTCCCGACACCATCTTCGTGTTGGAGCACGCCGGGATGCTGGAAGATACTTCGCCGGAGGGTTGGCAGGCCTGGCGCGACGGCATGTCGGCGCTGGCGGACTGTCCTAATGTCAACGTCAAACTATCCGGGCTCGGCACGTTCGACCATGCCTATCGTTTCGAAGTCATCGCACCGATCATCAAGCAGACGGTGGAGCTGTTCGGGGCGAAACGGTGCCTGTTCGGAAGTAATTTCCCGATCGAAAAGCTTTGGACCGACTACCAGTCTCTTTATCGGACGTTTCGGCGCGCGATTGATCATCTGACTGAGGCGGAGCAAACCGAGATCCTGTTCAATACCGCGGCGCGTCTGTACCGGATCTAGGCGAGCGTAGGCGGTGCAGGAAACTGAAACGACCAAGCCGCATGGCGGGGGACAAAAGATCATCGCAGTCCCCTCCATTCGAAATCTCCAAGCCCGCTATTCGTCTATATTCGCAAGTCGTTATCATGCAACGCGATCCGCGTTTCGCGCGCGAGATCGACAAGGGACGCACAAAACGCAAGCATCGCGGCCGTGAACAGGATAGCGACGCCGTGTTCGTGCGCGAGGCGCAGCAGCGAACTGATGAAGGCGACGATGATGATCAGCGAAGTCAGGATCGCAGCGATGACGGCAAAGTACAGTGATCGATTGAGCAGCGCGGCACGCCGGCGAAGCCTCGACAGATCATTCTTGAGGAATGACCTTTCTCTGTCATCGTCCGAAATTCCATGAACGAACTGCGCCCGCTCGATCACTCGATTGATCTTAGTGACCAGCACAGAGATGAATGCCGCGACCGCCCCGAGTAGAAATGCCGGCGCCGCGACATTGGCGATGATGTGGCCGAACTGATCGATCGACGGCGTCACCGGCAGCAGATTCGATACGTCTGACATGGACAGACTCTCGACGGTTAAGCGGTCCTGGCCGCTCAATACGGTATATTACCACACCTCGGTCTCGGCTTCCGGAGCCGTCGCGGCCGCGCGTCAGATCACGGGCGGCCATCTCAATCCGACGGTCAACATTTCCTTCGCTGCCAGACTTCGAGCCGACGTCGATCTTCTGCTCGAGTTGTGCCCATTGCAACCAGTGGCTTCTCGCTTCCGGAGGAGGCGCCTTCCAGATTGACTTTGTCATAACATTCGGGAAATGTCGTGACTTAACCGGTGCCATAAAACCGGAGCAAGGGAGGACCACATGGCCTTTGAGCCGACCAGACGAGCCGTTTTGCGGACCGGCGCGGCGATGACTGCGTTGTTATCCGCCCCCGCCTTGATCGGCCGGGCACGTGCCCAGGACGGGGATCTCGCGCCTTACAAAGCCGCAAAAATCGATTGGCAGCAGTTCAAGGGCGAGCAGATCACCGTCGCGGTGATCCCGGCCAGCTACTTCGAGAACCTGATCACGCTCGCACCGCAGTTCAAGGAACTCACCGGCATCGACGTGCGCTTCGAGAAAATCCCGCCGGCGCAGATCCGGCAGAAGAGCGTCATCGACCTCACTTCCAAGACCGGCACCTACGCGACGCACGCGGCCGATCCGATGTACTTTGCGCTTTATGCGGCGAACAAATGGGTCGAGCCGCTGGATACGTATCTGGCCGACAAATCATTGACCGACGCCGAGTGGTTCAAGTTCGACGACATCATTCCGGCCTGGCGCAGTGCCGACAGCGTCGACGGCAAGCTGTACGGCATGCCGTATGACGGTGAAGTCACCATTCAGGTCTATCGCAAGGATCTGTTCGAGGCCAAGGGCCTGAAGCCGGCCGACACGCTCGAGCAGTACATGTCGAACGCTGCGGCGCTGAATGCGCCGAACGAACGGGTCTGGGGCGCGGCGCTGCGCGGCGTCGCCGGTGCCGGGCAGAATATGTACATCTACCCGTCGCTGTTCCGCGAGTTCGGCGGCGAGTGGATGAAAGGCGGCAAGCTCACCGTCAACGGCCCGGAAGCCGAGGCTGCGCTGGCCTGGTACGTCGACCTGATGCGCAAATACGCGCCGACGGCCGCGGCGAACTGGAACTGGCCGGACATCGCAGACGCGTTCTCGCAAGGCACCGTGGCGAGCTACATCGACGCGCATTCCTCCGCCTCGGTTATCAACAATCCGGACAAGTCCAAAGTGATCGGCAAGGTTGCCTATGCGCGCTGGCCGAAGGGGCCGGGCGGCAAGCGCACCACCTCGATCTGGAACTGGGGCTTCCCGATCAATGCCGCGCTGCCCGACAAGAAGAAGAAGGCGACGTGGCTGTTCATCCAGTGGGCCGCCAGTGCCGAAACCCAGGCCCGCACGGCGCATCGCTTCGCCGGATCGACCAAGCGCTCGGGCGTCAACCGCAGCTCGATCTGGCGCGATCCGGACTACGTCAAGCTGATGAACGGCTTCGGCGACAATTTCGTCGAGGCGACGATGCAGTCGCTCGAGCAGGACACCGATGTCGACTGGCGGCCGCGCGTGCCGCAATGGCCGGCGATCGGCGACACCATGGCGACGGCGATTCAGGCTGCACTGTCGGGCCAGGCCACCGTCAAGGCCGCGCTCGACGACGCACAGAAGCGTATCGAACCGATGATGCGCGGCTGAGCGATGACGACGACCGACATCGCGAGCGCGCCGGCGGGCAGCGGCTATGATCGTGAGCTGGCGCGGCGGGAGCGGAGGTTCGCCTCCGCTCTGCTGGCACCGGCCTTCGTCGCCCTGACGGCGACGACGACGTTCCCGCTGCTGTATCTGGTGTGGACCAGCGCCCACCGCGTCGATCTCGCGATGCCGTTCATGAACGGCTATGTCGGTCTCGAGAACTACACGGTGCTGCTTGCCGACGACCGGTTCTGGTCGTCGCTGCTGGTCAGCCTGATCTACACGGGCTCCACCGTGGTGCTGCAGGTCGTCATCGGACTCGCGCTGGCGCTGCTGGTGATGGACATGAAGCGCGGGCAGGGCTGGTTCAGGCTGATCGCGATTCTGCCGGTGGTGCTGTCGCCGGCGGTGGTGGGCATGATCTGGCGCACCTTCATGCTGGCGCCGGAATTCGGCATCGTCGATTTCCTCGCCATCAATGCCGGGCTCGGCAGCCAGAACTGGCTCGGCGAGCCGAAGCTGGCGATGCTGTCGGTGATCGCCATCCACACCTGGCAGTGGACGCCGTTCGCCTTCATGGTGCTGCTGGCCTCGCTGGCGTCGCTGCCCGACGATATCTACGAAGCGGCCCGGCTCGACCGCGCTTCGGCGTGGCAGCGCTTCGTTCGGATCACGCTGCCCTTGCTGCGGCCCGCCATCGTCATGGTGATCATCATGCGGACGATGGTGGCGCTGACCGCCTTCGCGGCGATCTTCACGGTCACCGCGGGCGGACCCGGCACCGCGACGGAGATCCTCAACCTGTACGCCTACCGCAAGTCCTTCACCGAGCTGTCGTTCGGCTACGGATCTGCACTCGCCGTGGCGCTGCTGATCGTCACCATCCTGATCTCGGGCGTGCTGTTCGCGCTGCGGAGGTCGAAATGACCGGCAAGCGGCTGCGTATCATCGCCGTGACGGCAGTGTCGCTGATCTTTCTGCTGGCCTGGGCGTTCCCGATTCTGTGGAGCGTGCTGAACTCGCTCAAGACCGATCAGGACGTGCTCGCCTATCCGCCCAAGCTGCTGTTCGCCCCGACGCTCGACGCCTATCGCGACGTGCTGTTCGGCTCCAGCTCGATCCTGCCCAATCTCGTGTCCAGCATGATCATCTCGGTCGGCACCACGATCATCACCATGGTGATGGCGGTCCCGGCAGCCTATGCCCTCGCGCGGCTGCGCTTTCGTGGCAAGAAGGCGGCCGGCTTCTACGTCCTGGTGACGCAAATGCTGCCGCCGGTCGGGATCATCATTCCGTATTTCATGATCCTGCGGAATATCGGCTGGATCGACACCTATCAGGGCATCATCCTGATCTATCTGTCGTTCTCGCTGCCGTTCGCGATCTGGCTGCTAGTCTCGTATTTCGAGGATATTCCTTTCGAGATGGAAGAGGCCGCTTATCTGGACGGCGCATCACGTATGAAGACGCTGTGGCGGATCATCATTCCGCAGGTGCGCGGCGGCATCGCCGTCACCGTGGTGTTCGTGTTTCTCAACGCCTGGAACGAGTTTCTGTTTGCCGTCGTGCTGAGCGGCAACACGGTGCGGCCGGTGACGGTCGCGATGTTCAATTTCGTTTCGGTCGAGCAGACGCTGTGGACCAAGCTCGCCGCCGTCTCGGTGCTGGCGATGCTGCCGGTCATCATTCTCGGGGTGGTGGCGCAGAAGCACATCGTCAAGGGATTGACGGTGGGCGCGGTCAAGGGAGGAGGGCGCCGATGAGCGGGCGTGGTCAAGTCAGTTTCCGCAACATCGAGCGGACTTACGGCAGTTTCGCTGCGCTGAAAGGCGTCAACTTCGACATTCGCGAGGGTGAGTTCTTCGCGTTGCTCGGGCCATCCGGCTCCGGCAAGAGCACGACGTTGCGCATCCTCGCCGGTCTCGATGCACCGACCTCCGGGCAGGTGCTGATCGACGGTGCGGACGTTACGGCGGTGGATGCGCGAGACCGCGATATCGCGATGGTGTTTCAGAGCTACGCGCTGTATCCGCACATGACGGTGGCGCAGAACATCGCGTTCCCGCTGGAGATGTCGCGGCTGCCGAAAGCCGAGATCGGACCTGCGGTGCAGGATGCGGCCCGCAAGGTGAAGATCGAGCATCTGCTTGATCGCAAGCCGGGGCAACTGTCCGGCGGTCAGCAGCAGCGCGTGGCACTGGCGCGCGCGATCGTGCGCAAGGCCAAGCTGTTCCTGCTCGACGAACCGCTGTCCAACCTCGACGCCAAGCTGCGGCTGGAAACCCGCGCCGAGCTCAAGAAGCTGCAGCGCGCGCTCGGCGTCACCGCGGTCTACGTGACCCACGACCAGGAAGAAGCGATGACGCTGGCCGACCGCATGGCGGTGTTCATGGGTGGCGAGATCCAGCAGATCGGCACGCCGGCCGAAGTGTTCGCCCGGCCCAATTCCATCGACATCGCCGGGTTCATCGGCAACCCGCCGATGAATCTCATTCCGGCGCGCTACGTCGATGGCGACGTCATCGTCGGCGGTCACCGGCTCAAGACTGGTTCGACGCTGACCGGCGAGCGTGACGTGGTCGTCGGCCTGCGGCCCGGCGCGCTGCGGGTCGCAGCCGACGGCGTGCCCGCGCGCGTCGATCTGATCGAGGATCTCGGCGACACGGCCATCCTCGACCTCGATTGCGCCGGGACGCTGCTGCGCATGCGCGTGTCGGACATCGAAATCCCGAACGAAGGCGACACCATCAAGGTGACGGCACGGCCGCAGGACGTTCACCTGTTCGATCCTGCGACGAAGGCCCGTCTGTGACGCCATGCCGGTGACACCTCGCGCCAGGACCAAGCCTCGCAACGGGGCCGCCGCGGCACCGGCAGCGGACACGCCGCTGCACATCCAGATCCGCGAGGCGATCCGCAGCAAGGTCAAAGCCGGCGAGCTGATCGACGCGACCGGCCGGTTGATGACCGAAGCTGAGCTCGGCGCGCATTTCGGCGTCAGCCGCATCACCATCCGCAACGCCATCGCGCCGCTGGTTGCCCAGGGCATGTTCGACCGCTCGCGCGGTCGCGGGACCTTCCTGCGTTCGAACCAGCCGGAAAACTGGGTTGGCCGGCTGATGGGCTTCTCCGAAACCATCCGCGATGCCGGTTACACCGCCGGCGCGCGCGTGTTGCAACAGGGCATGACCAACCGTCACGATGCCGCCGTCCGTGACGAACTGCGCGAGCGCGCGGTGTGGCAGTTGAAGCGGGTGCGGCTCGCCGACCAGACGCCGATCGCCATCGAGCACGCGTTCTATCCACCGGACATCGGGCTCGAGCTGGAGAAGCGCGACCTCACCGACATCCTGATGTATCGCGTGTTCGAACAGGAGCTCGGCCTCGCGATCAAGGATGCGCGCCAGAGCATCGGAGCCGATCTCGCAGACGCCGCCAGCGCCGAGCTGCTCGGCGTCACGCCCGGCGCACCGCTGCTATCGATCGAGCGTGTCACCTTCGGAGAGGACGGCCGCGTGCTGGAGTTGCTGCGCGCCGTCTATCTGCCCGACTATTTCCGCCTCAGCATCAGCCTGACGCGGCGACAGACCTGATAACCCCGGATCCAACAACAAACGAGAAATGACGCTATGGCGAACGGTGCGAAGTCTCAACAGGGCCCCAACATCCTGCTGATCCTCAACGACGACATGGGGTTCTCGGACATCGGCTGCTACGGTGGCGAAATCGACACGCCGAATCTCAATCGGCTCGCGGCGAGCGGTCTGCGCTATTCGCAGTTCTACAACACCGCGCGCTGCAGCCCGTCGCGCGCCTCGCTGCTGACCGGCCTGCACCCGCACCAGACCGGCATCGGCATCCTGACCTACAGCAACGGCCCGGAAGGCTATTCGGGAAACCTGAACAAAAGCTGCGTCACCATTGCCGAGGTGCTGAAGCAGGCCAAGTACAAGACCTACCTCAGTGGCAAGTGGCACATCGCCGCCAGCCTCACCGAGCCGACCGATGCCTGGCCGCTGCAGCGCGGGTTCGAGCACTTTTACGGCACGATCATCGGCGCCGGCAGCTTCTATCATCCGAATACGCTGACCCGCGGCAATGACAATGTCGAGCACGAGGCCGTCAACGATCCGTCGTTCTTCTACACCGACGCGATCAGCGATCAGGCCGTCAGCTACATCCGGCAGCACCATCAGAAGCACGCCGCGCAGCCGTTCTTTCAATACGTCGCCTACACGGCGCCGCACTGGCCCCTCCACGCCCACGAGGAGGATATCGCCAAGTACAAGGGGCGCTTCGACGCCGGCTGGGATCAGCTTCGCGAGGAGCGGCTGAAGCGGCTGGTCGAGGATGGCCTGATCCATCCGAACTGGCGGCTGACGGATCGCGATCCGAGCCAGCCGCCTTTCACCGAGGCCGAGCATCGCGACTGGACGTTGCGCTGCATGGAGGTCTACGCCGCGCAGATCGACCGGATGGATCAGGGCATCGGGCGGATCATCGCGGCGCTCGAGCAGACCGGGCAACTCGACAACACGCTGATCATCTTCCTGTCGGATAACGGCGCCTGCGCCGAAGACATTCCGGAAGGTGTCACCGCCAAGGAACTCGTCGACGAACTGATGATCGCGCAGGCCAAGACCCGCGACGGCCGGCCGGTGAAGTTCGGCAACGATCCATCGCTGATGCCGGGCGGCGAGGACACCTATCAGAGCTACGGCACCGCCTGGGCCAATCTGTCGAACGCTCCGTTCCGGCTTTACAAGCACTGGGTGCATGAGGGCGGCATCGCCACGCCGTTCATCGTGCACTGGCCGCAAGGCATCAAGGAGAAGGGCGGGCTGAGACATAATCCGAGCCAATTGCCGGACGTGATGGCAACGATCCTGGAAGTCTCCGGAGCTACCTATCCGACCGAATACAACGGCAACACGATCTTGCCGTGTGAAGGCACAAGTCTGGTGCCGTCATTCGCCTCGGCCTATGGCGAACGCGGGCCGCTGTTCTGGGAACATGAGGGCAACGCCGCGATACGCGTCGGCAAGTGGAAGCTGGTGCGCAAATATCCCGGCCCGTGGGAGCTGTACGATATGGAGACGGACCGCACCGAAATGCACGATCTCGCCGCCGAGCAGCCCGATCGCGTGCGCGACATGGCGGCGCAATATCAGGCATGGGCCGATCGCTGCGGCGTGATTCCGCGCGAGAAGATCCTTGAATTGATGAAGGCCGAGGGCGGCAACGCGTTCTGGGAAGAAGACAAGCAGAAGTAACCGCGCAACATCTGCAAGACGCAAGGGCGTCGCGCGACCATCGCGAGGAAGCGGCCGATGGCCGGGAGCCGATCGGGTTGTTGTAGCCAGGGCCGCGCCGTCGATACGTCGGCGGCTTCGCGCGAACCTGCGCCCGATGTCGTCGTTCCGAGCCTCGAGGCGATCAAGCGGCGCTGGAGTGACCCGCTCGGCGGCAGCTTCCGGATGGGCTCGGATGATCTTCGCTTTCCCGCCGACGGCGAAGGTCCTGTACGCCGCGTGACGGTGTCGCCGTTCCGTATTGCCTGCTACACGGTCAGCAATCTGCAGTTCGGCGACTTCGTCCGCGCCACCGGCTACACGACGGACGCCGAACGCTACGGTTGGAGCTTCGTGTTCGAAGGCCTGCTTCCGCCGGACAACCGGGGCGGGCTCGGGCGACGGGTGCAGGAGACGCCGTGGTGGCTCCCGATCGCGCATGCTTACTGGGCCCAGCCCGAAGGGCCGCAGAGCAGCGTCCTGGGCCGGCTCGACCATCCGGTCGTGCATGTGTCCTGGAACGACGCCAAAGCGTATTGCGACTGGTCACGGACACGGCTGCCGAGCGAGGCGGAGTGGGAATTTGCCGCGCGTGGCGGCCTCGATCAGGCAACGTTCGCCTGGGGCGACGAACTCACGCCGGACGGCGAGCATCGCTGCAATATCTGGCAAGGTCGCTTTCCGGATCTCAACACGGAAGAGGACGGCTACTACGGCACGGCGCCAGTGCACGCCTTCGCGCCGAACGGTCATGGACTCTACAACGTCGCGGGCAATGTCTGGGAGTGGTGCGAGGACACGTTTTCGCCGCGCTATCACGACGTCACCGCGGCCATTGATCCTCTGCATACCGAGCCGGCGCCGAACCGCTCGATGCGCGGCGGCTCGTTCTTGTGCCATGCCTCCTATTGCAACCGTTACCGTGTCGGCGCGCGCAGTTCCAACACGCCCGACAGCTCCGCCAGCAATATCGGCTTTCGGGTCGTGGACGCCACGGCCGCCGGACCCGGCCGATGACCATCGTGACGCCGCCAAACCCCAGTCAGCCGGCAGTTGCAGGCGGTCCGCGCCTGCTTCCGGTGGCGCTGCGCAATTTCGTGCGCAATCGAGAGACCGGGCTCGTTCTCATCGCCATGGTGGTCGGACTGCTCAGCGGATTGCTGGTGGCGGCGATCTCGACCCTCAGCCAGCTCGCGCACGGGCTGCTGTTCGACATTCCGTACGACAGCCATCTCAGCGCCACCGGCGTCATCTCATGGCAGCGCACCTTGCTGATTCCGACGATCGGCGGTGCGGTTCTGGCGATCGTCGCGCTGATCTTCGCCCGCCGTGTCAAAGGCCAGCAACTCGCCGACGCCATCGAGGCCAACGCGTTGTACGGCGGCCGTGTCTCGTTTCGCGGCAGCCTGTTGATCTCGATTCAGACACTCCTATCCAACGGCTTCGGCGGCTCGGTCGGTCTCGAGGCCGGTTACACGCAGATCTGCGCCACCTTCGGCTCGCATATCGGTCAGCGGCTCGCCGCGCGGCGTAGTGATATGCGGCTGCTGGTCGCGTGCGGTGCCGCCGGCGCGATCAGCGCGGCGTTCTCGGCACCCCTGGCCGGTGCATTCTACGCCTTCGAAGTCGTGCTCGGCGCCTATACGGCCGCCGGCCTCATCCCGGTGATCGCCAGCGCGGTGGCCGCCTGGCTGGTGGCGCGGCATCTGACGCACACCTCGTTTCTGATGGTGCCCGGATTTCCTTCGCCCGTCTCTGCGGAAATGATCATTCAGACGGCGCTGATCGGCGTGATCTGCGCGTTCGCCAGCATCCTCGTGATGCTCGCCGTGGCGTTCTCCGAACGCTGCTTTCAGCGGCTGTCAGTCTTCAAGGGCATGCTCAGGCCGGTGGTCGGTGGCGCACTCTTGGGCGGCCTCGCTTTGTTGACGCCGACCGTCCTCGGTGCGGGACATGGCGCAATGCAGATTCTCCTGGTGAGCAACCCGACTTGGCTGCTGCTTGCCACCACCATCATCTTCAAGATGATGGCCTCGGCGATCTCGCTCGGCTCCGGCTTTCGCGGCGGCCTGTTCTTCGCTTCGCTGCTACTCGGCGCCCTGATCGGCCAACTTTACAGCGTCGTGATGAGCGTTCCGTTTCCGACCTCGGCGCTGCAGCCCGGCACCGCGGCGATCGCGGCGCTGGCGGCGTTCGGCACCGGCGTGATCGGGGCGCCTTTCAGCATGGTGTGTCTGGCGCTGGAAATCACCGGCGACTTCTCCGTCACGGTCGGCGCGGTCGTCGCTTCGGCGGTATGCGCGCTGATCGTGCGGGAGCTGTTCGGCTACAGCTTTGCCACCTGGCGCTTCCATCTGCGTGGCGAAGCGATCCGCGGTCCGCAGGACGTCGGCTGGACGCAGCAGCTCAGCGCCGCCTCGCTGATGCGCACCGATTTCGAGGGGGCCCTGTCGACGGAGACGATCGGCGAAGCGCAGAAAATGTTCTCGCCGGCGCGCGTGCGCCAGATCGTGTTGCGTGAGCCCAATGGCCGTTACGCCGGTCTCGTCACCTCGGCGAACCTGCATTCGGTGACGAGCCAGACCGATCAGCAACTCGAAACCCTGGCGCAGCAGCGGGAGGAGTATCTGCTCCGCGGCATGTCGATCCGCGAGATCCTCACCGCGTTCGAGCGCAGCGAAGCCGACGTGCTGGCGGTGGTCGACCGGCCGGATCACCTGATGGCGATCGGCACCGTGAGCGAAGCCCACGTGCTGCGCACCTACGGCGAAGAGCTGGAGCGACGAAATCAGGAGCTGTTCTTCCGGCAGTAGCCGCTAGGGCCGCAGATCCATCTCGATGCGGACGAAATCGCCGCGATAGGTGACCTTGGCCAGATGGATCACTTTGCGGTCCGCCATGGCGAAGACGCGGCGAACCTCGGCGACCGGGGAGTTCGGCGGCACGCGCGGCAGCTTTGCGACTTCGAGCTCAACGGTGCCGATGGTGAGCCGCCGCAGTGCGCCGGCGATCCTGGTCCAGGCGAGCGCAGCTCGGTCAGGATCGGAATCAACGTCGTGGCGCAAGCGCTTCGGCGACTTTCCAACCTACAGACAATCCATATTGTACTACTGTACAATTAAATCGTACTGCTACATAGTTCGAGCGTCTTCGAGCGGTGGTCGGCTGTCGATCGTCGGAACATAAGGAAATTCATGATGGTCAGCGTCGCTGCCCCTGCGCTTGTCGAGAACGAACCCTACACGCCGGGTCTCTCGAGCGAGTACGTTTCGAACAAGTTTGGCGTGGCGCTGGCGGAGATTGCAAAGCTCGGTTCGGCCGAGAATCCGTTCGGTCCGTCGCCGAAGGCGTTCGATGCGGTTCAGAAGGGCCAGGCCCGGTTGTCGCTGTATCCGGAGTGGACGTCGAAATCGCTGCGCGCGGCGATCGGCAAGAAATACGGCTTCGATGAGGACTGCGTGGTGTGCGGCTCCGGCGAGACCGAAGTGATCTCGTTCATTCTGCGCGCCTATGCGGGGCAGGACGATAAGGTCCTGATGTACGAACCGTGCTTTCCGATCTACCACATGTTCTCGGAGAACGAGGGGCGGACCGCGGTCGGCGTGCCGATGGGGCCGGATTTCGACTTCGCCATCGACAGCTACATCGCGAAGATGCAGGAGGTGAAGCCGAAGATCGCTTTCCTCACCAATCCGCACAGC
Source organism: Rhodopseudomonas palustris (assembly GCF_003591005.1). GTDB lineage: Bacteria > Pseudomonadota > Alphaproteobacteria > Rhizobiales > Xanthobacteraceae > Rhodopseudomonas > Rhodopseudomonas palustris_K. Next base: position 376,831 of record NZ_QYYD01000001.1, read on the forward strand.
CCGAGCGGGCGGCTGATGACCGACGATCAGATCCGCGCCGTCGCCAAGGCCGCGGGCGACGATACGCTGGTCGTGCTGGATGAGGCCTACATCCACTTTACGCAGACTCAAGGCGGCATGCACCTGACCCGCGAGTTCAGCAATCTGATCGTGCTGCGCACCTTCTCGAAGGCGTTTGGTCTGGCTGGCCTGCGCCTCGGCTTCGGGATCGCCGCCAACAAGCAGCTGATCACGCCGCTGCTCAACATCAAACCGACCTGGAATCTCGGTCCGATGCAGGTCGAGGCCGGCATCGCGGCGCTCGACGACGATGAGCACGTCGACCGTACCGTGGCGATGATTGCCGAGATGCGGGACTATCTGTATGGGCAGCTGAAGGGCCTCAATCGCTTCAGGATCGTTCCGGACTCCAAGAGCAACTTCTTCCTGATCGAGGTGCTCGATGCGGATCTCGACTCCACCAAGGTGTTCGAGGAACTGCTCAAGCGCGGCGTCATCGTGAAGGACGGCTCGGTGTCGTTCCGCGGTCTCGGCAAGCGCTATCTGCGGTCCGACTTCAGCCTCAAGAAGCATATGGATCGCCTGATCTGGGCGCTCAAAGAGATCGATGCGTCCTAACTGGATCATCACAGCAAGATGGGCGATCTTCTGATTGGCATCGACGTCGGCGGCACCTTCACGGACGCCATCGTCTTCAATGGAAGCAGCGGCAGTCTGCTGGCTGCTTTCAAGGTCCCATCCTCGACGGGCGAACCGGGCAGGGCCGTCGTCGATGCGATCGACAAGATCGCCCAGACCGTGTCGGTGGCGGGGGCCGTGGTCTGCCACGGCACCACCGTCGGCACCAACGCGCTGATCGAACGGCAGGGCAGCCGGACGGCCTTGCTCTCGACCGCCGGCTTTTCCGACGTGGTGGCGCTGCGCCGTCAGGATCGCCCGCTGCTGTACAGTTTCGATGTCCGCATCTCCGAGCCGCTCGCGCCGCGCGCGTTGCGGTTCGACGTGCCGGAACGCCTCGCGGCCGATGGCGCGGTGGTCGAGCCGCTGCAATCCGCCGGCATTGTGGAGCGCCTGCGCGAGGCAGGGGTCGAGGCCGTGGCTATCAGCTTTCTGCATTCCTATGTGAATGCCGCGCATGAGGACGCGATCGCCGCCGAGATCGAAGCGAGCCTGCCCGGCGTGTTCGTGTCGCGGTCGAGCGATGTGTGCCCGGAATTTCGCGAATACGAACGCGCCAGCACCACGCTGGTAAACGCCTATCTCGGCCACACCGTCAGCCGCTATGTGACGGGGCTCGACCGGGATCTGAAATCCAAGCGCGTCGAGCGCTTGATGATCGTCAAGTCCAATGGCGGACTGACGTCGCCGGCCAACGCCTCGCGCTATCCCGCTCACCTCATCGAGTCCGGCCCGGCCGCGCAATTGACCGCCGCGGCGGCCTTCGCCCGCGCCACGGGTCGGCCGAACCTCGTCGCCTTCGACATGGGCGGGACCACCGCGAAGGCCGGCGTGATCCGCAACGGCCAGCCCGAGATGGTATCGGAATTCTACGCCGACCGTCTCGTCGATGGCCGTGATGTCGGCGGCTATGCGATCCGCAGCGCGGTGCTCGATCTGGTCGAGATCGGCTCCGGCGGCGGCTCGATCGCCTGGATCAACGAGGCGAACGTGCTCAAGGTCGGCCCACGCAGCGCCGGCGCGGTGCCGGGGCCGGCGTGCTATGCGCGGGGCGGCGAATTGCCGACGGTGACCGACGCGCATGCGGTGATTGGAACGCTGACGGCCGAGCTGTTCGTCGAGTCCGGTGTGCGTTTCGATCGCGCATTGGCGGTGCAGGCGATCCAGCGTCATATCGCCGATCCGCTCGGATGGTCGGTGGTTCGCGCCGCTTATGCGATCATCGATATCGCGGTCGCCAATATGGCCGAGATGGTGCGTCTGGCGACGACGCAGCGCGGGCTCGATCCGCGCGATTTCGCATTGCTCGCATCCGGTGGGGCGGGGCCGCTACATGCCGCTGCCGTGGGCGCGGAGATCGGCGCACAGGAAGTGATCGTGCCGCCGTTCCCGGGCATGTTCAGCGCTCTCGGCGCCACCTTGGGGGCGATCCGCCACGAGGTGACGCAAACCCTGATGCGCGCTCTGCGCGATCTCGAGGCCGCCGAACTCGGCGCGGCCTTCGACCATCTCGCCGCCCGCGCGCATGACATCCTGGCGGCCGAACCGGTCGGCACCGCCGAGCCGCAATTGCAGCGGTTCATCGAGGCGCGCTTTGTGGGGCAACTGTTCGAGCTTCGCGTGCCCGTCGGCAGCCAGACCGAGCCGTTGCCGGCACTGGCCGAGATCGAGGCGGCCTTCCGTTCGCTTTATCTGGCAGAATACGGCTTCGAATTGCCGGATGCGCAAGTGCAGATCGTCAATCTTCGGCTGATCGCCACCATCGATCTCGGACACAGCGGCAGTCCGCTGTTTGTCGGCGAAGCCCGCGACTTACCCGATCCCAAACCACTGCGTGTGGTGACCATGCTGGCGCGCGATGGCGGCGAGATGGCCGTCCCGGTCTACGCGGCCGCCGACGTGATCGGAGGCTGCATGGTCGGCCCGTCGATCATCGAACATGCGGGCGCGACGGTGTGGATCCATGCCGGGCAGGCGGCCCGCATCGGGGTCAATGGTCAGGTGATCGTGTCGCTATCGGGGCAGGCGCAATGACAGACGCACGGAGCATCATCGACAGCGATCCGGTGACCTTCGAGGTCGTCCGCAGCGCGCTCTATGCGATTTGCGCGGAGATGAAGTCCGTCATCATGCGGACCTCGTTTTCACCGCTGCTCAGCCTGTCGGCCGATCTGTCCTGCGCGCTGCTGGATGCGCAGGGCAAGGTCGTTGCCCAAGGCCGCGATATTCCGGTCCACCTCGGCGCTGCGCCGTTCACGGTCCGCGCAGTATTCGCTGCGTTTCCAATTGCGGACTGGAAGGCCGGAGACGGGGTGATCGTGAACGACCCCTACGCCGGCGGCACGCATCTGCCCGACGTGTCGCTGATCATGCCGATCTTCCACGACGGGACCTTGTGCGGGTTCTCGCTCAGCCGCGTGCACTGGCCTGATGTCGGCGGCGTTGCGGCCGGCAGCTCCAGCGTGTCCGACGAGATCTTCAAGGAGGGCATCCGGATTCCTCCGCTGCGGATCATCGAGAACTACGCGCCGCGGGAGGATATTCTGGCGCTCATTCTCGCCAATGTCCGCGTGCCGCAGGATCGCCACGGCGACTTCCGCGCCCAGATTGCCGGCGCACGGCGTGCCGAGATCCGGGTGATGGACCTCGCCGCGCGCTACGGCGTCGATCGCCTGGCGCAGGTGATGGCCGACGCACAGACCTATTCGCAGCGCATCGTGCGGCGGCGCCTTGCTGATCTGCCCGATGCGATCGTCGAACATCAAGAGACGCTGGATGGCGACGGCATCGATCCCGATGCGCGTCCGACCATCCGGGCGCGCATCGAAAAGACCGGCGACAAGTTCATCGTCGATTTTTCCGGCTCGTCGCCCTGCGTGCGCGGGCCGATCAATTCGCCGATCGCGGTGACGGCATCGGCCGTCTACTACACGCTGCTCGCGTTCGCGGGCGGCGAGATTCCGCCGAACAACGGCGTCTACGACGTCGCGGACATCATCGCGCCGCCCGGCACGATCGTGAACGCGGCCTATCCGTCGCCTGTCGTCGCGGCCAATACGGAAACGTCGAACCGCATCGTCGATATTTTGCTGAGCGCGCTCGCCAAGGCTTATCCCGAGCGGACACCCGCGGGTAGCTACGGCTCAGCCTGCGTCTACACGCTCGGCGGCATGGACCCGCGCGCGAACCGGCGTTTCGTGCATTACGAAACCGTCGGCGGCGGCGCCGGAGCGACATCGACGGGCGCAGGGGCGGGCGGCATTCGTGTCCACATGGGCAACACGATGAACCTTCCGATCGAAGCCGCCGAGGTGGCGATGCCGATCCGCTTCCGGGCCTATGAGCTGGTGCCGGAGAGCGGCGGCGAAGGCCTGCATCGCGGTGGCGCTGCCGTTCGCAAGGTCATCGAAGTGCTGGTGGACGGCGTCGAGGCCTCGATCCTCGGCGAGCGCACCCTGTCGCCGGCCGGCGGCGTCGCCGGGGGCGGGGCGGGGGCTGTCGCGACGTTCACCTATCGATCGGCCGACGGGCAGGCACGTAGCTTGCCTGCGAAGAGCGGTCCGCATCGCCTGGCGAAGGGCGACCGACTTGAAATGGTCACGGCCGGTGGCGGCGCGTGGGGACAGAGCAAAGGATAAGCAGGATGGCACGCAACGCGGACACATCGTCAGCCGGTCAGCGCAAGCGGATCGCGCTGCTGGTTCCTTCCTCCAACACGATCATGGAGAACGACCTGCACAGCGCGCTGCCGCGCGATCTGTTCACCGTGCACACCGATCGGATGTATCTGGTCGAAACCACCCGCGAGGCCGAGATCCGGATGATCGAGGACTACGCGGCGGCGGGCGCCAAGGACCTCGGCACGCTCAATCCGGATTTGCTCGTGTTCGGCTGCACGTCGGCCGGATCGCTGTTCGGTCTGGAGTACGACGCCAAGACCTGCCGGCATCTCGGCGAGCTTGCCGGATGTCCGGCGCTCGGCGTGATCAACGCCGTGTCGGATGCGCTGGAGCGTGCCAATGCGCGGCGCATCGCGGTGATCACGCCCTATATCGAGGACCTGACGCAATCGGTCGCGAGCGCCATCAAGACCGACGACCGCGAGATCGTCGCCGCGCATGGCATGGACATCAGCGTCAACGTCGAGCTTGCCGATCCGACGCCGGCCGACATCGTCGCCTTTGCGAAGGAGAAACTGCAGGGTGTCTCGTTCGACACCCTGTTTCTGTCGTGCACGAATTTCCGGTCGTTCGAAGCCCGCGGCGAGCTCGAAGCCGCATTCGGCTGCAAGGTCATCACCAGCAACAGCGCGGTGATCGATGCCATTACGCGAATGTTCGCGCTCGAAGCCGCCGCATGAGGCGCGCGCGATCCGTGCGGTGTCGCGCCGTTCGGATCGCCCTGCTACGCGATGGTCGCGGACAGCCGCGGCCGTGCGCCGAACACGGCCCGGAATTTCGTCAGCTGATCCCGCAACTGATCGATGCTGTCGCCGCCGCCGAGACAGATGCGAATATAGCTGCGCTCGCGATCGAATTGTTGCTCGACTGCAAAATGATGGCCGGGCGAGACGCGGACACCCAGGGTCAGCAGCTCCGCAATGAAATCATCAAGCCGCCAGGCGTCGGGCACCGCTTGCCAGACGTGATAGCTGGCCAGCGCGGTCGACGGCTTCTGGCCCGTCACCTCCTTGAACACGATGAGCCGCCGCAGCGCTTCCTTCTGATTGGCCGCGATGCACCGATCGACTGCGCCGGATTCCAGCATGAAGCCGAACATCTCCGCCCAGAACGATGGCGCCGTCCATTGCAGCGCGATCAGCGCGTTCTGAATCGTCGGCAGATAGCGCTCGCTCGCCACGATCGTCCCCAGCCGAATTCCCGGCGACATGCATTTCGACAGGCTGCTGATGTGGATGCCGGTGTCGCGGTCGATCGCCGTGATCGGCGGCACGGTGTCGCCGGAGAGCATGCCGTAGATGTCGTCTTCGACGATGACGGCGCCATGCTCTTTGCAGACCGCCGCAATCTTGCGCCGGCGCTCCGCCGGCATCGACGCCGTGGTCGGGTTCTGCACCGACGCGGTGCAGATCAGCATCTTCGCGCCGGTCTTCTTCAGCTTTCTGGCGAGGTCGGCGGGGTCGAGGCCGTGATCGTCCATGGAAACGGCGTCGATCTTGACCTGGTTGAGGTCGCCGAGACGGCGGATGCCCGCATATGTATATTGCTCGCACAGCACGGTGTCGCCGCGATGCGCGAAGGCGTAGAAGCACGCCGCCAGCGCGTGTTGGGCGCCGTGGGTCAGCAGCAGCTCGGCGGGCGTCAATGAGAGCTGCCGCTTGCGCAGCCATTTCGCCATGGTGGCGCGATGCGCTTCGGATCCGGTCGCCGGCTCGTAGGCGCACAATAGCTCCGATGCGCGCCGTTGCCCGAGCTCCTCGAGCGCAGCGTCGAGAAACGGCTTTGACGGCAGCGAGGGGATCGTATTCAGGCTGAGGTCGGTCTGCGGACGGTCGGACTCCGCATGGGCGTCTCCGACCCGCACGAAGGTTCCGCTGCCGGTCCGCGACGTGACGATGCCGCGCTGGAGCGCTTCGCGAAACGCCTTGGTCACGGTGGCAATGGTGACGTGCAGCGCCTCGGCGATCTCGCGTTGCGGCGGCAGCCGGTCGCCGTGCTGCAGGGCGCCGCTGGCGATATCCGCCTCCAGCGTCTCCACGAGCGCGAGATATTTCGGCTTGTCGGTGCTCGAAATGCGCGGTTTCCAGGCCTTGGCCATGATCCAACCTTCTCGGTAGCGGCCGCAGAGCACGCGTTTCGCGCTCGGCGGCGAAGTCCATCTGCTGTTGAGTAGTTCAATTTCTACGCCAAGTCAAAATTGTACTACCTCATGGGCGCGCCGCCGGATCACAGCCGCTTGCACCGAATTCGAGCGCGAATGCACAGTAAATGCCCAGCATATGCTGCAATTTGCTGCTTTGCCGCAACTGCGGTGCAGCACAGAATGAGGCTGTTCGAACGAAGCTGCGTCATTGAGACTGTAAACTGCAGATGGATCAAACTTGCACTCGACAAATTGTCCTAATACGTTTTGATGGTCGCTGAGGTGGAAGACGCGAATGTGAGCCGGGTGCGGATGGGCAAGCCAAGGGTGGCCAATGGGTCGAGCTGATACGCGCGCTTCGAGGAACGCCTGATGCGTGGCCGCTCGATCGTGCAGGGCGATCAGGCGCGCGCGATCCTCGCCGCGTCGCTCGCGCAGGCGGCCCGCGCGGTCGCGGCCTCGCTTGGTCCGTCGGGCCGAGCGGTGATCTGGGATCGCGGCGCCAATTCGGTCGAGGCCATTCATTCGGGAAGCGCCATCGCGCGCGTGGTGGCAGAGCAGGCCGGGGCCTGGTCGATCGCGCCGCGCATTCTCGACCGCGTGCTCAGCGACGTCGCACGTGACTTTCAGGACGGCACGGCGCGGACCGCCTGCATCTGCGAGGCCATCTATGCGGCCGGCGTGCAGGCCAGCGCGCACGGCGTGCCGTCCGGCGCGCTCGCCGATGCGTTGCTCGATCTGTTGCCCGAGCTGGATGAGCTGCTGCAGCGCCAATCATGCGCGCGGCCCACGGATGCGCTGCTGGCGGAGGCGGCCTGTCACGATGCCGAGCTTGCCGAGCAGATCGCAGCGCTCGATGCGGCCGGCAGCGCCCTCGGCGTCGTCGATGTGTGCGAAACCGACAGGCGCGGCGTGACGACGACGTCGACCAGCGGCTTCGTCATCGACGTTCAGCCCTATGCGGTGGGCTTTGCGCCGACCGAACAGGTACCGATCACCATGCAGCGCGTCAGCGTGCTGGTGGTCAACGACATCGTCGACGGGTTCGGGCCATTCGCCAGAGTGCTGGAGCAGTTCGTCGAAAAGAACCGGTCGCTGCTGATCGTCGCGCGCGGCTTCGGCGATGAAGCGCGTGCAACCTTGCTGGCCAACCGCAAGGGACTTGGGCTGCATCTGCTCGGGCTCGTGCCGGAGGATGTCAGTACGCGCGCCGCAGGCGTGCTGGAGGATCTCGCCATCGTCAGCGGCGCGACGCTGATCGACGATCGCGTCGGGACCTCGCTCGCCGAGCTGCGCCCGGCGATGCTCGGTCAGGCGCAATCCGTTCGCTGGTCGGCCGGCCGCGCCATCCTGACCGGCACAATGGGTGCGCCGGATGTGATCGCACAGCATCGTGACGCGCTGCTGAAGGAAGCGGAGCGTCAGCGTTATCTCGAGCTCGACCGCGATCATCTGCTGCGCCGCGCGGCGCGCATGGCCGGCGAGTGGGCGGAGATTCATGTCGGTCCATGCAGCGGCGTCTCGGCCGCTGACCGGACCATCCAGGCCAAGGCGGCGCTGTCGGCGATGAAACAGGCATCGCTGACGGGCGTGGTGGCCGGCGGCGGGGTCGCGCTTGCGCGCGTCGCCGCGGCGCTCGAACAGCAGCGTCGCGACCGGCGCACCAATGACGCTTCTCACTTCGCGATCCGCGCGGTTGTGGCCGGCTGCCGCTCGGTGATCGACCGCATCGCCAGCAATGCCGGCGATGACGGGCGCAAGGCGGTTGCATTGGCATCCGCGCCGGCGCGGGAGGCCGCGGCCTTCGATGCCGCCAGCGGACGCGTGGTGCCGCTACGGGACTGGGCGATCGTCGACCCGCTCTCGACCACGCAGAGCATTCTCAGGCGCGCCGTGTCGGCGGCCGCGACGATGCTGCGCGTCGAGACGCTGGTCTGCACATGACGTCGCCTAACAGAACTTCGCCCACACCAGGCTTCTTCGAGCAGACGGATCGCGGCCAATGACCACGCAGAACGACATCATCCTCGACGCCGCCGAGATCTCTCACGTCTATCAGTCGACCTATGCGCTCGATCGGGTGTCGCTGCAGACCCGGCGCGGCGAATTCCTGACCATTCTCGGCGAGAGCGGCTCGGGCAAGACGACGATGCTGCGGGTTATCTCCGGCCTGGAGCATCCGACCGAGGCGGCGCGTCTCACCATCAATGGCGTCAATGTGCTCGGCGTGCCGGCCTCGCAGCGCGACTGCACGACCGTGTTCCAGAGCTACGCGCTGTTTCCGCATATGTCCGTGTCCGAAAACGTCGCTTACGGCCTGCGCCTGCGCAAGGTCGCCAAGGACGAGATGGCCAAGCGGACGCAGCAGGCGCTGGCCATGGTTCGGCTCGACCAGAAGGGCGAGCGCCGGATCAATCAGTTGTCCGGCGGCGAGCGTCAGCGCGTGGCGCTGGCGCGGGCGCTGGTGACGCGGCCGGCGATCCTCTTGCTCGACGAGCCGCTCGGCGCACTCGACGAAAAACTGCGCCAGGACATGCAGACCGAACTGATCGACATCCATCGCTCGCTCGGCACCACTTTCATCTACATCACCCACAGCCAGGAAGAGGCGCTCACCATGAGCGACCGCATCATCCTGATGCGCAAGGGGCGGATTGAGCAGAGCGGCGCACCGGAGGATCTGTTCGATCGTCCGACCAGCCGGTTCTCGGCCTCGTTCATGGGGTTCGAGAATCTGCTCGCCGGCTGCGTCGTCGAACAATCCGCCGATGGCAGCACCATCGTCGATGCCGGCGGCACGCGCCTGCGCGCGTTCGCAGCGCAGACCGAGCGGCCGGCGAAAGATGACGAAGTCGTCGTCGCGATCCGGGCCGAACGGTTGCTACCGGCGATGGCCAACGCCGCCGCCGATGGGCTCAACATCCTGCCCTGCCACGTCACCGGGCAGACCTATCGCGGGAAATACACCGACATCATCGCGGCCAGCGCGGCGGGAGACATCCGGCTGCGATCCTGGGAGCGCGGCGGCAACACGGCGTTCGATGCCGTCTCATGCAAACCGACCGACTGCATCATCCTTCCGAACTAACATTCTTCACAGCAGGAGATTGATATGGACGACAAGCTCTCGACCGTCTGTCAGCTCGAATTCGCCCGCCGCGACTTTCTGAAAGGCCTCGCAGCGGCGAGCGTGGCAGCGGCGCTGCCATCCGTCGCAGCGGCCGCGGAGACCAATGTCATCACCGGCTACGGCGTGACCACGGCGCAGCTGAAAGACTGGTCGGTGATGGAGAAATCCACCGGTCTGAAGATGCAGTTCTCCACCGTGGCCGGCAACGACATCGGCGCGCTGATCCGCGACGTCATCTCGTCCAACGTCGGCAACAAGGCCGATCTGGTGTTCTTCGCCGGCGGCAGCCACAACATTCTCGGCCCGCGCGGCCTGTATGCGGTGATCGACGAGAAACGTCCCGAACTGACGTTGTGGGAGCGGACGTCGGATGTGTGGAAGCGGTCGTCCGCCGTGGTCGGGCCGGACGGCAAGCAGTACGGCGTGCCGGTGACCGGCAATGCCGACAGTTTCGGATATTTCCCCGAGAAGGTTGGGGCGAATGCCGACGGCCAGCAGGACATCTCCTGGGAGATGCTGTTCGAGAACGAGCGGACGCGCGGCCGGGCTGCGTTCTCGCGCACCTGGAACTACTCGGCGCCGTCGACCGCGCTGTATCTGAAAGCCTCCGGCAAGGCCAAGATCGAGAATCCGGCCGACCTCACCGGCGCCGAAGCCAAGATGGTCGTCGACTTCCTGATCGAGCGCAAGAAGGCCGGGCAGTTCAAGACCCTGATCAATTCCTACGAGGAACAGGTGCAACTTTTGTCCTCGAAGGAAGTCGACATCGCCAATTGTTGGGAGCCGGCAACGCGCGACGCCAACAAGAAACTCGGCGATGGCGCGGTGCGCTATGCTTATACGGTCGAGGGCTACACGAAGTGGGGGCAGGCGGCCTACATCACGTCCCAGGCCACCAAGCGCGGTAATTTGGCGAATATCTACAAGACGCTGAACTACTTCCTAGGCGGTGAGTATCGCGCCTACCAGGCCAAGGAACGCGGCTATGGCGGCCCGAATATGGATCTCGGCGTGCAATACGCCATCGACAACAAATGGCCCGACGCGGATGTCGCGGCGCTGAAATCAGATCTCGCCAAGATCGAGCGCAAATACACCAAGCCGTTCGTGGCCAATTATGCGCCGTCGAACGCGGACGCGATCGAGCAGGAATGGCAGCGGTTCCTGAGCGCATGAGCAGCGTCGCCGAGACACACGAGCCCGGTCGCCCGCATGCGTTGCGGGCGGCCGGTACGGCCTCTTTCCCACGGGCTGGAGTAAGGATGCGCCGCGACCCGACGATTCCGCTGTTTCTGTTCGGCTGGGGGATGCTCGTCATCCTGCCATTGATCATTCTGTTGTGTTTCAGCTTTTTCGAAAGCCGAAACTTCATGATGATCTACCAGCCCTCGCTGCGCACCTGGACGGAGCTGTTTGCATCCGGGCGCTTCGAGGTGCTGTCGCGCACGCTCCGCGTCGGGCTGAATGCCACGATCATCGACCTCGTGATCGGCTTTCCGTTCGCGCTCTGGCTCGCCAAAGGCGGGGTCAGCAAGCGCACGCGCTCGATCATGATCACGCTGCTGACGATCCCGTTCTTCCTGGATCTGTCGTCGCGGATTTTCATCTGGCGGGGCGTTCTCGACGAGCAGGGGCTGGTCAACACCATCCTGCTGCATATCGGCGTGATCCAGACGCCGCTGCGCCTGTTGTATGGCGAGGCGACCGTCACCTTCGGCATGGTGCTGACCAACTTTCCGCTGATGGTGCTGCCGATCTATTCGGCCCTGGCCACGATCGACGATACGCTGCTGGCCGCGGCCGCCGATCTCGGCGCCTCGCCGGGCCGCATCCTGTGGGACATCGTGCTGCCGCTGGCGCTGCCGGGCGTCGTCACCGGCATCGTCTTCACGCTGGGGCCCGCGCTCGCGGCCTGGGTCGAGCCGACGATGCTGGGGGGCGGCTTCGTGACGCTGCTCAGCGGATCGATCGAAAGCGCCTATGAGGCGCTGCGCTATCCCACCGTGGCGGCGCTATCGAGCTTCTCGATCCTGGTCGTGTTCGTCATTCTGTGGGGCTTCATGGCGGTCTCGGGTCGCATCATCGACCTCAAATCCATGTTCCGGAACATCAACGGATGAGCATCCTGGTCGCGCCGCGTGCGGTTCAATCGTTCGGGAAATGGAGCGGGCTGGCGACGCTCGGCCTGATCTATTTCGCCCTGGCCTGGCTGGCCCTGATGTCGCTCAATCACGACCCGCTGTCGGGCGTGCCGGACGGACTGACGCTCGCCCACTACGCCGAACTGTTCGGCGAAAAGCGATGGGTCGATCCGTTGCTGGCGAGCATCATGATCGGCCTTCTCGTCGGCCTCACGGTGATGGTGCTCGCGACGCTGGTGGGCCGCGCGGTGCCGCGCTCGAGCAAGCCGGGGCGGATCGTGCTGATGTCGCTGCTGCCGTTGTTCATTCCCGGCATCGCGCTCGGCGCCGCGCTATTCATCTTTCTTCGGATGTTTCTGGATCTCGAACTCGGCTTCTGGTCGATCTTCATCGGGCACGTCGTCTGGGCGTTCCCGTTCTCGTTTCTGTTCGTGCTGGTGCTGACCACACGCTTCGACTATCGCCTGCTCGACGCCGCCGCCGACCTCGGCGCGTCGCGATGGCGCGTGTTCTGGGATATCGAATTTCCGCTGCTGCGACCCGGCGTGATCGGGGCGGGCATCTTCGGATTTCTGGTCTCGTTCAATGAAGGCCAGCGCGCGATCTTCTTGCGCGGCGATGCGACGACGCTGCCGATCTGGAACTGGATGATGGCATCGTCCGAACAGTCTCAGGTGCCGATCATCTTCTGCCTCGAGACCCTCGTACTGCTCGTGGCGCTGCCGACGATTGCGATCACGTTCTGGACCATGATGGTCAAGCTCGATCGGGACTGAGATCGGTCCTGGTTGCACGAAGCGAGCGAGGGGGAAGGCTGAAGCATGGATCTGAATATTCGCCGGTCCTATACGGTCGTCGAGGACCGGTGGGAGCTTGCCGGCCAACGCGTCGACGTGCCGGTTCGCAAGATCGCGGCGGTGATCGTGCTCGAAAATCCGTTCGTCGATCGCTACGTCGATGACCTCGATCCGTTGGTGAGTGCGAGTGTCGAACTCGGCAAACGGATGGCGCAGATGGCGCTCGACGCGCTCGGGTCCTATTCGGTCCAGGGATACGGCAAGGGTGGATTGGTCGGACTGCGCGGCGAAGCCGAACATGCCAGCGCATTACTGACGACTGCCTTCGCCAATCCTATTCGGGACGCGATCGGCGGGGGGCGCGCGTGGATTTCATCGATGGTGAAGATGGCCGCGCCGGGATCCGTGATCGATATTCCGATGAACCATATCGACGACGTCTATGTCAGGTCGCACTACGACGGCATGACGCTGTGCTTGCAGGATACGCCCATGCCCGATGAGATCGGCATCATCTTCTGCATGACGAGCGGCGCGCGGCTCAATGCGCGCGTCGGTGGGCTGACCCATCACGACGTGATGGCGCGGCGGACGTGACGCCCATGATCTGACCGAGACATCGGGCGCATAAGAGAAAGGTCAGAGTTCTGATGCGAACCGCGATCGTCAACATCGGGACCATCGTCTCCGGAGATCTGGCGGCGCCGTTCGTGCCGGGCGATGCCATCCTGATGCAGGACGGCCGCATCAGCGTCGTCGGGACGCTGTCGGCCGCGCAGGTGTCCTCGGCCGACGTGGTGATCGACGCGGCCGGCACGATCGCTATTCCGGGTCTGATCGACAGCCATGTTCATATCACCTTCGGCGACTACACGCCGCGCCAGCGGGTGGTCGGTTATCTCGAGAGCTACGTTCATGGCGGCACCACGACGGCGATCACGGCGTCCGAGGTGCATACGCCCGGCCGGCCCAAGGATCCGGAGGGCGTCAAGGCGCTGGCCCGCGCGGCACGCGCCTGCTTTCTCGATTATCGGCCGGGGGGAATGCGCGTCCACGCTGGCTCGGTGATCCTGGAGCCCGGGCTGACCGAGGCAGACCTCGCGGAATTGGTCGCCTCGGGCGTGTGGCTCGCCAAAGCCGGATTTGGGGCGTTCGAGACGCCGTTCGACTACGCGCCTTTGATGCTGGCCGCGCGGCAGGCCGGCATGGTGACGACGATGCACACCGGCGGCTCGTCGATCCCTGGCTCATCCGGCATCTGGGCGGAGCACGTTCTCAAATCAAACCCGACCGTTTCGTTTCACGTCAATGGCGGCCCCACGGCCATGCCGGAGGAGGGGTTCGCCCGCCTGGTCAACGAAAGCGACATCGCGCTGCAAATCTGCACGGCCGGAAATCTGCGCACCGCACTGCTCACTGCAAAACTGCTGGACGAGGCCGGGCAGCCCGAGCGCCTGCTGATCGCCACCGACACGCCGACCGGGAGCGGGATCATGCCGCTCGGCATGTTCTACACCATCAGCCATCTCGCCAGCCTCGGCGGCATGCCGCCGGAGCAGGCGATCGCGGCGGCGACGGGGAATAATGCGCGGGTCTATGGCTTGAACGCCGGAGTGATCGCTGTCGGCCGGGACGCCGACATCGTTCTGATCGATGCGTGTGCGGGCGGCTCCAGGAGTGACGCGCTGGCCGGACTGAGCAACGGCGACATTCCAGCCGTGGCCGCGGTGGTGAGCGACGGCATCCCCAGGCTGGTCGGCCGCAGCCGAAATACACCCGCGTCGATCCGGCAAGTCCGCGTCTCGGACACCAAGCTGCCACGCGATTTCTCGGGAGCGGCAACGCACTAAAGGCTGCCCGATGAAGCGCAGCGCAATCCGGGTCCGGCGTCTCGATCGGCTCAACACCCCGGATTTCGCTTCGCTGCATCCGGGCTACGCTTGCTTCTCGAATCTGAAGAAGCCGCCATCCGGCGGGCCGCCGCCATCGCCCGGATGGTGCGGGTCCGGATGACGGTCGCTGAAATATTCGACGATCTTGAAGCCGCACTTGTTGACGTAGAAGTGGATGTTGCGCCGCTCGAAATACGGCGTGTGGGTCTGCCAGACGCGCGTCTGCGGATAGCGCCGCTCGATCGCCCGCCATGCCGCGAGCCCAAGACCGCGGCCGTGCGCGCCCACCGCGATGAAGAAGAAGTCGAGCGAATTGCACTGCGTGACGGGATCGATCGTCACCACCGCGCCGCCGACCCGCGCTCCGCCCGCGACGACGTGATACACCACCGCGCCCGGCGCCGCGAGCGACCGCCGCACGTCGTCGTCCGACGGGATCGGCCCGTCCGTCAGCGCGCCGAACTGTTCGATCACCGCGACGGCGAACGCCTCCTGCAACTGCCGGCCGAACTCCGGCCAGTCGCGCTCGGCCGCCAATTCGAGTGTCACGCTCTGATCGTCCACCATCCGCTCCTGCCGATGCCGCGCAGCCGCATCGCGCCGCGTCGGGGCCGGTGCCATCGGCGGCGATGGTGGCGCCGATAAGGCGCGCGGGGTGCGGCAAAGTGGGAGGGGTCGGACCGCGGACGAGCGAAGCGACATCGCTAGCAAGGCCAGTCATCACCACTTTAAGCACCGGCCAGGGCTGGTAAGGTGACGGTCCCATATCCGAAGAAAGACCTGCACCCGAAGATTGTCCGTTCGGTGGTTCGGCAGGCAGGTCTGAAGGAGGTCCGGTGAGCTCCACATCCGGCTATCTCGCGCTGGTCTACAAGGACAAGGGCACGTCCTACGGCGTTGCCTTCCCCGACGTGCCCGGCTGCATCGCGGCGGGCGACACCTTCGAGCAGGCGATCGACAACGCCGCCGAAGCGCTCGGCGGCCACCTCGCGCTGCTGCGCGCCGACGGCGACCCGATCCCGCAGCCGCGCACCATCGAGCAACTCCGCGCCGACCCGGAATTTGCTGCAGACGCTGTCGATGCGGTGGTAGCGTTCGTCAGGCCGCAGACGGAGAGGGCGGCGGCGGAGTGATGATCGGTAGCCCGGATGAAGCGCAGCGCAATCCTGGTGCGGCGTCTCGATCAGCTCAAGAACCCGGATTTCGCTTCGCTGCATCCGGGCTACGCTTGCTGCGCCATGCAGCCTCCGCCAAACCCTCACCGGCTGGCTTCCCAGTCGGCGATCTGTCCCGCTCAACGACGCCTCGCGAAGCGCCCCTCACGGACAGGACGGAACGGACTATAGTCCTTGTAGGAATAATGTCAAGGGAGCGGAGCCGCGCCTACGCCCAGTCAATCGGCGGCGCCGTTCGGCCTGCCCGCATCACGGACATTGCCGATATCCGAACTGCTGGATCAAGGCGCGTCCGGAGATCGGGTGGAATTGCCATGACGTCATGTAGCCGTTGGCTAGCACGAAGTTGCGGAGCTTGGCGTTGTAGTAGCTGGCCATCCGCCGATTGCGCGCCGGATCGACGGGATCGTTCGGGTGCAGAATCGCGGCATGAAACTCGACCGACGCCGCGGGGTCGATGCAGACGCTCCGGATCGCGAGCAATTCCGTGCAGGAGGATCGACAGGTGCCTTCGATGCGGAAGCGTTCGCCCGAGCGATTATACTGCGCGATGATGCGGTCCATCTCCGGGAATTTCATCCCGCCGCGTCCATACGGCAGCGACGATCCCTCCGCCTGTGCCGGGTGGACACCGATGATGGCAAGGGCGCAGGCGATTGCGCTGGTCGTGAACCCAAATCGCGTGCTGTGAGGCAGTGATCGATCACGGTATGGCATGAAGTCTCCTTCGGACGCAAAGCCGCCATCGACTATCGAATTATTTAAGTGCAACTCCAGAAGTCACGGCCGAATGCGGCGGCCAAATTGCCTTCAATATGACGACTGATCGATCAAGAAGTCTGATAGCAGACTCTGAGAGGAGCAAGACCATCGTGTGCGTTGCGACGTTTCGACGCGCAATCCGAGCAATCGAGATCAGAGCGGCGGCTCAGCGGGGCGAAGAGCCCCGGGTGTCGCTGCGCTCACCCGGGCTACGCTTGCTTGCTCGGGCTACGCCTGCCACCGCCGCTACATCCATCGTCGCGTTGCACGAGATGAGGAAGGCCGTAGGCTTTAGACTTTCAATGGCTGACGCCTTGCCCTGCCATGCCGGAAGACTCGCGAGATCTGATCAAGGAGCTGGAGGCCGATGGCCGGCGCTTCGTCGGCGCGACCGGCAGTCACCACCACTTCAAGCATCCGGTGAAGGCTGGTAAGGTGACGATCCCGCATCCGAAGAAGGACTTGCATCCGAAGGTCGTGCGGTCGGTCTATCGGCAGGCAGGTCTGAAGGAGGTCCGATGAGCGCATCATCCGGCTATCTGGCGCTGGTCTACAAGGACAGCGACACCTCCTACGGCGTCGCCTTTCCCGACGTGCCCGGCTGCATCTCGGCCGGCGACAGCTTCGAGCAAGCGATCGACAACGCCGCCGAAGCGCTCGGCGGCCACCTCGCGCTGCTCCACGCCGACGGCGACCCGATCCCGCAGCCGCGCACCATCGAGCAACTCCGCGCCGACCCGGAATTTGCTGCAGACGCTGCCGATGCGGTGGTGGCGTTCGTCCGGCCTCAGCCGGAGAGGGCGGCGGCGGAGTGAGGATCAGGTGCCCGGATGCAGCGCAGCGCAATCCGGGAGCGGCGTCTCGAGCAGCTTAGGAACCCGGATTTCGCTTCGCTGCATCCGGGCTACGCTTGCTACGGTGATGGGAAACGGGATGAGTGAAGCGAAGATCGCGAAGGAATTGGCAGATCGTCTGGTTCTTTTGGGGCTGAAGAGAGGCGACTGCCGGATCGAGGATGACACACTCGGCGAACGGTGTTGTTCGGTGGCGCGGTGGAAGATCGGTCCTAGCGCGATCGTCGACATCTACTGCTACTTCGGAAAGTACTTCGGTGCGTCCCACGTCTGGGTAGGCTTCGGATCGCCAAGGGCCGATCGAATCTCGACCGTGATGGCCAGCATCGACAGCGAGGCTTACTCAGCGATCGTATTCGACGATTGGGATGACGGTCTGCACATCGTCGATTCGCGTAAAATGGCCGAGCTCAAACAAAGAAAATTTACGGCGTTCGAGAACTACGTCGACCGGCCGAATCATTGGGCTTGGTTCGGACAATACTTCCGTAATGGCGACGACATCGCCAGCAAAGCCCTGCCACTGTTGCGGCTGGTGATACAGCAGCTTCGGGCGACGCAACCGTTGGCGACGAATGTGCATGTTGGTGCGACCGAGGCCAAGCGCCTGATGAAAGCACGGCTCGCGCAGGATAAGTTCAGGCAGGCTGTGATGAACCGCTGGGGCTGCGTATGCGCTCTCACGGGTTGCGAAATCGCTCCGGCTCTGGAGGCTGCTCACATTCGGTCGTGGTCGTCGAACGATGATCCCTTGCGAACTTCTCCGGAGAACGGCCTGTTGCTTTCACGGACCCTGCATGCACTTTTCGATCTCGGCCTCATATCCTTTTCGGCCGACGGCCGGTTGAAGATCAGCAGGTATGTGGATGGGAAAGAGCGGAAACGTCTGGGCATCAAGGAAGGGCAGAAACTGCTCGGAAAGGGTCTGTCGCCGCAGCAGAAGAAGAATATGACATTCCACCGCAAGCAGTCGTTGGTCGACGCATAAAAGACTAGTTCAGCGATAATCAGTAGCCCGGACGCAGCGCAGCGCAATCCGGCTGCGGCCTCTCGATTAGCTCAAGCACCCGGATTTCGCTTCGCTGAAGCCGGGCTACGCTTGCTGCGGACCGTGTAGGCACCACGGCTGAATCCGAACAGGAATATACGGTCGCCAGGTTCGTAGTGGTTGACTATGAATTCGTAGCAGTTGGTTATGTTACTCTTGATGCCAGCGCCGGTAACCGAACCCAAGAGCTTCTGGACGCTTCGGACGGGGGAGGTGAAGGCGGTGGAGCCAACGTCCGTACCGAGCCCGGCGTCGTAGAAGACCACCTGCTGGGAAGGGTCAATTTCGGTATCCGCATGATCTCGGGAGATCCGGTACATCTTGTAGATATTGCTGATCCGCTGCTCCAAACGGGCGCCGCAGTCCTGTCCGGTTCCGTCCGAAAAGACCACGATGTTCTTCGACATGCGCGCCCTCCGCAATGCGACTTTATCGAATGCGATCAAGCGCTGGTTTTCCCTAAGTTTTTATCTATCGGGCATATGTGGTGTATGAAGTGTCTTTCAACCCTGCGGGTGGTCCTGGTGGAGGGCTCGTTGGAATGTCGAGGATCACAGCGCTTAGGGCGCAACAGCGAAGCGTATTGCGCCGCGTTGCTTGGATCCTCGGATTACGCTGCGCCAATCCGCCCTACGAGCTACGGGCTTGCTTAGCGGCGCCAATCGTACTTGTGGGCTTACCTAGCGAAGATAAGTAATTCTATCCGCAAACGTAAACACTCAGTGGCGGCGATGGGGAAGACACTTTACATCATTGGGAATGGATTCGATCTGCACCACGGAATCCCGTCATCCTACAAGGCGTTTGGAGAGTATCTTCGGCGGTCGGACGACAAGACGTATAAGATAGTCGAGAGATACTTCTCGGTGGACGCACAATTCTGGGCCGATTTTGAGGACCAGTTGGCTTCCTTTGACGGCGATGCTCTGATTGAGGACGCGTCAGCCTTTTTGGTCGGATATGGGGTCGATGACTGGAGTGACGCATACCACCATGATTACCAGTACGAGATCCAACAAGCGGTTGAGTCGATCTCGACGATACTGCGGTTGCGATTCGCCGAGTGGATACGTCACCTTCCGATTCCATCCGCTGCTGAATTCAGCGGACGGCGCGTTCCAGTGGATGCGTCAGCGATTTTCTTGAATTTCAACTACACGCCGTCGCTACAGCGTGTTTACGGGGTGTCCGACTGCAACGTTTTGCATATTCATGGAGCAGCTGGGAATCCAACGGAAACGTTGGTGCTGGGACACGGGTGGGAGCCGGATCCGAATCCGGATCCCTACCGTTTCGACCGAGATCCGGAGAATGCGGATATTCGTGTCATCGAAGGTCAAGGGATTATTGATGATTATTTCAAGGATACGTTCAAGCCAACTGGCAGAATTATCGAAAAGAACGCTGTCTTCTTTGCGGGCTTGTCTAACATCGATCGAGTTGTTGTCATGGGGCATTCAATATCTGAGGTTGATCGCCCGTATTTCGAGGAGGTTATCAAGAATATTGACGTTAATCGGGTGCGCTGGAAAGTTAGCTACTACGATGATCTCGACGGGCTTCGTCAGTGCATGGAGTTGCTAGGTGTGCCGGCTTTTCTCACCGAGTTTGCCTTGCTCAATGAATTTTGATCTGTGTTAGGTGGTGGACGATGGCAGAAAAAACTGCGCCTTGCGCTCGATTGCGAATTATTCTCGCCGCTTCACCGCGGTTCGCGGATTACGTTGCGCTAATCCGTCCTATGGTCAGGCTTGCGTCAGGAGTGTGCGCTTAGCGATTGAAGTATCTTTCCTTCAATTGCTCGCAAGCGCCATCCAGACCGGGAAACATTGAGCCGGCCGTAATACCCATCAGAGCGAGCTCTTGCATCACTTGCGGGCGGTCAAGCGAGGGAAGGTCGACTACGCGGAGATAATTCGTTGAGTTGCGTTGCTCCCAATGCCGGATATATGTCTCGATGTCATCGATGTTTGTGACTGTCGACATGGCTTGTTGAGGAACCATTCTTGTGTTGTTGATTGCTATCGGATTAACAAAAGAGAAGTGCGGCGGGGCGGGACTAATCAGTTGAACTCGGGTGAGATCTCTATTCCAAGCGGTGTCCAGGATGAAGATTCGAACTTTCGAGTTCTCTGTTCTGCGGCCTGCTAGCAAGTTTCTATAAGCAAAGAATGCGCCGATAAACGGGGAGAATGACCAATCAAGCAGTGGTGTTGGGTAGCCGTGATGCTGTATGAGGCTGTAGAAGGCGGCATTTTGCAGAGGGTCATTCAGGTTGAAGATATGGTCGGTTAGGCTGCTCAGATTAGCGTGCAGAGTCGAAATATCTTCATTCATGAATCGCATGAGGTGATATCGGCCTGAACGATGGAAGTGAGTCCGTAAGCGCCAAGAATTGCTTTCCTGCCCTCGAAAGATAAATCGATTGGGCTCGAGTTTCACAGCAAACTCTCGAAATTGATCCCAGTTTGTTATCTCGGGCTCAGGTAAGTAAGTCGATGGGAGACTGGCTTGACTGGCTGGGATCTCTGCATGACCTGACGTTCCGATGTTGGACTTCCAAGTCAAACGGAGTTTATCAGAGGAAAAGTGCCACTCTGTCTCGAGGTCGGACCCAAGTGTTATCTCGGGATAGTATTCAGTCAGCCAAGTCAGGGGCTTGACTAGCCCGTCTGGCCCGATCGGCAGAGGACGAAGGGTTGCTCGAAACGAGTCGGACTTGTCAGGAGTTCTGACTGCCGCAAAGAGGGGAGGGTATTTCGGGTCTTTAGGATACGCAAAGGCGGCTCCTTCGTAGTGACTCCCCATATCGTCGAGCTCAACGACTGCGGTACCGTCGTCGCTCCCCTGGTAATTCCCGAGCCATTGTCCCTTCATTCTATGGAATCCTCGCCGATCGAGAAAGGCCGTTCCTCCCGGAGACGGCCTTCCTGTACGTTCTCGTAAAATGCTCCCCCTTACGAGCACCCCGTCGTGCTGCCGCACGTATCACACTTCATACAAGTCCCATTCCGCACCAGCGTGAAATTCCCGCACTCGCTGCAGCTGTCGCCCTCGTAGCCCCGAGCCTTCGCCTCGGCGCGGCGTTCGGCTTTGGTGGCGGTGGGTTGGGCCTGGGCGGTGTTGGCCTTGCTCCATTGCAGGGCTTCGAGCTTCTCGGTCGGTGACAGGTCGTGCTCGGCTTCCTGCTTCAGCGCGGTGGCGCCTTCGAGGACGTCGCCGATGCGGGAGGCGAGGGCCATTGTGGGGCTTCCCCCACCCCGACCCTCCCCCGCAAGAGCGGGAGAGGGAGAAGAAGTGCCGGCCGGGGCGCTGCGCATCACCACCAGATTGTCGGTGCGCGAGCGGGTCAGGCCCTTGGACAGGTACTTGGTCGCCGAGGCGGGGACGACGGTGCCTTCCGGGGCCTTGCCTTCGTCGACGCCCTTGCCGATGGCGTCGAAGGCGGTCTCGGTCGGGTCGACATGGGCGAGGTCGTAGCGGCCCATGTAGCTCACCGCCAGCTCGCGGAACACGTAGTCGAGGATCGAGGTGGCGTATTTGATCGAGTCGTTGCCCTGCACCGGGCCGGCGGGTTCGAACCGGGTGAAGGTGAAGGCGTCGACATATTCCTCGAGCGGCACGCCGTATTGCAGGCCGAGCGAGACGGCGATCGCGAAATTGTTGATGAACGACCGGAGGGCGGCACCCTCCTTGTGCATGTCGATAAAGATTTCGCCGATGCGGCCGTCGTCATATTCGCCGGTTCGCAAGTATACTTTGTGGCCGCCGACCACCGCCTTCTGGGTGTAGCCCTTGCGGCGATCCGGCATCTTCTCGCGCTCGCGCATCACCACGATGCGCTCGACCAGGCGCTCCACCACTTTCTCGGAGACGTGGGCGGCGCGGGCCGCCATCGGCTTGTCGAGGAAGGCGTCGAGCGCGTCGTCGTCCTCGTCGTCGTCGGCGATCAGCTGGGCGTTGAGCGGCTGCGACAGTTTTGAGCCGTCGCGATACAGCGCGTTGGCCTTCAGCGCCAGCTTCCACGACAGCATGTAGGCGGACTTGCAGTCCTCCACCGTGGCGTCGTTCGGCATGTTGATGGTCTTGGAGATCGCGCCGGAGATGAACGGCTGCGCCGCGGCCATCATGCGGATGTGGCTCTCGACCGATAGATAGCGCTTGCCGATCTTGCCGCAGGGATTGGCGCAATCGAACACCGCGTAGTGCTCGGGCTTCAGATGCGGCGCGCCTTCGACCGTCATGGCGCCGCAGATGTGGATGTTGGCGGCCTCGATCTCGCGCTTGGTGAAGCCCAGCGCGGCGAGGAGGTCGAAGCTCGGCTCGGCGATCTTGTCGGCCTCGATCTTCAGCGTGTCTTTCAGGAAGTCTTCGCCAAACGTCCATTTGTTGAAGGCGAATTTGATGTCGAAGGCGGTCGGCAGCGCCTTTTCGACCTTGGCCAGCGCCTCGTCGGTGAAGCCCTTGGCCTTCAGCGTCGCCACGTTGATGGCCGGGGCGTTGCTGAGCGAGCCGTGGCCGACGGCGTAGGCCTCGATCTCGGCGATCTGGCTTTCCGGATAGCCGAGCACGCGCAGCGCGGCCGGGACGGCGCGGTTGATGATCTTCCAATAGCCGCCGCCGGCGAGCTTCTTGAACTTCACCAGCGCGAAATCAGGCTCGATGCCGGTGGTGTCGCAATCCATGACGAGGCCGATGGTGCCGGTCGGGGCGACCACCGTGGTCTGGGCGTTGCGATAGCCGTGCAGTTCGCCGAGCTCGAGCGCCTGGTCCCAGGCGCGCTTGGCGTGGGCGATCGCCTCGGGGATCGGGCAGCCGGCGTGGTCGAGCGGCACCGGGTTGACCGACAGCGCCTCGTAGCCGCGGCTCTCGCCGTGCGCGGCGCGGCGATGGTTGCGGATCACGCGCAGCATATGCGCGGCGTTCTTCTTGTAGCCGGGGAACGGGCCGAGCTTCTTGGCCATCTCGGCCGAGGTCGCATACGACACGCCGGTCATGATCGCGGTCAGCGCGCCGCACAGCGCGCGGCCTTCCTTGGAGTCGTAGGAAAGGCCCATGGTCATCAACAGGCCGCCGATATTGGCGAAGCCGAGGCCCAGCGTGCGGAATTCGTAGGACAGCTCGGCGATCTGCTTGGACGGGAACTGCGCCATCAGCACCGAGATTTCGAGCACGACGGTCCACAGCCGGCACAGATGCTCATAGGCGTCGAGATCGAACTTGGCCGTGGTGGTGTCGTAGAACGTCAGCAGGTTGGCGGAGGCGAGGTTGCAGGCGGTGTCGTCGAGGAACATGTATTCCGAGCACGGATTGGACGCGCGGATGTCGCCGGACGCCTTGCAGGTGTGCCAGTCGTTCATCGTGGTGTTGAAGTGCAGGCCCGGATCGGCGCTGGCCCAGGCGGCGTAGCCGATCTTCTCCCACAGCTCGCGCGCCTTCAGCGTCTTCATCACCTTCTTGCCGGTGCGGCTGGTGAGGTGCCAATCCCCATCCGTTTCCACTGCGCGCAAAAAGTCGTCCTTCAGCGACACCGAGTTGTTGGAGTTCTGGCCGGAGACGGTGAGGTAGGCCTCAGAGTCCCAATCGGTGTCGTAGACCGGGAAGTCGATCTCCTTGTAGCCCTGCTTGGCGAACTGGATGACGCGCTTGATCATCGCGTCGGCCACCAGCGCGCGGCGCGCCAGCTTGACCTCGCGGCGCAGCGCGGGGTTCTTCTCCGGATCGAAGCAGTCGTCGCCCGAGCCCTGGCAGTTGACGCAGGCCTTGAGGATCGCCTTGAGGTGCTTCTGGTTGAGCTTGGAGCCGGTGACGAGGGCGGCGACCTTCTGCTCCTCCTTCACCTTCCAGTCGATGTAGTTCTCGATATCCGGATGGTCGGCATCGACCACCACCATCTTGGCGGCCCGGCGGGTGGTGCCGCCCGACTTGATGGCGCCAGCGGCGCGGTCGCCGATCTTCAGGAAGCTCATCAGGCCGCTCGACTTGCCGCCGCCCGACAGCCGCTCGCCTTCGCCGCGCAGCCGCGAGAAGTTGGAGCCGGTGCCGGAGCCGTATTTGAACAGGCGGGCTTCACGCACCCACAGGTCCATGATGCCGCCCTCGTTGACGAGGTCGTCCTCGATGCCCTGGATGAAGCAGGCGTGCGGCTGCGGGTGCTCGTAGGCCGACTTCGACTTGGTCAGCTTGCCGGTCTTGTAGTCGACGTAATAGTGGCCCTGGCCGGGGCCGTCGACGCCGTAGGCCCAGTGCAGGCCGGTGTTGAACCATTGCGGCGAGTTCGGCGCGACCATCTGGGCCGCCAGCATGTAGCGCAGCTCGTCATAGAACGCGCGGGCGTCGTCCTCGGAGGCGAAGTAATCGCCCTTCCAGCCCCAATAGGTCCAGCAGCCGGCGAGGCGGTCGAACACCTGCTTGGAGGAATGCTCGGAGGTGAAGCGGTCGGCCTCGGGCAGCGCGGCGAGCGCGTCTGTGTCGGGCACCGAGCGCCACAGCCACGACGGTACGGTCTCTTCCTCGACCTTCTTGAGCTTTGCGGCGACGCCGGCCTTGCGGAAATACTTCTGGGCCAGCACGTCGGAGGCGACCTGCGACCACGAGTCGGGCACTTCCACATTCTCGAGGCGGAACACCACCGAGCCGTCCGGATTGCGGATCTCGCTCGTCGTCAGCCGAAACTGGATCGCCGCATAGGGTGACTGGCCGTCCGTGGTGTAGCGCCGCTCGATCTTCATCTGATGCCCCGTTCGATGCCGGACCCCGCGGGGCCCGAAGTTGGTGGTCGCGGACTGGATCCGTAGACCTCGTCCGCCGTGCGAGCCGTGGTCCGGCTCACTGAAGTTTCTGAAGGGCCTCGGCCGCGATCATAGCCGATCACGGCCTCGTCCCAATAACGCCCCACGCGGTCCTGCGAGCCATTTTGCGGCTCACGTTTTGGCGCCCATACAGTCGGGTTCGGGCACGGATAAGCACACACCCCGGTGCCGCTAGGCAGATCGGAGGTGGCCGGTTCGGTACCCTTCTGGGATTGTCCGGCGGACCCAAAACCACCCGCTCGCGACAGGCCCAAAAGTAGTGCGACTCCGTCCGACCCGTCAAGCAATAGTGCGGGTTCCTGAATCAAATACTAAATATGGTGGAATGGGGTGGATAACAGGGGGGCCGGCCGCGTCCTGATGCCGCCAAGTATCGGTGAGTCCTGAGGGATTCCGAAGCGGAAAAATCGTGCGCCGCGGTGCACAGCGGCGCTGCACCCGCTGTTCACAGGGCAGGTATTTTTTCGCCCGAAGGGGTTGCCAAGACCGACTCACGGCGGGGCAGGGCTGGGTCGCGATTTTCGGGTGGTGGCGGGAGGCCGATACCGGCATGGTGGGGTGTCGATCCTGCCGGGTGTTCCCATGTCCACCACGCCTCCCGCCGCCGCGCGCCCGCGCGTCGCGACCACCGGTCTCGTCCTGCTCGCCGTCACCTCGCTGGCCTGGGGCCTGAGCTGGCCGGTGTCCAAATACGTCATCTCGGAATGGCCGCCGCTGCCAGCGCGCGGCGCGCCCGGGCTGCTCGGCTCGCTGCTGCTGTTCTTCTATGCGTGGGCGAGGGGCGACGCGCTGCGGGTGCCGGCCGCGGTGTGGCCGCGGCTCCTGGTGTCGACGTTCTTCAACGTCACGCTGTGGATGGTGGTGATGGGGCTGGCGCTGTTATGGATGCCGGCCGGCGAGACCGCCGTGATCGGCTATTCGATGCCGGTGTGGACGGCGCTGCTCGCCTGGCCGCTGCTCGGCGAGCGGCCGACCGTCAAGCGCACGCTGGCGCTGGTGCTCGGCTTCGGCGGCATCGTGGCGCTGATGGGGGCGGACGGCTTTGCGGCGAGCACCGCGAAGCTGCCCGGCGTGGCGCTGGCGCTGACCGGCGCGGTCGGCTTCGCGCTCGGCACCATCTTCCTCAAGCGCTACCCGATCGCGCTGCCGGGCGCGACCTCGGCGGCGTGGCAGATCGGGCTCGGCTGCATTCCGGTCACCGCGGTCGGGCTGGCGTTCAGCGTGCCGGACATCGCCGCGACCACCGTCACTGGCTGGGCCGGCCTGGCTTATTTGACGCTGATCCAGTTCTGCCTAGCCTATCTGTGCTGGTTCGCGGCGCTCCAGCGGCTGCCGGCCTCGGTCGCCGCGATCGGCACCATGGCGACCCCGGTGATCGGCGTCGTCGCCGCCGCGATCGTGCTGCACGAGCCGCTCGGCGCCAGCCAGATCGCGGCACTGGTGATGGTGCTGAGCGGCGTGGCGCTGGCGACGCGAAGCTAGATCGCAAGACTGAAGCTGGGCGCAGCCGCGGGCCGTGTAGTCCGGCGGGGCAACTCCGAGCCCATCATCGCCGAAAGTGTCGTTGTTGCGATCCGCGCTGTCGGATAATCAACCGTGATTGCGACGATCCGGCATTTCAAATGACGAATTACCTTCTGCTGATGCTCCAGCTTTGCCTGGTCATCGTGATTGTCTTCTTGCCAGCGATTTGCATCAATCTCTGGAGCCGGCGCGGCGTGATCGTCGACCCGTTCTCGCCCGTCATCGGGATCGTGGTGCTCGCGCTGTGGGGCGTTCTGGCCTGGAAGGCACACGGCTCATTCGCAGCGCTGGTTCGCGTCTGTATCCTGACCTTCTACGTCGTCCTGGCCGGACTGACACTGGCGGCATTGGCGCGCAAAGACGTTCGGCAAAACATGAAAGCCGGCTCGAAACTAGCGCTGGTTGCGACGACGCTGGTGTTCATTCAGGCCGTCGCGATCGGCGTCAATCCGCTTCCGGTCTCTCAGGAATATGTCGGCGACCCGTCTCAGCCCGGCCGGATGGTCGCGTCTCCACCCGACAACGGCATTCCGTTCACCACGGCGGAGTATTTCCGCCACGGCTACGATGGCAAAGAGTTCAGCCGGCAATACTTCGTCGACTGGGGTGTCGCCGCGCGTGGCCCTCTGGTGCCGTTCGGCCTGGTGACGCTGCTGGAGATGTCTCGCGCCAAGCTCGACGCCGCCGCAACCACCAGCAATTGGCCGCTCGCAGCCAGAGGGCAACATCTCGCCTCGGTGTACGGCTGGCTGCTGAATGCCCTGGTGATGCTCGGCGTCTTTCAGCTGGCGAGCGTGCTGACGCGGGATCGACAGCGGATCGTCCTTGCGGTCGTCTGGGCCGCTTTGGCGCCGGTGGTGCTGACCAACACGGTGTTCACCTGGCCGAAACTACTGGCCACCTATTTTTTGTTGCTCGCCATCTCGTCGATGATTGTGCGCCGGATGGCGCTCGCCGGCGGTCTGACGGCGTTGGCCTGGCTGAGCCATCCGGTCGGCGCATTGATGATCCCGGCCGTCGGACTATACGCCTTGGTGACGGCGCCCACGTCCGGCAAGAAACGCTGGATTGGAGCTCTTGCTTACTGCCTTCCGGCTGCGATCGTCGGCGCCCTGGTGATGGCGCCATGGCTCGCCTTCAAGCTCTGGGTCGGAAATCATGATCCCTTCGCGTCCTACTTGCTCGGTAGGGGATCCGGCTTCGACCCCGCTCACAGCTTTGCGGAGTGGCTAGCACCGAGACTGACTAATCTCACCTACACCCTCGTGCCGTTCAAATATTTCTTCGACGGTCAGTTGCGGGAATGGCTGTACGGCCCGGTCAACGACTTTTCGCGCTGGCTGGTTCAGTACACCAAGACGCTGCCAGGCCAGGTCGGCTTCGTCGCCTGCGTGCTCGCTTACGTCAGTGTCGCAGCGCATCAGCGCGGCAAGTGGGCGGTAGCTTACTCGTTTTGTCTGTTGATCGGCGCATTGCTGGTGATGGTGATTTTTTGGGGCTTCTCGGGCGACGGCCTCGGCAGAGCTTCGCTTGAGCCTGTCTCGGTGTTGTTGATCGTGTTTGCGTCTGTCTATGGGACTTACGCCGTGCAGTTTGCGCCTTACGTGCTAACGGCGCTTGTTGCCGAGAATGTCTTCATTTCGCTCGGCCAATTTCTGGCAGATAACAGCTTTAAGATAGGCGCAGTGCCCACGGCGGCGTGGGTCTGCTTCGGCATTGCGATGCTCGTCCCATTGCTCCTATTAGCTTGCTACATCCGGGTCGATGAAATTCCAGCCGCAGCCAAAGCGGCCCCTCCGGATCCCGTCGTCGGAAACGGCGATCCGCGCCGTGCGCCCGCTCTGGAAAAGGCGATCGCATGACGCCTCCGGCCATGCCGAGGTAGTGATGTCGCTTGCGGGCCGGCCGGGGTGCGACCGGCTCGTTCAGCAGTGAAGCCTCGCCAACTAGAGCTGTTTTGCCCAGTTCGCCGCGTTGCAGCAGTAAAGATAGGGCTGCGGCAATTCAGCCCCGCCGCTCCGGCTCGGCCGGCATCCTGTGCGCTGCAGTGCGGCGCTGACGACGCGCATCGATTATTGGATCAACATCAGGGTCAATTGTGCGCTGCGCGCGCTGCTGTGCAACCAACCGAACTAATCACGTTCGCAACTGATCGATCTCGTCCTCGACAGCCGCAACTAATTCTGATCAGATCATTCTTATCGAAGCGCAAAGCGCCCGTGGCATCGGAGCGGCCGGAGAGCCGCGCCACCAATAATAACAACACTGCAAAGACCCATCATCGCATTGGCCATCCAGGGAGGAACGCCATGTCGTTCGATGCCAAGCGTCCCGCAGGGACGCGTCGCCGCACGCTGACCCGCCGCCAGTTCGTCGCCGCCACCGCCGCCACCTCGGCCGTCCTGATCACCGCGCCTTATGTGCGCGGTGCCTACGCCGCCGGCAAGCTGTCGATGGGGTTCTGGGATCATTGGGTGCCCGGCGCCAACAAGGCGTCCGAAGAGCTCGTCCGGCAATGGGCCGAAAAAGAGAAGGTCGAGGTCTCGATCGACTACATTCCGAGCCAGGGCAACAAGAACCTCCTGACCATCGCGGCCGAGGCCCAGGCCAAATCCGGCCACGACATTCTGGCGATGCCGACCTGGTGGCCGCACGCCAACGCCGATCTGCTGGAGCCGGTCAACGACATCATGGAGCCGCTGATCAAGCAGAACGGGGAGGTCAACGGCACCGTGAAGTATCTCGGCCAGGCCGGCGGCAAATGGCTGGGCGTGCCGTCCTGCGTCGGCAGCCAGATCAAGGGGCCGTGCTCGCGCATCGACCTGTTGAAGAAGTTCGCCGACATCGACGTGCAGGCGCTGTATCCGCCGGGCGAGGCGGCCAAGGCGGACGGTTGGACCACCGACGCGTTTCTGAAAGCCGCCGAAGCCTGTCACAAGGGCGGCAACCCGTTCGGCATCGGGCTCGGCGAGACCACCGACAGCGTAGACACCGCGGGCGCGTTCTTCCAGGCGTTCGGCGCCCAGCTGGTCGACGCCAAGGGCGACATCAAGGTCAAGAGCGACGAGGTCAAGCAGGCGCTGGAGTTCTACAAGAAGCTGATCTCGTTCCTGCCGCCCGACGTTGGCGCCTGGGACGACGCCTCCAACAACAAATGGCTGGTGTCGGGCCGTGGCGCGATGATCATGAATCCGCCGAGCGCGTGGGCGGTCGCCAAGCGCGACGCGCCGCAGATCGCCGAGCAGCTGTGGACCCACGGTTTTCCGAAGGGACCGAAGGGCCGCTACGCGCCGTTTCTGCCGTATTTCTGGAACATCTGGGCGTTCTCCAAGAACAAGGAGGCCGCCAAGAGCCTGCTGGTGGTGCTGTCGCAGCCGGACGCGGTGGAGAAGATGGTCAATGCCTCGGGCGGCTACGATCTGCCGGCGTTCGAGAAGCTGACGACGTTCAAGGTCTGGGCCGATGCGGCGCCGCCGAAGGGCACGCTGTATCACTATCCCAACCCGAACAACCACCAGACGCTGTCGATCGCCGCGTCACCGGCGCCGCCGAAGATCGCCCAGCAGATCTACGCGCAGGCGACGCTGACCAAGATGTGCATGAAGTATGCGCAAGGCGCGTCGATGAACGACACGCTCGCCTGGGCGGAGGGCGAGTGCGAAGGGTTCATGCGGAGCTGAGCGGACGGGAGACTCTCCCCGTCATTGCGAGCGCAGCGAAGCAATCCAGCCCGGTGCACTGAGCTGGATTGCTTCGTCGCTTCGCTCCTCGCAATGACGGGGCGGGGCCGGTTGTCGTTCGCAGGAGACAGCGCAAGACCAGGAGCCATCAATGGTCGACATTCCCCTTCAACCGGCCAGAACCGCCGTCGCGCCGGCGCGGAGGAGGCGTGGCGGGCTTGCGGTGATGATGAGGCGCAAGTCGACCATCGCGTTTCTGATGACGCTGCCGCTGATCGTGCTGATCGGGTTGCTGGTGGTGTATCCGGCGTTCTACGCCATTCATCTGTCGACGCTGAACAAGTCGATGCAGCGCTTCGTCGGGCTCGGCAATTTCCAGTTCCTGTTCAAGCGCGACACGTTCTGGCTGGTGGTGCAGCAGAGCTGCATCTTCGCCATCACCGCGGTGGTGTTCAAGGCGCTGCTCGGCTTCATCGTCGCGCATTTCGTCCACAACGTGCCGGCCAAGGGCCAGCGCAAATGGCGCGGCATGCTGCTGGTGCCGTGGGTGATCCCGCCGGCGATGTCGACGCTGGCCTGGCTGTGGCTGTTCGATCCATCCTACAGCGCGTTCAATTACACGCTCGGGCTCTTCGGGCTCGGGCCGATCCCGTGGACCGGCGACGCCAACTGGGCGCGGTTCTCGGTGATCCTGGTCAACATCTGGTACGGTGCGCCGTTCTTCATGATCATGTATCTGGCGGCGCTGAAATCGGTGCCTGACCAGCTCTATGAGGCAGCCGCGATCGACGGCGCCAATTGGTGGCAGAAGCTGTGGTACGTGACGCTGCCGATGATGCGTAACATCATCGCCATCACCACGCTGTTCTCGCTGATCGTCACCTTCGCCAATTTCGATATCGTCCGCATCCTCACCGCCGGCGGGCCGCTCGACCACACCCACATTTTCGCCACCTGGGCGTTCCGGATCGGCATCGAGGGCAGCGACATCCCGCTCGGCGCCTCGGTGTCGCTGTTCATGCTGCCGATCCTCGGCGTGGCGGCGATCTTCATCCTCCGGGATGTCCACAAGCGCGGGAACGAAGCCTGATGACCACGCTCGCGATCGACAAGGCCGCGCCGCGGCGCAATCCCGGCTACGGCAGCATGAGCCGGGACCGCGCCTGGGCGCTGAAATGGTCGTATTTCTTCCTGACGATCTTCGCCGTCTTCTCGCTGGTGCCGCCGCTCTACATGCTGATCACCTCGCTCAAGAGCAGCCAGGAGATCTCGGCGGCGACCAATCCGTGGTGGGTGTTCCATCCGACGCTGGATAATTACATCGGCCTGCTGACGTCGAACCAGTTCCTGGGCTTCTTCTTCAACTCGGCGATGGTGTCGATCTTCGTCGTCATCATCACCATGCTGATCAGCGTGCCGGCGGCGTTCGCGCTGGCGCGGATGCGGTTCTGGGGCTCGGCGACGCTCGCCACCGGCGTGTTCCTGACCTATCTGGTGCCCGACACGCTGCTGTTCATCCCGCTGTTCAAGATGTTCGCGTCGTTCGGCGACTGGACCGGCATTCCGCTGATCAACCGCTGGTACGTCCTCCTGATCATCTATCCGACCCTGACGGTGCCGTTCTGCACCTGGATCATGATCGGCTATTTCGCCTCGATTCCGAAGGAGCTCGACGAGGCGGCGCTGATCGACGGCGCGTCGTGGTTCCAGACGCTGACGCGGATCTTCATCCCGGTGGCGCTGCCCGGCATCATCGCGGCGACGATCTTCGCCTTCACGGTGTCGTGGGCGCAGTTCCTGTATCCGCTGGTGTTCACCACCTCGACCGACCAACTGGTGCTGCCGGTCGGCATCATCACCACGCTGATCAAGGGCGACGTGTTCAACTGGGGGCAGATCATGACCGGCGCGCTGCTCGGCGCCGCGCCGCCGCTGATCATTTACGCGTTCCTGATGGACTATTACGTCGCGGGGCTCACCGCCGGCGCAACGAAAGGGTGACACGATGGCCGAAGTCAATCTGCGCAAGGTGGTGAAGCGTTACGACGATGTCGAGGCGGTGCGCGGCATCGATCTCGACATCCCCGAC
Source organism: Rhodopseudomonas palustris (assembly GCF_003591005.1). GTDB lineage: Bacteria > Pseudomonadota > Alphaproteobacteria > Rhizobiales > Xanthobacteraceae > Rhodopseudomonas > Rhodopseudomonas palustris_K. The sequence continues at coordinate 409,236 of NZ_QYYD01000001.1, forward strand.
AAGGAGTTCGTGGTCTTCGTCGGCCCGTCGGGTTGCGGCAAGTCGACGACGCTGCGGATGATCGCAGGGCTGGAGGACATCTCCGACGGCGACATCGTGATCGGCGGCGACGTCGTCAACGACGTGCCGCCGAAGGACCGCGACATCGCCATGGTGTTCCAGAACTACGCGCTTTATCCGCACATGACCGTAGCCGAGAATATGTCGTTCGGCCTGCGGCTGAAGAAATATCCCAAGGCCGAGATCAAGCAGCGCGTCGATGAGGCGGCGCGGATGCTGGACATCACCGACCTGATCAACCGCAAGCCGAAGCAGCTCTCCGGCGGCCAGCGCCAGCGCGTCGCGATGGGGCGGGCGATCGTGCGCAATCCAAAAGTGTTTCTGTTCGACGAGCCGCTGTCCAATCTCGACGCGCAGCTGCGCGTGCAGATGCGGTTCGAGATCAAGCGCGTGCACCAGAAGGTGCGGACCACCACGGTCTACGTCACGCACGACCAAGTCGAGGCGATGACGCTGGCCGACCGCGTCGTGGTGATGAACAAGGGCCGTATCGAGCAGGTCGGCACACCGACGGAGCTGTATCACCGCCCGGCGACGCGGTTCGTTGCCGGCTTCATCGGCTCGCCGGCGATGAACTTCGTTCCGTGCACGCTCGAGGACAAGGGCGGCCAGCTGCAGATCCGGCTGTCGGATACGCTGGCGATGCCGGTGCCGGCGCAGCGCGCCGCGCATTACCGTGGCTTCGCCCAGGACAAGAAGCTGCAGCTCGGCATCCGCCCCGAGCACATCACCGATGCGCGCGGCGAGCTCGCGCCGGGCGTCGCGACATTCGACGCGCTGCTCGACGTCACCGAGCCGATGGGCATGGAGACGCTGATCTACTTCAACCTCAACGGCAGCGAAATGTGCGGGCGCGCCAGTCCCAATGCCGGTGCGCGGGACGGGGGGATGTTGCGTTTGGCGGTGGATCTCAACAATATGCACCTGATCGATGAAGGCAGCGGCCTGGTGATCTGAGCCGCGCCTCATTGCGTGAGGCCGCCACCGGCGGCCGCGCGGCGGAATTTGCCGGGGCTGGAATGTCGTCCAACAAGAAGAAACTGCTCGTGACGGAATCGCTGTCGCAACGGGGAAGGGCGCTGTTCGCCGAGCGCGGCGACATTGACATGATCGAATTCCCCAACATGATTTCGGCGGAGGATTTCGACGCGCTGTTGCGTGCGCATGCGCCGGTGCACGGCGTGGTGCTCGGACCGACCCGGTTCGGCGAGCGCGAGCTCGATGCCGCGCAGGAGATGCAGGTCGTGGCGCGGATCGGCGTCGGCTACGACGCCATCGACGTGCCGGCGCTGTCGAAACGCAAGGTGCCGCTGATGACCGCCGGCACCGCGAATTCGCCGTCGGTCGCCGAGCAGGCGCTGTTCATGATGCTGACGCTGGCCAAGCGCGGCGCCGAGTTGCACGCGCTGGTCAAGACCGGCGCCTGGGCCACGCGGCTCGGGCTGTTGCCGTTCGATCTGTTCGGCAAGACCGTGCTGATCGTCGGCTTCGGCCGCATCGGCACCCGCACCGCCAAGCGCTGCCTGGCGATGGAAATGACCGTGCTGGTCTACGATCCCTACGTGCCGGCGGCGGCGATCGAGGCCGCCGGCTGCGAAGCCGTCGGCGATCTCGACGCGGCGCTGCCGCGCGCCGATTTCGTCAGCCTGCATTGTCCGAAGACGCCGGAGACCACAGGATTGTTCGACGCCGCACGGCTTTCGAGGATGAAGCCGACCGCGTATCTGATCAACACCGCGCGCGGCGGCATCGTGGTCGAGCAGGCGCTGTACGAGGCGCTGCTGGCAGGCAAGGTTGCGGGCGCCGGGCTCGACGTCTTCGAGGTCGAACCGCCGCCGCTCGGCCACAAGCTGTTCGACCTGCCCAACGTCATCATCGCCCCGCACGTCGCGGGCGTCACCCGCGAAGCGCTCGACCGCATGGGCGAACAGACCGCCCGCAACATGCTGAGCGCGCTGGACGGCGATCCGATCGCGGCGAATGTCGTCAATCGGGACGTGCTGAGATGATTGTTGATTGATTGCGCTAGCCCCGTCATTGCGAGGAGCGAAGCGACGAAGCAATCCAGCGACCCCGCAAAGATCTGGATTGCTTCGCTTCGCTCGCAATGACGGGGTGAGGTGGTCATGACAGCGAAGACACGAGGGAGGCCACGATGGCGTTCAAAGAGTACGGCAATTACGACGGCGTGGGCCTCGCCGGGCTGGTGCGTAGCAAGCACGTCAGCGCCATCGAACTGCTCGATGAGGCGATCGCGCGGACGGATGCACTCGATCCGAAGCTGAACGCCGTCGTGGTGCGGCACGACGACTACGCACGCAAGCAAATCGAAGCCGGGCTGCCGGAAGGGCCGTTTACGGGCGTGCCGTTTCTTCTAAAGGATCTCGATCTGCTCGCCGGCACGCGCACGACGTTCGGCGCCAGCGTCTACAAGGATTTCGTCGCCCCGCACACCGGCACGCTGGCGTCGCGGTTTCTGGCCGCCGGGCTGACGATCTACGGCAAGAGCGCAAGCCCGGAATTCGGCCTGATGCCGACCACGGAGTCGCGGCTGCATGGACCGACGCGCAATCCGTGGAATCTCGAGCATTCGTCCGGCGGCTCGTCGGGCGGGGCTGCCGCGGCGGTCGCGGCGCGTATTCTGCCGGTGGCGCATGCCAGCGACGGCGGCGGCTCGATCCGGATTCCGGCGTCGGCCTGCGGCGTGTTCGGACTGAAGCCGACGCGGGCGCGCAATCCGATCGGGCCGGATCGCGGCGAGGGCTGGGGCGGCTTCGCTTGCGGCCATGTGGTGAGTATCAGCGTGCGCGACAGTGCGGTGATGCTGGACGCGCTGCACGGTCCGGAGCCGACCAGCCCCTACGTGGCGCCGCCGCCGGAGCGGCCGTTCGCACAGGAGGTCGGTCGCGATCCCGGCCGGCTGCGGATCGCTTTCACGGAAATGTCGACCTATGGCGACGCGATCGATCCGGAGATCGCCGCCGCAGTGCGCGACACCGCGAAACTGCTGGAGAACCTTGGTCACGATGTCGAGCCGCGCGCGCCAAAACTGCCGGCGGATCCGGCGGAGGTGATAGCCGCGATCGTGGCCTGCAATACCGGGCTGAGCGTGCGGCTCGCCGAGCAGGCGCTGGGCCGCAAAATGACCGATCGGGATTTCGAAGTGCTGACGCTCGCCAGCGCCGCCAATGCGAGCCGCGCCAGCGGCATCGATTACTGCGCGGCGCAGCTGCAGGCCTATCAGATCTCGCGCGCCCTCGCGGAGTTCTTCGCGGACGTCGACGTGTTTCTGTCGCCGACGCTGTGCCTGCCGCCGCTGAAGATCGGCGAACTCGACACCATGGCGCGCGATCTGTCCGGCATCAGCCCGCTGCTGCGCCGCTACATCCCGGGCACCAGCCTGTTCAACATGTCGGGCCAGCCGGCGATGTCGGTGCCGCTGGCCTGGACGGCGGGCGGCCTGCCGATCGGCATGATGTTCGCCGCGCGGTTCGGCGACGAGGCGACGCTGCTGCGGCTGGCGTCGCAGCTCGAGCAGGAGCGGCCGTGGCGGCAGCGGCGGCCCCCGCTAAGCGCATAGCGTCCAAAGACCTGCGCGCAATCCGCGTGAAGGGCTCGCGGCTCGCGCAAGATGATCATGCGATGCATTCACATCTCGTGCGTTTGTTCCTCTGCGATCCCGATTCTGACCAAATTCTTAGCAACAAACGACCAAGGTCGGCGTTGACGTGGTGGCTTGGCCGTTTTCTCGTAGTCGCCGGGCGGAGGGGGGAATAACGACGTGACTGGTAACGATCCGACCGATCAGGCGCTTGCGATGATCGCCAGCATCTTCGAGACGCCGGCGAAGCCCGACGCCAAGCGCTCGGGCGACGGTGCTCCGGCTGCCACGGACGAGATGCCGCGCGAGAGCGACGATGTCGAGAGCGAGCAGATCGGTGCGGCCGACGTCGACGAGGTTGCCGTGACGGACCGCGACCGGGACTACGCGTCCAGTGACGACGCGGAGTCGAACCACGAGGCTGACGAGACGGGGGCTGACGAGGGGGAGTTGGACGAGGTGGCGCGGGCGGAAGCCGAGCCGGACGAACTTGCGGAACAGGCCGTCGCGCATGATGGCGAGACGCTGCCGCCGCTCGAGGCTGGCAGTATCGCCACGATGCAGATCGCCACCACCGAGATCGTCGAAATCACCTTCACTACGACGCCCGAGCCGGCCGCACCGACCGCGTTGCGCGACGACGGCAGCGAAGACCTCGATGCGTTGACGCGCTATGGCCCGGGGCCGCTCGAGGCATTGCGGTTCAAATGGAGCGTGCGCCGGAAGGACGACGATTACTACGTGGACGAGACCATCGGCACCAGTTCGCAGCCGATCACGGCGGGGCCATTCTCGCGCGCCGAAGCGGTCGCCTTCATCGACGACCGCGACCGCCGCACCCGCCGCCGCTTCGAGCGCCTGCGCAACGAGATCGTCTCCGGCCCGTCGGAGCGCGGCGTCGAGGACGATGACGACGAGACGCTGTAGATCATAACGCCAGCTTGCGCCGGGATCAGGCCGGGTTGTAGGCTCCGACGTCGAGGTCGCGGCCGAAGGTCACGGTCTGCACGTCGGGAGCGGCGCGGGGCTGTCGCGGGGCGTCCGCTCGGATTCCCAGGAGCTCGGCGAGCGCCAGTCGCCTCACCGCGATTTCGACGGTCCGCTGGCGCTCGGCGTCCAGCGAGTCCCAGCCGAGCGAGGTCAGCATCACCCTGCGCAGCGTGCGGAAATTGGAGATCGTGCCGAGGACGATCGCGACACGAAGCTTGAGATCTTCGTCTTCCGGCGACCGGCCGGTCGCGGTGGCGATGGCCGCCACCAAGGCGGCCTGAAACCGCGCGACCGAGCGATCATAGATGAGGCGAAAGGCGTCGTCGGCGTCGCGCTCACAGCGACCGAAGAACATGGTCCAGGCTTCGGGCTGCTCGTCGCCGGCGATGAACTTGAAGAAGCGCATCACCACCGCGTCAATGTTGGCGATCGGACCGGTGCCGGCCTGGCGCAGCTCGGCGATCAGCGGCTCGATCCGGCCGTGCATGTGGTCGGCGATCGCTTCCGCAGCGGCGAGGTAGAGCTCGCGCTTGCCGCCGAAATGATACGGGATGGCGGCCTGATTGACGCCGGCGCGCTCCGCCAGCTGCCGGGTGGTGGCACCGTCGAAGCCGACCGAGCCGAACACCCCGATCGCCGCCTCGATCATGCGGGCGCGGGTGGCCTCGCTCTGGTTGCCTTGCGCGGGCGCGGGGTCAGTTTGCGTCTTGCGATTGAGTTTCATGATCGGCACCTCTCGGCCCCGATTAATGTATTCGAATGAATAAAGGGTTTATTTCAAATTCAAGCGGTTCGGATGAGCGAGGCGCTGCGCTCCCCGAAGGCTGAGTCCTCATCCGATAGGCTGACGGAAATTCGCCTTGAGAGTCCGGCACTTCCTTCTCAACGCGTCATGCCCGGCCTTGTGCCGGGCATCCACGCCTTGCTGAAGGAAAATGCAGAGAAGGCGTGGATGGCCGGGACAAGCCCACTGCTGTCCGGCTTAGTTTTAGTGGACAAAGCGCATGGCGTTGATTCTTCTGTATTCCGAGCGTCTGGCAACGTTTCGGGACACGGGAG
>NZ_QYYD01000020.1 GCF_003591005.1 Rhodopseudomonas palustris
CATAATATCCCCACCCCCCCAACGCCTTGCTGGGGCGGCGGGGGGGGGGCGGGGGGCCCCCCCCCCCCCCGCCGGGCCCCCCCCCCCCCCCCCCCCCCCCCCCCAATCCCGGGCCCCCCCCCCCCCCCCCCCCCACGAACCCGGAATCTCGGCACCGCTCGGTCGGCCACCATCTCGGGATTCCGGATCGGCGCGCTGCGCGCACCGTCCGGAATGACGGCGTGTGCGGCGAGCGGCCCGGCCATGACGCGTGGAGGCGTCTTTTGTTCACAGCCGCCGCAGCGAAGTGTCGAGCGCCGTTACCGCGCGCGTAATCGCCTTACTGCCCGCAATTCCACACCGGTCCGATCGGCGTCTGTGTCCAGCACGGCCCGATGCTGCCGCCGTTGTAGCGGCCGCGGTAGAAGCCCGGCCGGCCGAGATAGCGCCAGTCGCCGTTCCAGCGTGGATAGTCCGGCGTCGGGTCGATGTACCACGGCCGCGGCTTGTGCAGCAGCGCCAGCTGCGCGCGCGACAGTTTTTGCATGAACAGCGGCACCGAATTGCTCGGCGGCTGCACATAGCCGGGCAGGCCGCTGCTCTGCACGCGCTTGGCCTTCTTGGAGGCCGCCGAAGCGGTGAGGGGAACGAGCGCGAGCGTGGCGGCGAGCGTGAGGGAGGTGAGGCGGGTCATGGCGGGAGTTTAGACAAGCGGGGGCGGGAGGGCGAGACACATTCGGGTGCAACAGGCCGTAGCCAGCATGAAGCGAAGCGGAATGCGGGGGTCTTTGACCTACCAGCCCCGGATTGCGCTTCGCTCCATCCGGGCTACGCTCGCTTTGAACAGTGCTCGTCCGTAGCCCGCATGAGCGAAGCGAGATGCGGGAGCGCTCAGGCCCCGGGTGTCGCTTCGCTCACCCGGGCTACGCTTGCTAGCTTGTTTTCATGTACTGAAGGAATGTGAATGCCACCGAGGTCGTCAATTTGCTGTTCACCAAGTTGATAGTATGTGAACCATGGTCGCATATCTGGAAATTTCCATGTTTCATTTTCCCTCATCATCTCGGCGAGCTTTCCAATATCGGGATGCTCGCTCATTCTCTGTATGATGTGGGGGTCGTGAAACTCCGCGTCGCTCGAAAGATAGCTGAGGAAGACGTCGTTTTCGCTTTGCCGCAGAAGGAACGGATGGATCAACCCACCGCGACTGCCGACTTCCGAGGCTATACGTGCCATCAATATTGGAATGAGCGAAATCTGCAAATTGGCGCTCCAATTTTAAAGTGCAGGCGCGGCGGATATTTTCGTCTAGGACCAGAGCCACGCCATTTGCAATTACTTCCCATACAGGGCGATCATTGTACTGTTTGCCCTCCCAGTATCGCGAAATCCATTCGAGGCTATCGATTGGTATCCGCCCAGACTTGTCCACTTCTGCAAAAGTGATCCAATTCGCGTCCACGACAGTCGGCATTTCGTCGCAATGCAAATCGAATTCGACCAGATTCTCAGGCTTAAAGTAGGCCGGCCAATCGGCGTCGTTGATCCGTGCTTCAGCTTCAGCGCGAGATCCAAAAAAATACATTCCTCGCATTCGCGATTGATTCTTCTGAAAATTCTTCTGTCGATACAGCTCGATGATTGCTTCGTTGAAAAGACGGGCATTGTTGCCAGCAGCAACTATGCCCGCTTGCATAAAAGAAACGAACCCCTCTGAATCAGAAACGTGAGAAGAGGACACGAGCATTCCTCTCATCACTGCCCACTGGACGGCAGGATGATCTACATCCAAGAAGGCGTATACACTTCCTATGCTTTGAAGAGATTCAAACGGAAGCGCTGTGTTGTCTGCCGATTCCAAGTCTAACGACGACGACATAGCAGCTCACTCCGCCGCCTCGTCCGTCCTCCGCTTCTTTGCCACCGCCTTTGGCCCCTTCTTCTCCAGCACCGGCTTCAGAAACTTCCCCGTGTAGCTGCGGGGGGCCTTGACGATGTCTTCCGGCGGGCCCCAGGCGACGATTTCGCCGCCGCCGTCGCCGCCTTCGGGGCCGAGGTCGATGACCCAGTCGGCGGTCTTGATGACTTCGAGGTTGTGCTCGATCACCACCACGGTGTTGCCCTGGGCGACCAGCTCGTGCAGCACCTCGAGGAGTTTCGCGACGTCGTGGAAGTGCAGGCCGGTGGTCGGCTCGTCGAGGATGTAGAGCGTGCGGCCGGTGGCGCGCTTGCTGAGTTCCTTGGCGAGCTTGACGCGCTGGGCTTCGCCGCCGCTGAGCGTCGTGGCTTGCTGGCCGACATGGATGTAGTCGAGGCCGACGCGGTGCAGCGTCTTGAAGGTCTCGCGGACGCGCGGCACCGCCTTGAAGAAGTCGGCGGCTTCCTCGACCGTCATGTCGAGCACGTCGGCGATCGACTTGCCCTTGAACAGCACTTCGAGCGTTTCGCGGTTGTAGCGTTTTCCTTTGCAGACGTCGCAGGTGACGTAGACGTCGGGCAAAAAGTGCATCTCGATCTTGATGACGCCGTCGCCCTGGCAGGCCTCGCAGCGGCCGCCCTTGACGTTGAAGCTGAAGCGGCCCGGCTCGTAGCCGCGCGCTTTGGACTCAGGCAGGCCGGCGAACCACTCGCGGATCGGCGTGAACGCACCGGTGTAGGTTGCGGGGTTAGAGCGCGGGGTGCGGCCGATGGGCGACTGATCGATGTCGATGATCTTGTCGATGTGCTCGAGGCCTTCGATACGGTCGTGCGGCGCCGGCGGCTCGCTGGCGTTGTTGAGCTTGCGGGCGATCGCCTTGTACAGCGTGTCGATCAGCAGCGTCGACTTGCCGCCGCCGGACACGCCGGTGACGCAGGTGAACAGGCCGAGCGGGATCTCGGCCGAGACGTTCTTGAGATTGTTGCCGCGGGCGTTGATCACTTTCAGCGTGCGGCGATGGTTCGGCGGCCGGCGCTCCGGCACCGGAACGAACATCTCGCCGGTGAGATATTTGCCGGTCAGCGATTTCGGATTGGCCATCACTTCGGCGGGCGTGCCTTCGGCGACGATGTGGCCGCCATGGGTGCCGGCACCGGGGCCGATATCGAGCACGTAGTCGGCGAGGCGGATGGCGTCCTCGTCGTGCTCGACGACGATCACGGTGTTGCCGAGGTCGCGCAGCCGCTTCAGGGTGTCGAGCAGCCGGGCATTGTCGCGCTGGTGCAGGCCGATCGACGGCTCGTCCAGCACGTAGAGCACGCCGGTGAGGCCGGAGCCGATCTGCGAGGCGAGGCGGATGCGCTGGCTCTCGCCGCCCGACAGCGTGCCGGCGGCGCGCGCCAGCGTCAGATAGTTGAGGCCGACGTCGAGCAGGAAGCTCAGCCGCTCGCGAATCTCCTTGAGGATGCGGACGGCGATCTCGTTCTGCTGGGTGTTGAGCACGCCGGGCACATTGGCGAACCACTCGCCGGCGGCCTTCACCGACAGCTCGGAGACTTCGCCGATGTGCTTGCCGCCGATCTTGACGCTGAGCGCCTCGGGCTTGAGCCTGTGGCCGTGGCAGCCGGCGCAAGGTACGTCGGAGAAGTACTTGCCGAGCTCCTCGCGGGCCCACTCGCTTTCGGTCTCGCGGAAGCGGCGTTCGATATTGGTGACGACGCCTTCGAACGGCTTCCTGGTGTCGTAGGAGCGCACCCCGTCCTCGTAGGAGAACTTGATCTCGTCGTCGCCGGAACCGTACAGCAGCGCGTTCTGCGTCTTCTTCGGCAGGTCCTTCCACTTGGTATCGAGCGTGAATTTGTAGAACTTGCCGAGCGCAGTCAGCGTCTGGACGTAGTAGGGCGACGACGACTTCGCCCATGGCGCGATCGCGCCCTTGCGCAGCGTCAGGTCCTTGTCGGGCACGACGAGGTCGGGATCGATGTGCTGCTCGATGCCGAGGCCGCCGCATTCCGGGCAGGCGCCGTAGGGGTTGTTGAAGGAGAAGAGTCTGGGCTCGATCTCCGGAATGGTGAAGCCGGACACCGGACAGGCGAACTTCTCCGAGAACAGGATGCGCTCGGCGCCGCTCTTGTCGTGGATCTTGGCGACCTTCTTGTCGGCCTTCTTCTTCTTGCCCTCGGGCTCCTCTGCCGGGACCGGCGCGGGCGCGGCTGCCGCAGCGGGCGCGTCGGCGAATTCGATCACCGCCAGGCCTTCCGCCAGCTTCAGCGCGGTCTCAAAACTCTCGGCCAGGCGCTGGCCGATGTCGCTGCGCACGACGATGCGGTCGACCACGACGTCGATGTCGTGCGGGAATTTCTTGTCGAGCACCGGGGCTTCGGCGAGCTCGTGGAAGGCGCCGTCGATCTTGACGCGCTGAAAACCCTTCTTCAGCCACTCGGCGAGCTCCTTGCGGTACTCACCCTTGCGGCCGCGCACCACCGGCGCCAGCAGATACAGCCGCGTGCCTTCCGGCAGCGCCAGCACGCGGTCGACCATCTGCGACACGGTCTGGCTCTCGATCGGCAGGCCCGTGGCCGGCGAATAGGGCACGCCGACGCGCGCCCATAACAGGCGCATGTAGTCGTAGATCTCGGTGACGGTGCCGACCGTGGAACGCGGGTTCTTCGAGGTGGTCTTCTGCTCGATCGAGATCGCCGGCGACAGGCCGTCGATCTGGTCGACGTCCGGCTTCTGCATCATCTCGAGGAACTGCCGCGCATAGGCCGACAGCGATTCGACGTAGCGGCGCTGGCCCTCGGCATAGATGGTGTCGAACGCCAGCGACGATTTGCCGGAGCCGGACAGGCCGGTGAATACGGCGAGCTTGTCACGGGGGATGGTGACGTCGACGTTCTTGAGATTGTGCTCGCGGGCGCCGCGAATGGTGATGGAGGTACGGCTCGAGGGCGCCGCCGGCTGCTGCGACGGCTGACGCTTGGCCTTGATCACTTCGTCCATGCAGGGTGTCCAGGCGCGGCAGGCGCGCGAGTTGGGGCGCCGTCGCACACGGGCCGACGCCGAAGGGAGCTTTGCTGGAACATAGGAAGAACGGCGATGGATTTCCAGTGGTCGGGCGCCGCCATCAACCGATTGTTGCGCACGGTCGGCAATGCCGGAGCGGGGGGCGATGTTCCGGAGGGCGTGGCAGAAGCATCAGGGTGCGGCTGGCACTTCCGCCCCGCCCATCTTCTCTGGGGTACTGGGTCCTCCGCTTGCTGCGGAGGATGACGGCTGGCGGCAGTGGCGAGCCGGTGCTTTGCGACCGGCCCCCAATGCTGCCCCGTCACCGATCGTCGTCGCCCGCTTGTTGGGGCGAGTCAGTATCGCAAAGCGCAGGCTGCTTAATGCGAGGTCTTGGCCACGGAGCCAAAAAATAGGCCGGCGCGAGGCCGGCCTTGGAAAGCTCCTGGAGTTCGGCCCACTCAGTACTTGGCGAGGATCGGGCCGCCCCAGCGATAGTTGATGCCAACGCGGACGAGATCGCCGCTGGTCTTCCAGTCATACGCGACCTGGAAGGGCGGATTGGCCGGGATCGGGTTGGCAATCGTGCTTTCGTTGCCGAGGTCGTAGTGCAGATATTCGAGCTTCGCCGACCAGTTCGGCGCGAACGCCCACTCGGCGCCGGCACCGACGGTCCAGCCCACCTTGGTCTTGGAGAACGAGGTCGGATACTGGATCGTGCCAATCGGCAGGAAGCTGGTGTTGGCGGCATATTCGACTTCGCCATAGGCGAGACCGCCGGTGGCGTAGAGCAGCAGAGTGTCGGTGGCGGTGAAGCCGGCGCGGCCACGGACGGTGCCGAACCATTTGATCTTCTCGGAGGTCGCCAGATACGAACCGGCGCCGAACGGCGCCAGATTGTTGGCGATGATCGGGGTGACGATGGCGTCGGCGCGGATATCCGACCACTGGATATCGGCTTCGAGGCCGCCGACAAAAGCGCCCGACTGCCAGTTGTAGCCGGCCTGACCGCCCGCGAGCGCTCCCTTCGGCTTCAGCCCGAGCGTGGTCGGCGCCAGATCGATGAAGGCGACGGGGTTCGGCAGCGGGTCGTAGTTGGTGTCTCCCGTGCCCCAGCCGTAGCCCGCGTTGGCGCCGAGATAGAACCCGGTCCAGTTGTAGGCCACCACCAGCGGAGGCGGGGCCTTGTAGGGACGGGGAGCAAGATCCGCAGCGACGGCGGGAACGGCGAACGCGACTGCGGCGACGCCGGTGAGCAACAGCCTTTTCATAGCATTCTCCACTGAAAGATTCGGACTTCCAGTTGCAACGATAGTCGAGCACCGAACCAAGCGCTGTAACGCGGCCGCAACAGTTGGTTCCAAAATACAATCAGTAGTTTTACTTGAGCAGAAATGCACAACGTATACGAGTACCGCAGGGAGGCTTGGTTCGAGGCTGGCCCGGCATTGCACGCGGGCGCAGCTCACGCTGGAGCCTATTCTCCCCGCTGCAGTAGGTGTCGACGCTATCCGCCACCCGGCGAACCATCGTTCGAGGCCTCATCTCCAGGGCGCCAGGCCGCCGGAGGTGGCCGTGCGCAGATCTTGCCAGCGCGCGGCTGGCAGCCGCTGGGCCAATGGAGGTGCACCGCTCCGAGCGTCAGATGGTGGATGCGATCAAGGTGCCGTCGGCCGGAAAGTGCCTCAGAGCGGGGTACGATGTCCGATCGAGCCGCATCGACCGTCCCGGCGGCGGCCAATCGCGCTACATATGTGCGTCCGGCTGCGAAGCCGCATTCGAAACCAGCAACGCGTCCAAAGCAAGCAACGCATTCAAAACAAAAAGGCCGGCGCGAGGCCGGCCTTCCGTGGGTCGATGATCGTCTCTCGAAAGAGAAACCTGATCTCAGTACCTCGCGACTACCGGGCCGCCCCAGCGATAGTTGATGCGGGCGGTGACGATGTCGGCGTCCTGCTTGATGCGGTCGACGGTGGTGGCGGGCGACGTGAAGGTCACGTCCTTGCTGTCCAGGAACAGATGGTTGTACTCGACCGCGAACGACCAGTTCGGAGTGAAGCCGTATTCGAAGCCGGCGCCGACCGTCCCACCCCAGCGGGTCTCCGACGCGGTACCCGTCGTCAGGCCGCCGAGCGTGGTGTAGTAGTTGTACTTGTCGCTGACCACCGCCGCGCCGCCCTTGGCGTAGAGCAGGGCGTTGTTCCAGGCATAGCCGATGCGGCCGGTAAACAGGCCGAAGGCCTCGATCTTGGACTCGTTGGTGAAGCCCGGGAACAGCGTGCTGACGTTCGAGCCCTTGAAGTCGGCCCAGTTGCCCTGCGCTTCGATGCCGAACACCCAGGTGGAGAACTGCCAGTTGTAGCCGATCTGACCGCCCGCGGTGGCCCCCGACGCGTCATGGCAGCCTTCGCCGATATTGGTGACGAGGGGAGCCGCGGCCGTACCCGCATAGTCCCAGCACTTGCGGCTGGTACCCCAGCCGCCGTTGCCGCCGATGTAGAAGCCCGTCCAGTCATACACCACCGGGATGATCGGCGGAGCCTTGGTGTAGGGACGGGCGGCGAGATCCGCCGCCATCGCCGGCGCCGCGCCCAAAGCAATCAGTGCAACTGTACCCAGGAAAAGCTTTTTCATCTGAAAACCCCATCCAGCTGGAGCCTGCTGTGTCATCCCCGTCGCAGGTCAGGCTCGGCGCGAGCGCCTTCTCAATTCATGATGGAACTATACCGTGTTCCGCGGAAAACGCAGTCGCTGAAAAGTCACACTCGCTAACCAAGTTGAAACTGGAACGTCCTGAAATCCCACAGACAATTCCTGGCAGGAATGGCATTTTGTTACCGGCGCGCCGCCTGCTGTCGGATTAGCCGCGCTCCAGAGACAGAAACGCCAAAGTATCCGACGGTTGGGTCTTGCGAAGAACAAAACTGGAACATAACTTGGAGCGATCCCGGTGGATAACGGGGGCAGCGCCGTGGTTTCCCGGCCCTGGAGGATGGGCGCCGCGTGGCGGACAGCGTAAGCGCTAGGGCATCAAGACTTGCGCGCGCGCGGCAGGCCCGGCGCGACGATCGATTCGAAGGAGACGGCGATGGCTGGAAGCGTGAACAAGGTGATCCTGATCGGCAATCTCGGCGCCGATCCCGAGATCAAGCGGACCCAGGATGGCCGGCCGATCGCCAATCTGCGCATCGCCACCTCGGAGAGCTGGCGCGATCGCGCCACCGGCGAGCGTAAGGAAAAGACCGAGTGGCATCGCGTCGTGATCTTCAATGAAGGGCTGTGCAAGGTCGTCGAGCAGTACCTCAAGAAGGGCGCCAAGGTTTATATCGAGGGCCAGCTGCAGACGCGCAAATGGACCGACCAGAGCGGCGCCGAGCGCTACAGCACCGAGGTGGTGCTGCAGAACTTCAATTCGGTGCTGACCATGCTGGACGGCCGTAGCGGCGGCGGCAGTGGCGGCGGTTACGGCTCGGACGATGCGGGCGGCGATTTCGGCTCGGGCGGTCCGTCGGGGGGCGGCTATAGCTCCGGCGGCCAGTCGCGCCGGCCGGTCGCGGCCAGCGGCGGCGGTGGCGGTGGCCGCGCCAGCGACATGGACGACGATATCCCGTTCTGAGGTTGTCAGCGGGTGGGGAAGGCGCGGCCGCTCGGGCAACCGGGCGGCCGCTGCCGTTTTGGCGGGGCGCTTGGGATCAGTCGCGCAGCAGCGCGTGGCCGAGCAGCAGCTGGCCTGCGGCGAACAGCGTGCCGAAGATGCGCTGATTGTGGCGGGCCAGCCAGCGCGGCAGCCAGATGTCGAAATTGTCGGCGCGATCAGTGGTGTAGCGCGCCGCGATGTCGGTCAGCGGACAGCGCATGCGGTTGAGCAGCAGCACCAGCACTTCGCCCCAGACGAACACGCTCATCCATAGTGCGGCGACAAATTCGCCGCGCAGCGTGGCGATCGGGATCAGCACGATCGATCCGGCAAAGAACGCCAGATCGCCGTGTGCGCCGCGCGCACCGCCGTCAGCGCCCGGGCGCGGCTGTGCGCCGAGCCTGCGGACGACGTCATGCCGCCGCCTCGATCTCGGCGATCCGGGTGGCCATGATCTTGTCGATCCGCCGGCCATCGAGATCGAGGATCTCGAGCTGCCAGCCCTGATACTCGAACTTGTCGCCGATGTTCGGCAGCGCGCCGTAGTGCTGCAGCACCAGGCCCGCGACGGTGTGATAGTCGCGATGCTCGGGAATCGACACCGGCAGCAGATCGCCGAATTCGTCGACCGGCATCCAGCCTGCGATCAGATACGAGCCGTCCTCGCGACGCACCGCGGCGGGCTCGGGCGGGCCTTCCTCATTGCCGAACGCGCCGACGATCGATTCCAGAATGTCGGCGGTGGTGACGACGCCTTCGAAGGCGCCGAACTCGTCATAGACCAGCGCCATGTGCACCGACGATTGCCGCAGCGTCGCCAGCACGTCGCGGGCGTCGGCCGAGGACGGGATGATCGGGGCTTCGCGCACCAGCGCGCGCAGGTCCGGCTTGTCGCCGCGCAGATACACTTCGAGCAGGTCCTTGGCCTGGATAATGCCGATCGGATCGTCGCGATTGCCGTCGGTCACCGGAAGCCGCGAATGCGGGCTGGTGAGGAAAGCTTCGCGGATGTCCTCCAGCGAGTCGCCGAGGTCGACCAGATCGACCTCCGGCCGCGGCGTCATCACCGCGCCGACCGGGCGGTCGCCGAGCCGCATCACGCCGGCGATCATCTCGCGCTCGCCGGGTTCGAGCACGCCGGCGGTCTCGGCTTCCATCACCAGATTGTGGATCTCCTCCTCGGAGATCTTGTCCTGCATCACGCCGCTCTGCCCGAGCAGGCTGAGGATCGCCTTGCCGGAGAAATCCAGCACGAACACCAGCGGCCGCGAGATCTTGGCGATCAGCGCCATGGCGGGCGCGACCTTGGCGGCGATGCCTTCGGGATTGCGCAGCGCGACCTGCTTGGGCACCAGCTCGCCGACGATCAGCGTCGCATAGGTGATCAGCGCCACCACCAAACCGAAGCCCAGGATGTCGGGAAACGGCACCGACAGGGCTGTCAGGTATTCGGTTAGTCGTTGGCCGAGCGTGGCACCGGAGAAGGCGCCTGACAGCACGCCGACCAGCGTGATGCCGATCTGCACGGTGGACAGGAACTTGCCCGGGTCTTCAGACAGTTTCAGCGCCTGCTTGGCGCCGCGGACGTTCTTCTGGGCGAGCAGAGCCAGCCGGGCCGGGCGGGAGGAGACAATCGCCAGCTCAGACATCGCGAGCAACCCGTTGGCGACGATGAGCGTCACCACGATTGCCAATTCCACCGATAGCATGGCGCCTGCGCCGCCTCCTCTGCTGCTTACACCGGCGCTGAACATAGGGCGTCCCACGCCCGACCGGAACCAGCCAAGGCAGCTTTATCTCGCTTGCTCGTCGGCTTCGTCGGCTTTCGCCTCGTTCCACAGTGCATCCATCTCGGCCAGCGTCGCGGCCTGCGGCGAGCGGCCGCGGGCGGCGAGGGCGCGTTCGATGTAGGCGAAGCGGCGCTCGAATTTGGCATTGGTGCCGCGCAGCGCCATTTCCGGGTCGGCGCCGGTGTGGCGGGCGAGGTTGACCAGCGCGAACATCAGATCGCCGGTCTCCTCCGCCATCTCGCTCTTGTCGCCTCGGTCGAGAGCGGCCTCGATCTCGTCGGCCTCCTCGCGGATCTTGTTCAGCACCGCGCGCGGATCGTTCCAGTCGAAGCCGACCTTGGACGCTTTGCGTTGCAGCTCCATGGCGCGCGACAGCGCCGGCTGCCCGGCCTTGACGCCCGCCAGCACGGAATTCGCCGGCGGCTCGACGTGGCCGCGGCGGGCGGCGCGCTCGGCCTTTTCCTCGGCCTTGATGCGGTCCCACACGCCCTCGACATGCGACGGCGCGATATTGCCGTCGGCGTCGGCGAAGACGTGCGGATGGCGGCGGATCATCTTAGCCGTGACCGCCTCGACCACGTCGCCGAATGCGAACGCGCCGCGCTCCTCGGCGATCCGCGAGTGAAACACCACCTGCAGCAAGAGGTCGCCAAGCTCGTCGCGCAGATCCTCGAGATCGCCCCGGGCGATCGCCTCGGCGACTTCGAACGCCTCCTCGATGGTGTAGGGTGCGATCGTCGTGAAGTCCTGTTCGAGGTCCCATGGACAGCCGGTGCCGGGCGTGCGCAGCTGGGCCATGATCTCGATCAGGCGGGCGATGTCGCGGGAAGGGGTCATGGCAAGATCCGGTCGTGAGGCTGTGCCTTCCTATGCCGTATGCGCGCGGCGCGGCCCAGCAAAAATCAGCGTGATTGGCTGCGGCGCCGCGCGGTGCTAGAGCCAGCCGCATGACCGAACCGACATCCGATAAAACCGCGCTGGTGCTGTTCTCCGGCGGGCAGGACTCCGCGACGTGCCTGGCGTGGGCGCTGGCGCGGTACGCCCGCGTCGAGACCATCGGCTTCGACTACGGCCAGCGCCACGCCATCGAGCTCGATTGCCGGGCCAGACTGCTCGACGGTTTTCGCGCCATCGATCCGGCCTGGGCCGCCAGCTTCGGCGACAGCCATACGCTGTCGATCCCGACGCTGAGCGCGATCTCCGACACCGCGCTGACGCGCGACGTCGAAATCGCGATGGGGGCGGACGGCCTGCCCAACACCTTCGTGCCCGGCCGCAACCTGATCTTCCTGACGTTTGCGGCGGCATTGGCCTATCGCCGCGGCATCGCCGACATCGTCGGCGGCATGTGCGAGACCGATTATTCCGGCTATCCGGATTGCCGCGACGACACCATCAAGGCACTGCAGAGTGCGATCAGCCTCGGCATGGCGCGCGACGTCACGCTGCACACGCCGCTGATGTGGCTGGACAAAGCCGCGACCTGGCGACTGGCGCGTGACCTCGGCGGCAATGCGCTGGTCGATCTGATCCGCGAGCATTCGCACACCTGTTATCTCGGCGAGCGCGGCGCGCGCCACGACTGGGGCTATGGCTGCGGCGAATGCCCGGCCTGTGCGTTGCGGGCCAAGGGCTGGCGCGAGTATCAGGCGAGGGCGTAGCTCACGCAGACGTCATCGAAATCACACTTGGGTATGATGGAATGCGAAGCGCTCGGTCGTAATGATCGGAGCTGTGTCGGCTGCAGTTTCATTCGTTGTTCGAACGGACGGTCCTTGCATTGAGCACTGAGTCATTATCCTGAGAGCCTGGCCGGAAATGCCGCCATTAAGTTCGGGCACTTCCCTCTCCCCGCGTCATGCCCGGCCTTGTGCCGGGCATCCACGCCTTGCGGCCGGAAATCCAGAAAAGCCGTGGATGGCCGGGCCTTTGCCGCGCCGAAGCGGCTTCGGCCGCGCAGGCGGGACAAGCCCGGCCATGACGGAATTGATATCGCGCCCCGCGTCGCGCCTCGTCATCGCGGCGTGCGCACTCCTTTCGTTGGTTGCGCCGGTCGCCGCGGCGGATTGCGACCCGGGCGCGACGGCGCCGGCGTATGGCCGGTTCAAGGCCGTCACCGCTTACTTCGACAACGAGATCGCCACCGGCAAGCTGCCGGGTGCGGTGGTGCTGATCGAACAGCGCGGGCATCCGCGCTATCTGCAGTGCTTCGGCTATCGAACGCCGGCGCGCACGCAGCCGATCACGCCGGACACGCTGTTCGCGCTGCATTCGATGACCAAGCCGATCACCAGCGTCGCCGCGATGATGCTGATCGACGCCGGGAGGCTGTCGCTGCAGGATCCGGTGTCGAAATACATTCCGGCCTTCGCCGATGTGCAAGTCGGCGTCGAGAGCAAAACGGAGGACGGCAAGCCTGTGCTGAAGCGCGTGCCGCCGGACCGGCCGGTGACGGTCGAAGACCTGATGCGGCAGACCTCGGGGATCACGTATAGTTATATCGGCGGCGAGCTGATCCGGCAGGCCTATGCGGATGCGCATATCTTCGACGGCGCGTTCGACAATGCCGCCTTCGCCGAGCGGATCGCGCGGCTGCCGCTGGCGCGCCAGCCCGGCACGCTGTGGCGCTACGGCCATTCTACCGACGTGCTCGGCCGCATCATCGAGATCCTCTCGGGGCAGACGCTATACCAGTTCGAGAAGCAGCATTTGTTCGATCCGCTCGGTATGACCAGCACCAAGTACGTGCTGGAAACCGATGACGAGCGGGCGCGGATGGCCGAGCCGTGGCCCGACGATGTGGTGCTGGGCCGCGCCGAGCGGCTGCGGCGGGCGCATCCGGAGTGGCAATCCGGCGGCGGCGGGCTGGTCTCGACCATCACCGACTACGCGCGTTTCGCCCGCATGATCCTCAACGGCGGCGAACTGGACGGCCGGCGCTATCTCAGCCCAGCGGCGTTCGCGGCGATGACCACCGACCACATCGGCCCGGGCTCGGGCGTCGAGCGCGATTACTTCTACTTTCCGGGCGATGGGTTCGGCTACGGTTACGGTTTCGCGGTCCGCACTGATCCGGGCGAGGCCAAGCCGCCGCCGCCGGGCTCACTCGGCGAGCTGAAGTGGGACGGTGGCGCCGGCACCTATTTCGGTGTCGATCGCAAGCTCGGGCTGATCTACATTTTGATGGAGCAGACCGAAACCGAACGCGGCCGCGTCGGCCCGGCGTTCAAGAAGCTACTGTATGAGGGGCTGACGGGGCGGGACTGATCGCAACTCCAACCGCGTCGTACCGGGAGAGATGGTGTGCGACCTCGGAGCCTGACCCAAGCTCAGCCCTGTAAAATTGGGCCTTTTCGTATCCACGCGTCATGCCCGGCCTTGTGCCGGGCATCCACGCCTTGCGGCCGGAAATGCAGAAAAGGCGTGGATGGCCGGGACAAGCCCGGCCATGACGGGCGGAGAGGGCGGTGTGTTGATGAGAGCTTTTGACTAATCAGAGCCTTTGACTTCTGCGTCATTGCGAGCGAAGCGAAGCAATCCAGGGGCCGCAAAGTCGTTCTGGATTGCTTCGTCGCTTCGCTCCTCGCAATGACGACGTTCAAGGCCTGCTTTCACCGTTCGAAGTTCTGGCCAGAGACTGTGGCCGCATCCTTCGAGGCGCGCTGCGTGCGCGCCTCAGGATGACGGCGCTGTGCTTCTGTCAGGGGCATTGATTCAACCGGGAGCTAAGCTCGCTATTGCCGCGGACAAAAATCATCCGGCGTCAGTTCGATCGGCCTTCCATGCGGCGTGCGGTCGGCGGCGCGGTCCCAGGCGTTGCGGTAGTGGGCCTGGGTGTCGGCGCTGGCGATGCCTTTGGCGGCGAGCATGTGCTCCAATGTCGCCAGCCAATGCTGGTAGTAAGTCTCGCCGGTGTCCGGATCACCGCCTTGCTGTGCACGGACAATCTGTTCGGCAAGCGCCGCCGCCCATTCCGGCCAGGTGAACAGCCCGCGGGCGTGCAGCGTCACCGCCATGGCGAAGGCGTGCGCCTCCCACGGCTCGCGGAACACCG
The DNA here is from genome assembly GCF_003591005.1 of Rhodopseudomonas palustris. GTDB lineage: Bacteria > Pseudomonadota > Alphaproteobacteria > Rhizobiales > Xanthobacteraceae > Rhodopseudomonas > Rhodopseudomonas palustris_K. Next base: position 14,385 of record NZ_QYYD01000020.1, read on the forward strand.
GGCCGTCATGATCGCGCGGCAGATCCGGCAGCGCGTCGGCGGCGAGCGCGGCGGCGCGGGCATCGGGCGTCATCAGGCCGGCTCCAGATAGCTGTCCCAGGCGTCGACCGAGACGCGTAATCCCGGCTCGGCGTCGTCACCCCAGATGTCCCGGCCGTCGAACGTGACGGTGTACAGCCACTGCGGCTGCTCGCCCTGGCCGAGCGCATTGCTGTCGGGAAAGACGTGGGCGCCGTGCAGCAGCTCGATCACCCCGACATGGCCGCGGACGTAGCGCGGCAGCCGCGTATGAGTGCGCGGATGCATCGTTTTGGTGCGAACGCGGTCGCCGACCTTGAACCTAGCAGCGGCCGCGGCCGGCCGGTCGGTCGGGCCGCCGCGCGCCAGCATCGGGCCGACTTCGCTGGCCCCGAGCGCCGGGATGTCGCGGCGGCGATGCAGCGGCTTTCCGGCTTCGATTTCGTCTGCCGTCACCAGCTCGCGCTCCGCCATCAGCTGTTCGAGCCCGGCGATCCAGATCTGGTAGTAGCTCTTGCTGAGATAGTCGGCCGGCGAACGGTTTTCGCGGGCGAACCGCGTCATGTCGAGATTCCAGCCGCCGTGCCGGGCCATCGCCAGCGTGATGGCGAAGGCGCGGCGCTCCCAGGGGGCGTGAAACGCCGGCTCGTCCGGCTCCGGGACCACCGGGCCGAAGCCATCCATCCCGCCCATGTCATGCGCGCCATCCATCACGCCACCTCGGCAGGCGAGCGGGCGAGGCCGGTGCCGATCATGCTGTCGCGGGTGACGAGATCGGCGAGGCGGTCTTCGCTGAGGCCTTCGGTGCCTGCCGGGCGCATCGGCACCACCAAGTAGCGGATCTCCGCGGTCGAATCCCAGACGCGGATGGCGGTCTCGTCCGGCAGCGTCACGCCGAAATCGGCCAGCACCGCGCGCGGCTCCTTGACGGTACGCGAGCGATACGGCGCCGATTTGTACCAGACCGGCGGCAAGCCGAGCACGGACCACGGATAACAGGAGCACAACGTGCAGACGACCATGTTGTGGGTCGCCGGCGTGTTCTCGACGGCGACGATGTGCTCGCCCTGGCGGCCACTGTAGCCGAGCTCGGCGATCGCCGCGGTGGCGTCCTTGAGCAGCCTCTCGCGATAGGCCGGATCGTTCCACGCTTTGGCGACCACGCGCGCCCCATTGCGCGGCCCGACCTTGGTCTCGTAGGTCTCGATCAGCACGTCGAGCGCTGCCGGATCGACATAGCCTTTCTCGGTCAGGATGGTTTCGAGCGCGCGGACGCGCAGCTCGGTGTCCGACAGATCGGAATGGTCGTGGTCGTGATGATGCGCGTGCACGTCTTGATCATTGCTCATGCGAAGCAACATAGAGTGGAAAAGATTGCGCTGTCGAGCCGGGAAGCTGGTAGCCTGCGGCCAAATCAAGAACGACCACCGGGAGGCAGCGTGACTGTTTTGGTGAGCATTGAACGCGGCCTCGGACCAGAGGGCCGCGTTGCCGTGGTGCGGTTTGATCGCGGCGATGGGCTCAACGCCTTATCGCCGGAGGCGATGCGGCAATTGACTGACGCGGCGCGTGGCTTCGAGGACGATGCGGAAACCTCCGTGGTGGTGCTCACCGGCAGCGCCAAGGCGTTCAGTGCCGGCTTCGACCTCAAGGACGCCGAGGGCCGCAGCCGCGCCGAGATGGACCTCGGCACGCTGCGCCGGCACCTCAAGCTCGGGCCGCGGCTGACGCGAGCCTGGCAGGAGTTGGAGCAGGTCACCATCGGGGCGATCGAGGGCTTTTGCGTCGGTGGCGGCGTGGCGCTCGCGGTCGCACTGGATTTCCGGGTGATGGCGAGGGACGCGCACATGCGGGTGCCCGAGATCGGGCTCGGCATGAACATGAGCTGGCAGAGCGTACCGCGGATGCTGCATCTGATCGGGCCGGCGCGGACCAAGCAGGCGGTGATCCTCGCAGACGATCGGATCGGCGCGCGCGAAGCCTACGAATGGGGACTGGTCGAGCACCTTGCCAAGCCGGGGCAGGCGTTTGCGGGCGCGATGGCGCTGGCCGAGAAGGTCGCGGCGCAGCCGCCGATCTCGGTGGCGATGACCAAACTCACCGTCAACCGGCTGGCCCACGCGCTCGACGATCTCGCCAGCCATATGGATCTCGATCAGTTCGCGCTCGCCGGGCTGACCGAAGACCACAAGGAGGGCGTCGCCGCGTTTCTCGATCGGCGCAAGCCGCGGTTTCGCGGGCGCTAATTTGCACCGTCAAGAGAGAGCCATGATCACCACCATCGTGCAGTTCGCTCTGGCCGAGCCGATCAGTCTTGAAGCTGCCGCGAAGCTGTTCAAGAGCAGCGCGTCAAAGTATCAGCAGATGCCGGGCCTGATCCGCAAATACTACATCCGCTCCGAGGATGGCCGCACCGCCGGCGGCGTGTATTTGTGGGAGTCGCGGCAGGCGGCCGAAGCCGTCTATGCCGGCGAATGGCGAGCCCGCGTTGCGCAACTTTACGGTGCCGAGCCGGTGATCTCGTGGTTCGACAGCCCGGTGATCGTCGACAACGCCGCCGGCGGCGCGATCAAGACGGCGCTCTCGTCGCATGCCGGGTCGTCATCGTGAGTGCGCGCAGCGCCGCGGACAGGGACTTCGAAAGACGCGTTCAGACCTTCGCGAACTCGCCACCACGAGTCATGCCCGGTGCCGGGTATTCACGCCTTGCTGACGGAAATGCACAAAAGCGTGGATGACCGGGACAAGCCCGGCCATGGCGGAATTTGTCGCGAGCTTAGCGAGCTTCAACGGTCGCTTTGCAGACATCGCATCAATTCGATCGATTGAATTTTCCTTATCCGCTCAGGGCGCGGCCGAGTGCGAGGCCGAGGCCGACGATCAGGCAGCCGCCCGCAGCATAAGCGAGGTATTCCGGTTGATTGCAGAACAGCGGCGAGGCGCCGCAGACTTGGCTTGCCCAAGACGCCCCGTAGTAAAGCTGGCCGTGCGCCGTATGAAACACAGCCGCCGCAGCACCGAGCGCCGCGGCTGCAAAAATGAAGAACGATGCCATCCAGAAATCCCCGAATCGTCTCGGGAGTTTCCGGGGCAGTGCGCCGCGGGATCTTTGATCCAAATCAATTCGCGCGCGGCGGTTGCGTTCAGCGCCACATCCCGCGCATTCGCGCCCCGATGTCGATCGGCGGCGCCTTGCGGGTCGGGTAGCCGGGCGTCGCACTGGGCTTCGGCCAGCTGACGCGCTCGAACGCGCCGAGCAGGCGATCGGGGATGAAGCGGCTGCGCGAGGCGTAGACGTGGCGGTCCCCCATCGCGGCCTGGCCGTGGACGAAGAAGCGCTGCGGCACGACGAGGTGCAGATCGTCCTTGGCGCGCGTCATTGCGACATAGAGTAGGCGGCGCTCTTCCTCGATCTCGGCCGAACTGCCGGTGCCGAGATCGGACGGCATGCAGCCGTCGACGACGTTGAGCACGAATACCGACTTCCACTCCTGGCCCTTGGCGGAGTGGATGGTCGACAGGATCAGATAGTCCTCGTCCAGCATGGGTACGCCGGCCTGGTCGGAGGTCGCGTCCGGCGGATCGAGCGTCAGTTCGGTGAGGAAGCGCTCGCGTGACGGATAGCCCGATGCGATCTGCGCCAGTTGCACCAGGTCGGCGCGGCGCGTCTCGGCGTCGTCGTGGATACGGTCGAGATGCGGCTCGTACCACTGCCGCGCGAATTCGATTTCGGCCGGCCAGCCGGCGCCGCCGCTGCGCAATTCGCCGATCGCCTCGACAAAGCTGCGCCAATCGCCGGCGCGCGGCGGCGCCGGCAAATCCGCGAGGGCGCCGAGCGGATCGGCGGCGGTGCCGATGGCATCCAGTACTTTCTGCGCGGAGGCCGGGCCGACGCCCTGCATCAGCAGCAGCACGCGGAAGCCGGCAACGCGATCGCGCGGGTTCTGCACGAAGCGCAGCAGCGCCAGCATGTCCTTGACGTGGGCGGCGTCGAGGAATTTCAGGCCGCCGAATTTGACGAACGGGATGTTGCGCCGGGTCAGCTCGAGTTCGAGCGGCGCCGAATGCGACGAGGTGCGGAACAGCACCGCCTGCTGCTTCAGCGTCGCGCCGCCTTCGCGATTGTCGAGCACGCGCTCGACGATGTAGCGCGCCTGATCGGCCTCGTCGCGAACGCCGACGAGCTGCGGCGGCAAGCCGGCGGCGCGGTCGGTCCACAGGTTCTTGGTGAAGCGCTCTTTGGCGAGATCGATGACCGCATTGGCGGCGCCGAGGATCGCCTGGGTCGAGCGATAGTTGCGGTCGAGCGTGATCAGCCGCGCCGGCGGGCTGAAGGCTTTCGGGAAGTCCAAGATGTTGCGCACCGTGGCGGCGCGAAACGAATAGATCGACTGGGCGTCGTCGCCAACGACGGTGAGGCCGTGGCCGTCGGGTTTGAGGCCGAGCAGCACCTGCGCCTGCAGCGCGTTCGTGTCCTGATACTCGTCGACCAGCACGTGATCGAAACGGTCGCCGATCTCCTCGGCCAGTCCCGGCTCCGCCATGGTCTGGGCCCAGTACAGCAGCAGGTCGTCATAATCGAGCACGTTGTGGCGCTGCTTGGCGTCGACGTAGCCGGCAAACAGCTGCTTCAGCTCGTTCGCCCAGCCGGCGCACCACGGATAGTTGGCGCCGAGCACCTGATCGAGGGCCTGGCCGGCGTTGACGCAGCGCGAGTAGATTGCAAGGCACGTGCCTTTGGTCGGAAACCGGCTCTCGGTCTTCGAGAAGCCGAGATCGTGCCGCACCAGATTCATCAGGTCGGCGGAATCTTCGCGGTCGTGAATGGTGAAGGCGGGATCGAGCGCGAGCCGCTCGGCATATTCGCGCATCAGCCGGGCGCCGATGCCGTGGAAGGTGCCGGCCCAGCTCAGTGCGCCGGTGAGGGCGCCGGCGCGGTCGCCCATCACCTTGCGGGCGATGCGCTCGACGCGGCGGGTCATTTCGGCAGCGGCGCGGCGCGAGAACGTCATCAGCAAAATGCGATGCGGATCGGCGCCGTTCAGCACCAGATGCGCCACACGGTGCGCCAATGTGTTGGTCTTGCCGCTGCCGGCGCCGGCGATCACCAGCAGCGGCGGACACGCTGCGCCGATGCCGTGCTCGACGGCACAGCGCTGCTCCGGATTGAGGCTCTCAAGATAGGTGGCGGTAGCGGGCACGAATCAGCGTCTGTCTGGATGAGGACCGACGCTCCCAGATTCCTGCTTTGTTCGCAACGGCGTTCTGCCGCGCGCCGGCAAGGGCCCACCGCCGTCCTCGGGTGCCGCGACGGCGTGAACAAAATTGTCACGGACTGCCGGCTATGCTGCTGCCGATGTTGGGTTATGCTTCGACAAGGTCGCGGGCGGTCTGCGATCGGCGGCAAGGCGGCGGATGCAACGCCGCGAGAGGGGAACTGGATGTTGCGAGGATCGATAGTTGTTGCGGCTGCGATTGCGGTGATGACCTCGGCGAGCGCGCAGGCGCTCGATCTCGACACGGTTGCGATCCAGAGCGGCAAGCTGGTGATCACCGGCAAGACCACCAAGCCCGGCCAGGAGGTCGAAGTCGTCGGCCCCGGCGACAAGGTCAAGAGTTCGTCCTCGCGCCGCTTCCGGTTCTCGCTCAGCTATCTGCCCGAAACCTGCAAGATCGACCTGAAGTCCGGCGAGGAAGTCGCCAAGGACCTGATCGTCGCCAATTGCGGCACGCGCGGCCCGAAGGGTGAGCCCGGCGCTGCAGGCATGGCCGGCCCCGCCGGCTCGCGAGGTCCAGCCGGCGCTGTCGGTCCGAAGGGTGAGGCGGGTCCCGCTGGTCCGGCAGGCCCAGCCGGTCCCGCAGGCCCGGCGGGCCCGAAGGGCGACACCGGTCCCGCAGGGCCGAAGGGCGAGGCAGGTCCGGCCGGCCCAAAGGGTGACACCGGCCCCGCCGGCCCGAAGGGCGAGGCCGGCGAAGCCGCGCCAAAGAACTAACGCACGGCGATACCTCGGCTGTGGCCCTGAGCGTCGCACGCTGTCGGAGCCGGGCCGGATGAACGAAAGCTGCCGGCGCGGTTTATCCGTGCCGGCAGACGCGTTTGTGCGGCGACGCGGGCCGCTGCACCAACAAGGATGGTCCAATGAAACCTCACGTCACCTGCCTGATGGCCTCCAGCGTCGACGGCCGCACGCTGCATAGCCGCTGGCGGCCCAAAGGCACCGCCGGCGACCTGTTCGAGCAGGTTCACGACGAACTCGGCGGCGACGCCTGGCTGATCGGCCGCGTTACCGGCTCGGAATTCGCCAAGGGCCAGCCGTATCCGACCGGCACGGCGCAGCGCTATCCGCGCGAGCACTGGCTGCCGAAGCGCGACGCAGACAGCTACGGCATTGTGCTCGACGCGCACGGCAAGATCGGCTGGGGCCGCTCCGACATCGGCGGCGATCCGATCGTGGTGGTGCTGACTGAGCAGGTCTCCGACGCGCATCTCGAAGGGCTGCGCGGCGAGGGCGTCTCTTACATCTTCGCCGGCACACGCGAGATCGATCTGGCGCTGACACTCGACATCCTCAATCGCGAGCTCGGCATCGAGCGGCTGCTACTCGAAGGTGGCGGCGGCACCAATGGCGCGTTCCTGCGCGCCGGCATGGTCGACGAACTGCAGCTGATCCTGTGCCCGGCCATCGACGGCGCAAAGGGGGCGCCGTGCGTGTTCGACTCGGCGGAGGACCAGAGCGAGCAGCGCGCGCCGGTCACCGCCATGACGCTGGAAAGCACCCGCCCACTCGACGGCGGCGCGCTGCTGCTGACCTACCGGATCGAGAACGGAGGCGCCTGAAGGAACCGACGCTGCGACCGCTGGTTGGACCGGCGTTCAACCTTCCGGAGCAGCGCCTTGAAAGTCAGCGATTTCATCGTCGAGCGGCTCCACGCCTGGGGCGTGCGGCGGATCTACGGTTACTCCGGAGACGGCATCAACGGCGTGCTCGGCGCGCTGCAACGCGCCGGCACCATCGAGTTCGTGCAGGCGCGGCACGAAGAGATGGCGGCGTTTATGGCTGTGGCGCACGCCAAGTTCACCGGCGAGATCGGCGTCTGCCTGTCGACCGGCGGGCCGGGCGCCACCCATATGATCACCGGCCTGTACGACGCCAAGCTCGACCACGCGCCGGTGCTGGCGATCTGCGGGCAGGCGGAGGCGACGGTGCGCGGCGCCAGCTATCAGCAGGAGCTCAATCTCGACCGGATGTTCGCCGACGTCGCCGACTTCGCGCAGGAGCTGTCGGCGCCGGCGCAGGCGCGGCATCTGGTCGACCGCGCGGTGCGGATCGCCACCGCACGCAACGGCGTGTCGGTGCTGGTGCTGCCGAAGGACATTCAGGATCAGACCTACGAGGAGCCCCAGGTCGCGCACGGCTTCACCCGCTCCGGCATCGGCTACACGCGGCCGCGCGTGGTGCCGTATCCTGAGGATCTGCAGCGCGCCGCTGACGTGCTCAATGCCGGCGAGAAGGTCGCGATCCTGGTGGGCGCCGGCGGGCGTGGCGCGGCGAACGAACTTATCGCGGTCGCCGATGCGCTCGGTGCCGGCATCGCCAAGGCGCTGCTCGGCAAGGATGTGCTGCCCGACGATTTGCCGTTCGTCACTGGCGCGATCGGACTGCTCGGCACCGAGCCGAGCTGGGACCTGATGCAGAACTGCGACACGCTGCTGATGGTCGGCACCGGCTTCCCCTGGGCGGAGTTCCTGCCAAAAGACGGCAAGGTGCGGGCGGTGCAGATCGACATTGAGCCGGCGATGCTGTCGCTGCGCTATCCGGCCGAAGTCAACCTGCACGGTGACGCCGCGGAGACGCTGAAGTTGTTACTTCCGCTGCTCAAGCCGAAGACCGACGGCAAGTGGCGCAAGACCATCGCTGGAGGGCTCGACGCATGGTGGAAGAAGCTCGAGGCGCGCGCGATGACGGCAGCCAAGCCGGTCAACCCACAGCGCGTGGTGTGGGAGATGTCGCCGCAACTTCCGGCCGACGCCATCATCACGAGTGACAGCGGCTCCTGCGCCAACTGGTACGCGCGCGATTATCGCGTCAAGCGCGGGCAGGCGGCGTCGCTGTCGGGCGGGCTGGCGTCGATGGGCGCGGCGGTGCCGTATGCGATCGGCGCCAAGTTCGCGCATCCAACGCGGCCGGTGGTGGCCCTGGTCGGCGACGGCGCGATGCAGATGAACAACCTCGCCGAGCTGATCACCGTGCAGAAGTACTGGCGGCAATGGGCCGATCCGCGCTTCGTGGTCTGCGTGTTCAACAACGAGGACCTCAACGAAGTCACCTGGGAGCAGCGGGTGATGGAAGGCAACCCGCGGTTCGACGCGTCGCAGTCGATCCCGAATTTTGCCTACGCCAAATTCGCCGAGCTGCTCGGCTTCACCGGCATCTATGTCGACAATCCTGACGCGCTTTCGGCGGCGTGGCATCGCGCGCTGGCGAGCGACCGCCCGGTGGTGATCGAGGTGAAGACCGACCCCGACATCGTGCCGCTGCCGCCGCACGTCACGCTCAAACAGGCGCGCGGCTTTTTATCGTCGATCGTCAAGGGGGATCCGGGGAGCGGAAGCGTCATCGCCGAGACCGCGGCGCAGTTGCTGAACGCGGTGGTGCGGAAGAAGGAGTAGTTCGCTCCCGATTTCCGTCATGGCCGGGCTTGTCCCGGCCATCCACGCCTTTGCTGAACGCTGGCCTCCAAGACGTGGATGCCCGGGACAAGCCCGGGCATGACGGGGAGGGACCTGTTTCCAAAATCGAAGGACGATGCCGCGCGTCGTTCAGTCTTCCTTGCGCCGTCCGGCCGGCGGTGGCGGCACTCCGTCGCGGCCTTCGGCGGTGTCGCGGAACAGGGCGGCGCGCGTCAGCAGCATCAGCGTGACCGGCGTGGTGATGGTGACGAAGCCGAGGATCAGCACCTCGTGCAGCAGCGGCCGTGCCTCCAGCATCGAGAAGCACAGCATCGAGGCGCCGCAGATCAGCGCGGTGCCGAGCGAGGTGCCGAGCGTCGGCGCATGCGCGCGCTGATAGAAGCCGTCGAGCCGCAGCAGCCCGAGCGAGCCGACCAGCGTGATGCCGGCGCCGAGCAGCAGCAGCAGCGCGACGGCCCATGCCGCCCACGCCGGAAGATCCGCGGCGTGGCTCATTCGATCACCTCGCCGCGCATCAGGAATTTGGACAGCGCCACGGTGCCGACGAAGCCAAGCAGCGCGATGATCAACGCCGCCTCGAAGTACACGTTGCTGCCGGTGCGGATGCCGATGGTCAGCATCAGCAGCATAGCGTTGACGTACATCGTGTCGAGCCCGAGCACGCGATCCTGCGCGCGCGGACCGTTCAGCATCCGATACGCCGCACAGGCCATGGCAAGGGCCAGCATGCCCTGCGCGATCCCGATCGACCAGATCAATACCAAGCTGCTCATTCGAAGATCTCCAACAGCAGACGCTCGTAGCGGTTCTTGATGCGGTCGATCCATTCGGTTTCGTCGACCAGGTCGAGGACGTGGAGCTGCAGGATTCCGGAGTCGAGATTGTAGTTCACCCACAGCGTGCCGGGTGTCGAGGTGATGATGCAGGCCAGGATCGCCAGGCCCTGCCGGCTGCGCAGATCGAGCGGGATGTCGACGAAGCCGGACGTGATGTTATGGCGCTGGCCGCCGAGAATGATCGCGGCGACGGCGATGTTGGAGCGGATCACGTCGACCAGCACCAGGCCGGCGAGCCGGACGATCGCGACCGGATTGCGCACCGCCTTGGCGTCGGGCTGCAGCATGCGCAGCAGCCAGCCGCCAAGTACGGCGAACAGGCTGCCGAGCAGGATCGGGCCGAGCGCCAGCGACTGGCTCAGCCACAGCCACATCGCCAGCAGGCACAGCGAGATCAGCGGGAAGGGGAGCACTCTTGTCATGAGCCACCCCCGGCTTTCACGCGGGTGTCCGCCGGCGCCAGCACGCTGTCCGTGTACGCGGCCGGCGCGTGCAGCGAATTGGCGGCGCCCTGCATATAGCTCATCACCGGCTGCGCCCGCACCGTCATGGTCGCGCATCCGAGCAACAGCAGCACGATCGGCAGGATCTCCACCAGCCGCACCCGCGGATCGGCACGCTCCAGCGGCGTCCACAGCGTGCGGATGCCGGCGCGGGTCATGGCGATCAGCATGGTCAGGCCGGACAGCATCAGCAGCGCCAACAGAGCCCAGTGCAGCGCCGAGATGTGTCCCGCCGAATCCTCGCCGACCAACGCGGTCAGCATGGCGAATTTGGCGATGAAGCCGGACACCGGCGGCAGCCCGGCGATCACCGCGGCGCAGCCGACGAAGCACCAGCCGAGGATCGCCATCGAGGCCGGAATCACCAGGCCGATCTCCTCGGCATCGGGATCGTCCGGCGCGCCTTCGCCATAGGCCTCGCGCGTCACCGCGAGCATGTCGGCGCCGGGATCGCGGCCGCGCTCGAGCAATTCGATCAGCATGAAGAAGGCCGAGATCGCCAGCGTCGAACTCACCAGATAGAACAGCGCGGACGCAGTCACGGCGGACTTTCCGGCGGCGGCCGCGACCGCCAGCACCGTCCCCGACGACACCAGCACCGCGTAGCCGCCGAGCCGAGAGATCTCCTGCGACGCCAGCGCGCCGATCAGGCCGAACACGATCGTCGCCATACCGGCCGCGATCATCACGTCGTGGCCGAACAGCGCCGATCCGCCGCTGCCGGCGCCGAAGAACAGCAGCGACAGCCGCAGCAGGATGTAGACGCCGACCTTGCTCATGATCGCGAAGATAGCCGCCACCGGTGCCGCGGCCGCCGCGTAGGTGGTCGGCAGCCAGAAGCACAGCGGCCACATCCCGGCCTTGACCAGGAACGCGACGCCGAGCACCGCGGCGCCGGCTTCGAGCAGCGCGCGGTCCTGCGGCGCCACCTGCGGGATGCGGACCGCGAGATCCGCCATGTTGAGCGTGCCGGTCACCGCGTAGATCAGACTGACCCCGATCAGAAACAGCAGCGAGGCGGCAAGATTGATGGCGATGTAGTGCAAGCCGGCCCGAACGCGCGCGGGGCCGGAGCCGTGCAGCACCAGGCCGTAGGACGCGGCCAGCAGCAGTTCGAAGAACACGAACAGATTGAACAGATCGCCGGTCAGAAAAGCGCCGTTCAGCCCCATCAGCAGGAACTGAAACAACGAATGGAAATGCGCGCCGCCGCGGTGCCAGCGCGCCAGCGCGAAGGTGGCGGCCGCGAAGGCCAGCACGCTGGTGAGCGCCAGCATCAGCGCCGACAGCCGGTCCGCGACCAGCACGATCGCGAACGGCGCCGGCCAGTCGCCGAGCCGATACACGCCGATCGAGGCCACACCCGCCGCCGTCGGCGCATCCGCGGCGCGCATCAGCAGCAGTGCGACGATGCCCATGACCAGGATCGAGGCGAGATTGGCCGCGGCCTTGACCTGCTGGTAACGCTCGTCGATCAGCACCAGCGCGGCGCCGACGAACAGCGGCAGCAGAATCGGCAGGATGATGAGATGGTCGATCCAGTTCATCAGTCGTGATCCCGGCCGTCGACGTGATCGGTTCCGGTCAGGCCGCGCGACGCCAGCAGCACCACCAGGAACAGCGCCGTGGTGGCGAAGCCGATCACGATCGCGGTCAGCACCAGCGCCTGCGGCACCGGATCGGTGAGCCGGGCCGGATCGACGGCCTGGCCCTTTTCCAGGACAGCGGCGGCACCGACCCGCAGGCGGCCCATGCTGAAGATGAACAGATTGACCGCATAGGACAGCAGCGCCAGGCCGATGATCACCTGGAAGGTGCGCGGCCGCAGCAGCAGCCAGACTCCGGAGCCGGTCAGCGCGGCGATGGCGAGCGTGACGATCAATTCCATCAGTTCGCCTCGGGCGTGGAGGCGCGCGCGCCGGGCGGCTGGCGATGACCGCGGATCGACTGGTGCGCCAGCGCGATCAGCATCAGCGTGGTGGCGCCGACCACCAGCGCGAACACGCCGAGGTCGAACAGCGCGGCACTGGCGAGCGGTACTTTGCCAATCCAGGGAATGTTCGCATAGGCGAACGCCGAGGTGAGGAACGGCTGCGCGAACGGCAGCGCCGCTGCGCCGGTCGCGAGCGCCAGCAGCAGGCCGCTGCCGATCCAGCGCAGCGGATGCACGCGCAGCCGCGCCTCGAGCCAGCGGGTGCCGCCGGCCATGTATTGCAGGATCAGCGCTGCCGCCATCGCGATGCCGGCGACGAAGCCGCCGCCCGGCTGGTCGTGGCCGCGCAACAACAGATACATCGCGGCGATGAAGATGAACGGGAACAAGAGCTGCATGATCACCGACGGCACGGCGAGATAGTCCGCTGCCGTGTCGCCCCGGCGGCGGCCCTCGAGTGCGTCGTCGTGCTCGTCCTGCAGCCGCTGCTGCTCGGGCAGATCGACGCTGTCGGCAGCGGGACGGAAGCGGCGCAGCAGCGCGAACACGGTCAGAGCCACCACCGCCAGCACGGTGATCTCGCCGAGCGTATCGAAGCCGCGGAAGTCGACCAGGATGACGTTGACGACGTTGGTGCCGCCGCCGTCGCTGTAGGCGTGGCGCACGAAGAATTCCGAAATGCTGTTCGGCGCCGCGCGGGTCATCGCCGCATAGGCCAGCAGCGACACGCCAGTGCCGGCGGCCGCCGCTACCGCCATATCGCGCAGCCGCTGCGTACGCAGGATCAGCGGACGCGCCGCGGTGTGTTCGCCGCTCTCGATCTGCTTCGGCAGCCAGCGCAGGCCGAGCAGCAGCAGCACGGTGGTGACGATCTCGACGCCGATTTGGGTCAGCGCCAGATCGGGCGCCGAGAACCACACGAAGGTGAGGCATGTGGTCAGCCCCGAGCCGCCGATCAGGATCAGCGCCGCCAGCCGGTGGAATTTCGCCACCGCGGCACCGCCGAGCGCGCAGGCGATGCCGACCGCCCATACGGCGGCCAGCACCGGGTCGATCGTGTCGAATCTCACCGGCGCCAGCCGCAGCCCGTGATCGATCGCCGCCCAGGCCGCGCCGAATAGCGCCACACAGATCAGAAGCAGCAATTGCGGCTGCAGCCGGCGGGTGCCGATCACCTGCTCGATCGCGCGGGCCCAGCGCCACGACACCGTCACCAGCACGCGGTCGAAGATCCGCTGGGTCTTGAACCGGCCGTTGAACAGCGAACTGGTCAGCCCCTCCTGCAGCGGCTTGCGCAGCATCATGTACAGCAGCACGCCGCCGACCAGCGCGATCACGCTCATCATCAGCGGCCAGTTGAGGCCGTGCCACACTGCAAGGCTGTAGTAAGGCGTCGCGGTGCCCATCACCGACTCCACGGCGACGTGCAGGAACGGCCCGATCGTCAGCGACGGCACGATGCCGACGACGAGACAGGTCAGCACCAACAGTTCGACCGGAAACCGCATCCAGCGCGGCGGCTCGTGCGGCACGCGCGGCAGGTCGACCGGCGGCGGGCCGAAGAACACCTCGCGGACGAAGCGCAGCGAATAGGCCACCGTGAACATGCTGGCGAGGGTGACGATATAGGGCAGGGCGTCGTCGAGCATCGAGCCGTCATGGGTCTCGATGGTCTCGGCGAAGAACATCTCCTTGGACAGGAAGCCGTTGAGCAGCGGCACGCCGGCCATCGACGAGGCCGCGACGATCGCCAGCGCGCCGGTCTTTGGCATGAACTTCCACAGCCCGCTGAGCCGGCGCAGATCGCGCGTGCCAGTCTCGTGGTCGATGATGCCCGCCGCCATGAACAGCGACGCCTTGAAGGTGGCGTGGTTGAACAGATGGAAGATCGCCGCGACCAGCGCCAGCGGCCGGTCGAGCCCGATCAACAGCGTAATCAGGCCGAGATGGCTGATGGTCGAGTAGGCCAGCAGGCCTTTGAGGTCTCGCTGGAACACCGCCAGATAGGCGCCGATGATGAAGGTGGCGAGACCGGTGGTGCCGACGAACCACAGCCACTCGTTGGTGTTGCCCATCACCGGCCACAACCGCACCAGCAGAAACACGCCGGCCTTCACCATGGTGGCGGAGTGCAGATAGGCCGAGACCGGTGTCGGCGCCGTCATCGCCCGCGGCAGCCAGAAGTGAAACGGAAACTGCGCGCTCTTGGTCAGCGCGCCGAGCAGAATCAGGATCAGCGCCGGCACATACAGCGCGTGGTCGCGGATCTGGTCACCGGCCGCCAGCACCGCACCGAGGTCGTAGCTGCCGACGATATGGCCGAGAACGATGACGCCGGCGAACAGACACAGGCCGCCGGCGCCGGTGACGGTCAAGGCTACGCGGGCACCTTCACGCGCCGCCGCGTTGTGGTGCCAGTAGCCGATCAGCAGGAACGAGAACAGGCTGGTGAGTTCCCAGAAGAACACCAGCTGGATCAGATTGCCCGACAGCACGATGCCCAGCATCGCGCCCATGAAACCCTGCAGAAACGAAAAGAACCGCGGCACCGGGTCGGACGGCGACATGTAGTAGCGCGCATACAGCACGACCAGCGCGCCGATGACCGTGACCAGGCAAGCGAACGCCCAGGCAAAGCCGTCGAGCCGCAGCGTGAAGGTCAGGCCGAACTGCGGCAGCCAGGCGAACTGGTGCAGGATCGGAGCGCCCGAGGCGCCGGGATACAGAAACGCCAGCAGCGCCAGGCAGCCGAGCGCGACCAGCGCGGCGAGCCAGGCTTCGGCATTGCGGGCATTGGCGGGCAGGAGGGCGGCCAGCAGGCTGCCGGCGAAGGGGAGGAGGAGAACCGCAAGAAGATAGACGTTCTGCGGCATTCCGGCTCCTTTCAATCGTGCGTCGTCTTCCGCTGCCCCCGTTGGCGACGTGCGTCGTCCGCCTTTATGCGGCCGGGCGGCTGTGTGAGCAAGCGCGATGGAAGATTTCAGAGATTATCGATCGAAACATTGATTGTCGGCAGCGCAGACTGCGACAAATTGAGCCGATGCTGATCACGCGCGATCAAATTTCGGCAGGCTGGCGCAAGCGGCGTCAATCGAGCGCGGCGGCCACGCTCTGCAGCTGGTCGCGCAGCCATTGGTGCCCGGGGTCGGTGGTGTGGCGCGGATGCCAGTACATGGCTTCGTGAATATCCGGCACCGCGATCGGCGATTCCAGAAGTTTGATGTCGGCGCTTCCCAGCAGGCGCTCCGCGGCCCGCTGCAGCACCAGGCTGACCAGGCGCGTGCCCTCGATCATGAACGGGTTGAGCAGGAAGCTCTCCACGGTGACTTCGATTCGGCGACGAATGCCGAGATCGGCGAGGTGCTGGTCAGCCAGATTGAGCTGCCGATCATTGCCGATGCCGTAGACCAGATGCGGCAGCCCGAGGAAGCACTGCTCGGTCAGGACGTCGCCACGGATGTCGGGATGGTGGGCGTCGACCGCGCACAGCCAGCGATCGGTCAGCAGCAGTGAACTCGGGTAGTCGCTATGCCCGAACAGTTCGACCGGCTCGATGACGATGTCGGCCTGGTTGGTGTGCAGCACCCGCGCGGCGTCGCGCGCCCGCGGCAAGAGATGGATGGTGACGTTCGGCGCCTCGTTGGCGATCATCCGCACCAGCGGCGTCAGCAGGATCAGCCCGGCGTAATCGGAGGCGCTGACCGAGAACGTCCGCGCGTCGGTCGCCGGGTCGAAGCCCGGGCGGCGCATCAGCGTCTGCTCGATCTTGCCGAGCGCCTCCTTGAGCGGAACGATCAGATCCTCCGCGTTCCGCGTCAGCACCAGATCGCGCCCGACGCGGACCAGCAGCGGGTCGTGGAAGATGTCGCGCAGTCGGGCGAGCGCGGCGCTCATCGCCGATTGGCTGAGCCCGATCCGCTCGCCGGCGCGGCTGACGTTCCGCTCCGTCAGCAGCGCATCGAGGATGACGAGCAGATTGAGGTCGACGTTTCGCAGGTTCACGAATTTCCCCGTGCAGGCGAGGTCGAAGCGTAACAACTTGCCTGGCGATCCGCTACCGAGCGCGGTGGTTCGCCGCAATCCAATCGCTCGGCTTTAAATTTCTTGCATCGCGAAGCCGCTGGCCTGCCGACGATTTGCGCGGTTTGCACACGGCCTGGGCTGGGACTGACGTGTTGCTACGCATCATGCGGTTTTGGCGTGCCTCGCGCGGTGCGCAATCGATGCCACGGATAGTTAGGATACAGATTATCGATTAGACCGAGACGACGCACGCCTCTTAGCTTCGCAGCAACAACGTCGCAAAGAGGCGCGCCATGACGGCAGCAGAAGCGGGCACCGCGAGCCCCGGAAATCATCTCCCCGTGCAGTCCGGCCCGACTGCGCCGGTGTTTCGCAGTGCGATGCGCCAGTTCGTCGGCAGCGTCAGCGTCGTCACCACGTGGCACGGCGACCGGCCATGGGGCATGACGATCAGCTCGTTCACCTCGGTGTGCATCGACCCGCCGACGATCCTGGTCTGCCTCCACGGCAGCACGGTGACGGCCTCGCATGTGCGCGGCTGCGGCCGGTTCGGCGTCAATCTGCTCGGCCGCGATCAGCATCATCTGTCCGAGCTGTGCGCGAAGCCGCAGGCCGACAAATACATCGACGACTACGTCGTCTCATCCTGCAATGGCTCGAAGGAGCTGAGCCCGCCGCGGCTGGCCGGCTCGCCGGTAGTGTTGGCTTGCCGCACCATCGAACAGCTCAGCGTCGGCAGCCATCTCGTGGCGATCGCCGCCGTCGAAGCCGTCGACCTGCCCGACGCGGCGGCGCCGCTGCTTTACGGACAGGGGCGCTACATGCACGGCGTCGACCTGGTGCGGGCATGACCGCGCAATCGACCGACCACGACATCGCCCGGCAGCTCTACGCCGCCTATGACGACCACGACGCGGAGGCGATCGAGCGGCTGTATCACGCCGATGCGACGCACGACGAGATCGCGCAGCAGCGCAGCAAGCGCGGCGCCGGAGAGATCGCCGCCGGCATGCAGAAGCTGTTCGGTTGGCTGCCCGATGTCCGCTGGCAGATCGGATCGATCGTGGCCGGGCAGGAGGGCACCGTCGCGGTCGCTTACGAGATGCGCGCCACGGCGCCCGGCAAGGGCAGCAGCGTGTCGCTGCGCGGCGTGCAGCTCATCACCATCGACGCCGGGCGGATCCGCCACAGCGAAGATTACTGGGACGCTACGACGTTCCAGCGGCAAATTTCCTGACAACAGAGGAGGACTGACGATGAGAACCGGTGCGGAATATCTACAATCGCTGCGTGACGGCCGACGCGTCTATGTCGGCGGCGAACTGATCGAGGACGTGACTACCCATCCGATGACCAAGGGCTACGCGCACGCCATCGCTGAGTACTACGACCTGCATCTCGACCCGAAGAACCAGGACATTGCGACCTTCGTCGACGACAGCGGCCAGCGCCAGTCGATGCACTGGTTCCTGCCGCGGTCGAAGGCCGATGTGGTCAAGCGCCGGGAATATTGCGATTTCCTGTGCCGGCACTTCAAGGGCGGCATCTTCACCAGGCCCCCGGCCGGCATGAACGTGGTGATGTTCACCCAGGTCGACGACCAGAAGCCGTGGTCGGAGAATTCGCGCTTCAGCGGCACGCCGCGTGATCTGTCGGGCAACATCCAGCGGCAATGGGAGGAGGTGACGTCGCAGGATCTGGCGATTTCGCCGATGTTCCTCGACGTCCAGTTCGATCGCGGCCGCGACAATGCGATGGCCGAGACGCCGATGCTCAAGATCATCGAGGAGCGCGACGACGGCATTTTGGTGCGTGGGTGGAAAGCGATCGGCACCTCGGTCCCGTTCGTCAATCATCTCTTGATCGGCAACCTGTGGCGCCCGGGCCAGACCGCGGAGCAGACCGTCTACGCGCTGGTGCCGATCGCCACCAAGGGCATCTCGGTGGTGGCGCGCAAGTCGAACGCCCAGCCGGATGCCGATCCGTACGACCGGCCGCTGGCGACGATCGGCGACGAGCTCGACGCCATGGTGTATTTCGACGACGTGCTGATCCCGTGGGACCGCGTCCAGCATATCGGCAATCCGGACCACGCCAAATGGTATCCGCAGCGCCAGTTCGATTGGGTGCATCTCGAAACGCAGATCCGGCATTGCGTCCACGCCGAGCTGATGGTCGGTCTGGCGCTGTTGCTGACGCAATCGCTCGGCACTGCGACCAGCCCAGTGGTGCAGGCCCAGCTCGCCGAGCTGATCCGTTTCCGCGAGACCTGCCGGGCCTTCATGATCGCGGCGGAAGAAACCGGCTTCGCGACGCCGGGCGGGCTGTTCAAGCCAAACAACATCTACATCGATTTCGGCCGGGCCTATTATCTTGAAAACCAGAACAAGATGGTCAACACGCTGATCGATTTCTGCGGCCGCGGCGTGGTGATCCAGCCGTCGAAGCGCGAGATGGAGGATCCCTATCTCGGGCCGAAGCTCGCGGAAGCGCTGCGCGGTGCCGAGATCAGCGCCTACGACCGCATCAAGATCTTCCGCCAGATCAGCGAGCGCTTCCTGACCGAATGGGGCAACCGCCACGAGATGTTCGAGAAGTTCAACGGCACGCCGCTGTATCTGATCAACCTGCTGACGATGCAGCGCACCGAGTATCAGGTCGACGGCCCGCTGACCGAACTCGCCCGCCAGGTGCTCGGCTTCGGCGACACCGCCGAACTCGGCAAGCGGGCGCAGGAGGCGGAGAAGAATTCGCACTATGCGAGCGTGCGTTTCCAGCCCGACTACGCCAAGGCGCAGGACGTGCAGAAGGGCTACATGAACGAAGCGGCCGAGTGATAGCGGCCCGGAGCGCGGATAACGGTCCGCGCTACGGCTGTTCTTTCGAAGGCGACCCAAAACAAGGCGCGCTTAGCGAGTCCCTGAAATAGTTTTTAGTTCGTCATGGCCGGGCTCGTCCCGCCTGCGCGGCCGAAGCCGCTTCGGCGCGGCGAAGGCCCGGCCATCCACGCCTTTTCCGCGTCTCAATCAGCAAGGCGTGGATGCCCGGCACAAGGCCGGGCATGACGAGCTGAGACGAAAATGCCTGATTGCATTGGCCGCATTCCCGGGGCTGGCGCTTAGGACAGCGTCGTGCTCGCCGTGAGATCGAGCGAGGGCGGCGGCGGGGGCTCGCGGCCGGCGATGCGGTCGTATTCGGCGCGGATGGCCTGTTTGCCGTAGATGCGCTCCAGCCGGCGCACGATGAAGTGGCCGCGGGCGACATCCTGGAAGTGATCGATGAACGCGTAGTTGATGGCGGCGCCGCCGATCGCGCCGGCGACCGGAAGCGCCTGCGCAGCGACTTTCTGCGACACCACCATGCCGAACCGCGCCGCCACCTGGCTGACGAATTTGACCAGGATCGACGCGCCCTCGTTGGCGAGGCCGCGCTCCGCGATCAGCCGTGCGGCTTCCGACACCGTCTTGGCCAGCACCGCGCGGGTGGCGAAGTAACCGCTCTCCGCCGCGTCGGTCGAGCCGGCGCGGCCGCCCAGCGCGAACACCTCGACGCAGGCAAGGGCGGCTTCGGGATCGGCGAGGTCTTCGCCTTCGCTTTTGGCAATCTCGGCGATCGCGCGCAGCATGATGACGGTGGAGACGGGCAGCTCGACCGGCAGCGCCGCTAGCCCAAAGCTGCCGCCGACCGCGCCCGACGCTGCTGCCAGCGCGCGGTGCAGGCGCGGCGACCCCGACGCGCGCGACGCCGGCAGCGTGCGCAGCGCCACCTTCAGCGCGGCTTCCAGACCTTTTGAGGTCGCCGACGAGATCGCCTTGGCGACCGTGGCGGGCAGGGCGAAGCCGATCAGTTCGACCGGCCTGCCGGCGAGACTGGTCAGCCGGCCGGCAAGGCTCGGATGCTCGAGCAGACCGACGGCGCGGCGCAGCGCCTCGTGGTCATCCGGGGTGAGGTCGGGGGCGTTTTGAAGGGAGGGGGTGGTTTGAGGAAGCAATGCGGTCCGTCCTGAAGGTTCCAAGACAAACGAAACCAGGCTGCGGCGGTTCCCTCGGCCCGGTTCAGCGCAGCCGCGCCAGCGTCGCCGTGTCCGGGCCGTCCGGGTAGAACGCCGCGACGGCTTCGCCGAACAGCGGCTCGCTCGAGACCGCAGCGAACAGCGTCATGCTCGAGCGAAATTTCATGTCGTCCGGTGAACCAAGGATCGCGCCGATCGGCTTGCCGCGCGCCGCCAGTACCAGCCGGGTGCATTCGATCAGCCGCGGCCCCAGCACTTCGTGGGCCAGATAGGCGGCGGCCTGTGCGCGCGAGCCGATCGCGAAGCGCTGCGCCATCGGGCTCAACCCGAGGCCGGCGATCTGCGGGAAGATAAACCACATCCAATGCGAGGCCTTACGGCCCCGCGTCAGTTCATCGACGACGCGGCGGTACACCGGGTTCTGGGCGTCGACGAAGCGCTGCAGGTCGAACGGGTCGCTCACGCGTCATTCCTCCCATGGCGCCGGCCCGTCCTGCTGCCGTGGCGGCGCGGATCGGGACTGCCTATCTACATCGCAAATGGCAAACAACGATCTCAGGTCCTTCATCGAAGACCACCAGCGGCTGTTCGTGCTGACCGGTGCGGGCTGCAGCACCAATTCGGGCATTCCCGATTATCGCGACACCGACGGCAGCTGGAAACGCACGCCGCCGGTGCGGTTTCAGGCGTTCATCGCCGACGACGCCACCCGGCGCCGCTATTGGGCCCGCAGCATGATCGGCTGGCGCCGGTTCGGGCAGGCCAAGCCGAACGACACCCATCACGCGCTGGCGCGGCTCGAGGCCAGCGGCCGCAGCCGGATGCTGCTGACGCAGAATGTCGACCGGCTGCACCAGGCGGCCGGGCACCGCGACGTCGTCGACCTGCACGGCCGGCTCGATCTGGTGCGCTGCCTTTCGTGTGATGCCAGTATCCGCCGCGCCGATTTCCAGGCCGAGCTGACGCGGCTCAACGCCGCCTGGGCCGACCTCGATGCCGCGGCGCTGCCGGACGGCGACGCCGAGCTGGATGATCAGGATTTTTCCAGCTTCGTCGTCCCGGACTGTCCGCGCTGCGGCGGCATGATGAAGCCGGACGTCGTGTTCTTCGGCGAAGCCGTGCCCAAGGACAAGGTCACCACGGCGATGGAGCAGCTCGGGCAGGCTGATGCCTTGCTGGTCGTCGGCTCGTCGCTGATGGTGTATTCGGGCTACCGCTTCGCCCGCGAGGCGGCGCGGCTCGGCATTCCGATCGCCGCGGTCAATCTCGGCCGCACCCGCGCCGACGATCTGCTGACCCTCAAGGTCGAGGATCGCTGCGAGAAAGCGCTCGCGTTTCTGCTGTGAGGCCCTCCGATCCGCGATCGGCGACTGCGACGAGCCGCGCGTCCTCCTCGGCTTCCGGATGATTACGTAAGTGTCCGCCCTGCATTGTGCGGGAGCATCGCGCGTGCTTAACGGGCGAATGGACCGGTGCCTCTCGCAAGAGGGGTGAAACGGGAATGCGGTGCGGGGCTTCGCCCCAACGCCGCGGCTGCCCTCGCAACTGTGGGCGGATTGGAGCGTCCTCGATGCCACTGGCCTGCGGGCCGGGAAGGCGGACGTCTCCACACATCCGCGAGCCAGGAGACCGGCCGGTCCTTGCGAAACTCGTTCGGCGATGGGCCGACGGAGGACCGACCATGAAGATGTTGGATGCGCCGCTGCGCGGCGTGGGTTGTCGTGCGCGCTGATCGGGCTGTCCTGCCGATCCTGGCGTGCATCGTCGCCGTGCTGTTTCTGCTGTCGCTCGGCATCGGCCCGGTGCGGCTGTCGATCGGCGCGGTGATCACCGCGCTGTTCGGCGGCGGCAGCGACGCAGAGCGCTCGATCGTCCAGGATATCCGCCTGCCACGCGCCATCCTCGCGCTCGCGATCGGCGCCATGCACGGCCTTGCCGGCGCGGCGCTGCAGGGGCTGCTCCGCAATCCGCTGGCAGCGCCGTCGCTGTTCGGCGCGCCGCAGGCCGCGGCGTTCGGCGCCGTGCTGGTGATTGCGCTCGGGCTCGCCGATGCGCTGTCGTTCCTGCTGCCGCTTTCGGCGATCGCAATGGCGTTCGTCTCGGTGTTCATCCTGATCGCGGTCGCCGGGCGCAGCGCCAATCTGCTGCTGCTGATCCTCGCAGGCCTTGCATTGTCGAGCCTCGCCGGCGCGGCGACCTCGCTGGCGCTCAATCTCGCCTCCAATCCGTTTGCCGCGCTGGAGATCTCGTTCTGGCTGCTCGGCTCGCTCGAGGACCGCAGCTTCCAGCACGTCGCGCTGGCGTTGCCGTTCATCGTCTGCGGCGCGGCGCTGCTGCTGACGCGCGGCGAGGCGTTTCGCGTCCTCAGCCTCGGCGAGGAGGCTGCGCAGAGCCTCGGTGTCGACGTCGACCGGCTGCGCCTCCAGGTGATCCTCGGCGTTGCGCTGGGCGTCGGCGCCGCCGTCGCCGTCTCCGGCACGATCGGCTTCATCGGCCTGGTGATCCCGCATCTGATGCGGCCGCTGGTCGGGCACGATCCTGGCCGCCTGATGCTGCCGAGCGCGTTCGGCGGCGCGGCGCTGCTGCTTGCCGCCGATATCGCGGTGCGCCTGATCCCGTCGAGCAGCGGCATCAAGGTCGGCGTGCTGACGGCGCTGATCGGCGTCCCGTTCTTTCTCTATCTGGTGGTGCGCGAGCGCCGCGCACTGGGCAGCAGCATGACATGATCCAGGATGATTACTTCGTGGTCGACCAACTGCAGGTCAGTCTGGGCGGCCGCCTGCTGGTGCAACCGATCTCATTCGGTCTGCCGCGCGGCTGTATGGCGGCGGTGGTCGGGCCGAGCGGAGCCGGCAAGACCACGCTGCTGCGCGCGCTCGCCGGTCTCGTGCCGGGCGAGGGGCAGGTGCTGATCGGCGGTCAGGATGTTGCCCGGATGCCGGTGCGGCAGCGCGCCCGGCAGCTGGCTTATGTGCCGCAAGGCGAGGCGGTGCACTGGCCCCTGCCGGTACGCGACGTCATCGCGCTCGGCCGCTATCCGCATGGCGGCGCGGATCTGCGCCAGCTGGCGGCAAGCGACCGCGAGGCAGTCAGCCGCGCCCTGAACGACGTCGACCTCGAGCCGTTGCAGCATCGTGCCGTGACGGAGCTATCCGGCGGCGAGCGGCGGCGCGTCGCAATCGCGCGGGCGCTGGCGACCGCCGCGCCGGTACTGCTCGCCGACGAGCCGATGGCTTCGCTGGATCCCTACTTCCAGCTCTCGGTGATGGCGCTGCTGCAGCGTCAGGCCCGCGCCGGCGCGCTGGTGATCGTCGTCACCCATGACATCGGCCTCGCCGCCCGGTTCGCCGATCAGGTGCTGATGCTGCGCGACGGAAGGCTCGCCGCGAAGGGGCCGCCGAGCGCCGTGCTGGGGCCGCCGAAGCTCGCCGAAGTATTCACGATCGATGCCTACCGCGCCGATCACGAGGCGCAGCCGGTGCTGGTGCCGTGGGCGATGCGGAGCGCGTGATGCGGAAGTGGCTCTTCGTTGTGGCGATCAGCTGCGTGGCGCTAATCGCCGCGCCCTCGGCCGCGGCCGCCGCGG
The DNA here is from genome assembly GCF_003591005.1 of Rhodopseudomonas palustris. Taxonomy (GTDB): domain Bacteria; phylum Pseudomonadota; class Alphaproteobacteria; order Rhizobiales; family Xanthobacteraceae; genus Rhodopseudomonas; species Rhodopseudomonas palustris_K. Next base: position 37,988 of record NZ_QYYD01000020.1, read on the forward strand.
TCAAGCGCATCGCGTCGATCAATATGTGCACCGATCAGTTGCTGCTGGTGTTGGCCGATCCCGATCAGATCGTCGGGCTCGGACCCTATGCGCGCGACCGGCATCTGTCGTGGCTGGCCGAACAGGCCCGGCACTATCCGCGGCTCTCGGGGGAGGCGGAAGACCTCTTGATGCTGGCGCCCAATATCATCCTGGCCGGTCGCTACGGCAAGCGCGCCACGCGTGAGATCCTGCGCGCGAAGAAATTGAAGGTCGAGGAATTCGACACGCCGCGCAGCGTCGACGACGTCAAGGCGCAGATCGCACGAGTCGGTGGGTTGGTCGGGCATCCGGACCGGGCCGATGCGGTGATCGCCGAACTCGACCGGGCGATGACGCGCGCGCGGCGCGCTGCTTCGAGGCATCCGGCGCGCGTGCTGGCGTTGTCACGGCGCGGCTGGGTGACAGGCGGCGACAGTCTGTTGAGTTCGCTGCTGCAGACGGCGGGCCTGTCCAACGCCGCAACCGACCTCGGCTACGCCTATGGCGGTTTCGCGTCGCTGGAAACCATCGTCGCGGCGCGGCCGGACCTGCTGCTACTCGCCGAGGATCAGCCCGCGGCCGAGGATCAGGGCAAGGCGCTGCTGCTGCATCCGTCGATCCAGCGTGCCTATCCGCCGAACCGGCGCATCGTCATTCCGGAGCCGCTGACGATCTGCGGCGGCGCGATGTTCGCGGTGGCGCTGGACCGGCTGGTCGAGGCGATCGAACGCATCGATCCAGCGCGGCGGACGCCGGACGCCAGCGTGAGCCAGTGATGCCATGAGCACTTGCGCCACCAGCAGATCGATCGCTGGCTCATTGCTCGGACGATGCCTCTTTGATCCGCCTGGGATCCTGCGCGCGGCCGTCCCAGATCCGCGGCTTCTCCAGCCAGCGCTGAATGAAATTCCAGGAGCGACGGTAGCCGTTATGCGGCAGCGTGCACGCGCTGCAGTCCTTGCGCAGCATGCCGTTGCGGTCGGTGAAGACCTGATAGGGCCCCGGGCACTCATAGGCGATCAGCGGGCAGTAGCAGAACAGGCAGTTGAACTCGCGCTCGACGCCGCTGTGGCACGGCAGGAACGGGCAGGCCTCGTTGGTGAAGCCCTTGAAGGCTTCGTTAGTCGTGGTGTCTTTCGGTTGCATGATATCTCGACGGCAGGCGCCGTCCGCGGCGCGCGCAGGCGAGGCGGCGCAGACCGACGGCGATCGACGCCGTGGTGCGGCGTCAGCACAGATCAGTGGGGAGGCGGCGCACGAGGCGCCCGGCACGTGCCGCTTAGTCGACCGCTGTCATCGCGTGCTCCTGTTATCGACCCACCGTCGATCCGGGTTGAACCACGCCTGCGGCCGGTCTCCTGGCTCGCGGATATCGTCCGGATCGCCTTCCCGAGTCGCCTTGCGACGCAGTGGCCTTTTGATCCGAACAGATCCGCTTACAGTTGCGGGGGCAGCTGCGGCATGGGCGATCTCTCGCCGCACCGCATTCCCAGTTTCACCTCTCATCCGAGAGGCACCGTAGGCAGCGCGAAGCACAGCACGCCGCGCGGCGGCACGCAAGACCAAAGCGAACCGTCTTGTCTGTTGGTCGAACTACGCCGAGCGACCGAGTGGCAATTCGAACGGCGGCACCTCGCCATCGACCTCCTGGCCACGGCCGATCGCCGCGATGGCGTCGACCATGCGCCCGCTGCGGCCGAGCAGGTCGTCGGCGAGGGCGACGATCAGTTTGTTCGGCGTCGCGGTCGGCGCGGCGCGGCGCAGCGCGTTGGCGATGATCACTTCGTCGCCCGGCGCGCGTTCGCACGCCATCACATAGGCGGCTGCCGGCGAGCGGCTGACGCCCATCCAGCAATGCACCAGCACGTCATCCTCAGCGTTGCAGCCGCGCGCGAACTCGATGATCCGGCACACGATCGCATCGTCCGGCGCAACGTGGACCGAGCCGGCGACGTCGACATCGTTGAACGCGAGGATCAGGCGGTCGGCCGGCAGCCAGCTTTCGTCGAACACGACGTGCTGCCACGGCGCCATCAACGACAGCGATCGCACCGGACGGCGCTCGGCGACAAGGCGAGGGGCGTGATCGAGCGCGCTGACGATGATCATAGCGGCGTCCTATCCGGCACGGCGCGACCGCCGTCAAGTTCACCAACCGAGTATAGCCATGACCGTCGACGTCGATGACCTGATTGCACGTATCCACTATACGCCGCGCCCCGACACCGGCCCGCGGTGCGCCCGCGCGCTGATGATCCAGGGCACCAGTTCGGATGTCGGCAAGAGCATGGTGGTGGCCGGGCTGTGCCGCGCCTATGCGCGCCGCGGCCTCGCGGTGCGTCCGTTCAAGGCGCAGAACATGAGTAACAACGCGGCCGTCGCGGCGGACTCCGATCTGCCGCCGGGACCGGAAGGCACGGCGCCGCGCGGCGAGATCGGCCGCGCGCAGGCGCTGCAGGCACGGGCCTGCGGCGTGGCGCCATCGATCCACATGAACCCGGTGCTGCTCAAGCCGCAGAGCGAGATCGGCGCGCAGGTGGTGCTGCGGGGGCGGGTGCTTGGTAACTGCCCGGCGCGGATCTATCACCACATGCGGCAACGGCTGATCCCGGCAGTGCTCGACAGTTTCGAGCGCGTCGCCGCCGAGTCCGATCTGGTGCTGGTGGAGGGCGCCGGCAGCGGCGCCGAGGTGTATCTGCGCGCATCCGATATCACCAATATGCGGTTCGCCGAGGCGGCCGATCTGCCGGTCGTGTTCCTATCTGATATCGACCGCGGCGGCACCATGGCGGCGCTGGTCGGCAGCTATGTGCTGCTCAGCGAGAGCGATCGGGCCCGCGTCGCCGGCTATCTGATCAACAAATTCCGCGGTGACTTCTCGCTGTTCGAGCCAGGCTGCCGCACCATCACCGACGAGACCGGCTGGCCGTTCCTCGGCGTGCTGCGCTGGTTTCCCGGCGCCGACCGGCTGCCGGCCGAGGACTCGCTGGCGCTCGAGCGTGCCGCCGCGGCGAGCCGCGGCCGGCTCAAGATCGCCGTGCCGCGGCTGGCGCGGGTCGCCAATTTCGACGATCTCGATCCGCTCGTCGCCGAGCCCGATGTCGATCTGCGCTGGATCCAGCCCGGTTCGCCGATCCCGGCCGATATCGACGTCGTAGTCCTGCCGGGCTCCAAGGCGACGCGCAGCGAACTGGACCTGATCCGGCGTGAAGGCTGGGACATCGACATCCGCACCCATGTCCGGCGCGGCGGCCGCGTGGTCGGGCTGTGCGCCGGCTTCCAGATGCTCGGCCGCGTCGTCCGCGATCCGCTTGGCCTCGAAGGTCCGGCCGGCGAAACCGCCGGGCTCGGCCTGCTCGATATCGAGACCGAGATCTCCGGCGACAAGCGCCTGGTCGAGATCGACGCGTTGGACCGACGCAGCGGTTGCCGGGTGACAGGATACGAGATGCACATGGGCCGGACCACCGGCGCCGGCCTGGCGCGGCCATGGCTGACGCTGGACGACGGCGCCGGCCTGGCGCGGCCATGGCTGACGCTGGACGACGGCGCCGGCGGGCCTCGGCCCGAAGGCGCGATGTCGGCCGACGGCCGCGTCGTCGGCGGCTATCTGCACGGCATCTTCGGCGGCGACGATTTCCGGTCTGCCTGGCTGGGGCAGGTCGGCGCCGCGACCTCCGGCCTCGATTTCGAACGCCGCATCGACGACGCGCTCGAGGCGCTGGCAGACCATTGCGAAAGCAATCTCGACCTCGACGCGCTGCTGGCGCTCGCGCGGTGATGCGAGGCGCCGTCGCGGTCAGCCGAGCATTGCGACGGCGCACCGCCAGGCCGAGTTGTTGGCAGGCTCGTGCTGCGGTTTGGCTCAAGCGGTGTGGACGAGGCCGAGGGGCTTAGCGTTTGGGAGAACCGATGTCGCTCACCCCAAAAGAGCGCTGTCCCGTCAAGAATTTTCCAATGATCTCAGGAAGGTTCCACCCATAAAGCTGCCGCGGTTCACCCCATAAAGACGTCGCATCGAGGCTCAAGAACCCTATAAGTACGTCGCGTTTTTGACTTTTGCCGCTCCTTTGAGTTGCAGTTTTTAGCCACCGCTGTTAGCGCAAGATTGCGATCTAGGTTTGTGCCCTCGGAACCGCGTCGAAGGCTTGCGCCAGTCCAGTGATCGCTTCGTCGAGTGCACGCCGGATGAGTAGGTCGCTAATGCCCGGCACTTGGCATGCGAGCAACATCAGTTCTCGGGTGTCCTCCGTGACCCTTTGGGCGTGCGCGTCCCGATATCCGAACTGCGACAGAATCTTGTCATCGTCACGGAGCACGACGACTTCCGCCGGTATGTCTATCGGCGACGAAGCGCCGATCGGAGTGATGCGCTCGCCCTCCACGGCGACGTCTAGCCTGACGTCGCCGGCCAGCGCTCCGCAATCGAAAGCGCCCAGCGGCACCAGCGTGCGGACCGCCACGATATTGACGAGGTTCACCGCGGCAGGAAGCGGTGGTAACGGCCGAATGATTTCGCCGGCTAGATAGCGTTGGATCAGGCCCTGGGTCGACGGCGGCGTGCGGTCGACGTTGAGGCCGATCTGACGATAGAACGCCCGGTAGGCGGCGATCTCGGGCGTCTGCGCAATCGCACTGCGTCCGGTCCCACACCAAACCCGGTGCAACGCCTCCCATTGCTCGGCAAGGTCCAGAACGCTCGTGCTCCGTCCGAGTCTCAGGCGGGCAGACCGGACATATACGCCGGGATACATTTCAGAAAACATCGGCGTTGCCGCCAGCAAAGGATAGGAGGCTTGTCGGCCTCTTTGCGCCAGGTCGTCCGTGGACGTTTCAACTGGCTCACACTTATTCATGGTAACATCTCCATCAGTCGGAAGGTCGATTGAGAGCGATCTGAATCTCGTCGTCAACGCGTGCCTCTACGCCTCATGACGTCGCACGAGAGAACCGATCGAAGTCGCGGCTTGCGCACCTTGCCGACTGGTCAATTGATCACCGAACAGGAAAAGCAGGGCACTCGTGCCCAGCGCGGCAAACAGCGAGGCGACGCCGTAGCAGAGCGCGTCATCGACACCGATCCGCAGCAATCCGCCGAACATGACCGGGCCGAATACGAGACCCGCATAGGCTGCGCTCAGCATGCCGCCGGTCACTTCCGAAGCGCGGCCAGTGGGAGCTATGCGTGCAACCTCTGCCAGAAAGACGCCGTTCCACCCTGTCGCCGAGAACCCGACGAGCACGCAAACCGACATGATAACCATCATCGAAGCTTCGATCCGGAGCATGGCGAGGCCGGCGGTGCCGAGCGTCATCAGAATCCCGACACCGACCAGAACCGATCGCGCTCCGAACAGCCGATCAGCGGCGATGCCCTGGACGAGGCGGCCTGCGATGCCGGCGATCTGGGCGACGGCGAGCACGGCTCCCGCCGAAGCCACGGATTGTCCGAGGTGATGCACCAGATAGACGACGAGAAAGGCGTTGAAACATTGCTGCAGGGCCGAGAAGCAGAAGGCGGTGGCGGCCAGGCTGCGCAACGAAGTCGAATGCAGAACGAGCCTTAAGGACTGCTTCAACGCCATTGGACGGATCGTCACGGTCGGATCGCGGTCCGTGTCGTATCTGACGTGGAGACGCTGCAGGGATATCGAGAGCGCCAGGGTCGCAACCGCGATGGCGGTGAGCGCAGCTCTCCAGCCGTATAGTTCGAGGAGTAGCGGCATCAACAGACCCGCCGCGATACCCCCGATCTGCATCCCGCTCTGCTTGATCGAGAACAGCAAGGCCCGGTTGCCGGGTGCGATGACGCGCGCGAGAAGATGTGAGGCGGCCGGCGTCTCCGGCCCGAAGGCAAGACCAAGCGCCACAGCCGACAGGGCGACCGGAACGACTGATCCCGTTGCAGCGAGAAGGGCGGCTGCCGCGCCGACGACAAGGCAGATTTGTCCGGTTCGTACGGCACCCCATCGTGCAACGACGGCACCCGCCGCCAGCGCAGACATGATGGCACATCCGGAAATCGACGCGGAGTACGCACCGATCCATGAGGGATCGAGACCCATGTCGGCCGCAGCTTGCGGAGCGATCACCGGCAGAGCGAACAGGTTCATCGACAGAGCGGCGATGATCGACGTCGTCGCAATCATCGGAAGCATCGGACTGAGACGCGGCATGAGGGCTCGCCTTGTGGATTCATGAAGTGGCGGAATCGCCGCCTCTTGGGCACGAGCAAGACTGCCACGGAGCGATCCATGGTGATTGAACGTTATTGCTGTGTGCTCGGGACGTTATTGCCCGGCGGCGATCCAACGTCCGGGCGAAACGCCATAGGAGCGCTTGAACAAGCGGCTGAGGTGGGCTTGGTCGGCAAACCCGACCGTGATCGCCACCTCGGCGATCGGCTGTCCCTCGCGGAGCATGTTTCGGGCGCGCGCGAGCCGGAGTTGCACCTGATAGGCGTGCGGCGGCAACCCCGTCGCCGCGCTGAAACTGCGCAAGAAATGGAATCGACTGATGCCCGACATCTCAGCAAGATGATCGAGTGATACGTTCTGATCGCTACAGCTGTTGAGATAATCGATACTGCGGAGGATCGCGCCGGGAAGGGGCTTTGCGGTTTGCGGTCCGGTCAGATCAGTGTGGTGACGGACGAGCCATGCCAGCGTCTCGACCAGATTGGTCTCGCATTCGAGGCGCGAAGTCGGCCTCATGAACGATGCAAACATCCGCCGCAGCAGTCCCGCTGCCACGACGTCGTCAATGACGCTCGAATGCAATTCGGGAAGTTGCATCGGCCTATCGTAGAGGTCCTCAGCAACCCGCGTCAGCGTTTCTGCGGATGGAAAGAAATTCCAATAAGTCCAGCCGTCGGATCCTGGGTCACCGGTGTGGATTTCGCCCGGATTGACTGCGCAAATGCAGCCAGCGGGAGCGATCCGTTTCTCACCACGGTGAAGAAAGGTGTTGGCCCCGCGTTCGACAAGGCCGATCGAAAACGTTTCGTGGCTGTGCTTCGCAAATTGATGCGTCGCGTAAGTTGCGTATACGAATTCGAGTTCGTCGAGCTGTGCCAAACGCCGATAGTCGACCTTGTCTTCAACTCGTGGTGCTCCCATACGACAGCTCCAATGTGCGTCTGAGCGCTACCAGGACCAGAGGTCGCAAATTCCCGAACGGAGCCTCCTGAGGTTTCCAGAAGAGACCCCGAAGCGCTGCTGTGAGAATAGGGTGGTCTCAGCCAATTTTCACCCAGAATCGCGAAGGGGGCGCTTGTATCACCACCTCAGTGTGGTCAAGAGGGCCTTTGCCCATGGCCCGAAGTCCGATTTGGGAGCTCATTTAAAGCTCCAGACAGAGAGAGCCGAAGAAGCAGATCATTCTCCCGCAGCCTCGGCCGTCGCAAAACGGGCCGAGAGCACGACATGCATATGGGGTGAGTGACGACGTTGATATGGGGTGAAATGCAAGTTTATGGGGTGTCCGACAACCGAAGCTCATGGGACTGGCCCATCGCCATATCCGTGATTCGCATAAGGTATATTATGGAATATATAGATGTAGCTTTTTAATCAATACGTTGCGCGAGTTTGCGCATGTTGGCGTTGCCGGGCCTGCGCAGCGGTGCGTCGTCGTAGGATGGGTTGAGCGAAGCGAAACCCATCGACGACGTGCAAGACTCTTGATGGGTTTCGCTGCGCTCAACCCATCCTACGCTCGCTGGCCGTCACGCCGTCCGTGTCCCGGACAAGGCGCAGCGCGAAGCGCTGGGCCGCACCGGGACAACTCCGGCGGCGCCGGTCCGCGCGCCTGAAATTGCTTGACCGGCTGGGCCGAAATGATGACCAAAGGCGCGTCGACTTTTCGGGTCGGGTCGCAGAAAACAAGAAGCGTTATTGGGAGGAAGCAGATGAGCGTTTCGCGCAGGATGGTGTTGAAGGCATCGGCGGCGGCGGCCGTTATGAGCGGCGTCGGGGCGCCGTGGGTGGCGCGCGCGGCGGAGGCCGAGTTCGTCTACAAATATGCCAACAACCTGCCCGACAGCCATCCGCTCAACGTCCGCGCCCGCGAGATGTCGGCGGCGATCAAGACCGAGACCAATGGCCGGGTCGACCTGCAGGTTTTCCCGAACAACCAGCTCGGCTCCGACACCGACGTGCTGAGCCAGATCCGCTCCGGCGGCGTCGAGTTCTTCACGCTGTCCGGCCTGATCCTGTCGACGCTGGTCCCGGCCGCGTCGATCAACGGCATCGGCTTCGCGTTCCCGGACTACGACACGGTCTGGAAGGCCATGGACGGCGAGCTCGGCGCGCATGTCCGCGGCGAGATCAACAAGGCCGGCCTGATCGTGATGGACAAGATCTGGGACAACGGCTTCCGCCAGACCACGTCGTCAACCCGGCCGATCAACGGCCCCGAGGACTTCAAGGGCTTCAAGATCCGCGTGCCGGTGTCGCCGCTGTGGACCTCGATGTTCAAGGCGTTCGATGCGGCGCCCGCCTCGATCAATTTCAGCGAGGTCTATTCGGCGCTGCAGACCAAGGTGGTCGAAGGCCAGGAAAATCCACTGGCGCTGATCTCGACCGCCAAGCTGTACGAAGTGCAGAAGTACTGCTCGCTGACCAACCACATGTGGGACGGCTTCTGGTTCCTGGCCAACCGCCGCGCTTGGGACCGGCTGCCGGCGGACGTGCGCGAGATCGTCGCCAAGAACATCAACGCCGCGGCCGTCAAGGAACGCGAGGACACCGCCAAGCTCAATGCCACCGTCAAGGAAGAGCTGACCGCCAAGGGCCTGATCTTCAATCAGCCGACGGTGACGCCGTTTCGCGACAAGCTGCGCAGCGCCGGCTTCTACGCCGAATGGAAAGGCAAATACGGCGACCAGGCGTGGTCGCTGCTGGAAAAGTCCGTCGGCAAGCTGGCGTAAGCCACTATGGCGCACGCCCCGGTCTCCGAACTGACGGCTGCCGAGCCGCTGGTGCTGCCGACGCGCCGGTCGCTGATCGGCACGCTGGAGGCCGGGCTTGGCCGGCTGGTCGAAATCCCCGCGGCCATCCTGGTGGTCGCGGAGATCGTCGTGCTGTTTGCCGGCGTGGTGTCGCGCTACGTATTTCACAGCCCGCTGATCTGGTCGGACGAACTCGCCTCGATCCTGTTTCTGTGGCTGGCGATGTTCGGCGCGGCGGTCGCATTCCGCCGCGGCGAACACATGCGGATGACCGCGCTGGTGGCGAAAGCATCGCCGCGGCGCCGGGCGTTTCTCGATCTGGTGGCGATCTGCGCCGCGCTGGCCTTCCTGCTGCTGATCGCGGCGCCGGCGGCCGAATACGCTTACGAAGAGAGCTACATCACCACGCCGGCGTTGTCGCTTGCCAACAGCTGGCGCGCTGCGGCGCTGCCGGTCGGCACCGCGCTGATGGCGGCGTTCGCGCTGCTGCGGCTGATCCGGTTCGGCGACTGGAAGCTGGTCGGTACGGCCGCCCTCACCGTCGCGCTGCTGATCGGCGCGTTCTGGCTGGCGCAGCCAGTGTTCAAGCCGCTCGGCAACATCAATCTGCTGATCTTCTTCGTCGGCGTCGCGGGCTGCTGCGTGTTCGCCGGCGTGCCCATTGCTTTTGGATTCGGGCTGTCGATCTACGGCTATCTGGCGCTGACGACGCGGACGCCGCTGATGGTGCTGGTCGGCCGGATGGACGAGGGCATGAGCCACCTCATCCTGCTGTCGGTGCCGCTGTTCGTCTTCCTCGGCCTGCTGATCGAGATGACCGGCATGGCGCGGGCGATGGTGGCGTTTCTGGCAAGCCTTTTGGGCCATGTCCGCGGCGGACTGCATTACGTGCTGGTCGGCGCGATGTATCTGGTGTCGGGCATTTCCGGCTCGAAGGCCGCCGACATGGCGGCGGTGGCGCCGGTGCTGTTTCCGGAGATGAAGGAGCGGGGCGCCAAGCCGGGCGATCTCGTCGCCCTGCTCTCCGCCACCGGCGCGCAGACCGAAACCATCCCGCCGAGCCTGGTGCTGATCACCATCGGCTCGGTCACCGGCGTGTCGATCTCGGCGCTGTTCACCGGCGGCCTGCTGCCGGGCGTGGTGCTGGCGATCACGCTGTCGGCGCTGGTGTGGTGGCGCTATCGCGGCGAGGACCTCAGCCACATCAAGCGCGCCTCGGGCGCCCAGATCGGCAAGCTGCTGATCATCGCCCTGCCCGCATTGGCGCTGCCATTCGTGATCCGCGCCGCCGTGGTCGAAGGCGTCGCCACCGCGACGGAAGTCTCTACTATCGGCATCGTCTATGCGGTGCTGGCCGGCCTGCTGATCTATCGCCGCTTCGATTGGAAGCGGGTGCTGCCGATGCTGATCGAGACCGCGGCGCTGTCCGGCGCCATCCTGCTGATCATCGGCACCGCCACCGGAATGGCGTGGGGCCTGACGCAGTCCGGATTCTCCCGGTCGCTGGCCACGGCAATGACCGGCCTGCCCGGCGGCGCCGGCACGTTTCTCGCGGTGTCGATCGTCGCCTTCGTCATTCTCGGCAGCGTGCTCGAAGGTATTCCGGCGATCGTGCTGTTCGGGCCGCTGCTGTTTCCGATCGCCCGCACCGTCGGCATCCACGAAGTGCATTATGCAATGGTCGTGATCCTGGCGATGGGCATCGGATTGTTCGCACCGCCGTTCGGCGTCGGCTATTATGCGGCCTGTGCGATCGGCCGGGTTGATCCGGCCGAGGGCGTGCGCCCGATCTGGGGTTATCTGCTGGCGCTGATGGTCGGCCTGATCATCGTCGCGGCGGTGCCGTGGATTTCGATCGGATTCTTGTAAGCGCCGCGGGCTGGGCCAGTGGCGCGACGTGACGGAAGAGGTTAGTCATGAGCGCTCCGCAGGGTCATTACAGCATCGGGCTCGACAAGACGCCGGCCAACTACGTGCCGCTGTCGCCGCTGAGCTTCCTCGAGCGCTCCGCCAACGTCTATCCGGACCTCACCAGTGTGGTCTATGAGGGCCGGCACTACACCTGGAAGGAAACCCGCGCGCGCTGCCGGCGCTTCGCGTCCTGGCTGGTGCGCAGCGGCATCGGCCGCGGCGACACCGTGGCGGTGATGCTGCCGAACGTGCCGGCGATGGTCGAGGCGCATTTCGCCGTGCCGATGGCCGGTGCGGTGCTGAACGCACTCAACATCCGGCTCGATGCGCCGGCGATCGCGTTCCAGCTCGAGCACGGCGGCGCGAAGATCATCCTGGTCGATCCGGAATTCTCGGCGGTGATCGCCGAGGCGCTGCAGCTGATGAAGTCGCCGAAGCCGCTGGTTCTCGACGTCGACGACAAGATGTTTCCCGGCAGCCATCGCATCGGCGAGCTCGAATACGAATATGCCGTCGCCTCCGGTGATCCGTCCTTCGTCGGCGAGCGGCCGCAGGACGAGTGGGACGCGATCGCGCTCGGCTACACCTCGGGCACCACGGGCAATCCCAAGGGCGTGGTGACGCATCACCGCGGCGCCTATCTCAACGCTGTCAGCAACATCCTCGCCGGCAATCTGGGCACGCACCCGGTGTATCTGTGGACGCTGCCGATGTTTCACTGCAACGGCTGGTGTTTCCCGTGGACACTGGCGGCCGCGGCCGGCATCAACGTCTGCTTGCGCAAGGTCGATCCGGCCAAGATCTTCGAGCTCATCCCCAAGCACAGTGTCACCCACATGTGCGGCGCGCCGATCGTCTACAACGCGCTGATCAACGCGCTCGACGCGCCGAAGGGGGCCTCGGCCAGGCCGGTCGTCGGCCTGATCGCCGGCGCCGCGCCGCCGATGGCGGTGCTGGCCGGCGCCGAGACCATCGGCATCAAGCTGACGCATGTGTATGGCCTGACCGAAGTCTATGGCCCCGCCTCGGTCTGCGCCGAGCAGCCCGGCTGGGACGATCTGCCATCTGCCGAGCGCGCCAAGCTGAAGCGCCGGCAGGGCGTGCCCTACCCGCTGCAGGAAGCCGTCACCGTGCTTGACCCCGAGACGCTGCAGGAAGTGCCGCGCGACGGCGAGACCATCGGCGAGGTGATGTTCCGCGGCAACATTGTGATGAAGGGCTATCTCAAGAACGAGAAGGCCACCCGCGAAGCGCTCGAAGGCGGCTGGTTTCACACCGGCGACCTCGGCGTGCTCGACGCCGACGGCTACGTCATCATCAAGGACCGCTCCAAGGACATCATCATCTCGGGCGGCGAGAACGTCTCCTCGGTCGAGGTCGAGGACGTGCTGTACAAACACCCGGCGATCCTGTTCGCCGCCGTGGTCGCCAAGCCCGACCCGAAATGGGGCGAAGTGCCCTGCGCTTTCGTCGAACTCAAGGAGGGCGCCAGCGCCTCCGAGGCCGAAATCATCGCCTATTGCCGCGAGCACCTGCCCGGCTTCAAAACCCCGAAGAGCATCGTGTTCTCGGCGATCCCCAAGACCTCGACCGGCAAGATCCAGAAGTTCATGCTACGCGATCAGGTCAAGTCGGCGAAGGCGATCAGCGAGTAGCTATCGCAACCCTCCCGCTCCTCTGCCCAAGCCCCGTCATTCCGGGGCGCACTACCGGCCAGCCGGCCGGTGGTGCGAACCCGGAATCCCGACGTTGCTGTGCGCGGCTTCCGCCACACCGTGCCAGCGGCAGATTCCGGGTTCGCTCGCTACGCTCGCGCCCCGGAATGACGAGGCTGCGGGTGTGTCGCGGCTGGAGATCGATCACGTGTTGAGCAGCGGTCGTGAAGATGATGTCGATGGTGTTGAGCCTATGTGTTGAACGGCGAGGTCGCAAGTTGACGTCGATGAGATCGAGCTCGCTGCACCCTTTCGACCCCACGAGGTCATTCCGGGGCGCACTACCGGCCAGCCGGCCGGTGGTGCGAACCCGGAATCCCGACGTTGCTGCGCGCGGCGCCCGCCACGCCGTGCCCCTGGCAGATTGCGGGTTCGCTCGCTGCGCTCGCGCCCCGGAATGACGAGGCTGAGGGCGTGGCTACGCGCTCAGGCGCGCAGGCCGTAGCGGCTGAGCGCGGCGGGTCCGCGGTCCGTGTGCTCCATTTCATGATGCAGCATGCGGAGCTGGGCGACGGCCACGGCAGCTGGCAGTTCGGCGGCCGGCACCGGCCGTGCGAAGTAGTAGCCCTGGAACGTCGTGCAGCCGCGCGACAGCAGATGCCGCACCTCCTCCTCGCGCTCGGCGCCTTCGGCCAGAACGTTGATGCCGAGCCCGCGCGACAGCACGATCAGCGCGTCGCAGATTGCCTGGCTCTCGCCGGAGCGGTCGACGTGATGCACGAATTCGCGGTCGATCTTGAGTTTGTTGAACGGCAGCTTGCGCAGGTAGCTCATGCTCGCATAACCGGTGCCGAAATCGTCCAGCGCGATGCCGACCCCGAGGTCGCGCAGCGCTGTGAACACACGCCTGGTGTGGGCATGGTCGGCCATTGCGGCAGTCTCGGTGAGCTCGATTTCCAGCCGGTCGGGACTGATCCCGGCCGCCTCGATCGCGGCGCGGACGTGCGGGACCAGATCCTTGTCGAGGAATTGCCGAGCCGACAAATTCACCGCGAGCCGGATGTCGCCGAACTCCGTGTCCGACCACTCCCGGATCTGCATGCAGGCGCGCGACAACACCCATTGGCCGATCGGCTGGATCAGGTCGGTCGACTCGGCCAACGGAATGAACTCGGCCGGCGAGACCATGCCGCGCCTCGGATGCTGCCAACGCAGCAGCGCTTCGGCCCCGATCACGCTGTGGTCGGCGAGATCGACGATCGGCTGGTAGTGCAGATCGAGCTGGCCCTCCGGCAGCGCGCGCCGCAGGTCGTGCTCGAGCTCGAAGCGCGATCGCGCAGCGCGCGTCGCCGCCGCCGAATGCAGCACCAGGGGCGCGGCGGGCCCACTTTGCGTCGCTGCGGCAGCCGCGGCATCGAGCAGCTTCTCGGCGCTGGCGCCGTCAGCCGGATAGAACGCAAGACCGGATTGGAGCGTCGGCTCCAGCACGATGCCGCCGATCGCGAATTCGCCGGACGATGATTTGACGACGTCGCGGATGCGGAAGGCGAGCGCCGCCTGGGTCGCAGCATCGTCGCGCGTCGTTCCGAAGATCGCCAGTTCGGCGCGGCCGGGGCGCGCCAGGATCTTGCCCTCGGCAACGAAGGAGCCGATCCGCCGCGCCAGGATCGCCATCGCGCGTTCGGCGGCGGCGTTGCCATAGGCGTTCTTGACGCGGGCGTGATCGGCGAAGCGCACCACGGCAAGAGCCACCGCTGTCCCCTGCTCGATCGCCTCAGTCATTGTTGCGAGCAGCTGCCGGCGGTTCGGCAGGCCGGTGGCCTCGTCGACGTGTTCGAGACGATCGAGCGTGGTCTTGAGATGGTCGATCGTTTCGGCCGCGCAGGCCATCAGCCGCCCGGCCTCGTCGGTGTAGTGGCGCGGTAGCTCGCCCAGGCTGCGGTCACGCCTGAAGCCTTCGAGCGCCTGCGCGGTCAGCAGGACCGGGCTTAACAATTTGTTCAGCACGAACAGCGTGAGCCCCGTCCCAAGCAGCGTTGCCAGCAGTGTGACTACCAGAGTCCCGATAAACTGGCTCCAATTCTCCGCATTGAGTGCGGCAATGTAGAGAACGACGGCGATCAGCGGAACGTGGATGCCGAGAAAAGCAACCAGCATGATCTTCAGCCGGTAGCTCAGCACTCCTACTCGCGACATCCGATCGTACAGCCAAAGGTCCGGCACCTCGGTCTCCGTGCACACTCCGCATTTTGCGTAGTATGGACGGATCAAGTATTAGCAAATTGCGAACGCTACCCGCACAACCTCGTGTCCTCCGGCATAGCAAGTATCTTGCTACGCGAACTGCGACGCCGCAGCGCGTAGTCGGCGAGTAGAGCCACGACGAGTAGGCATCAACAGCGCCGAGTTCCGAAATGGAACTTCACACGATTGCGACAGTCACGGCCGTTTCGGGATGCCTGAAGCACTCCGGCTCGCCGATGACAGTTCCCGCGCGAAACGAAGCTCGACGTTGGTATGCGCGGCGTCTCCCACGCCGCGCCCGCGGCGGATTCCGGGTTCGCTCGCTGCGCTCGCGCCCCGGAATGACGAGGCTGAGGGTGTGGCACGGCTTGAGTTCAACTGTGTCTTTGGCGCCATCACGTCGAACACGTCGATGAAGTAGGTCACGTCGATGACATGGAGCCACGTTGCGCCTCTCCGCCCACCCCGTCATTCCGGGGCGCACCATCGGCCGAACGGCCGGTGGTGCGAACCCGGAATCCGGAGGTTGGTATGCGCGGCGCCCGCCACGCCGTGCCAGCGGCAGATTCCGGGTTCGCTCGCTGCGCTCGCGCCCCGGAATGACGAGGCGGGAAGGCGCGGCAGCGAGTCTTGCATGCGCCTTCGCCTCCGCGCCCGCCGTCATTCCGGGGCGCGCGCAGCGCGAACCCGGAATCCAGAGGTTGGTATGCGCGGCGCCCGCCACGGCGTGCCCGCAGCAGATACCGGGCTAGCTCGCTGCGCTCGCGCCCGGAATGACGAGGCTGAGGGTGTGGCGCGCCCGGAAATACGGGGCTACGGGTCAACAGGCCACGGAACGACGGACTGGATTGATCAGCCCGCGATGTCGAGACGCATGCCGTCGAAGCCGGGTACAACGCCGTCGGGCAGTTCACTCAGCAGCGTCTCGTAGTCGATATCGGCGTGCATGTTGGTGATCACCGCGCGCTTCGGCTTGAAGCGCGCGATCCACTTCAGCGCGGTCTCGACGTTGAAATGGCTGCCATGGTGCTTGTAGCGCAGGCCGTCGATGATCCACAGCTCGAGGCCTTCGAGTTGCGCAAAGCTCTCGGGCGGGATGTCGTGGACGTCGGGCGTGTAGGCGGCGCCGCCGATGCGATAGCCGAGTGCCGGAATATCACCATGCTGGACCAGGAACGGTGCCAGCGTCAGTGCTCCGCCTGCCCCGGCGATCGTGCGGGTTTCGCCGGCCTCGATGCGGTGCTCGTCCAGGATCGGCGGATAGGAGCTGCCGGGCGGCGTGACGAAGCAGTAGTTGAAGCGGAAAACGACGTGGTCGGCGGTCGACTGGTTGAGATAAACCGGAATTCGCCGTCGCATGTGCATCGCCACCGAACGCAGATCGTCGATGCCGTGGGTCTGGTCGGCGTGCTCGTGGGTCAGGAACACTGCGTCGAGATGGTCGACGTCGGCGTCGATCAGTTGCTCGCGTAGATCCGGCGAGGTGTCGATCAGCACGCGAGTGATGCCGTCGGGCGTGACGCGCTCGGCGAGCAGCGAGCAGCGGCGGCGGCGGTTCTTCGGGTTGGACGGATCGGCGGCGCCCCAGCCGAGCGCCGGGCGCGGCACGCCGGCGGACGAACCCGAGCCGAGGATGGTGAGCGTCAGCGTCATGCGGACTCCGTCGCGAATTGAATCAGGCAGCGGCGGGCGCCGGCACCTTGCCGAACAGGCGGAAGAAGTTCTCGGTGGTCTGCTGCGCGAGTTCGTCGAGCGTCACGCCGCGCGTCTCCGCCAGCACCTTGGCGGTCTCGACCACGTAGGACGGCTCGTTGCGCTTGCCGCGATATTTGCCCGGCGCCAGATACGGCGCGTCGGTCTCGACCATGATGCGATCGGCCGGCAGCTCGGCGGCGAGGTCGCGCAGGCTTTGCGATTTCTTGAACGTCACGATGCCGGTGAACGAGATCAGCAGTCCGAGATCGATGGCTTTCATGGCGAGCTCGCGGCCTCCGGTGTAGCAATGCAACACCGCGCGAAAAGCTCCCCTCCCCATCTCGTCCTCGAGGATGCGGCCGCAATCCTCGTCCGCCTCGCGGGTGTGGATCACCAGCGGCAGGCCGGTCTCGCGCGCCGCCGCGATGTGGGCGCGAAAGCCCCGCTCCTGCGCGTCGCGCGAGCCGTGCTCGTAGAAATAATCGAGCCCGGCCTCACCGAACGCCACCACTTTCGGATGCTGCGCCAGCTTCACCAGTTCGTCCGTCGTGATGCCGTCTTCCTCGTCGGCGTGATGCGGATGGGTGCCGACCGAGCAGTACACGTTGGGGAATCGCTCGGCGATCGCCAGCAGATCAGGGAGCTTCCTGACCCGCGTCGAAATCGTCACCATCCGCCCGACAGCGCTGGCCTCGGCGCGGGCGACAATGCCGGCGAGATCGTCGGCAAAGTCGGGGAAGTCGAGATGGCAATGGCTGTCGACCAGCATCATGCGGTCGCCGGCTCGACATAGCGCGGGAAGATCGGCGCCGGCGCGGGCAGCGGCGTGCCCGGCACGATCCGCGTCGGAAGCGCAGCAAAGTCGCGCGCATCCGCAGCGATGCCGAGGATGTCGAGCAGCTTCGCCGCTGCGGTCGGGATTGCCGGCTGCGCCAAAATCGCGATCTGCCGCAGCACCTCGGCGGTGACGTAGAGCACCGTCTTCTGCCGCGCCGGATCGGTCTTGGCGAGCGCCCACGGCGCCTCGCCGGCGAAGTAGCGGTTCGCCTCGGCCACCACCGCCCACACCGCGTTCAGCGCCTGATGGATCTGCTGCGTCGCCATCGCGCTGCGCGCCTGATCGACCATGCCGTCGGCCATCGCCAGCATCGCCTTGTCGGCTTCGCTGAATTCGCCATGCGGCGGCACCTGGGCGTCGCACTGCTTGGCCACCATGGTCAGCGAGCGCTGCGCCAGATTGCCGAGGTCGTTCGCGAGGTCGGCGTTGATGCGGTTGACGATCGCCTCGTGATTGTAGCTGCCGTCGGAGCCGAACGGCACCTCGCGCAGGAAGAAATAACGCACCTGATCGACGCCGTACTGGTCGGCGAGGTTGAACGGGTCGACGATGTTGCCGACCGACTTCGACATCTTCTCGCCCTTGTTGAACAGAAAGCCGTGGGCGTAGACGCGCTTCTGGATCGGGATGCCCGCCGACATCAGGAACGCCGGCCAGTACACCGCGTGGAAACGGATGATGTCCTTGCCGATGACGTGGACGTCGGCCGGCCAGTAGTGCCAGTTCTTGTCGGCTTCGTCCGGGAAACCGACGCCGGTGATGTAGTTGGTCAGCGCGTCGACCCAGACATACATCACGTGCTCGGGATCGTTCGGCACCTTGACGCCCCAGTCGAAGGTGGTGCGCGATACCGACAGATCCTTAAGGCCGCCCTTGACGAAGCTGATCACCTCGTTGCGGCGTGCGTCGGGGCCGATGAAATCCGGCTGATCTTCGTACAGCTTCAGAAGTTTGTCCTGATAGGCCGACAGCTTGAAGAAGTAGCTCTTCTCCTCGACCCATTCGACCGGCGTGCCCTGCGGGCCGCGGCGCACCTGATCGTCGCCGACGACGGTCTCGTCCTCGGCGTAATAGGCCTCGTCGCGGACCGAGTACCAGCCCGCGTAACTGTCGAGATAGATGTCGCCGTTCTTCTCCATCCGCTTCCAGATCTCCTGGACCGAGCGGTGATGGGCCTCTTCCGAGGTACGGATGAAGCGGTCGTAGGAGATGCCGAAGCGGTCGTCCATGTCGCGGAAGCGGCCGGCGTTGCGGGCGGCGAGCTCGGCCGGCGTCAGGCCCTCGCGCTGCGCGGTCTGGATCATCTTCAGGCCGTGCTCGTCGGTACCGGTCAGGAAGAACACGTCCTTGCCGTCGAGCCGCTGGAAACGCGCCAGCGCGTCGGTCGCGATTGCCTCGTAGGCGTGGCCGATATGCGGCGCGCCGTTCGGATACGAGATCGCCGTGGTGATGTAGAATGACTTTCGCTGCGCCATGTGCGCGGACGCCTTTCAATGATCGATCGTTTGAAAGCGGCGGCGAAGACCATCAGCCGGCAAATCGCGGCCGAAACGGCGTCAGCGCACCGCCTCCGCGAGCTGCCCGAACACCGAGAAAACCAGCGGCTTGCGCTCGAGATTATAGGCTTCGGTGTCGCGCGCGGCGCGGCCGATCTTTTCCCACACCTCCGCCAGCCGTGCAAGGCGCGGCAGTTCCGCGTTGGCGTCGGGTGTGCGCAGCCGGCCGGCGACCCAGCGGTCGACGCTGTCGACGAAGGCCTGCAGCGTGGCGCGGTCGGTGCCGCCGATCGCCTCGCCGAGCGCATGCAGCGCGCGCGGATCGACGTTCGGCAGGCTGTCGAGCAGCGCTGTGGTTTTCTGGTGCAGCGTCAGCGCGTCGCCGCCAAGCAGCGCCAGCGCGCGTGACACGCTGCCTTCGGATGCGGCTGCGGCGTCGGCGAGTTTGGGATCGTCCGCCTCGAGGTCGGTCGCAGCGACCGCGGCGCTGATCACGTCGTCGGTCGCCAGCGGCCGCAGCATCAGTTTGCGACAGCGCGACAGGATGGTCGGCAGCACCCGCGCCGGCGAATTGCTGATCAACAGAAACAGCGAGCGCTGCGGCGGCTCCTCGATCACCTTCAAGAGCGCGTTGGCCGAGGAGGCGTTGAGGTCGTCGACGGTATCGACGATGCAGACGCGCCAGCCTTCCACTGCCGCGGTCGAGCCGAAGAAGCCAATGGTCTCGCGCGACTCGTCGACCGTGATGACGTTGCGCAGCACGCCCTTGTCGTTGAGCGAGCGCTCCAGCGTCAGCAGTCCGCCATGCGCCTCGGCTGCAACGAGACGGACGATCGGATGCTCGGGGTCAAGACCAAGCGTGGCCGCGCCCTGCACCGCGTCGTCCTGTGGATCGCGATGCGCGAGCACGAAGCGCGCCATCCGATAGGCCAGCGTTGCCTTGCCGATGCCCTGAGCGCCGCCGAGCAGCCAGGCATGGGCGATGCGGCCACTGCGATAGGCGTCGAGCAGCGCCTGCTCGGCGGCGGTATGGCCGAACAACGCCGTGGTCTCGCGCGGCGGGCGGGCGACGATGTCAGTGGCGACCTTGCGAGCACTCATACCGGCCGCACCTTGGTTTTAACTTTGGCTTTGGCTTTGGTCTTGGCCCTATTCGGAGTGGACTTCGCCTTCGCAGCGTCATTCGGTGTTGCCTGCGGCCAGCCAAGCAGCCGCTCTTGCACGGCCAGCCAGATCCGATCGGCGACCACCTTCGGTTCGCCTTGCGCATCGACCAGCACGCATCGCTCCGGCTCGGCGGTCGCGATCTGCCGATAGGCGTCGCGTAGCCGGCGATGGAAATCGGCATTCTCGCCCTCGAACCGGTCCGGCGCCGCGGTGCCGCGGCGGACAGCGGCACGCTGCAGCCCGATCTCGACCGGAATATCGAGGATCACAGTAAGGTCTGGCTTCATCGCGCCGATGGTGACGTCCTGCAGCGCGTTGAGCAGCGACGGGCTGACGTCGCCGAGTTTGCCTTGGTACACGCGCGTGGAGTCGTAGAAGCGGTCGCACAGCACCCAGACGCCGCTCGCCAGCGCCGGCTCGATCAGCGTGCGGACGTGATCGTCGCGCGCCGCGGCGAACAGCAGTGCTTCGGCCTCCGACCCGCCGATCAGCCTGCCGATGCCGGCCAGCAGCAAGTGCCGGATGATCTCCGCGCCGGGCGAGCCGCCCGGCTCACGCGTCACCAGCGTTTCGAGCCCGGCCTTCTGCAGCCGTTCCGCCAGCAGCCTGATCTGGGTCGATTTGCCGGCGCCCTCGCCGCCTTCGAATGTAATAAAGCGGCCGCGAGTCGAGGCGGTTCTAAAGGTTTGTTCCACCATTCTCAGAGCTTCGCTATGCCGGCGCGAAACACTCCGATGACCAGCTCGCTGGCGCCATCCATCGCGCGCCGCATCGTCGAGCCGACCGGGTTGGCCTCGGCGGCCTGCAGCGGAATCTCCACCGCCAGCGCCTGACCGCGCCACACCCGCACCACGCCGATCCGGCGGCCCGCTTCGACCGGCGCGGCCACCGGGCCGGTATAAACGACCCGGGCGATCAGCTTGTCGCTGCCGTTCTTGCGCACCATCACCCGCACCGGCTCGGCCGGCGTCAGCGGCACGTAGCGCTTCTCGCCGCCGAAGACGCGCGCATAGCCGACAGTCGCGTCGGAGGCGAACAGCGGGCGCGATTCGAAGTTGCGAAAACCCCATTCCAGCAGCTTCTTGGCTTCAGTGGCGCGATCGTCGATGTCGTCGACACCGTTGACCACCACGATCAGCCGCATACCGCTCTGCACCGCGGAGCCGACCAGGCCATAGCCGCCGTCCTTGGTATAGCCGGTCTTCAGGCCGTCAGCGCCGGGCATCAGATTGAGCAGAGGATTGCGGTTGGTCTGGCGGATCTTGTTCCAGGTGAATTCCTTTTCGCCGAACAGCTTGTAGTAGTCCGGGTAGGTCAGAATAATGTGGCGCGCGAGCCGGCCGAGCTCGCGCACGGTCATCCTGTTGGCCGGGTCCGGCAGGCCGTTGGAGTTGGCGAAAGTCGACTGCGTCAGGCCGATCTCGCGCGCCCGCTTGTTCATCCGTTCGACGAAAGCCTGCTCGGTGCCGGCGATGCCTTCGGCAAGCGCGATACAGCTGTCATTGCCGCTCTGGATGATGGCGCCCTTCAGGAGATCCTCGACCGCGACCCTGCTGTGGATCTCGGCGAACATCGTCGAGTTGCCGGCAGGGGCGCCGCCGCGCCGCCAGGCATATTCGCTGATCTTGTATTCGTCGCTGAGTTTGATCTCGCCCTTGGTCAACAGGTTGAACACCAGCTCGACCGTCATCAGCTTCATCATGCTGGACGGCGGCCTCAGCTCGTCGGCGTTCTTTTCGAACAGCACGCTGCCGCTCTCGGCGTCGAGCAGGATCGCGCTCGGCACGTCGGTGTCGTAGCCGCCGACAACCTCTTCCTTCTTGGCGCCCTGCACGCTTTGATTGGCTGCCAGCACCGGGCCGGTGCCGATCGCCATCGCCAGCACGCCGGCCAGCAGCGCGCGCCACGGCGCGGCGGGGCGCGAGCGAAAACGAATCGGCGACGTCAGCAAAGCCATCGAGCAACTTCCGGAAGTGGCGCTTCGGACCAGGGTGCGGGCGTTGCCACGGCAGGTTCGGACAGCATGTCGCGGGCCGTTTTCGTTTGTGGTGACGCAGCATCGATCCTATCGTGAGCGCCGCTGCGCTTCCAGATAAACTCCAATCAATTCAGGGCGGGAACGACATGGAATTGACCAAGACCGTCGCGGTCAACGGCATCGAACTGTTCGTGCGCGAGCGCGGCGAAGGTCCGCTGGTGCTGCTGTGCCATGGCTGGCCGGAGCTGTCGTATTCGTGGCGCCACCAGATCGGTGCGATCGCGGAAGCAGGCTTCCGCGTCGTCGCCCCCGACATGCGCGGCTTCGGCCGTTCCAGCGCGCCGCAGCCGATCGAGGCCTACAGCATCTTCGATCTGGTCGGCGACATGGTCGCGCTGGTCGCCGCCATGAACGAAACCAAGGCCATCATTATCGGGCACGATTGGGGCGCGCCGGTCGCCTGGCACGCGGCGCAGTTCCGGCCCGATCTGTTCACCGCGGTCGCCGGCCTCAGCGTACCGCCGCCATGGCGCGGAAAGGGCCGGCCGCTCGATCTGCTGCAGGCCGCCGGCATCTCGAACTTCTATTGGCAGTATTTTCAGAAGCCGGGCGTCGCCGAGGCGGAGTTCGAGCGCGATGTGGCGGCGACGATTCGCGGTATGCTGTGCGGTGGGTTTGCCGATCCGGCGCGGTCGCTGTTCGTCCCGGAAGGCCGCGGCTTCATCGGCCGCTCCGCGGCGACGCTGCCCCTGCCCCCTTGGCTGAACGAGACCGAGCTGGCCTACTTCATTGAACAATATAAGAAGAGCGGCTTCCGCGGCGGGCTGAACTGGTATCGCAATATCGATCGAAACTGGGATCTCACCGCGCCCTGGCAAGGCGCGCAGATTCTTCAGCCAGCGCTGTTCATCGCCGGCGCCACCGACCCGGTGATCTCCGACAAGATGAACGGCAAGCACGTCGCCGCGATGGAGAAGGTACTGCCCAATCTCAAGAACAAGCTGATCATCCCCGGAGCCGGCCATTGGATCCAGCAGGAGAAGCCCGCCGAGGTGAACGCGGCGCTGATCGAATTCTTGGAGCAGGTGAGCTGAGCGCTCTCCGACACGCGGCTGACGCGACGAAGCACAATCCTCTCCCCGTCATGCCCGGGCTCGTCCCGGGCATCCACGCCTTGCGGCCTACGCAAGAAAAGGCGTGGATGGCCGGGACGAGCCCGGCCATGACGAAAACTGCAATGATCTACAATGTCTAAGGAGTTGCCTCGGACGCGACCGGAGTCGTCGACGAGGCTTAGTACAAGCCGCGGGCCGACAGCAGGCTGCCGATCTCGTCCTTGGCGCGTGGGGCGCTTTCGACGGGGGCTGGCTCGGCCGACGCGTAGTTGCCGTCCTGGTCGTAGGACACGGCGCGCATGTTGCGGGCGAGCGGTCGACCGCTGCTGCGCGCGCGCGAGGCAGAAATTTCCGAGGTGGCGCTGACCGAGGCGACGTCGACCGCGGTGTTGCCGAGGGAATACGGGCGCCCCTCCGGCATCGGCACGTCGCCGCGGATCGCACGGCTGGCGATGCCGCCGCCCTGCATGTCAGGTACAAAGGCGCGGGCCGAAGCGATCCGCACCGACGATGGCGCAGGCGCCGGCTCGTTCATCCGGAGCGTCGCCAGCAATTGACGGTCGTCGGAGCCTTCGAGTGGTGCGCGGCCGACATATTCGACCCGCACGCGCGCCGTGCCTTTATGTTTGAATTCAAGTAGTTCGGCGGCCTTGTTCGAAACGTCGATGAGCCGATTGCCATGGTACGGACCGCGGTCGTTGATACGGACGACCAACGACCGGCCATTGCTCAGATTGGTGACGCGCGCGTAAGACGGGATCGGCAAGGTTGGATGCGCGGCCGATAGCGAGGCCATATCGAACACTTCGCCATTGGCCGTCAGCCGGCCATGGAAGTCGTTGCCATACCAGGACGCCAAACCTTCGGCGCGGTAGCTGGGGTCTTCCTGGGGGACATAGACACGGCCAGCGACCGTATAGGGCTTTCCGACTCGATAGGTGCCGCCACCTTTTGGCACCGGCTCGCCGGGGCCGACAACGCGAGGGCTGGAGGAAACCCCGTATTTCGGATCGACGCGGCTGAACGTGCCGTTCTGGGCGCAATTGGCAAGAGCCAGGCACGCCCCCGCCGCAGCCACCACACGTGCGGCGCGGCCCAACGATTCTCGCTCGCGAATCCCCATAGATCCCCAAATATCATGATCATGGTCAGCCGCCCGTTTCGGACCTGCGCGAGCCATGATATCGCCACCACCCCACAACGGCAGCGAAGCGTGACCATATCGCAGAGCGATCAAGGCGAAAATGGGGAGACGCGCTTCATGGTTAACGGATGCTCTGGTCGGCAGCGCGGCGGAGTTCACCGCTCCGCTTGCGTCGCACGTCATTTGACGGAATGCTCGGCTGACCGTGTCAGAGGAATCGTCCGTGACCATCCCCGTTTTCGATCGCGTGCAGAACCGCAATGACCTCGCATGGGCGATCGCCGTCGGCGGCATCAGTACGGTGGCGTTCGGCGCCCTGCTCTACGCGTCGTGGCATTTTGCCGGCACGCTGTTTCTGATCTTTGCCGGCATTCTGTTCGGCGTCTTTCTGAACGCGCTGACCGATCTGCTCGGAAAGGTCGTCGGAGGCCCGCACGGTGCACGGCTGACGCTGGTGTGTATCCTGCTGGCGGCGGTGTTCGTCGGCATTGCGGCGCTCGGTGGCAGCACCATCGCTCAGCAGGCGACGGCGCTGTCCGGCACGATCAAGACTCAGATCGTCAACGTCAAAAACTTCCTCGAGCGCCAAGGCGTCGATACCAGCTTCATGGAGCTTAGTGCGGTCACCAACGCCGCCAACACCGCCAGTGCCGGCAGCACCGCCGCCGAGCCGCAGCCAGCGCCGCAGCCGCGTAATTTGCCGAGCGCCGGAGAGATCGCGTCCGGCGGCGGCGCGATCGTCAGCCAGACGCTGAAACTGATCCTCGGCACCATCGGGGCGGTCGGCAACTTCTTCATCGTGCTGTTTCTCGGTCTCGCCTTCGCGGCGCAGCCGGACGTCTATCGCCGCGGCCTCGAACGGGTCGCGCCGCTGCGCTACCGCTCGCAGGCCAGCGCCATCGTTACCGATACCGGCGACATGCTGAAGCGCTGGCTGCTGGCGCAGCTGATCACCATGACGGCGGTGTTTGCGGTGACGGCGACCGGGCTCACATTGATCGGAATTCCCGGTGCCTTCATCCTCGGCATCCAGGCCGGGCTGCTCGCCTTCATCCCGACGGTCGGCGCCATCCTCGGTGGGCTGATCATCGTACTGGCGGCGATTGCCTCTGGCTGGTTTGCCGTGGTCAGCGCCATCGTGCTGTTTCTCGGCGTGCACGCGCTGGAGAGCTACATCCTGACGCCGCTGATCCAGCGCCAGGCAATCGACATCCCGCCCGCGACACTGTTCGCGATGCAGATCCTGCTCGGCATCATCTTCGGCCTGTGGGGGCTGGCGATGGCGCTGCCGCTGATGGCCATCGGCAAGGTGGTGATCAATCACCTCCGTGCCGAAGGTCCCGGTCAGGACGTGGTCACCGCCACGCCGCCGATCGTGCTGGCACCTAGCCCGGAATCGTGACCACCGTGTTGGTGTGCTCGACCTCGGGCGGCGCCGCGAAGTAATCGCTGACCAGCCCGCGCCATTCGGTGAAGTTCTCCGAGCCGCGGAAGTCCACGGTGTGGTTCTCCAACGTCTCCCACTTCACCATCAGCCGGTAGCGCTGCGGCTTCTCGATCGAGCGGTGCAGTTCGAAGCCGTGAAACCCCTTGGAGCGGCCGAACGCGGCGCCGGCCTTGGCCACGGCGGCTTCGAAGTCGGATTCGCTGCCCGGCTTGATGTCGATCTGGGCGATTTCGGTGATCATGAGCGCTCCCTCGCGGTGTGTGAGGCCACGAGCCTTATCGCAGAGCGTGCCGCAAATGAAGCGGGTCCGTCATTGCGAGCGAAGCGAAGCAATCCAGCTTTGTGCAAGGAGCTGGATTGCTTCGTCGCTGCGCTCCTCGCAATGACGGAAAGGCTTGCTGCCTGCCCTCACGCCCCGACGCTGATCGCGTTGCGGACGATGATCTGCTGGCGCGGTTCGGGGCGCTGTGCGGCTTGGCGGCGGCCCTGCTCCAGCGACAGTGGCTCCTCGACCGCCGCCACCACGCGGTTACGTCCGCCGCGCTTGGCCTGATATAGCGCGGTGTCGGCGGCTGCGAGCAGGACCTCGAGTTCGACATGGGGCGGTCCGCCGGCCAGCCCGATGCTGACCGTGGTGGCGATCGGCGTGCCGTCGATCTCCATGCCGCAATTCTGGAAGGCTTCGCGCACCCGCTCCGCCGCCGTCATCGCTTCATCGATGGAGCACGGCAGCAGCGCGGCGAATTCCTCGCCGCCGATCCGGCCGCACAGATCCGAGATTCGCAGCGAGCCCGACACGATACTAGCGAACAGCTTGATGACTTCGTCGCCGGCCGGATGCCCGAACCGGTCGTTGATCGATTTGAAGTGGTCGAGATCGAAAATCATCACCGTGACCGGCCGCCCTGCAGCGCCCTCGCGCTCGATCATCCGCGCGGTGGCTTCCGAGAAGCCGCGGCGATTGAACAGCCCGGTCAGCGGATCCTGCGATGCAGCGGTCTTGTGCGCCCGCACCGCGCGTTCCGACACCAGCATGAAGATCACGAACACCGTGCCGACGGCATACAGCACGAGTTCGATGGCGAAGATCAGCACCCAAATGTTGTTGCTGCTGTCGCTGTTCGGCGCCGGTAGCAGCTCGTCCAGCACGATCGGCAGCATCAGCACCGCGCCGTGCAGCAGCGGCACCAGCATGGCAGCCCATTGCCGCTTCATCGTGCTGCGACGCTCGGCAAACAGCTGCGCGGCGGTCAGCGCCGCATACAGCGCGACAATGCTGGCACCGATAGCGACGCGCAGCGATTCCGATCCTGGCGGAAGGCTGAACACGGTGGTCAGCCAAGCCACCGCGCCGATCACCAGACCCGGCCAGGTCGGCTTCAGCCCGTGGAACACCCGGGCGGCATTCCACATCATGCCGCAGGCAATGAAGCCGATGCTGGCGAGCGACAGCACCACGACGTCCGGCAGCAGCAGCCTGAGAAACTGCCATTGCGCGACCGCTGCGGCCCCCAGCAGATACGCGACCCCCCACCAATTCAGCGCGGCGATTTTCTCCTGACGTCCAAAGTAGAGAAGCATTCCTCCGAGGAGCGTGCAGATCAGCGTCGCAACCAGGAACAACGTCGAGAAATCAAGCAACATGATGCGGTATTTCCAGGCCAGTCCAGTCGAGAACTCATCAACGCGACAGCAGCGTCAAGGTGCCCCGTATCGCCCGCAATCTCACCGCTGCGCATTGAAATCGCGTGTCCGCAACGCGTTGCTTTTGATGCCGTTGTTTCCGCAAATCTGATGCAAATTGCAGCGGCCGCGCGACTCGCCGAGCGCACAAATAAAAAGGGCGCCCCGAAGGACGCCCTTTTCGCATAATCGGATAAAGCCAGATCAGCGCTTCGAGAACTGGAAGGAGCGGCGGGCCTTGGCCTTGCCGTACTTCTTACGCTCGACGACGCGGCTGTCGCGGGTCAGGAAGCCGCCCTTCTTCAGCACGCCGCGCAGCTCCGGCTCGAAATTGGTGAGCGCCTTGGAGATGCCGTGGCGAACCGCACCGGCCTGGCCGGACAGACCGCCGCCGGCGACGGTGCAGATCACGTCGTACTGGCCGGCACGGGCCGCGGCGACCAGCGGCTGCTGGATCATCATGCGCAGCACCGGGCGGGCGAAGTACACTTCGACCTCACGCGAGTTGACCGTGACCTTGCCGGCGCCCGGCTTGATCCAGACGCGGGCGACCGCGTCCTTGCGCTTGCCAGTGGCGTAGGCGCGGCCCTGCTTGTCGACCTTCTTGGTGTAGGTCGGGGCGTCGGGGGCCGACACCTTCAGCGACGAGAGCTGATCGAGAGACTGCATGGTTTCGGACATCTTATGCGGCCCTCATGTTCTTGCGATTCATCGCGGCGATGTCGACCTTCTCCGGCTGCTGAGCTTCGTGCGGGTGCTCGGCGCCCGGGTAGACGCGCAGATTGCCCATCTGGACACGGCCGAGCGGGCCGCGCGGGATCATGCGCTCGATCGCCTTCTCGACGACGCGCTCCGGGAAACGACCTTCGAGGATCGCCTTCGCGGTGCGCTCCTTGATGCCACCGATGAAGCCGGTGTGGTGGTAGTAGACCTTGTTGTCGCGCTTGCGACCGGTCAGCACCACCTTGGCGGCGTTGATGATGATGACATTGTCGCCGCAATCGACATGCGGCGTATAGGTCGGGAGGTGCTTGCCGCGCAGCCGCATCGCGACCAGCGTGGCGAGCCGGCCAACCACGAGGCCAGTGGCATCAATAATGACCCACTTCTTCGTGACTTCGGCGGGCTTGGCCGAAAACGTCTTCATGAGACTAAATCCATGACAGGGGGAAATTCGGCGCGGACGCCGGACTTGCGCGCTTGTAAATAAGCGTCGCGGTGGCGTCAATCCCTCGGCGCCACAATTAGGTGAGCGATGTCAGTCGCTTACAAATATGGTGCTATATTACCGCTGAAAAGATCAAGCCATTGGAATGGAATAGGTCGACGTGACATGGGCGATCGGATCGGGGGACGTGCCGGACAGCAGCGACACCTCACCGACCGCAAGCCGCTTGCCGAGCTTGAGCAGCCGCGCCACCGCGACCACGTCTTGGCCGGGCTGGCCCTTGCGCAGGAAATTGATGTTGAGATTGGTGGTGACGGCGAGCGCCACCGGGCCGATCGCCGACAGCAGCACCACGTACATGGCGAAATCCGCCAGCGCCATCAGGGTCGGTCCCGATACGGTTCCGCCTGGCCGCAGCATCCGGTCGTTATAGCGCTGCCGTAACAGAGACGTGCGACCGTCCGCTGATTCGATCGAGATGTCGCCGTGACTGAACGCCTGCGGGAACTCGCGCTGCAGAAATTCTTCGAGTTCGGCTACGCTCATTCTCGCATGTGTCATGTCGTTCCGCCCCCTGCTCTCGCTTCGACGGGTTTGTTACAATAAGGTGACGCTCGTTCCCAGCGCTGGATTTCCCTTCGGATAATTTCATGACAGCCCTGCCGGTTATCGCGACAACCAACTCGTCGCCCATTCTGCTGCGCGAAACGATCGACGGCGGTGTCGCGGTGCTGACCCTGAATCGTCCCGCTGCGCGCAACAGCCTGTCGCTCGAACTGATCGCCGATCTGCAGGCCGCGCTCGATCTGATCGCGCGTGACGACGGCGTCCGCGCCGTGGTGATCGCCGCCAACGGCCCGGCGTTCTGCGCCGGCCACGACCTGAAAGAACTGACCGCGCACCGCAACGATGCCGACCGCGGCCGCGCCAGCTTCAGCCGCATCATGACGGCGTGCAGCGCGATGATGCAGGCCATCGTGTTGTTGCCGAAGCCGGTCGTCGCCGCCGTGCACGGCATTGCCACGGCCGCCGGCTGCCAGCTGGTTGCGAGTTGCGATCTCGCGGTCGCCTCCGAGCAGGCCAGCTTCGCCACGCCGGGTGTCGATATCGGGCTGTTCTGTTCGACGCCGATGGTCGCGCTCTCGCGCAACGTGCCGCGCAAGCAGGCGATGCACATGTTGCTGACCGGCGAGCCCGTCCGAGCCGACGAGGCGCGCGCAATCGGCCTGGTCAACAACGTGGTACCGCACGGCACCGAGCGCGACGCCGCGATCGCGCTGGCGCAGCGCATCGCCCGCAAATCGTCGCACACCATCAAGATCGGCAAGGAAGCGTTCTACAAGCAGGCTGAGCTCAGCCTCGCCGACGCCTATCAATACGCCGCGCAGGTGATGACCGAGAATATGATGGCGCAAGACGCCGAAGAAGGCATCGGTGCGTTTCTGGAGAAGCGCGAGCCGGAGTGGAAAGACCGCTGATCAGCGTCATTGATCTTGCCCCGTCATTGCGAGCGAAGCGAAGCAATCCAGGGCCACGCACCGGAAGCTGGATTGCTTCGTCGCTTCGCTCCTCGCAATGACGGCAGACTGAAATGAACCACGACAGCTACCCGGACAACTACATCCGCGAGATCCTGAGCGGCGTGAAGACGATCGCGATGGTCGGGGCGTCGCCGCAGAATGTGCGACCGAGTTACTTCGCATTCAAGTATTTGGCCGAGCGTGGCTATGACATGATCCCGATCAACCCGGGCCAGGTCGGCAAATCGCTGCTCGGTAAGCCGTTCGTGGCCAGCCTGCGCGACATCGATCGGCCGATCGACATGGTCGACATCTTCCGCGGCTCGGCGCATGTGCTGCCGATCGTCGAGGAGGCGCTGGCGCTCACGCCGAAGCCGAAAGTGATCTGGATGCAGCTCGGCGTTCGCAACGACGAAGCCGCGGCGCTGGCGGAAGCTGCGGGTTTGCAGGTGGTGATGAACCGCTGCCCGAAGATCGAATACGGCCGGCTGACCTCCGAGATCTCGTGGATGGGCGTCAACTCGCGCACGCTGAGCTCGAAGCGCGCGCCCGCCCCCGTCAAGGGCATGCGGCTGTCGCTCGATCGTGCCAGCGTCGCCGGTGCGGATACTGCCGCGTCCGATCGAGCCGTCCGCGAGCGCGGCGAAGGCAGTTGATCGCGGGCCGCCCTGCCGGCCGCCCAGTTTGCTTGACCTTGCGCCGGGTTGCGCTCAGATAGCGGCAAGCCAGCAGTCCACCGATGGAGGGATCGACCATGACCGAACGCAGCCCGGGATTTGCCACGCTCGCGATTCACGCGGGCGCGCAGCCTGATCCCACCACCGGGGCGCGGGCGACGCCGATCTATCAGACCACCTCCTTCGTCTTCAACGACGCCGACCACGCCGCCTCGCTGTTCGGGCTGCAGGCCTTCGGCAACATCTACACCCGCATCACCAACCCGACGACCTCGGTGCTCGAAGAGCGTGTCGCCGCGCTCGAAGGCGGCACCGCGGCGCTCGCGACCGCATCCGGCCACGCCGCCCAGTTGGTCGCCTTGCAGCAACTGCTGCAGCCCGGCGACGAATTCATCGCCGCGCGAAAACTGTATGGCGGGTCGATCAATCAGTTCACCCACGCCTTCAAGAGCTTTGGCTGGAACGTGGTGTGGGCCGATCCGGACGATCTGCCGAGCTTCCAGCGCGCGGTCAGCCCGAAGACCAAGGCGATCTTTATCGAGTCGATCGCCAACCCGGCCGGCAGCATTACCGACATCGAGGCGATCGCCGAGGTGGCGCGCAATGCCCACGTGCCGTTGATCGTCGACAATACGCTGGCGACGCCCTACCTGATCCGCCCGATCGACCACGGCGCCGATATCGTGGTGCATTCGCTGACCAAGTTTCTCGGCGGTCACGGCAATTCGCTCGGCGGCATCATCGTCGACGCCGGCACCTTCGACTGGTCGAAGGACGGCAAATATCCGATGCTGAGCGAGCCGCGCCCCGAATATCATGGCCTGAAGATCCAGGAGACGTTCGGCAACTTCGCCTTCGCGATCGCCTGCCGCGTGCTTGGCCTGCGCGACCTCGGCCCGGCGCTGTCGCCGTTCAACGCCTTCCTGCTGATGACCGGCATCGAAACGCTGCCGCTGCGGATGCAGAAGCATTGCGAGAACGCCAAGGCGATTGCCGAATTCCTGTCGACCCACAAGGCGGTGTCGGCGGTGAACTACTCGGGGTTGGCCTCGAGCAAGTACAACGCGCTTGCCCGCAAATATGCGCCGAAAGGCGCCGGCGCGGTGTTCACCTTCAGCCTCAAGGGCGGCTATCAGGCCGGCGTCGATCTGGTCTCCAACGTCAAGCTGTTCTCGCATCTGGCCAATGTCGGCGACACCCGCTCGCTGATCATCCATCCTGCCTCCACCACCCACAGCCAGCTCGATGACGCGCAGAAGACGGCGGCCGGCGCCGCGCCCGACATGGTCCGTGTCTCGATCGGCATCGAAGACAAGGAAGACCTGATCGCCGACCTCGACGAGGCGCTCGGCGGCTGATCGCCGGGCTCACTGAGGCGTCGTCGAGGGGGGCGGCGATGAGCAGCGGACATTTCGAAGTGCGGCGGCTGGAAGCGCTGAGCAACACCGTGTTCGGTGTGGCGATGACGCTGCTCGCCTACCAGGCGCCGCGTGAGAAATTCGCTGGCGGCGATCCGCAATGGCGCGAGATCTGGCACGCCTACGGCGCCTTCATCGCCACGCTGCTGCTCAGTTTCATCGTTGCCGGCATGTTCTGGTACAGCCATCAGCAGCGGCTGGCTTACGCCACCCACGTCAGTCGTCCGGGAGTGATCGTCAATCTGTTCTTCCTGCTGTCGATCATCCTGCTGCCGGTGACGTGCGGCCTGTACGGCAACAACTACGATTCCTCGACGGTGATCGTGCTGTACGGGGGCAACCTGTTGCTGATCGCGACGTTCAACTTCACGCTGTGGGCGATGGCGGTCGCGCCCAAGCGGGACTGGCTGCGCCTGCCGACGCCGCTGGTGCCGCTGGTGGTGTTCATGGCGGCGATGGTGGCAGGCCTGATCGATCCGCACTGGCCGAAATTCGTCTGGCCGGCGGCTTTCCTGTCGCCGATCGTGGCGGCTTATCTCGACCGCAGGAAGACCACTTAGCCGACCTGCTTGGCCAAGGTGGCCGAACTGCCCCTCGCGGTCACGATCTCGGGTGCCGTCAGTCGCTCGACCTGCAACACCGCCAGCGTCAGCACTACGATGCCCATGGCCTGATGCGACAGCGCCAGATCGATCGGCACGTCGTGCAGCAGCGTCAGGACGCCGAGCAGCGCCTGCAGTGACAGCGCAGCGAACAGCCATAGCGCGCCGGAGGCCGCGCGTCCCGCCCTCGCCCGCAGCGCGTCGATCGCGTGCCACGCTGCCAGCGCCCAGAGCGCATAGGCCATCATCCGGTGATCGAACTGCACCGTGAGATGATTGTCGAACAGGTTTTTCCACCACGGCGTCTCGAACCACAGCCGGTCCGCCGAAGGGATCAGCGCGCCGTCGATCAGCGGCCAGGTGTTGTACGATCGCCCTGCCCGCAGCCCCGCGACCAGCGCGCCGAGAAACAGCTGGACGAATGTCATCGCCAGCAGCGCGATCGCGGTGATCTTCAACCGCCCCGGCGCCGGCACAGGCGGCCGGTGCGACAGCCGGCGCAGCGTCCAGACGATCGACGCGAAGATGATCAGCGCCAACGTCAAATGGATCGCGAGCCGCACCTGGGACACTTCGGTGCGCTGCGACAACCCGGAGGCCACCATCCACCAGCCGATTGCGCCCTGCACCGCGCCGAGCGCGAAAATTCCCCACAGCGCCCGCTTCCACTCCGGCGCGATCGCGCCGCGCCACAGAAACCACAGAAACGGCAGCAGATAGGCAATTCCGATGACGCGGCCGAGCACCCGGTGGCTCCATTCCCACCAGAAGATGGTCTTGAACTCGTGCAGCGTCATGCCGGCATTGAGTTCGCGATATTGCGGGATCTGCTTGTAGCCGTCGAACGCGGCGTGCCATTGCGCGTCGGTGAGTGGCGGCAGCGTGCCGGTGATCGGCTTCCACTCCACGATCGACAGCCCGGATTCGGTCAGCCGCGTCGCGCCGCCGACCAGCACCATCACGGCGATCAGCATCGCCACCAGCGTCAGCCAGATTCGGACGGCGCGCATACCAGGTGGACGAGGTGCCGCGGTTGCGGTCATAAAGCATACCTTGATCGGATTTCGGCGCCCCTTATAGTCCGGCTGCCATCGCGCGCAAAGCGCCGCGAGGCCGCATCAAGCGCGTGTGACCCAAGCGCGAGAGACTTTGGACCTGCTTTCGCCCATGCATATCCGCACCCGCAAACTGATCGGAACCATCGTGCTGCTGGTGATCGCAATCGTGTGGTCGCTCACCGCAATGGCGATTGCGCAGGCGCCAGTGATCGCCGACTCCAAATGGCTGCAAGCGATCTATTACGTGGTTGCCGGCCTCGGCTGGGTGCTGCCGGCGATGCCGGTCGTCACCTGGATGTCGCGCCCGGATCCTCAGTAGCGCCGGGCGAGCTGGGCCGCGGTGCCCGACATCACTCCCGACAACAGCACGCGCAACCCGCGCAGTGACCGACGCCTTCCGTCCCAGGCGATCCGCGGCAGCATCAGCGGCGCTGCGCCCGGACCGATCATCCCCGGGATCGACGTCATGGCGCTGACATAGCCGGCTTGTGCCACCAACTGCTCGTCGCGCCGGGTGAAGCTGCCGCGCTCGCCGTAGGGATACGCGAAGTGAGAGGCCTCGTGGCCGAGCGCCGCGTGCAGCACGGCCCGGCTCATCGCGATCTCACGCTGCGCGGCGGCATCGCCGACATTGGCGAGCCGCGGATAGTTCACCGTCGCGCTGCCGATTGTGACCTTGGGATCGGCCGCGAGCCGCGACAGTTCTTCCCAGGTCATCACCGCCTCGCGCGTCAGTCCGGCGACGTCGACGCCGTAGCGCTTGCACAGATCATGGATCGCAGCGCCAAGATCCGGCGGCGGCAAGGCGCGCAGCCAGGTCCCGAGGAATCGGAACACGCGATATTTGTCCTCGGTGCTGGCGGTGTCGAAATGGCGTTCGGCGTAGTCGATCACCAGCGCGATACGATCGTGGTTTGCGATGACTTGCTCGAGCGCGACCCACCAGGCCTCGCCGAGACCGTCCGGATAGGCGGTCGGCACATACACCGCGAACGACGCCTTGTGCCGCGCCAGAATCGGATGGCCGTAAGTTATCAGGTCACGCGAGCCGCCATCGAAGGTCAGACAGACGAACCGCCCCGTTCCGTCAGGAGAGGCAATGCGGTCCAGCACCTCGTCTGGCGAAATCACATCGCAGTTCCACCGGCGCAGCGAGCGCAGTAGACGGTCGAGAAATTGCGGCGTGATCTCACGGCTGCGCAGCGGCTGAAACTTGTCCTTTCGGGTCGGCCGCACCCGGTCGAACCGCAGGATTGCGCCCCGGCCGCGACCGCGGGTTTCTGCGAAGCGCGCAAATCCACTGAAATAGGCGAGTTCCAATCCTGTCGACGCAAACCACCCACTCGCTGACAAGATCCGCCTCCGCGTGACGGCGCCTCCTGCCCCGTTTCATCATGGCGCATTACTGTTTGTTGATGTTTATTTGTAAAGGTCCGGCGGCTGCGAAAGTTAGAAAACGTTAACCTCAGGAATTGTCCGGATGGCGACGACGGCCGTGCTGAGCAAAGGCCGATCCGCAAACGAGGCCGCCCCGACCGTGCAGCCCGGCCGGATTGCGAGGGTCGATGTGCTCCGCGACTTGGCGGTGGCTGAGCCGATCTGGCGCGCGCTCGAGCAGCCGGATCAGGTTTCAACACCATATCAACGGTTCGATTTGCTCGCCGCCTGGCAGCAACATATCGGCTCGGCCGAAGGCATCGAGCCGTTCATCGTGGTGGCGAGTGACGCCGACCGCCGTCCGATGCTGCTGATGCCGCTCGGACTGCAGCGCCGCTTCGGCGTCCGCGTCGCCAGCTTTCTCGGCGGCAAGTATCCGACCTTCAACATGCCGCTGTGGCGCCGCGACGTCGCATCGATGGCCGATGCCCGCGATGTCGAAGCGCTGATCGCGGGCCTGCGTGCCGTTCCAGGCGGCGCCGATGTGCTGGCCCTGTGTCAGCAGCCGCTGCACTGGCGCGATCTCGCCAATCCGCTGGCGCTGCTGCCGCATCAGCCTTCGGTCAATGACTGCCCTGTGCTGCGGCTCGAAGCCGGCGCGCCGGCGGCTAACCGGATCAGCAACTCGTTTCGCCGCCGCCTCAAAACCAAGGAAAAGAAGCTGCAGGCACTGCCCGGCTATCGCTACGCCCAGGCGACGACCGACGCCGACATCGATGGCGTGCTCGACGCGTTCTTCCGGATCAAGCCGATCCGCATGGCCGCGCAGAAGCTGCCCAACGTTTTCGCAGAACCCGGCGTCGAGGATTTCGTCCGGCAGGCCTGCCATGCCGCGCTGCCCGGTGGCGGCCGCGCCATCGACATTCACGCCCTGCAGAGCGACGACGAGATGATCGCGATGTTCGCCGGCGTCGCCGACGGTCATCGCTACTCGATGATGTTCAACACCTATACCTTGTCGGACGCGGCGCGCTACAGTCCCGGCCTGATCCTGATGCGGTCGATCATCGATCACTACGCCGATCAAGGCTACCGCCGGATTGATCTCGGCATCGGCTCGGACGACTACAAGAAGATGTTCTGCAAGGATCTCGAGCCGATCTTCGACAGCTACGTCGCGCTATCCTCCCGCGGCCGCCTCGCCGCCCCCGCGATGGCCGCCCTGGCGCGCGCCAAGCGAACCGTCAAGCAGAGCCCGGCCTTGAAGCAGATGGCGCAACGCCTCCGCGGCGCCCTGCAACGCAAGGCCCCCGCTCCGGCCACTGCAGCGGAAGACTCGGAAAACTAACAACTCACCACCACGCCTCGTCATGCCCGGCCTTGTGCCGGGCATCCACGCCTGTCTGCGCCAACTCCAGCACAAAGGCGTGGATGGCCGGGACAAGCCCGGCCATGACGGCGGAACTCATCAGTGGACCGTACCAGCGCTCACGCCGCGACCGTGTGCTCGCCCGCCTCGGCCACATCGGCCGGGCGCGGGGCGGCGGCGACCATGGTGACTTCGGAGAAGCCGACGGCCTTCAGTTGCTCGGCCATCCTGGCGCGGGCGTCGGCCGGCATGGTCGGGGCCGGCACCACCACGGCCTGCGCCTGTGCGGTGAGCAATTCGGCCGGCAAATCCGCCGCGGTGCCGGCATCGAGCAGCACGTGGTCGTAGACGCGCAGCAGCGCGTTCAGCGCCACGATCAGTCGTGGCGACTGCAGTAGCGCGCGGTCGAAGCCGGGCCGGCCGGCGCTGACCAGGTGCAGACCGCTGCTGCGGTCGCGGGTGATGACCTGGCCGAACGAGGCGTCGCCCTGCATCAGTTCGGCCAGCCCCGGCGCTGCGGAGTCGGCCGACGCCGCCTTCAGCATCGCCGAGGATTCCGACAGGTCGATCAGCACGACCTTGGCGTCCTGAGCCAGTCGACGCGCCAGCGTCAATGCGGTCGCGGTGACGTGGTCGCTGACGCCGGTGCCGAGCACGGTGACCTTGCGGGCCGCCTCGCCGCCTGCACGCAGCCGACGCGCCAGTGCATCGAGATCATCCGCGCCGGCTTGCTCCGCGACGCTCACGCGCGGAGGCTCGGGCGTGAGCGTCGGCGCAGCCGGCACACTCACCGGAGCCGCAGCTGCCACGGGCGCAGTGGCAAGCACCGGCTCGATCGGCGCACTGGTGGCCACGGCGCGCGGCTGCGTCATGCGCAGCAATTCGCCGGTGGCGATGCTGCCGGCGCTCAGCACCAGCGCCGCCAGTGTGGCGATCAGCACGATCGGCAGCTTCTTCGGATAGGCCGGCGTGTTGGACACGATCGCCCGCGAGATGATGCGGCCATCGGCCGGCGCCTGGTCGATGGTTTCGCGGGTGGTCGCCTCGCGATACTTGGCCAGATAGGATTCCAGCAGATCGCGCTGCGCCTTGGCCTCGCGCTCGAGCGCGCGCAGCTGGACGTCCTGGCCGTTGGTCGAGGACGCCTGTTTCTTCAGTTGTTCGAGGCTTGCGGTCAGGCTGTCGACCCGGCCGCTGGCGATCCGGGCGTCGTTCTCGAATGAGCGC
Organism: Rhodopseudomonas palustris; assembly: GCF_003591005.1. Classification (GTDB taxonomy): domain Bacteria; phylum Pseudomonadota; class Alphaproteobacteria; order Rhizobiales; family Xanthobacteraceae; genus Rhodopseudomonas; species Rhodopseudomonas palustris_K. Next base: position 75,748 of record NZ_QYYD01000020.1, read on the forward strand.
GACAGCTTCATGGCTTCGTCACGGAGCTGACGATCGAGGTCGCTCAGCTGCGCGCGCAATTCCTTGATGCGCGGGTGATTGTCGAGCAACGTCGACGACTGCTCGGCGAGCTGCGCGCGCAGCATCACACGCTGCTCCGCCAGCCGGCGGATCAGATCCGAGTTGAGCACTTCGGAAGCTTCGATCGGTCGGCCGCCCTGAAGCATCTCCTTGATCAGTTTTGCCTTGGATTCGGCATCCGATTTCAGCGCACGTGCGTTGCCGAGCTGCGTGTTGAGCTCACCGAGCTGCTGATTCGACAGGGTGGTGTTGTTGGTGCCGACGAACAGGCTCGATTTCGAGCGAAAATCCTCGGCCTTGGACTCGGCTTCGGCGACCTTCTGGCGCAGCGATTCGATCTCGCCGGACAGCCACTGCCCCGCCGACCGCGCCTGCGTCTGGCGGGCATTCTGCTGCAACACCAGGTAGCCGTCGGCAATCGAATTGGCGACGCGCGCGGCAAGCTCCGGATCGCGCGACTGGAATTCGACCACGATGACGCGGGACTTGTCGACCGCGTAGGCGGTCAACCGCTCGTAGTAAGCGTCGAGCACGCGTTCTTCCGGGGTCATCGAGAACGGATCGCGGACGATGCCGAACAGCGCCAGCATCGTTTTCAGCGGGTTGATCCCCTGCAGCACCGGATCGAATTCGGGCCGTTCGGCCAGGTTGTTCTTCTTGATCACGTCGAGCGCGAGTTCGCGCGACAGCAACAGCTGCACCTGGCTGGTGACGGCCTCCGGATCGACCACGTTGCGTTGCTCGTCGCGTTCGCCGCTCGGCCGCAGGAACACGTTCTCGCGCCCGTCGATCAGGATGCGGGCCTCGGACTTGTAGCGCGGCGTGATCAGGTTGACGACCGCGAGCGACAGCACCAGCGCCAGCAGCGTCGGACCGATGATCAGGTGCTTCTTGCGGGCCAGCGCCTGCCCGATCAGCCGCAGATCGATGTCGCCATTGATTGGAGGTACGATGGCCTGAGCCTGCTGCGCGGTTCGGTTGATGATCAGCTCTTGCGCGACGGCTCGGTTGAACACCGGTTCCTTCGCCGCCACCTTGATGCGCTCGGCTCTCGACGGCGCTGCAGCGGTGCGGGCGGACGGCATGTCACCACTCTGCGTCGCCTTGTCCTTCGTCCGACGCCAAAACGCGAACCGCATCTTCCACTCCTACCCGACGCGACGAGCCAGTCTTATGGCGCCCGATTACAATCGATTAAGGTTGCCGGGGCGTTAAAATCCGGTTCCTGCGTTAGCAAATCGCAGCGCAACCCTGTACCGGCTCACTGATTGTTAACCACGAAAGCCCTTAATCTGAATCGACAATTTCTCTCTGGACCGTGCTGATGCCCTGCCTCACCCCCGCTGCCGTCCGCCTGCTCGGCGCGCCTGCTTGCGGCTGCCCGATGCGCCGCGGTGCATGCGCGCAGCCGGCCAGCGGCGGCTGGCTCTTCTGACATGGCTTCTGACCCGGAGCAGCCGCTGCGCATCGTCCATGCCGTCCGTGCGCCGGTCGGCGGCATCATCCGCCATATCCTCGATCTGGCCAATGGCCAGGCGGATCGTGGTCATCACATCGCGCTGATCACCGACAGCCTGACCGGCGGTGAGCGCGCCACCGCGGCGCTGGCCGAGATCGCGCCGCGGCTGAAACTCGGCGTTTTCCGGATGCCGATCCGGCGCGAGCCGTCGCCGAGCGATCTGTGGATTTGGGGCCGGTTCGCCCGGCTGATCGCGCAGCTGAGGCCCGACGTGCTGCACGGCCACGGCGCCAAGGCCGGCGTGTTCATGCGCATCGTGCCGCGGCCCGCCCACGCCATCCGTGTCTACACGCCGCATGGCGGCTCGCTGCACTACCCGGTCTCGACCGCGAAGGGCCAGCTCTATGGCTGGATGGAGCGGCTGCTGATGAATCGCACCGAGCTGTTTTTGTTTGAAAGCGAGTTCGCGCGCCGCACGTACGAGCGGATGATCGGGCAGCCAGAAGGATTGGTACGCTGCGTGTTCAACGGCGTCACCGCGGGCGAGTTCGACCCGATCCGGCTGGCGCCGAACGCCAGCGATGTCGCCTATGTGGGTGAATTTCGTCGCATCAAGGGCGCCGATCTGCTGATCGACGCGGTTGCCCGGCTGCGCGCCGATGGTCGCCCCGTCACCCTGACGCTGGGCGGCGACGGCGAAGAATCCGAGGCGCTGCGCGCGCAGGTGAGCCGACTCGGACTCGATCAGGCGGTCCGCTTCAGCGGCCACGTCAAGGCCCGCGACGGCTTTGCCCGCGGCCGCGTTCTGGTGGTGCCGTCGCGCGGCGATTCCATGCCCTATGTGGTGATCGAGGCGGCGGCGGCCGGTGTGCCGATGGTCGCCGCGAATGTCGGCGGCATCCCGGAGATATTCGGCCCGGACCACACCGGCGCGCTGTTTGCGCCAAGCGACCCGGCCGCCATGGCCGCCGCGATCCGCGCCGCGCTCGACGATCTGCCTGCCGCGCAGGAACGCGCCCGGCAGCTCCGCGAGCGGATATTCCTGCACTTTTCGCAGAAGGCGATGGTCGAGGGTGTGCTGGCCGGCTACCGCGACGCCTTCAAGCGCGGGTGAGTCCACAATTGCGCTAACGTTTTCTTGCCACTTTCGGACTAAACGCGTCGTGGGGCTGGCTGCGCGCGACGTCGTCGCGCGCCAAGACAATGGACCTGCGACGTGGAACCGATCAGCGCACGCGCCATGATCGAAGCCGCCGCCGTGAGTGCGGCACTTCCTGATCCGAACCGTCCGATGGTGGAGCGACGCAAGCGTCTGTCGCCCGCCGCACTGGCCGTCGCCAATCTGAAAGTGCCGCGCGCGTATTCGCCGGTGGTGATCACCGGTCTCGTCCGGCTGGCCGATTTCGTGTTGATCGCCGGCGTCGGCATTGCGCTGTATCTCGGCTACGTCGCCCGGCGTGACGGCGTGCAGTGGGAGTACATCGCGGCGATCCTGGCGATGACGCTCACCACGCTGATCAGCTTCCAGGCTGCGGACCTCTACGAAGTCCAGGTGTTTCGCCGCTCGCTGAAGCAGATGACGCGGATGATATCGGCGTGGACCTTCGTGTTCCTGCTGTTCATCGGCGCATCGTTCTTCGCCAAGCTCGGCGGTGAAGTCTCGCGGGTGTGGCTATTGTCGTTCTTCCTTCTGGGCCTCGCCGTGCTGGTCGTCGAACGCCTGATCCTGCGCAATCTGGTGCGGCATTGGGCGCGCCAAGGCCGGCTCGATCGCCGCACCATCATCGTCGGCGCCGACGAGAACGGCGAAAAGCTGATCCGCGCGCTGAACGAGCAGCAGGACGACGACTCCGATATCCGCGTCCTCGGCGTGTTCGACGACCGTAACGACTCGCGCTCGCTCGATACTTGTGCGGGCAGTCCGAAGCTCGGCAAGATCGACGACATTCTCGAATTCGCCCGCCGCACCCGGGTTGACTTAGTGCTGTTCGCTCTGCCGATCTCGGCCGAGACCCGCATCCTGCAGATGCTCAACAAGCTGTGGGTGCTGCCGGTCGACATCCGGCTGTCGGCGCATACCAATAAGCTCCGCTTCCGTCCCCGCGCCTATTCCTATGTCGGCAACGTCCCGACCCTCGACGTTTTCGAAGCGCCGATCACCGACTGGGATCAGGTGATGAAGCAGCTGTTCGACCGCGTGGTCGGCGGGCTGATCCTGCTCGCGGTGGCGCCGATCATGGCGCTGGTCGCCCTAGCGGTGAAGCTCGATAGTCCTGGCCCGGTGCTGTTCCGGCAGAAGCGGTTCGGCTTCAATAATGAGCGCATCGACGTGTTCAAGTTCCGCTCGATGTATCACCACCAGGCCGACCCGACCGCCTCGAAGGTGGTGACCAAGAACGACCCGCGCGTCACCCGCGTCGGCAAGTTCATCCGCCGCACCAGCCTCGACGAACTGCCGCAGCTGTTCAATGTGGTGTTCAAGGGTAATCTGTCGCTGGTCGGCCCGCGCCCGCACGCGGTGCAGATGAAGCTGCAGAGCCGGCTGTTCGACGAAGCCGTCGACGGCTATTTCGCGCGCCACCGCGTCAAGCCCGGCATCACCGGCTGGGCCCAGATCAACGGCTGGCGCGGCGAGATCGACAACGAGGAAAAGATCCAGAAGCGCGTCGAGTTCGACCTGTACTATATCGAGAACTGGTCGGTGCTGTTCGACCTCTACATCCTGCTGAAGACGCCGTGGGCGCTGCTGAAAGGCGAGAACGCGTACTAGAGTCCCCTTTTTCCACCGCTCTCTCCACGAGTCTTTCCGGGGCGCGAGCGTAGCTCGCGAACCCGGAATCCCGAGATTGTTACAAAGACCGTGCCCAATAACGTCGGGATTCCGGGTTCGCGCTTCGCGCGCCCCGGAATGACGGGGAGAGGTGGTACAACGCGGCTTGGCGCCTCGACGCTCAGCTACGTCTTCCCATACGACACCCCCATCCCCGCCCGCACATCGGCCTGAATGCCGTACGGCGCGATCGGGTAGCGCAGGCCGTTCTTGGCGAGCTGCTTCATGCCGTCGATCGCCTTGGCGAGATGCGCCGGCTTGAGCGCCATCAGCATCTCCTCGTCCGGCACGCCGCCATAGCGGCGCTCGGCGAAGCACGGCAGCGACAGGCTCGGCTCGCCGGTCTTGAGCGCCCTGCCCCAGCTGTCAGCGCAGGCGGTCTCGCCGACCACGCCCCAGTCGAACTTCTTGTAGCCGACATATTGCAGGCCGTTGATCAGGATGATCATCTGCCCCGGCGTCGCGTAGACCAGGCAGATGTCTGGCGGATCGAGCCGGCCGCTCGCCAGCGGCGACACCGCCATCGCCTGATAGGTGCCGAACGGCACCACGTCGAGCGCGTGCTGGCGCGCGGCGGCGTCCTCGGCCGTGCCGTGCCAGACACCGACATAGGATTGCCCCGACAGCCATTGCTCGTCCTGAGGCGACAGCCCGATCACCGCGCGGCACTGAGCGCCGACCAGATCGGCGGCGGTGATGCCGACCGTCCAGCCGAGACGCGACGCCATGCTGACGATCTGGTCGGTGGTATGGATCGCATTCGGCCGCCGGACTTTCGGGATCGCTTCCATTTCGGCGGCAGTCGCGAACATCTTCATGCCGATCACCGTCGTCTTCAGCCGCAGCAGCGCGTTGAGATCGGCGACCATCGCGGCGAAGTCGAACGACTGCGCCGGCTCCGGCATCATCCCATCAGGCATTGATCTGCATCCCCACTTCGACCGCGCGTCCGGTCGGAATCCGGAAATAGAGGCTGGCATCGTCGGCCCATTTCGCCATGTTGGCAAACAGCAGACTCTGCCAGCGCGGCATCTCCGACGGCGTCGCCGGACGGATGACGCGGCGCGACAGGAAGAACGACGTGTTCATGATGTCGAACTTGAAGTCGCGGCCGGGGCACCCGGCGATCCCTTTCGGCACGTTCGGGCTTTCCATGTAGCCGAACCGCAGCGTCATCCGCGAGAACCGGTCGTTGACGATCTCCGTGCTGGCACGCTCGTGTTCCGGCACCCGCGGCACGTCCTCGGTGATCACGCTCAGGATCACGTTCTTCTCGTGCAGCACCTTGTTGTGCTTGAGATTGTGCATCAGGGAGGTCGGCGTCGAGTTCGGCGTGCCGGTGAGGAACACCGCGACGCCGCGCACCCGGCTGATCGACGATGAACCGGAGATCGAGGCGATGAAGTCGTTAAGATCAACCTCGTCGCGAACGGTCTTGCGCGCCACGATCCTGCTGCCGCGCCGCCACGTCATCATGACGCCCATCAGGCCACCGCCGATCAGCAGCGGAATCCAGCCGCCCTCGAAGATCTTCAACATATTGGCCATCAGGAAGATCAGATCGACCGCGAGGAACGGCGCGATGATGGTGGCGGCGGCCGCGGCCGACCACTCCCAGCACTTCCGCATCACGAAATACGCCATGATACTGGTGATCACCATCGTGCCGGTCACCGCGATGCCGTAGGCCGACGCCAGCGCGCTGGAGGATTTGAACGCGAACACCAGATACAGCACCGCGATCAGCAGCAGCCAGTTGACCCGCGGAATGTAGATCTGTCCCTTTTCGGTCTCGGAGGTGCGGCGAATTTCCATGCGCGGCAGCAGGCCGAGCTGGATCGCCTGCTGTGTCAGCGAATAGGCGCCGGAGATCACCGCTTGGCTGGCGATGATCGTCGCCGCGGTGGCGAGGGCCACCATCGGCAGCAGCGCCCATTCCGGGAACAGGAAGAAGAACGGATTCTCCAGCCGCTCCGGATGATGCAGCAGCATGGCGCCTTGGCCCAGGTAGCACAGCGCCAGCGCCGGAAACACCACGACGAACCACGCCACCCGGATCGGCCTGCGGCCGAAATGGCCCATGTCGGCGTAAAGCGCTTCGGCGCCGGTGACGGTGAGAAACACGGCGCCGAGCGCGATCAGTCCGGCGCGGCCATGGTGGAGCAGGAAGTCGATGCCGTAGACCGGATTCACCGCGTTGAGCACGCTGAGATCGCCGGCCAGATTGACGATGCCGCCCACTGCAATCACGACGAACCACAGCAGCATGATCGGGCCGAACCAGGCGGCGACAGCGGCTGTGCCGCGGAACTGCACCACGAACAGCCCGACCAGGATCGCCATCGCCAGCGGCAGGATGTACGGATCAAAGGCCGGAGTCACCAGCTTCAGACCCTCGACTGCGGACAGCACCGAGATCGCCGGAGTGATGATAGCGTCGCCGTAAAACAGCGCCGCGCCGGCCATGCCGAGCAGCGAGATCGCCGCGAAGCGGCGGTGCATCACATGCTGCAGCAGCGCCATCAGCGTCAACGTGCCGCCCTCGCCGTGGTTGTCGGCGCGCATGATCAGCAGCACGTATTTCAACGTCACGATCACGATCAGCGTCCACAGCACCAGCGACATCACGCCGAGGATCATCGCTTGTGTCAGTTCGCCGCCGGCAGAGGCCGCCGTCAGGCTCTCTTTCAGCGCGTAGAGTGGGCTGGTTCCGATGTCGCCATAGACGATCCCGATCGAGCCCAGCGACAGCGTCAGAAACGAACTCGGCCGCTGCGCGGCTTCGATCTGCTGGGTGGTGATGGCATCGCTCATGAGCAGTCCTCGAACATTCGCCGTGTTTCTGCGCCGGCTATATTGGAAGATGTGAAGCTTGAGTATCACCTCGCGCGCTTACTTGGCCGAAAATCGTGGAAGATGAATGGATCTTTATGTGGCCTTTACGAGCGGTCCGACGGCCTAAAATCTAACCCAGCTTCCAGCCGACTTCGGCGGCAAAGCTCTGGTAGAAATCGAGCTCGTAGGCGCTCTCCGGTGCCGCTCGCACGCGCTGGTCGAGCAGATGCGCGTCGTCGCCGACCAGAATGCGCCAGCGCTCCGCCCGCACTCCATCCAGAATGATCCGCGCCGCCGTGGCGGCGGTGGTGGGCGCGTCTTCGCGAAAACTGCGCGCACGTTCTCGCGCCATCGCGCGAATATCGTCATCGGTCAGCTCGGCTTCGGCAATGCCGCCAGCGCGCATCCGTGTGCGCGCCGCCGCGATCTCCTCGGCACACAGCTCCTCGCCGGCATCGGCGATCTGGATCCTGCGCGAATTCGCGACGATCGAGGTGCCGATATGGCCGGGCATCACCACCGAGCATTTGATGTGGGGCGCATTCAGCCGCAGGTCGGCCATCAGCGCTTCGGAGAATCCCTTCACGGCAAACTTCGCGGCGCTGTAGGCGGTGTGCGGCGTGGTGGGGCCGATCGAGGCCCAGAAGCCGTTGACGCTCGAGGTGTTGACGATGTGGCCTTCGTCGGCGGCGATCAGCATGGGCAGGAAAATCCGCGTGCCGAGATACACCCCGCCCCAGCAGATGTTGAAGGTGCGCTCCCATTGCTCGCGGCTGTTGGTGATCATGCTGCCGCCACCGCCGATGCCGGCGTTGTTGAACAGCAAATGGATATGATCGGTGCGGTGTTGCTCTGCGACCTCGTCGCGAAAGCGCGACAACTGATCTTCGACCGCAACATCGGCGAGGTGGGTCGTGACACGGAGCCCCTGCGGCAGTCCGTCGGCTTCGCACAGTGCCCTGGTCTCGGCCATCGCCTCGGCCGAAACGTCGCACAGCGCGACGTGGCAGCCCTCGGCAGCGAGCTGCCGGGCGAGTTCGCGACCCATCCCGGTGCCGCCGCCGGTGATCACGGCAATCCTGCCGGCAAAGTCCCTCATACGGCGCCCCCCATCCCTTGTCTCAGCGCGCCGCGGTTCGAGCCGCGGCTGCGGTAACGCAGCATAGAGGGCGCTTCGTGGGGAAGTCCATCGCCGGCGACCTGCAATCGTGCCCGGCCGGCCGTTCGTCGTCAGGCGCGATCCTGACATCGCCGCTGCTTCCGCGTTCCGCGGAATCGGCCTAGTCTTGCGCCTTCATCGGTGTTCGAGGAGCGTGACGATGCTGGCAGCCACCTTTCAGACCGCGGCCTTCCTGTTCCTGCTGCTGATCGCGCTGCTGGTCGTGGCCCTGGTGATCGCCTTCACGGTGCCGCCGGTCGCCAAGCTGACGCGTCCGGGGCTCACCACCGTGTTGCTGTATCTGGCCGCCGAACTTGCGGCGCTGTTCGTTGCGATCTGGCTGGTGGCGCAGGTGAGCGAACTTGAACTTCTGCCGGTGCTGATCGCGCTGGCGATCGCCGCCGTGGTATTCGCGCCGCAACTGGTCGCCAAAATTCCGCTGCCAGCCGCGGTCACCGGCTTCCTCGGCAAGCGCTGATCGAAGAGATAGCCAACGCCACAGTCCGCAGCCACCGAGCGGACACTCCCCGGCCAAGGCTCTGACAGCCGCCCTCCTCGCGAGGGCGGTTCGTTGTCAGGCGTCGAGGGCGCTTCAATCGATGATTGAAACGATCGGCCATTTCCGAGACGCTGAATCCTCATCCTGACGTTTTCTTCACGCGAACCGGAATCCACTTCGCTCGAAAACGCTGTAGAGGGAAAGCCTTCGGCTCAACGCCGCGCTCGGCCGATCGCGCCGGCGACGATCTGCATCGACACGCCGATCAGCCAGCCGGCGAGGATCATGCTGGTCCAGACGAGATGCGGCGACAGATGCAGCACCACCAATGTGACCGAGGCGAACGCGGCCAGCGTCGCGCAGAACGTTCCGACCGCGCTGAGAAACTCCGCCGCATCGATGCCTCCGCGGACCTCGTGCTCGGCATCGGTCTCGCCGGCGTGGAAAGGCAGCGGCGGAATATCGATGCCGAGATAAAATCCCACGCATCCAACCGCCATCATCGCCAGCAGGAATGCAATCGTCGTCAGCGCCCCGATGCTGGTGCCGACATGGGCGCCGACGAACAGTCCACAGGCGGCGCCCGCCATCGCCAGACCAAAACGTTCCAGCAGATGGGCGGCTTTTCGCACACGCAAGCGCATCGATTGCAATCTCCTGACGGTGCGAACGCGATGACGAATCCTATGACATTTCGATGAAACCGAAAAGCCACGCTGCGCCGACTGGTGAAACACCCAGGGACACAGGCAACGGTCCATCAGGCTGACGGTATCTTAACCCCCCTGCTGCTGCCGTTCCAGCGGCACCGTGCCGCAGTCAGTCCAGCAGCACGAGCCGCTGACGCGATGTCAGCGGCTCGTGCCCGGAATGGTCAGAAGTTGAACGTCGTCGACACCAGATAGGTGCGCGGCGCGCCGAGGCCGATCGCGCTGCCGCTATAGGACGACGCGTAGTAGGCGACGTTCTCGACGTTCTCGACCGCGGCCCGCAGCACGATCGGCTTGCCGTTCCACGGCGACAGGAAGGTGTAGCGGGCGCCGAGGTCGAACCGTGTCCACGCCGGCAGCACCTGCGTGTTGGCGGCATTGGCGTAGGTCCAGCCGGTGTGCACCACCCGGCCCGTCAGCGTCAGCCCGTTCACACCGGGCATGTCGACTTCGGCGCCGAGATTGACGTTGACCTGCGCTACGCCGGGCGCACGGTTTCCATCGTTCAGTCCGCGGTCGGTTTTCTCCAGCACGCCATCGATGAAGGCCGCGCCGCCGAGCAGCCGCAGCCCCGGCGTCAATTCGCCGAACACGTTGAGTTCGGCGCCGCGATTGCGCTGCTCTCCGTCGACCGACAGGCTCAACAACCCGTTGGATGCTGTGGTGATCGCACTCGGCTGCTTGATTTCGAACAGACTGCCGGTGACGCTGATCCTTCCGAAGTCGACCTTCACGCCGGTTTCCACCTGCTTGGTCTGAAACGGCGCAAAGACCTGGCCCGAATTGATGAAGCCAGCGCCCACCGTCGTGCCAGGCTGCAGCCCCTCGATGTAGTTGGCGTACAGCGTCACGTTGGACAGCGGACGGAGCAACAGCGCATAGGCCGGACTCCACGCGGCGCCGTCCTGCCCGGTGGTGACGCCGGTGAGCAGGTCGGTCGAACTGTTGCTGACATGCTGACGCCGGACGCCGACCACGGCCTGCACGCCGCCATTGAGGATCGACATCGTATCCGCGGCGCCGACGCTCCACTGGTTCAGGCCGACCGTATTGCGGATCGGAACTGGAAACGCCGGCTCGGGGATCGGCGTGTAGTTGTAGATGTTCGAGCCGACGAGGCCGGCTGCGGCCTGATAGGAATTCTCGTTGGGCCGATCGAACGCGCCGTAATTGACCACGAATTTGTGGTTGACCGGTCCGGTATCGACCTCGCCGCGCAACCCGACCTCGCCGGTCTTGGCCGTAAAGGTCTGCTCGCCGCCGAACGGTCGCGAGCCGTAGTCGCCGGCCTGGTTGATGATGGTCGGCGACAGGAATTTGAAGTCGATCTTGGCCTGGTGATAGCCGGCGGCGCCGTACACCGTCAGCCCCGGGGTGACGTCGACTTCGGCGCGCACCGTCGCGAACGTGTCCTTCGGCTTCCAATACGCCCAGTCCGGAATGGCGTTGGAACTCGCGGACGGCGCAGGCGGCAACGGCACGACGTTCGGCTGGAAGCTGAAGAACCGGATCGGCGGCGTCAGGTTGTTGGCCTGGTAGCCGACGTCGGCCGAGACGCGGACGTTCTCGCCGCGATAATCGAGGCCGAGCACGGCGTTGCCGAACTCACTGGTCTGGCGGTCGAACGGCGTCTTGCCATCGCTGTAGCTGCCGTTGAAGCGGACGCCCCACTCCTTGTGCTCGCCATAGCGCCGCGCCACGTCGGCCTGCAGGCCGAACTGCGAGCGTGACACGTAGGTCGCGGTGAGCTGGGTGATGTCGTAATCCGGCGCCTTCTTGGTGACGAGATTAATGCTGCCGCCGACCGCGCCGAGCGGCGAGATGCCGTTGAGCAGCGCGGTCGGGCCCTTGAGGATCTCGACGCGCTCGACGAAGTTCGCGCCCACGCTCCAGAACGGCGCCATGCCGTATAGGCCGTTCAGCGCCAGATCGCCGACGTCGTAATAGAAGCCACGGATGAAATAGCCGTCCTGGCCGCCGCCCGCCGAGGTGACAGCGCGGACCGACGGATCGTTGGCGATGACGTCTCGGATGGTGCGCGCCTGCTGATCCTGCATCAGCTGCGCCGTGTAGCTGGTCTGGCTGAACGGCGTGTCGAGGATGCCGCGATTGCCGAGTAAGCCAACCTGGCCGCCGCTCGCCACCTGCCCGCCCGCATAGCTCGCCGGCAGCGCGCCGAGCGTGCCGGTGGACGGCGTCACATACGGCACTGGCGCGACGGCGGCCGGCGGTTGCGTGTTGCGACGTGCCACGACGCGGCGGGTGGTGCCTGCGCGGTTGCTGGCGGCGGGCCGCGCTGGCCGCGCGCGCTCGGTGCGCGGTGCCTCGACGGTGACCGCTGGCAAGCCGGTCTGCGCGAGCGCGATGCTGGAGAGGAGATGCAGCGAGATCGCCGCGAGAAAACCGGCGCCGCTGGTGAGGTGAAGTGTTCTTGTCATTCTTGAGCCCCCGCTACATGACGGATCTCGCCTAGCGCATCGGCGGTGGAGTTTCATCGTCAGGGCTGTTAGAACATCTCAAAGTCTGACGATCGCGACTCCCGCTGCGCTGCTATCAGCTACGAGGCAATCGCCACCGACAACGTTTAGATCGTTCGCTATTGCCGGCGCTTAGTCCATACGGTCGCAGCTTCGGCAAGCGTCGTCGGCACAGCACTATCAACTCCACTGGAATCTCTCTAAGGCTCGGCGAAGCCGTGAGGACAGGTCACGATCGCCAGTCTGAGCGTCTCGCGCATCGCTGCTCCTTTCTTGGTCGCACGATGGAGCAATCGGCAAGCAGCGTGCCGACCAAATGGTCAAGACGGGCGCGTTCGCGTTTCGCAAGTGAGGAAGCGCGGCGGGCTTGCCGCCACGCCTTTTTGTGGTCCTGCTTGCCAGTCCGTCGTGCGGCCCGCATCTTGGGTGCGCGGTGTCAGGCGTGCCAAATGAAGCGAACGAAGGTCGTTATGCTACCACCGGTAGCGTAGCGTCCCGATCACTGTTCGGCCTTGGCTGAGGTAGCAAAAGCCGGCGTTGCACACCGCGATCTGCTCGTCGGCGACATTGTTGGCGTTCACCGAAGCCTGGAAGCCCGCGAACTGCCGTGACAGCTTTTCAAGATCGTAGCGCAGTGCCAGATCGACCAGCGTGTAGCCGCTGTTGCGCGAGGTGTTGGCGTTCGACGTCCAGGTCGCGTCGATGTAGCGGACCCCTGCTCCCATCCCCAGACCATCCAGCGCACCGTTGAGGAAACTATAGTTCAGCCAGCTCGACGCGGTGTGCCGCGGCGTGACGGCCGGCACCTTGCCCAGTTCGGTGGCGATGGTGGTCTTGGTGATCTCGGCATCCGCGTAAGTGTAGGCCGTCACCGTTTCCAGTTCCGGCGTCAGCCGGGCACGGGCCTCGATCTCGAGCCCTCGCACGTGAATCTCTCCGACGGACGCATAATATGCGATGCCGTTGACATAGCCGGCGAGCTTGGCGGCATTCTTTTCGGTGAGATCGTAAGCCGACGCCGTCAGCAGCACGTCCGCGCGCGGCTGATATTTCACGCCGGCTTCAAACTGTTCACCCTCCGACGGCGCCAGCACGCTGCCGTCGATCGCCATCGAGGTCGTCGGCTGGAACGACGTCGCATAGCTGACATAGGGCGCGACGCCGTTGTCGAAATGATACAGCAGGCCGGCGCTGTAGGAGAACGCGGCATCATTGCGCTGACCCGTCACCGCGTTGGTATAGGTGTTGATCCGCGTCTGATCGGCCCAATCGTGCCGGCCCGCGAGCGACAGGTGCCAGCCGCCCATCTGCATCTGGTCCTGGACGTAGACCCCGACCTGCTGCTGGTTGGCGCGCGAGCCCGAGCTGTAAGCGGGCGTGACGCCGGCAATGCCGTAAGTAGGATTTCGGATGTCGAGCGCATAGGCCGGCAACACCGCGCTGGAGCCGAGCTTGAAGTCCCAGACGTTTTGGTCGTAATTGACGCCGGTCAGCACCTTGTGAGTGATCGGGCCGGTGACGAAATCGGCCTGCAGTGCGTTGTCGGTCTGCCAGCTGGTCTGATCGTCACCGACCGCGACGGCCGACCGGTTGTAGATTGGGGTCGTCGCGTTGGCGAAGCTGCCGCTGAGATAGCGCGATTCGGTGTGCAGCGATCCGAACCGGGTGTGCTGGCGGAAGGTGAACACCTCGTCGAAGCGATGCTCGATCTTATAGCCGACCTGAGCCTGGGTCAGCTTGAGATAGTCGTAGGACGGATCGCTCGAGCGCAGATACTGACCGTTGACGGTGAGCAATTTGCCGCCGCGATTGATCGCGGCAACGCTGGCGTCGGTCTCGTCCTTCTGCCCCAGCGCATAGGCGGTGATCGTGGTGTCCACGGTCGGACGCCAGGTGATCGACGGCGCGAGCAACAGCCGCTGATCGGCAACATCGAAGTTGGTGTTGCCCGACCGGGCGACGCCGACCAACCGATACAGCAGCGACTTGTCTGGATTGGCTGCACCACCGATGTCGAACGCGGTCTGGAATCTGTCGAAGGTGCCGGCCTGAACGGCGATCTCGTTGACCTGGTTGTCGACGGGGAATTTCGAGCGGCGATCGACCAGGCCGCCCGGCACCGACTGGCCGTACAACACCGCGGCCGGTCCCTTGATGATCTCGACGCTGCCGAGCTGATAGGGCTCGGTGCGGAAGGTGGAGAAGCCCGCCGGATATTGCTTGAGCCCGTCGCGAAAGTCGCCGAGCGTGGTGGTGGCGAAGCCGCGGATGTAGATCTGATCGAAGCGCGGATCGTAGCCGAAGCCGCCGGTGGTGACGCCGGCCGAGTAGCGCACCGCTTCGGGAATGCTGGTGACGCCGCGATCGTCGAGCTCCTTGCGATCGATCACGCTGACCGAGCGCGGCGTATCGATCAGCGGCGTGTCCGTCTTGGACGCCGAGTTCGACGTCCCGGCGACGTAACTCTGGCTGCCCGCGTAGAGTCGTTCGTTGACCGACAGCGAGGGCGTCGGCGCAGCCTGCGCGATCGGCCTTGTCGGCCGAGCGGTTCGTGCGGCGGCCCGCGTGGGTCGGGGAGATGCATTGCGCGCCCGCTGTTGCGGCTGCGGAGCTTCGACGGTGACCGCCGGCAGGTTCGATTGCGCGGCTGCGCCGCCTGCAAGGTCGGTCGTCAGGGCGAGCAGGCTGACGGTGCAGAGCAGAGCTGCCTGCCTCGCCGCTGGTCTTGTTGGTACGGTCATGGACACATCCCCAATGTGGCTGGTCTCCCAGCGTCATTGGTCGTGTATCCTCCCGAACATCATCGCGCACGATGTCGGGCGGTAGAATAGATCGAGAGAAACCGCTGTCCCACAGCGGGATCTGGAATCATTATAATGACGATCGCCAGCGCGACGAATGATGAGAATTATTCCGGTCAAGGCTGCGATCAGCATCCGATGCTGATCATGAGCTGATCGCAGGCCTCTGTTTTACTCGTGCGGCATCAGCACGCGCTCCGAGCGAGGCTCGGGCTCGGGCGCGTGCGATGCGTGCGGCTGTGTCGGGGCATCGACGACAGTCGCCTCCCCGTGCTGGGTCAGCGGCCGGTTGCCGGCGAGCGCACGAAGCAGCACGTAGAACATCGGGGTGAAGAAGATGCCGAACGCGGTGACGCCGATCATGCCGGCGAACACCGCGACGCCCATGGCGTGGCGCATCTCCGAGCCGGCGCCGGTCGAGGTCACCAGCGGCACCACGCCCATGATGAACGCCATCGACGTCATCAGGATCGGCCGCAGCCGCAGCCGGCTCGCCTCGATCGCCGCCTGGATCGGCTTGCGCCCGGCGAATTCCAGTTCGCGCGCGAACTCGACGATCAGGATGGCGTTCTTCGCCGACAGGCCGACCAGAACGATCAGGCCGATCTGGGTGAAGACGTTGTTGTCGCCCTTGCTGATCCAGACGCCGAACATCGCCGCGAGCAGCCCCATCGGCACGATCATGATGATCGACAGCGGCAGCGTCAGGCTCTCGTACTGCGCGGCCAGCACCAGGAAGACGAGCAGCAGCGCCACCGGGAACACGATCAGCGACGAATTGCCGGCGATGATCTCCTGATAGGTCAGCTCGGTCCATTCATAGGACACGCCCTTCGGCAACGTCTCCTTGGCGACGCGTTCGATCGCGTCCTGCGCCTGCCCGGTCGAGAAGCCAGGCGCGGCGCCGCCACTGACGTCGGCGGTGAGGAAGCCGTTGTAGCGCATCGCCCGCTCCGGCCCTGCGCTCTCCTTGACGCGCAGCAGCGTCGCCAGCGGGATCATCTCGTTGCTGTCGGAGCGCACCTTGAGTTGGCCGATGTCGTCGGCGCGCGCCCGATATTTGGCGTCGGCCTGCACCCGCACCGAATAGGTGCGGCCGAAGCGGTTGAAGTCGTTGACGTACAGCGAGCCGAGATAGATCTGCATGGTGTCGAAGATCGACGTCACCGGCACGTTGAGCTGGCGCGCCTTGGTGCGATCGACGTCGGCATAGAGCTGCGGCACGTTGATCTGATAGCTGGTGAACAGCCCGGCCAGTTCCTTTTGCTGAGAGGCCTTGCCGACGAACGCCTTGGTGGCGTCGCTCAGCGCCTCGTAGCCGAGGCCGGCGCGGTCCTCGATCTGCAACTTGAAGCCGCCGATGGTGCCGAGGCCTGCGACCGGCGGCGGCGGGAACATCGCGATGAAGGCGTCCTGGATGCCGGCGAACTTCTTGTTCAGCTCCATCGCAATGGCGTTGCCGCTCAGCGCCGCGCCCTTGCGGTCTTCGAAGTCCTTCAGGCCGATGAAGACGATGCCGGAGTTCGACGAGTTGGTGAAGCCGTTGATCGACAGGCCGGGAAACTGGATCGAGTTCTCGACGCCCGGCTCCTTCTGGGCGATCTCGCCCATGCGGCGGATCACCTCCTCGGTGCGGTCGAGCGTGGCGCCGTCTGGCAGCTGCGCGAAGCCGACCAGATATTGCTTGTCCTGGCCCGGCACGAAGCCGCCCGGCACGGCGTGGAACAGCCAGCCGGTGACGCCGACCAGCACGAGATACACGGCCATGCCGATCGCGCGGCGCGAGATCACCCGCTTGACGCCGCCGCCATAGGCCTCGGAGCTCTTCGTGAAGAAGCGGTTGAAGCGCACGAAGAACCAGCCGAGCGTCTTGTCCATGAACCGCGTCAGCGCATCCTTCGGAGCGTCGTGGCCCTTCAGCAGCAGCGCAGCCAGCGCCGGCGACAACGTCAGCGAGTTGAACGCGGAGATGACGGTCGAGATCGCAACGGTCAGCGCGAACTGCTTGTAGAACTGACCGGTCAAGCCGCTAATGAAGGCGAGCGGCACGAACACCGCGACCAGCACCAGCGCGATCGCGATGATCGGACCGGTGACTTCGCGCATTGCCTGATAGGCGGCGTCTTTCGGATTGAGCCCGCGCTCGATGTTGCGCTCGACGTTCTCGACCACGACGATGGCGTCGTCGACCACGACGCCGATCGCCAGCACCAGGCCGAACAGCGTCAGCGCGTTGATCGAAAATCCGAACACATGCATCACCGCGAAGGTGCCGATCACCGACACCGGCACCGCGATCAGCGGAATGATCGAGGCCCGCCACGTCTGCAGGAACAGGATCACGACCAGCACCACCAGCGCGATCGCTTCCAGCAGCGTGTGGATCACCGCTTCGATCGAGGCGCGGACGAACTGCGTCGGGTCGTAGACGATGTCGTAGGAGACGCCGTCCGGCATGTTCTCCTTCAGCTCCTTCATCGTTTTGCGGACGTTGTCGGAGATCTGGATGGCGTTGGAGCCCGGCGACTGGAAGATCGGCACCGCGACAGCGGACTTGTTGTTGAGCAGCGAACGAAGCGCATAGTCAGCGGCGCCGAGTTCGATGCGGGCGACGTCGCGCAGCCGCACCACCTCACCGTTGTCGCCATTCTTGACGATGATGTCGCCGAATTCGTCTTCGGTCTGCAGTCTGCCCTGGGCGTTGATCGACAGCTGCAGATCGAGCCCCGGCTCACCCGGCGAACTGCCGACCTGCCCGGCCGCGGCCTGCACGTTCTGGGCGCGGATCTCGCGCACCACGTCGCTCGGCGACAGGCCGCGCTCGGCGACCTTCTGCGGGTCGAGCCAGATCCGCATCGAGTAATCACCCGAACCGAACAGCTGGACCTGGCCGACGCCCTCGATCCGCGCCAGCCGGTCCTTGACGTTGAGCACCGCGTAGTTGCGCAAGTAAGTCATGTCGTAGCGGTCGTTCGGCGACATCAGATGCACGACCATGGTGAGGTCGGGCGAGCTCTTGATGGTGGTGATGCCGAGCGCGCGCACTTCGGCCGGCAGCCGCGGCTCGGCCTGCGACACGCGGTTCTGCACCAGCTGCTGCGCCTTGTCGGGATCGGTGCCGAGCCGGAACGTGACGTTGAGTGTCATCCGGCCGTCGGTGGTCGCCTGGCTGCTCATGTAGAGCATGTTCTCGACGCCGTTGATCTGCTCTTCGATCGGCGTCGACACCGTCTCGGCGATCACCTTGGGATTCGCGCCCGGATAGTTGGCGGTGACCACGATGGTCGGCGGCGCGACCTCCGGATATTCGGAGATCGGCAGCACCGGCAGCGACAGCAGACCGGCGAGAAAAATCACCGCCGACAGCACGCCGGCGAAGATCGGACGATCGATGAAAAATTTCGAGAAATTCATGACATTGG
The DNA here is from genome assembly GCF_003591005.1 of Rhodopseudomonas palustris. Taxonomy (GTDB): domain Bacteria; phylum Pseudomonadota; class Alphaproteobacteria; order Rhizobiales; family Xanthobacteraceae; genus Rhodopseudomonas; species Rhodopseudomonas palustris_K. The sequence goes on from NZ_QYYD01000020.1 coordinate 94,000, forward strand.
CCCGTATCGATCCGCCCACGCGCGGGCGCAGAAATCCTGGCGCGGCCGAGCTTCGGCCGCGCGGCTACGCAATGCGAGGTAAGAGATCCGATACCGCCGCGGCGGGATCGCTCATGCTTAGTTCTGTGCGAGCGCCTTGCCGGTAGTTTCGGCGGAGCCGTCCATCGCCACCGTTTCCGGCTTGATGGTCGCGCCGGGCCGCACCCGCTGCAGGCCGTTGACGACGATGCGCTCTCCGGCCTTCAAGCCGGACGCGACGATGCGCATGCCCTCGACCGAGGCGCCGAGCGTCACTTCGCGATACTCGGCGTGGTTCTGCGGATCGACCACCATCACGAACTTCTTGTTCTGGTCGGTGCCGACCGCGCGTTCCGAAACCAGCAGCGCCGGCTCGGGCTTGGGCTGGCCCATCGACAGCCGCGCAAACTGGCCCGGCATCAGCCGACCATCGGCGTTATCGAACACCGCCCGCACCCGCACCGTGCCGGAGCGCGGATCGACCTGGTTGTCGACGAACTGCATCTTGCCCTTGACCGGCGCGGTGTCGGTGCCGGTCGTCATCTGCACCGGGATGCGATCGATCGCACCTGGCGTCTTCTCGTCAGACAACGTCTTCAGCGCACGGGCGACGACCTGCTCGTCGGCATTGAAGCTGGCGTAGATCGGGTTGACCGACACCAGCGTCGTCAGCAGCGGCGAGCTCGGCCCGGCGGCGATCAGATTGCCGACGGTGATCTCGATCTTGCCGACGCGGCCGGACACCGGGGCGCGGACTTCGGTGTAGCTGAGGTTCAGCTCCGCAGTGCGTAGCGCGGCCTCGGCGGTCTTCACATTCGCCTCGGCCTCGCGATAGGCGTTGAGGCGGTTCTCCACCTCGCGCTGGGTGATGGCGGAGCTGGAGAGCTGCTGGCTGCGCTCGACATCGGCCTTGGTGAACACCACGCGGGCGCGCGCCGCGGCAAGCTGGGCCTGCGCCCGGTCGACCTCGGCGGCGTACAACGCCGGATCGATGATCACCAGCAGGTCACCCTTTTTGACCAGAGTGCCCTCGTGGAACTTGATCTCCTGCACGGCGCCGGCGACCCGCGAGCGGATCTCGACCCGCTCGATCGCCTCGAGCCGGCCGGAGAACTCGTCGGACGGCGTCGTCGCCTTGGATTCCACCAGCGCGACCGACGCGGCCACCGCCGGCGGCGGCGCTGCCGCTGTCTCGGCCTGCGCCGCGGTGCGATCGATCAGCGCAGCGCCACCCGCCAAGGCGGCCGAGATTGCCACAATCCCCGCGCCGAGCGTTACGTATCCAGCGAAAGTCTTGGCCATGGTGATTCCTATTCAACCTGAGTGAGCTTGCAAAAAGCCCAGCAAATTCAGTAACTCGTGTGCGTGCTGCGGCGTCCGAATGGGAACATCATACCACGCTGCAGTGCACATATCCATACCGTCCGGTATAAATGGACGCTCGACATCTGCTGTCAAGACACTTATCTACCGGTTGGTAGAAAACTGTGGAGGTGTTTCGAAATGGCCATGGGCCGACCCCGCGAATTCGATGTCGACAGCGCGCTCGACCTCGCTTTGCATGTCTTCTGGCGCAAGGGGTATGAAGGCACCTCGATGTCCGACCTGACCGAGGCCATGGGCATCACCAAGCCGAGCCTGTATGCGGCGTTCGGCAACAAGGAAGATCTGTTCCGCAAGGCGCTCGATCGCTACGTCGACGGCCCCGGCGGCTATTATCAGGCCGGGCTCGACAAGCCGACGGCGCGCGAGGTGGTCGAGCACATCCTGCTCGGCGCCGTCGATGCGATGAGCGATCCCAGCAACCCCGGCTGCCTTGCCGTGCAAGGCGCGCTCTGCTGCGGCGAGACCGCGGAGACCATCAAGCAGGAGCTGGCGGCGCGCCGCGCCAAGACCGAGCAGCAGCTGCGCGACCGCCTGGCGCGGTCGATCGTCGACGGCGACCTGCCGGCCACCGCCGACGCCGACGACCTCGCCCGCTACGTCTCGACCATTCTGCAAGGCATGGCCGTCCAAGCCGCCGGTGGCGCCTCCCGCGACCAACTCGGCAAACTCGCCGACATGGCTCTGCGCAGCTGGCCACCGGTCTAGGCCCGGCCTGCCCCCACCCCTCCAAGCCCTACACACCGTCATTCCGGGGCGCGCCGCGCAGCGGCGCGAACCCGGAATCCCGATGTTGGTACGCACCTTTTCGCCGAGCCACAGAGATTCCGGGTTCGCACCACCGGCTGGCCAAGCCGGCCCGGTGGTCCGCCCCGGAATGACATGGGGAGAGGCTGTGCCGCCAAGCCCCAAAGCACGGTCATTCCGGGGCGCGCCGCGCAGCGGCGCGAACCCGGAATCCCGATGTTGGTACGCACCCTCTTCACCGCTCCGCAGAGATTCCGGGTTCGCACCACCCGGCCGACCGAGCCGGCGCGGCGGTGCGCCCCGGAATGACTTCGGGAGAGGCTATCCGCTGTTGCGGGAAACTGTGGGGTTCTGGCCTCCTGCCTTGTTCATTGACGCGCCGTTAACACTGCCGCGACGATAGTGCCGCGCGGCGCCCTTGTTGCCATCGGTTATTAGGAAATCGCGACGAATGGTGCCGCGTATGCCGCTCTCGTTGTTTAAAAGGTTCTTGCACCCCGATCCGCGCATTCGCCGCGAACTGGTCGAACTGCTCTACACCTCGTTGCCACAGGTCGCAGCGATCGGCGTCACCTCCGTCACCGGCGCCGTGGCGCTGACGCTGATCAGCGGCGACGTCGGCTACGCGATCACCTCGGCATTCATCGCGATCTTCGCCACCACGCGAGTCATCTCGTTGCTGCGCTACAAAGCGCGCGCCGCGAACTTCAACGATGCCGACGTCGTGCGGTGGGAATTCCTCTATGCGGCCGGCGCCTCGGCGTTCAGCCTCGCGCTCGGCGCGCTGTCCTTTCGAGCGCTGTGGCTCGGCGACGCCGCCGGTGCCTGGATCGCGTTCGGTCTGGCGATGTCGTACTGCGTCGGCATGGTGTCGCGCGCGGCGATCCGGCCGTGGATCATCCTCACCGCGTCGGCGATGCTGCTGATCCCGATTGCCACGGCCGGACTGATGCGCCCCGAACTCGCCTACAAGATCGGCGCCGCCATGCTGGTGTTGTTCTGGCTGACGTTGCGCGAGGCATCCAAGCATCTCAGCGCCGCGTTCATCGAGCGGCTCGAAGCCAAGCATCGGCTGTCGCGCCAGGCGACACACGATTTCCTCACCGACCTGCCGAACCGCGCCGGCTTCCTCGAGGCCCTGGCAGATGTCCGCGGCGGCTTCACGCTGATTGCCGTCGACCTCGACGGCTTCAAGCCGATCAACGATCGGCACGGCCATCAGGCCGGGGACGATCTGCTGCGCCAGGTCGCCACGCGGCTCAAGGCGTGCGCCGGGCTGGGCGGCATTGCAGCGCGGATCGGCGGCGACGAATTCATGCTGCTGAAGCCGGTTTCGCTGGGCGATCTCGGCCGCGAGGAAGCGCTGCACCTCGCACGCGCCGTGGTGTTCGATCTGTCGACGCCGTTCCTGCTGTCGGATCTGCCGGTGCGGATCGGCGCCAGCGCCGGCCTCGTGGTCAGCGACGGCACATCGACCCATTCCACCGCGCAACTGCTCGAGCGTGTCGATCGCGCGCTCTACGCAGCCAAGCGCGCCGGCGGCGGCTGCGCGCGGCTGGAAGCGGACGCCGATCATTCGATCACCGCAGCTTCTGCACCGCACGGCGGACTCTCGGCCGCGTAGCTATGCTGCGAACTCACGCAGCTTTGCACGGTGCCGATCACGCCGCACCCTTGCAAAGCATCGCGGCTTCGCCATTGTTTCCCCACCCGCAACAACAAGAGCAACCGGAGCTGCTGATGACCGACGCCCCCTACACGCCGCCGAAAGTCTGGACCTGGGACAAGGAAAACGGCGGCAAGTTCGCGTCGATCAATCGTCCGATCGCCGGACCAACTCACGACAAGGAACTTCCGGTCGGCAAGCATCCGCTACAGCTTTATTCGCTGGCGACGCCGAACGGTCAGAAGGTCACCATCATGCTCGAGGAGTTGCTCGCGCTCGGCCACAGCGGCGCTGAGTACGACGCCTGGCTGATCAAGATCGGCGACGGCGATCAGTTCTCGTCGGGCTTCGTGGAGGTCAATCCGAACTCCAAGATTCCGGCGCTGCTCGACCGCTCGGCGAACCCGCCGATCCGCGTGTTCGAGTCGGGCTCGATCCTACTGTATCTCGCCGAGAAGTTCGGCGCGTTGCTGCCGACCACGCCGGCGGGTCGTACCGAATGCCTGAACTGGCTGTTCTGGCAGATGGGCAGCGCGCCGTATCTCGGCGGCGGCTTCGGCCACTTCTACGCCTATGCGCCGGAGAAGTGGGAGTATCCGATCAACCGTTTCGCCATGGAGGTGAAGCGGCAGATGGACGTGCTCGACCGCCGCCTCGGTGAATCGGTCTATCTCGCCGGCAGCGAATACAGCATCGCCGACATCGCGGTGTGGCCGTGGTACGGCGGCTTGGCCAGCGGCCTGCTTTACGGCGACAGCGCCACGTTCCTGGACGTCGCCAGCTACAGCAACGTGCAGCGCTGGACCAAAGCAATCGGCGAGCGCCCGGCCGTCAAGCGCGGCCGCATGGTCAACCGCGTCTCCGGCGACCCCTCGACGCAGCTCCACGAACGCCACGACGCCAGCGACTTCGACACCAAGACGCAGGACAAAGTCGCGGCGAAGTAAGCGGCGCGAAGTAACAGGTGAATGCGGGGAGTGGTAACGTCGAAGCCCGTTAGGTCAGGCACCGCCTCTCCCCATCATTCCGGGATGCGCTGCGCAGCAGCGCAGACCCGGAATCCATAGCCCCTGGACTCACGTTGAAACTATAGCGGCCGGCGAGGTACTCAACAGCTGGTGCTGCGGCGTATGGATTCCGGGCTCGCGCTACGCGCGCCCCGGAATGACGAGAGGCTGGTGAGCAACCTAACTACACGCTATGCCGCGGCCCTGCGACCCGACCCTGCGTGGTCGCGATGCCCATCTCAAAGCTGTCGGCGATGCGGCGGGCGCGGAGGATGAAGGCGGCGGCGATATCCGGGGCGAACAGTTCGGTCGCGGTCGCCTCGAACAAACGCAGCCAGCGGTCGAAATGCGCGGGCTCGAGGCCGAGCATCAGATGCGGCCGCATCGGCCGTCCTTCGTAGCGGCCTGTCTTGAGCAGCATCGACGACCAGAAATCGCTGATCTGCGCGATGTGGTGATCCCAATCGGCGACTGCGCGATTGAAGATCGGACCGATCTGATCGTCGTCGCGGGCCCGCGCGTAGAAGGTGCGGACGAGTTCGGCGATCTGCGCTTCGGTGATGGCGTGCATGGTGTAGATGTAGGATGCGACAAGGCCGCGCTCAATATGGCGGTTTGACCTTGGCGCGCTGCGCCTTGGCGGCTTCGGCCCACCACGCGAGATCCTCGGCGAAGCGCGGGAACGCGCGCGACAGCGATTTGCCGCCGTCGCCGATCGGCGTGCCGGCCTCGTCCAGCGTCTGCGCGATCGGCCCGACGCCGAGCGTCGACGAAACCACCACCATGCCCATCTCGCTCAACGTGCCGTGCCATGCGGTCGCCGCGCGCACGCCGGAAAACCGCCCGGCCGAATAACTTGCGATCGCAGCCGGCCGCCAGAACCACTCCTCGAGAAAATGGTCGGTGAGGTTCTTCAGTCCAGGCTGAACGCCCCAATTGTACTCGCCGGTGACAAATACGAAACCGTCCGCGCTGCGGATCTTGTCGGCGAGCGATTCCATTGCAGCCGGCGCCTGGCCCTTGGGATGCTCCTTGTACATCCGGTCGAGCATCGGCAGGCCGATCGCCTTGGCGTCGATCAGTTCGGCATCGTCGCCACGGTCGCGCAGGCCCGCGACGACGTAATTGGCAAGCCGGATTCCCATCCGGTCAGAGCGATACGAGCCGTACAGCACGAGCAGGCGAAGCGACATCGGCGAACTCCCTTCATAGCGCCGCCGCTGTGGCGCGCCTGATCCTAAACGCGCTCCACCGGGTCGCCGATCCGCACGGTGCCGCTCTCGAGGATACGGGCCGTGATGCCGCCGCGACCGCGCACGGCGTTGTAGCCGCCGAGCCCGAACGTCTCTTCCATCTTGCTACACGGTGCACAGTCGCCTGAGGCTTCCAGTGTTGCGTTTCCGATCCGAAAACGTTGGGCTTTGAGCGCAGCCAGATTGATCCCGCTGGTCACCAGATTGCGCCGCAGCAACTCCGGCGCCACGCTGTCGCGGCCGAGAAACGCCGCAATGGCGGCGAGGTCCTCGACAGCAATCAGCGTCACCTGACGAGCGCCATTGCGGGTGGTGCGATAACGATCGCCGGCGACACCGGTCTGCGCGATCAGTTGGGCTTCATCCGGCGTGGTCATCTCGGCATGGCGGGCCGGACGCAGGCCGATCCAGGTCAGACGGCCCGGCCGCATCGGCGCGGCGATCAGCCGGCCAAGCGGTGCATCAGGGGGAAACGCAGTCATGCGAGCGCGTTCGACGAGAGCACGGTGTCTCGGTTGAGCCCAGCCCAACATTCAGCCATCGCCTCACTCCTCGCTGGCATCGCCGGCTCGTCCGGGCGACCCAGAAACGGAGTGAGGCCGCGATAAAGTAACAACCACTCTGGAATACTTGGTCACCCGCATTCGCGGGTGATGACCACGCGAACGAGGGCTACGCCGCCGGATCAAAGCTCCGAGAGACAACCGCTCAGGTCTTCGGCGGCTTCGGCAGGGCCTCGGCAAAGCCGTTGTAGCAGGCCAGCCGCTCATCCTGCTCTTTGGTGAAACGGCAGTCGGCGACGGCCTTTGCGGGGGCCTGCTTGGCGCCCTTCTTCGGCGTCTTCGGCTTCGGCGGGAAGATCGCGTCGAAGCAATCAAGCCGCTCCTTGCTGCCGTCCTCGATTTCGAGACAGGCCTGCAACTGCTCCGCGATCGGCGGCTTGCCCGATTTGTCCTGCTTGGCGCCATCGGACTTGGCCATCTTGTCGCCGCGCGGCTTGACCTGCACCAACGGCCGATCACCAACCATCGGCGGAGCGCTCGCGTTTTGCGCCAGCGCCGCGCTCGAGGCCAACAGCGCCACCATGACCAACATTTTCTTCATCGAGACCCCCGTCGAATGCGCTCAGCCGTGCGAGACCGCAACCAGCGTTTGCTCAAAAGCGTCAGCTACCTCAAATCCGAGCGCCGCGGCGGCGTCAAGCGCGTTGCCGGACCTTCCCTGCGGTTTCCCACCGCACCCAAATGTCAGCTGTGCGATTGCGGCGGCTTTGCGGCGACGGAACCGCCGCCGCGGGCGGTAGAATGCGAGCCTGATCTGAGGTAATCACGCCCTATGAGACTCATGCTGATTGCCCTTGTGTTCGCCGCCTCGTCCGCTCAGGCCGCCGAGGACAAGCGCGCCGCGCCCAAACCGATGCCGTCGCCGAAGCAGTCGAGCGGCAACCCTTGCGCCGCCTATGGGCCGGGCTTCGTCCAAGTCGAGGGTGGCAGCACCTGCGTCAGGGTTGGCGGCGGGATCGGAGTCGGGGTCGGCACCAGTAGCCGTCGCTGAGCCGTCATTCCCCTCCCACGTCTGATAGAGCCGCGCTGGCGCGCTTGTGACTGGCATCAGCGGCCGAAATGCCGATGATCGGCCGATGACAGATTTGCGACAAGCCGCGCCTGCCTCGGCCGATATACCCAGCATCGTGACCCGCCCGCTCCTGCCGCTGGCCGGGCTGGCGCTCCTGCTCGCTGCTCCGGGCCTGGCGATCCAGTTCGGAGTTCTGCCCTTCGCCTATCGCATGCACGCGCTGATGCTGGTATCGGGCCTGTGCGTCGGGCTCTGCGTCTGGGCCGGCGTGTCGTTCGCGGAGCTTGGCTTCGGTAAGCCGCATCAATGGCGCCATTGGCTCGGCTGCGCGGTGGTCACGGCCGCAATCGCGGCGGTCATGCTGCTGCAGACCCAGTTGTTCGAGTTCGACGCCAAACCGCCGGCGTGGCTGAGCTTCGCGCCGTTCTATGTGCTGGTGTCGAGCCCGTGCCAGGAAGTGGTGTGCCGCTCGATCCCGAAGCTGATCACCGACCGGCTGTCGCGCGGCGGCTGGGCTTATGTGTTGTATTCGGCGGCGATGTTTTCGCTGATCCATCTCTGCTACGGCGACCCGGCGCTGTTGCTCAACACTTTCCTGCTCGGGCTGGTGTGGGGCGCGGCCTATCTGTGGATGCGCAACATCTGGCCGTTGATCGTCTCGCACGCAGCCATCGGCACCCTCGCCTTCGCGCTCGGCCTCGCCTGAGCACGGTTCCGATCAGATCTCGAGCTGGGTGCCGAGTTCGACGACGCGGTCGGTCGGAATCTTGAAGAACGTCGTCGCCCGGGTGGCATTCAGTGTCATGAAGGTGAACAGCCGCTCGCGCCACAGCGCCATGCCGGGATTGAGGCTCGGCACGAAGGTTTCGCGGCTGAGGAAGAACGAGGTCGACATCATGTTGAACTCGTGCCCGAACTGCTTGCACAGCGACAGCGCCGCCGGAACGTCGGGCGTCTGCATGAAACCGTAGCGGATGATCAGGCGATGGAAGCCGTCGCCGATATCGGTCATCAGCACCCGCTCGCTGTCGGGCACGTAGGGCGTTTCGGCGGTCATCACCGTCGTCAGCACGACGCGCTGATGGACGGTCTGATTGTGCTTGAGGTTGTGCAGCAGCGCCGGCGGTACGCCGTCCGTCGCGGCGGTCAGGAACACAGCCGTACCGCGGGCGCGCGACACGTTCGGGCCGAGCGCGCGGATCACGACGTCGAGCGGCACCGCCTGCTTCTTCAGTTGCTTACGCACCAACGCGCGGCCGCGGCGCCAGGTGGTCAGCACCGTGAACGAGATGAAGCCGATGAACAGCGGAAACCAGCCGCCCTGCGCCACCTTGATGATGTTGGCGGCGAAGAACGCGAAGTCGACAGCGAGCAGCGTGCCCGCGACGACGATCACCAGCGCCATGTTCCAGCGCCACAGCAGCGCCATCACGAACGACACCAGAATGGTGTCGATCATCATCGTGCCGGTCACGGCGATGCCATAGGCCGCGGCAAGATTGCTCGACGACTGGAAGCCGATCACCAGCGCCATCACCGCGATGTACAGGGTCCAGTTGGTGAACGGCACATAGATCTGGCCTGCCTCCTCACCTGAGGTATGCACGATGGTCATCCGCGGCAGCAGGCCGAGTTGGATCGCCTGCCGCGCCACGGAAAAGGCGCCGGAGATCACCGCCTGCGATGCGATCACGGTGGCCAGCGTCGCCAGCGCGACCATGGGCATCACCATCCATTCCGGGCCCATCCGGAAGAACGGGTTTTGAATCGCGGTCGGATGGGCGATCAGCAGCGCGCCCTGGCCGAAATAGTTCAGCATCAACGCTGGCAGCACCAGGCCGAACCACGCCAGCCGGATCGGAAATCGGCCGAAATGCCCCATGTCGGTATACAGCGCCTCACCGCCGGTCACTGCCAGAACCACCGAGCCGAGCGCGTAGAAGCTCATCAGGGGATGGCGGATCACGAATTCGATGGCGTAGACCGGATTGATCGCCACCAGCACATCCGGCGAGCGGACGATGTGGGCGACGCCGAGCACCGCGAGCGTGACGAACCAAATCGTCATCACCGGCCCGAACAATCGCCCAACCAGGCCGGTGCCGCGGGACTGGATCGCAAACAGCGCCGTCAGCACCACGGCGGTGATGGGCACGACATAAAGCTTGAGATCCGGCGTCACGACCTCCAGGCCCTCGACGGCGCTGAGCACCGAGATCGCCGGGGTGATCATGCTGTCGCCGTAGAACAGCGCCGCGGCGATCACGCCCAGCATCATCAGCGGATAGTGCACCCGTCGGCCGCGTGTCAGTTCGGTGACCAGTGCCAGCAACGCCAGGCTGCCGCCCTCGCCGTGGTTGTCGGCCCGCATGATGATGATCACGTATTTCACCGTGACCAGCAACATGACCGTCCAGAACACCAGCGACAGCACGCCGAAGATGTTCTCAGGTGTCACCGGGATCGGATGATGGCCGGCGAAGGTTTCCTTCAAAGCGTAAAGCGGGCTGGTGCCGATGTCGCCGAACACCACGCCGATCGTGCTGATCAGCAGGCCGGCGCGGGTCTTTTGCTGGCTCATGACTCGCCCTCTGGCACGATCAGCCGTTCGGCGGGGGCGCAGGACGCGGGCCGGACGTTTTCGGCACCGCAATCCGAATAGCGCGCCGGCCAAGCCAGTCGGCCGGCGTGCGATACCGATCCCGCGTTTTTATTCATAGCGGCCGCGCTCTGTTGTTGACCTGGATCAGACGGTGCCGGCTCGTCAGGCGGCTCTGCCGACTGCCAAGGCGGTCATCCCGATGCCTCGCTCGTAGATTTTCAAGTCAGGACGGAATGCCCCGGAGAGGTCGCCCCCAACGTCCTAGAAGCACAGATTGGTCACAAGCTTCCCCTGCTTGTCCTTGATCGCATAGGGGCAATCGGCCCGCTTCAACGCCGCCGCCGCATCGGCGTTGCCGAGGGCGGCAGCCTTTTCGTAAAAACCTTTGGCGGCGCCGGCATCCTTCGGCCCGCCGCGTCCGGCCTGAGCGAACGCGCCCATCCGCTCCAGTGCGCCGGGATGCCCTTGCGCCGCCGCTTTGTCAAACAGCGCCCGTGCGGCAACGTCGTCCTTCGGGCCCCCGATGCCTTCTGCCAGCATCATGCCGAGCTGATACTGGGCCTCGGCATTGGTTTCTGCCCCTTTGGCCAGCAATGCCCGAGTTTTGGCCGGGTCGGACGCCCCTCCGCCGAGCGCAGCGAGATTGCTGACACCGCGCGGATTGCCCGCTTCCGCCGCTTTCGCGAACAGTTGCCGCGCCTGCGCCTCGTCTTTGGCAACCCCCACGCCGGTTGCATAGGCGACGCCGAGTTCGACCATCGCCGAGGTGCTGCCCTTCGCGGACGCCTTGCGGAACGCCGCGATCGCCTCTGCCTGCTGTTGGTTCGCAGCAAAGGCGCGTCCGAGAGCATACATCGCGCGACGGGATCCGGCTGATGCCGTGCGGCAATATTTGATTGCGGTCTCGACGTCGCCGGCCGCGATCTCTGCCACGCCTTTGATGCTCGCCGGCTTGTCGGGGTCGGCCGGATCGGCGGCGATCCGGTCGCACAGCACCAGATCTGCGGATTGTGCCAGCACCGCGGAAGCCGAGACCGCCAGCACCAGGGTCGGCATCGCCAAGCATCGCGCCAACGCGCGCCATATCGTCATCGTCGTCCCACCGTCCCTCGGCACCCCTGTCGCCGCCGCGGCAATCTAGCCGGATCGCCGACAGGCTTCAAACCGGACGCCCGCTGCAATGCATTTTGAATGCAAAGCTTCGAACGATCTCCACTACGAATTGCGGGAACCATGGACGACGCTCCCCGTTCAAGCAGCATAATTTGACGAGGAACACATCGATGACGATCTTGAAATGGGCCCTGATCTTCCTGGTGATCTCGGTCATAGCCGGAATCTTCGGCTTCACCGGAATCTCGGCCGCGTCCGCTGATGTCGCGCGGATCCTTTTTTATATCTTTGTGGTGATCTTCATCGTGCTGCTCATTTTGGGCTTCACGATTTTCAGGGCCTAGCGCATCAAATCGTAGTGCACACCATATCGACCTCATGCTCCGCCCCGGCTTGCGTGGCGGAGCATCGCTAAGGACGGACACCTTCGATCACTCGAGCTACCACAGTTTGATCTGCCGCAACCACGACTGATCAATTTCGACCAAGGTAATAGGCGCAAGCGCCGATTCCATATTGCATTGCAGCATCGGCTCAACTACGTATCGCAGCAAGCAATCGGGGCGTGTCATGAGCGGCGAAGACTGGAATACGAAGTATGGGGTGCGGCGGGTGCGACGCGATCCTCCGACCTTGGAGGAAGCGATCTTCGCCGCCATGGGCATCACCGACGACGTCGAGTCGCAGGCCGAGATCGCTGCTTCGCTGATGGGCTTGCCGATTGAACAGGTGCAGGGCGAAGTGCGCAAGGCCAGTCGCGCCGCCGCGCGCACGACCCGCGTGATCACCGGCGAGCAAGGCAGCCAGCGCTCGGTCGTGGTCGAGCGCCGCGTCTCCCGCCGCATCGTCGGTAACGACAAGCGAATCTGAGCGCGAAGTCGCGCGCGCCGATCGCTGCGCCGACGAACTGCCTTATCATCGACCAGACGAAAACAACGCCGCGGGCTGCGAGCCGCGGCGGCACTGTTTTTGGAAACTGCTCAGGTCGGCCGTCGGCTTATGCCGCGCGGCCGAGCCCCGACATTCTCAGGAACAGGTTCCAGCACGCCTGATTGAAATCGATCAGCGCGCTCGCGGCCCCGGCCGGAATCTCGATCGTCGGCGCGTTGGCCGTCGATGCGTCCTGGTTGAGGTCGATCGTGCCGGTCGACTCGCCCTGACGGAAGGTCAGATGAGCGCCGAACTTGTTGGCCAGCGCGCGCATCGCCTGGTTCTGCGCGCCCGTCGTGATGCGCAGGTTTTCGTAGCCGAGCGACCGAGCAACTTCCATCAGCTGCCTGAACAGGATGCTGCCGATCCCCTTGCGGCGCAGATGCGCTTCGACGCTGAATGCGATTTCGGGCAGCCGGTCGGTCGACGAATCCGGCTGATGCAGTTCGGCCGCCGCGTGCACCGCGCCGTCCTCGCCGAAAAACGCGATGATGATGGTGCCGTCGCCACCGCACTTCCTGGCATAGCGATCGATGAAGCCCTCATCTGCATAGCCATTGAAGCGATCGCGCCGGCTCTCCGCATCCAGCCGCAGCAGATGGTCTCTCAGCAACGGCAGCTCCTGGTTGATCAGCGACCTGATCGTCCCTTTGGACCCGGTGAGATCGGCGATGAGAGCGTCGTACATAGTTCATCTCCTTTGGGGGGACGACCCTCAAGGAGGCGTTCGATTCCCTAGACCAAAGATATATTGTGCAGCGCACAATAATATTCAAGATCAAATGGCGTCGCACCAGCGGACGACTGGCCTTCGGCCACCCAAACGTTGCTAAATCCTCTTAAATTCAAGCTGCTTAACAAACTTTGAGCGAGCGCAAACATGCGCCCGGATGGGTGTCGTTGCACCGCACTCTAGGGATGTTACGGAGGTCGAGATCGGCGCTGGCGGTATCAAAGAACCATTTGCGTCTGCATCACCAGAGCGACCAGACGCCCGTCCTCTGTTTCGATGCGGGTCTGCCAGACCTGAGTCCGCTTGCCGCGGTGCACCGGCGTCGCGATCGCCCGAACTGTGCTGCCAACCTTCGCCGCCGCCACGAAATTGGTCTTGCTCTCCAGCGTGGTCGTGCCCTTGGCGTCGGGTGGCAGGTTGATGAAGGTCGCGGTCGCGCCCACCGTGTCGGCCAGCGCCATCACGGCGCCGCCATGGATCGCATCGCCGAGCGTACACAGATCCGGACGCACCAGCATGCTGGCCACCACCCGCTCCGGCTCCGCCTCGATGAACTCCACGCCCATCAGCACCGCAAACGGCAGCGGCCGCGACTTGATCATCTCGAGCGGCGTCATCATACCTCCTGTCGGCCCGCGTCTGGCGCGCGGGCTCTTGAGCGTTGCGGCCGGCCGCCAGCCTAGCCGCCGGCCGGCGATCGGCAATGACCTCGCAGGTTATTGCGCCGGCTCGACGCCGCACCATTCGGCGATGAACAGTGCGGTCGCCTTGGTCGACTGCCGCAGCGAGTCGAGATCGATATATTCGTTGAAGCCGTGCATCGCTGCGCCGCTGGCGCCGAAGCACAGGCTAGGGATATTGTAGTTCAGCCCGTAGAAGCGGGTGTCGGTGAGCGCGGTGAACACCAGGTCGGGGGTCGTTCCGCCATACACCGCGTCGTAGGCCTTGCCGAACGCCGCCTCCGGCTCCGCCGAGTTGGTGAGCTCATAGCCTTCCGATAGAAAGCCCGACCATTCCACCTGCGGCGGGTTGTTGGACAGGAAGCGGTGATCGCGCGATGCCGCCGCGACGCACGCCAGGATCTCGGCTTGATGATCGGCGATCGACCAGCCCGGCAGCACCGCGATCCGGCAATCGACGTCACACCAGGCCGGCACGCTCGACGCCCAATCACCACCCTTGATGATTCCCGGATTGAAGTTGATCGGATGCGTCAGCGTCTTGAAATGGGTGTCGCTGGCGGCGCGGCGATTCCATTCTTCCTCGAGTTTGCCGAGCGCTTCGATCAGGTGATAGGCGGCGGTGATGGCGTTGGAGCCGGAGCCAGCGGTCGCGACATGCACCGGATGGCCGCGCACCTTCAGCCGAAACCAGATCACGCCGACCTGCGAGCGCACCATCTTGGCGCCGGTCGGCTCGGGGATGAAGCACGCATCGGCGCGGTAGCCGCGCTGCAGCGTCGACAGCGCGCCGACGCCGGTGCTTTCCTCCTCGATCACCGACTGGAAGTGAATGCGTCCGGTCGGCCGCAGCCCCGCGGCCTTGATGGCGTCGAGCGCATAGAGGGCCCCGATCGTGCCCGACTTCATGTCGCAGGCGCCGCGGCCGTACATCTTGCCGTCCTTCACCACCGGATCGAACGGCGGCGTGTCCCACATGTCGAGCGGTCCGGCCGGCACCACGTCGCAATGCCCTTGCAGGATCAGCGAGCGGCCGCTGGCATTTGCCGGCCGATAGGTGCCGACGACGGTGCGGGCCTTGGAGAAATCGTGCTCGATCGGACCGAAGCCGCGCAGATCCTTGAGCTCATCGACGTCGATATGCCAATCGTCGACTTCGTAGCCGCGTTGCCGAAGCAAGTCGCCGATCATGTCCTGGCAAGGCCCCTCGGCGCCGCGCGTGCTCGGGATCGCGACGAAGTCTCGGGTGGTGGCCAGCTGGGCATCGAAGCCGGCATCGACGGCGTCAAGGATTCGGCGTTGGAGTTCATTGACGCTCATTCGACGACGGCTCCGTTGCTGGTGTCTGGTCTTGCGGTGTGATCAAACCACAGATCGCCAGAATTGCCAGACAGTTTGACGGCCTCGCGAATCAGGCCACGTTGTGCGCGGCGTATGAAGGAGCTCACATGACCGACGTTCGTGCTGGCTGGCCATGGCTGGTGGTCGGCGTATTGGCCGCAACGTCGCTGGCGACGGCGGCGGTTGCGCAGCAGCAGACGGTGTCGCGCGAGCAGGACATCGCCGAGTTGCGGTTGGGTCAGAAGATCCTGGTCGATGACGGGTCCTGCCCGACCGGCCAGGTCCTGGAAGTGACCGGCGCCAATCTTACGGCCAACGGCGTGACCCGCGTCCGCAAATGCGTGCCGCGGCGGCGCTGAGCCATCTAGCCGATCGGAAGCAGGCCGTGCCGATCTAGCGTTGCAAGTCGGTGCGGTCGCCGACCGGTTGCTCGGCCGGGTCGAACATGCATTGCAGCGCCGGCTTGGCGATCTGGCTGAAGGTGGCGCTGATCTGCGCCTGCTTGGCCGGCGGGATCCATTCGACTTCGATAGTCGGTACGCCGCGCTCGCGCATTCCGCGCAGCAAGGCTTCGCGCAAATCGCTGTCCTGCACCGCCGCGGCGGCGTGATCATGCAGGCAGCCGCAGACCGCGACGGGATGCGCCCAACGTCCGGACATATGCGAAGTGCATTGGCGGATGAAGTCCATCCGCGCATCCGGAAGATTCCACAGCGAACGCGCCTGCGCCTGAGCGCCGCTTTCGGCGGCGAGCAGCAGACCGACGGCAATAAGCAAAAGACGGTACAATGTCGGCAACCGACCGATCAGAGAGTGGCTCACCTCAACGCGCTCACTTCGCCGCGCAAGTGAACGAGATTGCGTCCGGCATGCTGTGCGCATCGGCAAGCGTCGTGTCCAAATAGGTGAACGTTCCAATCCCCGGCAGGCTTCCTTCCGACGACCCCGCAACCGAGGCGCCCGCAAACAGAAAGGCGCAGGCAAGGATCAGGCTCTTGGCTCGCATGGAGTGCGTCTCCGACTCAGTCCCGGCAGCTCGGCTGCCCTGTTGCTGGACTGATAGACGCCCGATGTTTCGCTGCCGCTGCACGCGCGCGGAAAATGGTTTCTTTGGAACCGAAATGTTTCGTCGCTTCGCTCGTCAACGAAACACGGACGAAACATCGAGAGGCCAATGTGGCTCGCTGACTGATAGCGCTGTGCCGTCCAAGGAACGAGAGCGATGACATCAATTTGTCATTCCCTCGCGCTAATCGAGGCGGGGTGAGCGGATTTCCACTATCAGGTCCGCCTCGCGTCGACCTTGGACCGGACATGCAAGATTATATTAAACTTGTTGGCATCAAAGGCTTGGTCTGAGCAAGCATCGGCCGCTACAGAGCTGCATCAGGATGCGGACGGCACATCAGCGCTGAGTGCGCAGCTTGGGTGAAGCTCATCTGCCGAGCGGATGCGAGCCCCCAGTGTCCGGGCGTCCTGGCTACCCAGCATCGGCTTAATGCAACGATTTCATGTGCTGTGCGTTTTTATTGATATCGTGGAGGAACAAAAGAATGAGCAGCGAGGCACGCGTGTCGGCCTCAACGGCGGATCGTCAGAAGGTCGCCACAATTATTGCTTCAAGGCCGGTGCGGCAGGCCGGCGTGACCGGCGAAATGGCTCTGCAGAACCTGTTCGGTCATCCCGCCACACAGTCGTTCCAGCAGGGGCTGGTGCGGCTGGTCGGCCACCGGGCGCCCATAGGTCCCGGCACCCCCGGCCGCGCATCGACCTGATCTCCAATAGATGAAACCAAAGGAGCGACCGGCTGGTCGCTCCTTTTTTGCCGCGGCGGTCGCGAGCTGTTACTTGAAGAAGTCGCCGCACTTCTGCACAGCCTGATCGGCGGCGCCCCACGGCATGATCGGGACCGACGAGGTCGAGTTCTTTGGCGAACCTTCGATCAGCCGGTCCGAGTACACCATGTAGACCAGCACGTTGCGCTTGGCGTCGCAGCCGCGGACGATCTGCATCTTCTTGAAGAACATCGACCGTCGCTTGCTGAACATGTCGTCGGCTTGCGTAAGCTTCTCCTTGAATCGGATCGGTCCGATCTGCCGGCAAGCCAGCGAGATGTCCGAGACTTCTTCCGCAAGTCCCAGCCATCCCTTGAAGCCGCCCTTTTCCGGCACCGTGAAGTGGCAGGCAACGCCCTCGATTTCGGGGTCGTCTATGCCGTAGGTGGCGAGCTTGTCGTTAGGGCTGAGCAGCTTGAACACCGTCGAGCGGCGGAACACCAGATCCGGGTCCTCCGCAGCCTGGGCCGAAGCGCAGGCAAGACCTGTCAGCACGAGACCAGCGAGAACGACGGACTTCAGGCGATTGGAAAGCGTAGGGGTGTGACGACGTGTCATCCGAATCTCCGTAAGAATCTGCCAGCCATGTGGGGATCAACAAACGTTGTGAAAGATGCCAGCGCACTTCGACTCTCGTTTAACTCGCCGTGAAGCTTTTTTGTTAGGCTTTCCGCGAGCGCGCGAGCACTACCGCGCCGGCGATGGTGAACGCATCTTAGGCTTGCGACACTAAATCTGAAATTCGTTCGAGAGTTGGGGACCCCGCGTGCGCCTGGAACAGTCATCGCCTTCATCACCATCGGTCTCACGTCTTCCTGCGCACGAATTCACGACCGGGACGATCCTCAAGTCGGCATCCGTGACGGCGATGCGAGCGGGTTTGCTGACAGCCGCGGGTGTGTTGGCCTTCACCTCCGATGCGAGCGCGTCAACCTGGTGGTGGCCGGAAAACGATACCACGGTGTACGATACTCCAGCTCCGCCGCCCCCGCGTCGCGCACCGCGCAAGCCGTTGCATCTCGACACGCGCCAGGAGAAGCTGATCGAGAAGCAGACCGCCAAGCCGCGCGGGCCGATCCTGATCTCGGTGTCGATCGATCAGCAGAAGCTGCGGGTCTACGACGCCAATGGCTTCTTCGCCGAGTCGCCGATTTCAACCGGGATGCAAGGTCACGCCACTCCGATGGGAGTGTTCAGCGTCATCCAGAAGAACAAATGGCATCGCTCCAACATCTATAGCGGCGCGCCGATGCCCTACATGCAGCGCATCACCTGGTCGGGAATTGCGCTGCATGCCGGCGTCGTGCCCGGTTACCCGGCGTCACATGGCTGCATCCGGATGCCGAATACGTTCGCGATAAAGATGTGGGGGTGGACCCGGATGGGTGCCCGCGTGATCATCACGCCCGGCGACATCACGCCCACTAATTTCAGCCATGCGCTGCTGATTAACAAACGGGTGCCGCTGCCGGAGACGGCACCGATGGCATCGGATCCGCAGAAGCCGGCGACCGGCTCCAAGTCCGACAAGGCAGCCGGCGCCGGGCCGGGCTCCGATACCTCCGCTGAACTGCGGGCCAGCATCCTGCACGACGAATCACTGAGCGCGGTGAAAACGGCGGATGCGAGCGGTGCCAGTTCAGGCGGTGCTGTCGTCGTGTCGGATACCGGGGCGCGCGTGGCACCCACCACGGATGGGTCCACAGAAGCCAAGCTCACCGCTGCAGCAGCCGCGTTCGACGAGACCGAGCCGTTGATCACCGCGTCGGTCAGCACGCCCGACACGGCCAAGGCCGATGTCGCCAGACCCGATGCAGCAACCGCTTCGGCCGAAAACGCACAGCCGATCAATGAGAAGGCGCCGCCTGCTCAGGTCCCGGATCAAGCCGGGGGTGACGCAGCGGCGAAGGATCAATCCCGTCCCACCGAGCCCACCACTGCAGCGGCGCCAGAGCTCCCGGCCGCCAAGCGTGGCGCCGGCCAGATTGCGGTGTTCGTCAGCGCCAAGGATCAGAAGCTCTACGTTCGGCAGAACATGACGCCGCTGTTCGATGTGCCGGTCACGATCGCCGCCGGCGATCGGCCGCTTGGCACCCACGTATTTACCGCTGAGTTGACGAAGGACGAGAGTGTGCGGTGGACGGTGGTGACGCTGCCGACGCCGCGCCGGAGTGAAGAGCTCAGCAGTTCCCGCCGGACAAAGAAGCCTTTGCCGCCGGTTGTGAACGCGACACTCGAAGTCGATGGCCCTGCCGCCGCTCTCGATCGGCTAACGATCCCGCCGGAGGCGATGGCCCGCATCGCGGAGGCGATCTCAACGGGATCGTCACTCATCGTCTCGGATCAAGGCATCAAGGCCAGCGGTGAGACCGGTCAGGGAACGGACTTCATCATCAGCCTGCGCTGATCCCAGAGCAACGTACCAAATGCCGACAGCGCCGGGGCGGCGCTGTGTCCGCCGCGCCCGCGGTCTGCGCGAAACTGCGTGCAACTCGGCGCGGATGGCGAATAAGCATTGCCCGTTCCGCTTTGCTGCCTCTACGTTGAAGCCACACGACGAAGAAGCCGCTGCTTCGCCCCATTGGGCCGGCAGCGGACGGCGGCAAGAGGATGACGGTGATGCGGATCGCCACAGGTGTTCTGGTTGCAGGTGCGGTGTCCCTGAGCGCGATCGGGATCGCGTGGTCGCAGGCAGCGCCCAAGGTCCCCCCTGCGGCCCCGCAGCCTGCTCAGACCGCTGCGCCGGCCACGCCTGCTCCTGCTCCTGCTCCGGTCAAGCAGGCCTGCGCTAATCCGGATGCACTCGGCGTCGGCCGCATCGTCGAGATCGACACCACCGGCGGCCCCGGCTTCGGCTTTGAGCATTTCAAACAGCTCGACTTCCTGCGCGACAAGGAAGTCGTCCTGACCTTCGACGACGGTCCCTGGCCGGTCAACACCCCGGCTGTGTTGAGGGCGCTGGCGGACCAATGTACCAAGGCGATCTTCTTCCCGATCGGCAAGCACGCTACCTATCACCCCGAGATCCTCAAGCAGGTCGCGGCCGCTGGCCATACCATCGGCGCCCACACCTGGGCCCACACCAATCTCGGCAACAAGAAGCTCACCGACGACCAGCGCAAGGACGAGATCGAGAAAGGCTATGCGGCGGTGAAATGGGCGCTGGGCGCGGCGCCGTCGCCGTTCTTCCGCTTCCCGGCGCTGCAGCACCCGCCGGAGATGGTCAGCTACCTTGGCACCCGCAACATCGCCATGTTCTCCTGCGACCTCGACTCGTTCGACTTCAAGGCGCGCAAGCCCGAGCAGGTGATCGACACCGTCATGAAGAAGGTCGACCGCCTCGGCAAGGGCATCATCCTGATGCACGATTTCCAGAAGAGCACGGCCGAGGCGCTGCCTGAACTGCTGCGGCGGCTGAAGGCCGGCGGCTACAAGGTCGTGCAGATGCGCGCCAAGGCCCCCGTCGTGACGCTGGCGAAATATGACGAGGAGTTCGCCAAGAGCAACGCCCTGCCGACCGTCAGCTCGCGGCCGGTCAGCTCCGTCGTGCAGACGGTCTCCGAGTGATCGGGTAACGGCTTGATCATCTGCTTTCTCGAGCCCCGATGACGGGCAAGTCCGCGCTGAGCATCGAAGGCTTTGTGATCGTTTCCGCAGAGGGCAATCTGGCGGACGCCGCCGGCGTGATGCCCGATGTGCTGAAATTCGAGGGGGATCAGCGCTTCTTCGCCAACGCGCTCGACCGGGCGGCGCTGATTGTCCACGGCCGCAATTCGTTCGAGGACCAGCCTAATTCACCCCGTCGCAAGCGGCTGGTGGTGACACGACAAGTCCCGAGCCTGGCGCCCGATCTGGCCAATCCGAATGCGGTATTGTGGAATCCCGCCGGCGCGTCGTTCGACGAGGCGCGTGCCCGCGCCGGCATCCAGGTCGGCATGATCGCGGTGATCGGCGGACCGGAAATCTTCGCGATGTTCTTCGACCGCTACGACACGTTCTGGCTGTCAGAAGCGCTGCATGTTCGCCTGCCCGGCGGCCAGCCGTGCTTTCCGGGCGTGCCGGCGCAGACGCCGCAGCAGGTCCTCGCCGCCCACGGCCTCGCGCCCGCCGAGCGGATCGTGCTCGACGCGCCCCACGATGTCGGCGTCACGCCGTGGCGGCGCACGACTGCCTAGAGCGTTTTCGAGCGAAGTGGATACCGGTTCGCGTGAAGAAAACGCGTCTAAAGAAGACCTGGAGCTCCGGTTCTGATTCTATCAGAACCGGAAAAGCTCTAGTCTAGACATCGTTGGTGGTGACGACGGCAGTCGTGCCGCGGCCGGTGCCGGCAATGATGAACAGCGCGCCGATCAGCGACAGGTTCTTCAGGGCTGCGATCAGATTGGTTTGCGCCTCGATGCCGCTCTGGTTCCAGAAATCGTGGTAGTAGTAGATCGTCGCCGCGACGAACAGCGCCAGTACCAGCGAAAAGAATCGTGCGCCAAAATTCAGCGCGATCATCAGCCCGCAAATCAGTTCGACCGCCCCTGCCCCGATCGCCAGCATCTGCGCGAACGGCATGCCGGCAAATCCTTCCAGCTGCGACGTGTAGGTGGTGAGCATCTCCGGAACGCCGATCTTCTGCGTCTTCTCGGTGGTCGCCGCCAGATCGATCAGCTTGGCGGCCCCAGAGAAAATGAACAGCACCGAAAACAGGAAGCGCCCGAGAGACACGAAAGCAGGCATGGTCGACCTCACTGGCAAGCGAACGCGGCGCAGACCGCCTGCCGAGTATGAGCAGTCGCCGGCCGCTTTTCAAACGGTCAGATCGCGTACCGAAGATTTACGCACCGCGAGTTGATGTGAGCGACGCTGGCGCTCGCTCTGGCTGGCGGACTCAGCCACCTCCACGCCGGTCATCGCCCGGCTCGTCCGGGCGCGCCCGTATTCCAGTGCGGCTGCGGTGATGATCAGCAGCGCTCTGGAATACTGCGCCCTCCGCTGTCGCGGAGGGTGACGGCTGAATGTGGCGTTGGCGCAGTGCCTCGCTTCACTGCGCGCTGGCGTCGATATCAGGCGAACAGCGTGCGCTGGTGCCGCCCGGCTCGTTCCTGCGCTTCGACCACGGCGACCGCGGTCATGTTCAGGATGCCGCGCGGCGTCACCGATGGGGTCAGGATATGGGCCGGCCGCGCCGGGCCGACCAGGATCGGGCCGACCGGCAGCGCATCGGCCAGCACCTTGATCATCTGGTAGGCGATATTAGCGCTGTCGAGATTGGGCATGATCAGCACGTTGGCGCCGCCCTCCAGTCGCGAATGCGGCAGGATCAGTTCGCGTGCGCTCTGCACCAGCGCGCTGTCGCCCTGCATCTCGCCGTCGGCTTCGATCTCCGGATGACGCTCGGCCAGCAGCGCGGTCGCGCGCCGCACCTTGATCGAGGAGTCGGTCGGGTAGCTGCCGAAATCCGAATGCGACAGGAACGCGATCTTCGGCTTGATATTGAAACGTTGCACGTGCACCGCCGCCAGCGCTGCAACCTCAGCGAGCTCCTCGGCGGTCGGATTCGGCCGCACTTGAGTATCCGCCAGGAAGATCGCGCCCTTACTAGTGATCATCAGCGCCAGCGCTGCATAGTCCGAAACACCGGGCAACAGCCCGATGACGTCGCGGACATGTCGCAGATGGTTCATGTAGCGGCCGTCGAGGCCGCAGATCATCGCATCGGCCTCGCCGCGCGCCACCGCGAGCGCGGCGATCACGGTCGAGTTGGTGCGCACCACGGTTCGGGCGGCTGCCGGCGTCACGCCGGAGCGCCCGGCGATGTCGACATAGGACTGCACGTAGGAGCGATAACGCGGGTCGTCCTGCGGGTTGACGAGGTCGAAATCCTCGCCGGCCTTGATCGACAGGCCGCTGCGCTTGATCCGTGCTTCGACTACCGACGGACGACCGACCAGGATCGGCCGCGCCAGCTTCTCCTCGAGAATGGTCTGCACCGCGTGCAGCACCCGTTCGTCCTCGCCCTCGGCGTAAATGACGCGGACGGGCTGCGCCTTGGCCTTGGCGAACACCGGCTTCATGACGAGGCCGGAGCGGAAAGCGAAGCGCTCGAGCTGCGCGTAGTAATCATCGAACGACGTGATCGGCCGCGTCGCCACGCCGGAATCCATCGCGGCCATCGCCACCGCCGGCGCGATGCGCAGGATCAGGCGCGGATCGAACGGGCTCGGGATCAGCGAGCCGGCGCCGAAGCCGAGCACTTCCTCGGTGTCGAGCCCGGCGACCGGATCGGCCGGCGGATCGCGCGCGAGCTGTGCGATTGCATCGACCGCCGCGATCTTCATCTCCTCATTGATCGCAGTGGCGCCGACATCGAGCGCGCCGCGAAAGATGTACGGGAAGCACAGGACGTTGTTGACCTGGTTCGGGAAGTCGGAGCGGCCGGTGCAGATCAGCGCATCGGGGCGTGCCTTGCGCACCTCGTCCGGCATGATCTCCGGCGTCGGATTGGCGAGTGCCATCACCAGCGGCTTCTCGGCCATCTGCTGCACCATCTCGGGCGTCAGCACCTTCGGGCCGGACAAGCCGAGAAAGACATCGGCGCCGGGGATGACTTCGGCCAGCGTCCGCTTGTCGGTCTTCTGCGCGTAGACCTCCTTCCAGCGGTCCATCAGCACGTTGCGGCCTTCGTAAACGAGGCCTTCGAGATCGCAGACCCAGATGTTCTCGCGCTTGGCGCCGAGCGACACCAGGAGGTTGAGACATGCGAGCGCGGCCGCGCCGGCGCCGGCGGTGACGATCTTGACGTCGGCGATATCCTTGCCCTTCAGCAGCAGCGCGTTCTTGACCGCGGCGCCGACGATGATCGCGGTGCCGTGCTGATCATCGTGGAACACCGGGATCTTCATGCGCTCCTTGAGCTGCGCCTCGATCTCGAAGCACTCCGGGCCCTTGATGTCCTCGAGGTTAATACCGCCGAAGGTCGGCTCCAGCGCCGCGACGGTCTCGACCACACGCTCGATCGTGTCGGCTGCGATCTCGATGTCGAACACGTCGATGTCGGCGAACTTCTTGAACAGAACCGCCTTGCCTTCCATCACCGGCTTGGACGCCAGCGGGCCGATATTGCCGAGGCCGAGCACGGCGGTGCCGTTGGTGACGACCGCCACCAGATTGCCCCGCACGGTGAGATCGGCGGCCTGCGCCGGATCGGCCGCAATCGCGTTGCACGCGGCGGCGACGCCCGGCGTGTAGGCGAGCGCC
Source organism: Rhodopseudomonas palustris (assembly GCF_003591005.1). Classification (GTDB taxonomy): domain Bacteria; phylum Pseudomonadota; class Alphaproteobacteria; order Rhizobiales; family Xanthobacteraceae; genus Rhodopseudomonas; species Rhodopseudomonas palustris_K. The sequence goes on from NZ_QYYD01000020.1 coordinate 118,128, forward strand.
AGATCGCGCTGGTTGGCGAGCGGCTTGGACGCGTGAATCTCGAGTTTGCCTGGGCGCGGCGAGCGATGATAAGCGAGCGCCTGGGATTGCAGATCTTCAGAATTGGACGCCATGCGGTCTCCGGGCGACTTCGTCGGCAGAGACCTGCCGCTCCTGTCGTTCATTCCTATCAGCGGACGTTGTTACCAATTTGACTTGTGAATGTCCGGTCCTTCCGGACATAGCGGTTATCACGCCAACGCAACGTCGATCGTTGCAGCCTCCCGATAAGCCGATGCCCGCGGCAAGCGCGGGCATCCCGAATCCGGAGCGTGTGCCGCCTCAATCCTGTTGCAGATTGAGGCGGATGTGCAGCTCGCGCAACTGCTTGGGCGACACCTGCGACGGCGCGCCCATCAGCAGATCTTCGGCGCGCTGGTTCATCGGGAACAGCGAAATCTCGCGCAGATTGGTGGTGCCGCAGAGCAGCATCACGATGCGATCGACGCCCGCCGCCATGCCGCCATGCGGCGGCGCGCCGTATTGGAAGGCGCGATACATGCCGCCGAACCGATCGATCACTTCCTGTTCGCCATAGCCGGCGATCTCGAACGCCTTGACCATCGCTTCGGGACGATGGTTGCGGATGCCGCCCGATGCAATCTCGTAGCCGTTGCAGGTGATGTCGTACTGGAACGCCTTGATCGTCAGCGGATCCTGCGACGTCAGCGCGTCCATGCCGCCTTGCGGCATCGAGAACGGGTTGTGCGAGAAGTCGACCTTCTTGTCGTCCTCGTTGTATTCGTACATCGGGAAATCGACGACCCAGGCCAGTGCGAACTGATCCTTGTCGACGAGATTGAGCTCCTCGCCGACGCGGGTGCGCGCGAGGCCCGCGAACTTGACGAACTTCGCCGGATCGCCGGCGACGAAGAACGCGGCATCGCCGGCCTTGAGACCGAGCGCGGCGCGGATCGCTTCGGTTCGCTCGGGGCCAATGTTGTTGGCCAAGGGACCGGCGCCCTCGCCGCCTTCGCGCCACATGATGTAGCCGAGGCCCGGCTGCCCCTCGCCCTGCGCCCACGAATTCATGCGGTCGCAGAACGCGCGGCTGCCGCCGCCCGGACCGGGGATCGCCCAGACCTGGTTGCGCTCTTCCTCGAGCATCCGCGCGAACACCTTGAAGCCCGAACCGCGGAAGTGCTCGGAGACGTCCTGCATCTCGATCGGATTGCGCAGGTCCGGCTTGTCGGTGCCGTACTTCCGCATCGAGTCCGCGAAGGCGATGCGCGGCCAGCCCTTGGTGACGCGCTTGCCCTTGGCGAATTCCTCGAACACGCCGGTGATCACCGGCTCCATCGCGGCGAACACGTCCTCCTGCGTGATGAAGCTCATCTCGACGTCGAGCTGATAGAACTCGCCCGGCAACCGGTCGGCGCGCGGATCCTCGTCGCGAAAACACGGCGCGATCTGGAAATAGCGATCGAAGCCCGACATCATCAGCAGTTGCTTGTACTGCTGCGGCGCCTGCGGCAGCGCGTAGAACTTGCCGGGATGGATGCGGCTCGGCACCAGGAAGTCGCGCGCGCCTTCCGGCGACGACGCCGTCAGGATCGGCGTCTGGAATTCGAAGAAACCCTGCTCCTTCATCCGCCGCCGCATCGAGTCGACGATGGCACCGCGGGTCATGATGTTCTGGTGCAGCTTCTCGCGGCGCAGATCGAGGAAGCGATAGCGCAGCCGGACGTCTTCCGGATAGTCCTGCTCGCCGAATACCGGCAGGGGCAGTTCGCCGGCCGGGCCTAGAACCTCGATCTCGGTGATGAATACTTCGACCGCGCCAGTTGGCAGATCCGGATTGTCGGTGCCCTCAGGACGGCGGCGCACCCGGCCGTCGATCCGCACCACCCACTCGGAGCGCAGCTTTTCGGCATCCGTGAAGGCCGGCGAATCCGGGTCCGCCACGCACTGGGTGAGGCCGTAATGGTCGCGCAGATCGATGAACAGCACGCCGCCATGGTCGCGGATACGATGGCACCAGCCGGACAGGCGGACGGTCTGGTCGATATCGCTGTCGCGGAGCGCGCCGCAAGTATGGGTTCGGTAACGGTGCATGGAAATCCCGGAAAGGCCGTCTTTGGGCAGAATCGTGTGTCCGCAGGCTTGCGGAGAGCGTCAGGGTTTACCCGAGCGGACCCAGCGCGGCAACCAAATGCAACCCGCTTTTGCGGCCATTGGGCCGCCGCGGTGTCTCGGCATGCCCTCCTCGCCAGCTCCGCCTTGCAACCCGGCCGCTGCGAGCAGATTGTCCCAGAGCGAACCATTCCTATCTGGTGACCGATGACCTTTCATTTCCCGTTCGACAACAGCTACGCCGCGCTGCCCGAGACCTTCTTCGCCCGTGTGGCCCCGACCCCGGTGCCGGCGCCCCGACTGATCAAGCTGAACCGCCCGTTGGCGGCTCAGCTCGGGCTTGACGCCGATTGGCTTGCCAGTCCCGAGGGTGCGGCCGTTCTCGCCGGCGCCCAGCTGCCGGACGGCGCGGCGTCGATCGCCATGGCTTATGCCGGGCACCAGTTCGGCCAGTTCGTGCCGCAGCTCGGCGACGGCCGGGCGATCCTGCTCGGCGAGGTGATCGACAAAGACGGCGTTCGCCGCGACATCCAGCTCAAGGGCTCTGGCCGGACGCCGTTCTCGCGGATGGGCGACGGCCGCGCCGGGCTCGGCCCGGTGTTGCGCGAATACATTGTCAGCGAGGCGATGGCGGCGCTCGGCGTCCCGACCACCCGCTCGCTCGCCGCAGTGCTCACCGGCGAACAGGTGATCCGCGACCCGATCCAGCCCGGCGCGGTGCTGACCCGCGTCGCTTCCAGTCACATTCGCGTCGGCACCTTCCAGTTCTTCGCCGCCCGCGGCGACCGCGATGCGGTGCAGGCGCTGGCCGACCACGTCATCGCGCGTCACTATCCCGAGGCTGCGCAGGCCGAGGCGCCGTATCTGGCGCTGCTCGAGGGCGTGATCGCCCGGCAGGCCGAGCTGATCGCGCGCTGGATGATGCTCGGCTTCATCCATGGCGTCATGAACACCGACAATTGCTCGATCGCCGGCGAGACCATCGATTACGGCCCCTGCGCGTTCATGGACAGGTTCGATCCGAAGACGGTGTATTCGTCGATCGACCAGATGGGTCGCTACGCCTATGGCAACCAGCCGCCGATCGCGCTGTGGAACCTGACCCGGCTGGCCGAATGTCTGGTGCCGCTGCTGGCCGCCGACGACGACAAGGGTGTCGAGATCGCCCAGACGGCGCTGGGCGGCTTCGCCGAGCACTTCAACTCCGCCTATCTGGCCCGGCTGGCCGCCAAGCTCGGCCTGTCGACCGTGCAGGCTGACGACCCGCAGCTGTGCCAGGACTTCATGGCGGCGATGGCCCGCGGGCGTGCCGATTTTACCCTCGCCTTCCGGAGGCTCAGCGACGCCGCGGCCGATCCGTCGGATCTCTGTGCGGTCCAGGCGCTGTTTGCTGATCCGGCCGGGTTCGACGAATGGGCCGTGCGCTGGCAGCAGCGTATCGCCGCGGAGCCACTAAAGTCTGTCGACCGGCAAGCGGCAATGCGGGCGGTCAATCCGGTTTACATCCCGCGCAACCATCTGGTCGAAGCGGTGATCCGGGCGGCGGTCGACCGGGACGACTTCGCGCCGTTCGACGAGCTGCTGGCCGTGACTGCCAACCCCTTCCGGGAACTGCCGGAATTCGAACGCTATGCGCAGCCGCCGCAGCCCCATGAGGAGGTGCTGCAAACCTTCTGCGGAACTTGATCAGCGCACGCCAAGCGTGTCTAGTGCTTCGGATTCGATGGCTTTTTAGGCAACGGTCGCCTGACCGTGCCCCTGGCCGGTTTTCCGAAACGCGATAGAGTTTGATGGACCTGATTTCCAGCACCGAGCAGCTCGCCAGCGCCTGCGCCCGCCTCGCCACCTTCCCGGTCATCACCGTCGACACCGAGTTCTTGCGCGAGACGACCTACTACCCGTTGCTTTGCGTGGTGCAGATGGCCAGCGCCGACGAAGCTGTGGTGGTCGATACGCTTGCCCCCGGCATCGACCTGACGCCGTTCTTCGATCTGATGTCGAACGAGAACGTGCTGAAGGTTTTCCACGCCGCGCGGCAGGACATCGAGATCGTCTGGCACCGCGCCGGCATCGTGCCGCATCCGATCTTCGACACCCAGGTCGCCGCCATGGTGCTGGGCTATGGCGACAGCATCGCCTACGACCAGCTGGTCGAGCGCATCACCGGCCATCGCCCCGACAAGACCCACCGTTTCACCGACTGGTCGCGCCGCCCGCTGACCGACGAGCAGCTGCACTACGCAGTCTCTGACGTCACCCATCTGCGCGACGTGTTCGCCGCGCTCGACGCCGATCTCAAGAAGCGCGGCCGCAGCGACTGGGTCAGCGAGGAAATGGAAGTCCTGACCTCGCCGAAGACCTACGACTTCGATCCGGGCAGTGCCTGGGAGCGGTTGAAGACACGCGTGCGCAAGCCGAAAGAACTCGCAGTGCTGATGGAAGTCGCCGCCTGGCGCGAACAGGAAGCGCAAACCCGCGACGTTCCGCGCTCGCGCGTGCTCAAGGACGACGCGCTCGGCGACATCGCCACCCACGCGCCGACCTCGCTGGAGCGCCTCGCCACGCTGCGCTCGCTGCCCAAAGGCTTCGACCGCTCGAAATGGGGCTCGGACATCGTCGCCGCCGTGCAGCGCGGCCTCGCCCGCGATCCGGCGAGCCTGCCGAAGATCGACAAGCCACGCAACAACTCCAACGGCGCCGCGACGGTCGAATTGCTCAAGGTGTTACTGCGCATGACCTCGGAGCGCCACGCCGTCGCCGCCAAGGTCATCGCCACCGTCGACGACCTCGAACAGATCGCCGCCGACGACAAGGCCAATGTCGGCGCCCTGCGCGGCTGGCGACGCGAACTGTTCGGCGAAGCCGCGCTGGCGCTGAAGCACGGCCGGCTGGCATTGGGGATCGAAAAAGGCCGCGTTACTCAGGTGGAACGAGATAAGGACGCGCCCGCGACCAAGGCGCCCTGAACTAACCCCGTCATTGCGAGCGCAGCGAAGCAATCCAGAAGCCCCGCGCACGGCGCTGGATTGCTTAGGAGGGCGCGCCAAGTAGGCGGGGGGGGGTAACGTAAGCGGCGCCCCAAACATACC
>NZ_QYYD01000021.1 GCF_003591005.1 Rhodopseudomonas palustris
CGATCGACGCCCTGCTCAAACCGCCGCCGACCATCAAAGATCAGCGACAGTTGAGCCTCAGTATTGATCAAATTTAAGCCGGACAGCCGTGGGCTCGTCCCGGCCATCCACGCCTTTCCTGCATCTCCTTCAGCCAGGCGTGGATGCCCGGCACAAGGCCGGGCATGACGCGTGGAAACGAAATGCCCAAGTTTAATGGCCGTATGATCGCTCAGCGTTCTCGACCGCCGTCGCCGACATCTCGCCGGAAGCTTCGTTGCCAAGGACCGGCCCGCTGCCTAGACTTCTGAAATGACGTTCAAATCAAGCACCAATGACCCGGCGTAGCGGCAGCGCGGATCTGCCGCTGCATGGCGGGCGCGTGCCGCAATGGCTGGCGGACCGGATGTCGACGCTCGGCGCCATCGTCTGCCAGGCGATCGTGCATCACTACGGCCGTGAAGAACTGCTGGCCCGCCTCGCCCATCCGTTCTGGTTTCAGGCGTTCGGCAGCGTGATGGGGATGGACTGGCACTCGTCGGGAATCACCACCAGCGTGATCGGCGCGCTGAAGCGCGGGCTGGCGCCGCTCGGCAATGAGCTCGGCCTCCACGTCTGCGGCGGGCGCGGCCGGCATTCGCGGCGCACGCCGGACGAGCTGACGGCGCTGGGCCAGCGCGTCGGCTTCGACGGCGACGCTTTGACCCGCGCCAGCCGGCTGGTCGCCAAGGTCGACAGCGCCGCGGTGCAGGACGGCTTCGACCTGTATCTGCACGGCTTCTTCGTCGCCGACGACGGCCGGTGGACCGTCGTGCAGCAGGGCATGAGCGAGACCAAGCGGCAGGCGCGCCGCTACCACTGGCATTCGGAAAATCTCAAGAGCTTCGTCGAGGCGCCGCACGCCGCGATCGACGGGCCGACGCAGGGGCAGATCGTCAACCTCACCGACAAGCGCGCGGCGCCGTCGCGCGAGGCACAGCTCGAATTGCTGGGTGAGCTCGGCCCCGACGGCGTGGTCCGGACCTATCTGGATGCGACCACCGAGCCGGCGGCGCAGCCCACGCTGCCGCATCTGATCATGCCGGCGCATCACGACGTCCGCTCCGCCGACGTGTTCACCCGCCGGCTGCACGGCACGCTGGCGGCGGCGGCCGAGCGCGGCCCGATCGACTTTCCCGAGCTGCTGCTGACGCCCGGCGTCGGCGCCCGCACCGTGCAATCGCTGGCGATGGTCGCCGAGGTGGTGCATGGCGCGCCGTACCGGTTCGCCGACCCGGCCCGGTTCTCGCTGGCGCACGGCGGCAAGGACCGCCATCCCTATCCAGTCCCGATCAAGGTCTATGACGAGACCATCCGGGTGCTGAAATCCGCGGTGCAAAGCGCCAAGCTCGGACGCGACGAGGAGCTGCAAACGATCCGGCGGCTCGATGCGCAGGCCCGCACCCTGGAGCGGACCGCGAGCGGGCCGTCGTTCGAGGACTATGTCGAGGGCGAACGCAAAGCCTCCCCGGCGCTCGGCGGACGCTCGGTGTTCGGCTGGGAAGCCGACCTCGTCAGCCTTGCATCAACGCCGACCAAATGACGCGCGCGCCGACGACCGAGCTGTTCAAGATTGAGGGCGACAGCGCGATGCCGCTGTCGGCGATCTGGATGAAGCCCGTCAACACCCGCGCCTGCCTGGTGTTGGCCCATGGCGCCGGCGCCGGCATGACGCATCCGTTCATGGAGCAGGTCGCGACCGGCCTCGCCGCGCACGGCATGGCGACGCTGCGCTTCCAGTTTCCCTACATGGAGAAAGGCAGCAAGCGGCCGGATCAGCCGGCCGTCGCGCATGCGGCAATCCGCGATGCAGCCGCAGAGGCGCGCCGCCGCGGCGGCAAGCTGCCGCTCTTCGCCGGCGGCAAATCCTTCGGCGGCCGGATGACCTCGCAGGCGCAAGCGCTGGCGCCGCTGGACGGCGTCCGCGGCATTGTCTTCCTCGGCTTCCCATTGCATCCGGCCGGAAAGCCGTCTGTTGTCCGGGCCGAGCACCTCGATGCTGTCCGCGTGCCGATGTTGTTCGTCCAGGGCACCCGCGACAAACTCGCCGAGCCGGAGCTACTTGCCCCAGTGATCCGCAAGCTCGGCAAGCGCGCCACGCTCCACCCCATCGCCGATGCCGACCACGCCTTCCACGTCCCCGCCCGGAGCGGTCGCCGCGACGGCGATGTGATCGGCGAGATCTGTGGGGCTGTTGCGGATTGGGTCGACGCGAAATTTAGCTGAGGAGCCAGACGAAGCGAAGCCGGCGGTCGCAGCGATGAGCGGGCGAACGCCGCCCCCACAGAGTGAGAGAACTGCGAGTCGCTTGAGATCCTTGGATCGCAGTGCAAGCGTGTGCTCAGCGCGTCCTCCGGCCGATCAGAGAAACCGTCGCCAATTCTGATTCACCACGTGCTGCTCGAGTCGGGTATCAAGCTTGTCCAGGCATCGGCGCAGCACGTTGATCTCCTCGTCGTCCAGCGCTTTCATCAGTTCCCGCTCGATCCGGATGACGAAATTTTCGATGTCCTTGTGAACCTTGCGGCCACTCGCGGTGAGCGTCAGGCTGGCGCGCCGCCGGTCCTTCTGGTCGACGTCGCGGACGATCAACCCTCGGCGCACGAGTAGCTCGATCGCACGGGCCACCTTGAAGGCGTCCGACGAGGTTCGCTTCGCCAGCTGCGCCGCGGTCAGAGGCTGATAGCGCGCGATCACCGCGAGGCTGCGCCAGGCCGGCATCGTCAGATCATGCCGCTCCGCATACATCGGCGCCAGATAGCTGCCGATCCGCGACGCGATCAGGCCGAACCGGTATCCGGTCCAGAGTTCGAGCGGCAGCGTGGTGTCGGCTTTGGTCATGGGCCCATCATCTTCGATCGAACGGCAGTGCGCTGCGGGAGAGTTCCGGCCCGCTCATACGACGTGGCCTTCGATATCGCAATTGACGCAGTTTATAATTACTTGCATATTGCAACTAATCGACAGCGAAATGCTGCGTTGCAAGGGAGAGAGACATGTCGAAAGCCACGGACGGCTACGATCTCACGCGCGTCGGCCCCGGGACGGTGATGGGCGAATTGATGCGGCAATATTGGATTCCGGCCGCAATGTCCTCCGAGGTCACCACCGACGGCGATCCGATGCGGCTGATGCTGCTCGGCGAGCAGCTGATCGCGTTTCGCGACAGCTCCGGCCGGGTCGGCGTACTCGACCATCAATGTCCGCACCGCTGCGCCTCGCTGTTCCTCGGCCGCAACGAGGACAACGGCATCCGCTGCGTCTATCACGGCTGGAAATTCGACGTCGACGGCAACTGCCTGGAGATGCCGAACGTGCCGCCGCCGCAGGACTTCAAGGAAAAGGTGCGAGCCAAGAGCTACAAGGTGCGCGAAGCCGCCGGGCTGATCTGGGTCTATATGGGGGCCCGCGCCGAGGCGCCACCGATGCCGGAGCTCGAGGCGCTGTTCGTGCCCGAGCAAGACCTGACGGTGACGATCCTGCAGCGCGAGGCCAACTGGCTGCAAGGCCTCGAGGGTGACATCGACACCTCGCATTTCGGCTTCCTGCACGCCGGGCACATCAACCCCGACGATTTCGAAGAAGGACACCCGGCCCGTCACACCGTGTCCAATCGCGCGCCGGAGTACAAAGTCACCGAGACCGACTGGGGCACGATGTACGGCGCGTTCCGGCCGGAGGCGAACGGCCAGATGCATTGGCGCATGGCGCATTTCTGCCTGCCGTTCTGGACCCAAACGCCGAATGCGGATTTCCACGACCACGTCGTCGCCAAGGCCTGGGTGCCGATGGACGACACCCACACCATGCTGATCTCGATCTATGGCGGCACCGGAAAGGGCGCGACCTACTCGTCGTCGAAGCTGAAGTCGGGCGGCAACATTCCGGGCGTCGACGGGCTCGACTATCTGCCCAACACCACCGACTGGTTCGGCCGCTGGCGCGCCGTGCAGAACATCGGCAACGACTGGCAGATCGATCGCGAGGCGCAGCGCAGCAACACGATCTACACCGGCATCCGCAACATCGTGATGCAGGACCAGGCGGTGTGCGAGAGCATGGGCCCGATCGTCGACCACACCAAGGAGCATCTGGCGCCCAGCGACGTGATGATTTCGCGGACGCGGCGCCGGCTGCTGACGACGGCGCGCGCGCTCGCCACTGACGGCACCATCCCGCCCGGCGTCGACGATGCCGGCGTGTTCTGGCGCGCCCGCGCCGGCTCGTTCTACATTGACGCCAGCAAGGACTGGCTCGCCGCTTATGACGAGAAGCTGAAGGCCGCGATCCGATGGCGGGCTCCGAGCCAGCAGGCTGCGGAGTAACAGCCATGAGCACGAAGGAGCGGAAGGGCGGCGCGCTCACGCGCCGCGACGCGGTGCTGACTCTTGCAGCCGCGGCAGCGCTGCTGGCGCGGCCGCCCACAGCGCAGGCGCAGGATGCCTGGGCCAAGATCGTCGCGGACGCCAAGAAGGAAGGCCGCGTCGTGATGTACAGCGCCTTCGTCGGGCTCGCTGCACACCAGGACTTGAAGCAGGACTTCCAGTCGACCTATGGCATCACGGTCGACATCCTGGAAGCGCGCGCCAGCGAGATCCGCGAGCGCATCCGCATCGAGCGCGCCGCCGGGCGGTCCGGCTGCGACGTCTCGGAAAACGGGCGCACTACTACCACGCTGCAGATCAAGGAAGAGCAGGCGTTCGAGCCGCACGGCCCGCTGCCGAGTATCGGCCGCCTGAAGAGCGAGTTCGCCAGCGACGGAATCCGGCTGCCGGCCTTCGCCATCGTCTACGGCATCCTCGCCAACACCATGCAGGTCAAGCCGGACATCGAACCGAAGAGCTGGAAGGATCTGCTCGACCCGCGCTGGAGGGGCAAGATCCTCAGCGACGATCTGCGCGCGCTCGGCGGCGGCGGTGTGCTGTTCGCCGTGCTGCAGGACGCATTCGGCCGCGACTTTCACGACAAGCTGGCGATGCAGGAGCTCAAATTCAGCCGCGAGATTCCCGCCAACGAGCGCCGCGTCGCGCGCGGTGAGATGCCGCTCTACATCCCCGACAGCTTGACGTCGATGGCCGGGCTGAAGGGCCTGCCGGTCAAGTTCATCGTGCCGCAGGAGGGCCTGCCTTATGTCGGCTACGACCTCGCGCTGGTCAAAGGTGCGCCACATCCGAACGCCGCGCGGCTGCTGATGGAGTACTATCTCGGCAAGCAGATGCAGCAGCGGCTTGCCAAGCTCGGGCTGGTGCCGACCATCAGCGACGAGCTTGCCGACGTCGATCCGACGATCGCGGCGGTGCAGAAGAGCAAGCTGATGGGCACCACCGATCCGGAGCAGATGAACGCGATGCTGGCGCTTGCCCAGCAGATTTATCGCTAAGCGTGGCGAACGATGCCGCGCGCGTGATCAGCGCGCGGCGCGTTGGCCTTCGACCGCCCAGGCGGCGCGCTGCGGGGCGACCACGACGATGTTGTCGCCGACCGCGAAATGCCCGGTGGACGGCGCATCGACATTCATCGGGCCGTCCTCGGTCTCGACCACAATCGAGCGTGTCGGGCCACGAAACACGGTGTGGGCGATCCGCCCCGCCCATCTGAGATCCTGATCATTGGCGGCGCCGTCGGCGGCGATGCGGGCATCCTCGGGCCTTACCATCACCGTCACCACTTGCCCGGGCCGGACCTCGTCGGCGGCCTCGCAGCTGCCGCGCCAGCCGCGGCCGACGACGTCGAGCCGAACGCGGCGGTCGTCGATCCGCGCACAGCCCTCGACATTGGCTTCGAGCAGATTGGGCGTGCCGAAGAAAGCCGCCACGGTCGGGTTGGCCGGACGCCGATAGATCTCCTCGGGCGCGCCGATCTGCTGGATGCGTCCGCCATGCATCACCACCACGCGATCCGACAGCGCCATCGCTTCGGACTGATCGTGGGTGACATAGAGGCTGGTCATGCCGAGGCGCTTCTGGATGGCGCGGAATTCATCGCCCATCTGCAGCCGCAGCTTGGCGTCGAGATTGCTGAGCGGCTCGTCGAGCAGCAGCACCTTGGGCTCGAACACCAGCGCCCGGGCGATCGCGACGCGCTGCTGCTGGCCACCGGACAGCGCCGGCGCCGGCCGCTCGGCGAACGCTTCCATCTCCACCAGCCGCAAGGCGCGCGTGACCTGCTCGCGGATCTCCGCATTGCTGCGGCGGCGGACGCGCAGCGGATAGGCGACGTTTTCGAACACGGTCATGTGCGGCCAGATCGCATAGGACTGGAACACCATGCCGAGCCGCCGCCGCTCCGGCGGGACGAACAGGCCGCGGGTCGCATCGCTGACGATCTCGTCACCAATGCTGATGCGGCCGCCGGTGTTCTGCTCGAGGCCGGCCACCATGCGCAGCGTCGTCGTCTTGCCGCAGCCCGAGGGGCCGAGCAGCGTGACGAACTCGCCTTCATTGACGCGCAGATCGACGCCGTCGACGGCGACGAAGCTGCCGAAGCTGCGGCTGACTTTTTCGAGAACGACGTTGGACATGATCTCTCCAGATGACCGCTACATCGCCCCAATGCGGGAGTTGATGAACTTGAGCTGCACCCAACGGAACACGATGACCAGCGCCATCATGATCAGGCCGATGACGCTGACCTGCTCGGCATTGCCGTTGGCCCACAGCTTCAGCAGCACGACTGACAGCACTTCGGAGCCGACCGAATACAGCAGCACCGAGGCGCTGAGCTCACGCATGATGCCGAAGAACACCAGCACCCAGCCGACCGCGAAGGACGGCCACGCCAGCGCCAGCACGATGCGCCGCATCGTCTCGATCCATGTCGCGCCATGGACGCGCGAGCATTCCTCGAGGTCGAACGACAGCTGCGCATAGGCGCTCGACATCGCCCGCACCGATAGCGGCGTGCCGAGCGCGATATAGGCCAGCAGCAGCGCCCAGATCGTGCCGTAGATCGGGATCGAGTGCGGCAGCAGCGCAAAGCCCCACAGAAAGCCGACGCCGAGCACGATGCCGGGCATCATCCACGGCAGCCAGGCCATCAGGTCGATCAGCAGTCGGCCACGCCAGCGGGTGCGCACCGAGACGTAGGCGATGGTGCAGCCGAGCAGCATGGTGGCGGTGGCGCCGACCAGCCCAAGCAACATGGTGTTGCTGAAGCCGCGCCAGAAATCACGGCTGCCGAACACCGCCCGATAATGTTCGAGCGTCAGCATGTCCCACTGATAGAAGCCGAAAAACTGGAAGAACGAGCCGATGAACAATTGGCCGACCGGCAGCACCACCGTGACCACGAAGAACAAGATGCAGAAGCCGAAAGTCGCCCAGCGCCACGCGCCGAGACGCATCACCGCCGGCGAGTAGCCTTTGCCGGTCACGGTCTGGAAGCTGCGGCCGCGCAGGATCCAGCGCTGCGCCAGCACGATCAGAAACATCAGCCCCATGATCACGAAGCTGATCGCGGTGGCGTACTGATACTGCGGCGGCGAGCGCTGGTTGATCGAGTCGTAGATGTCCGTGGTGATCACCCGGATGCCGGCCGGCGAGCCGAAGAACAGCGGCGACTCGAAATTTTCGATGCCGCGGATGAAGCTGAGGATCGCCGCGCCGGTAAGCGCCGGCAGCACCAGTTGCAGCGTCACGGTCCGGAACGTGCGCCACCGCGATGCGCCACACATCCGCGCCGCCTCTTCCACCGCCGGATCCATGGCACGGAAGGCGTCGACGATCAGCAGGAACAGGAACGGCACCGAGTACTGCGTCATGTGCCAGACGACGCCGCCATAGGAATAGACATTGATCGGCGCGGTTTCCGAGCCGGTGATCCACTGATAGAGCTGGTTGAGGAGGCCGACCTGCGGATTGCCGAGCATGCCCCACGCCATCGCGGTCAGGATCGGCGGGATGAAGAACGGCAGCGTGATCAGCACTTCCAGCGTGCCGCGAAACGGCGTGTCGGTCCGCGCCATTATCCAGGCGAGGAACACCGCGACGATGACGGACGGGATCGTCTTGGCCAGCGAGATGCCGACGGTGTTGGCGAGTGTCACCACGCTTTGCATGGTGAACACGTCGCGGTAGCCGTCGAGGTTGAACTCGCCCGCCATGCCGGGCGGTGTCGAATGCAGGCTGCCGTACAGCAGCATCGCCAGCGGATAGACGGTCAGAAACGCCAGGATCGCAATCAACACCGCCAGCGCGGCCAGCCGGCCGAACGACGTCGCCTGAAGCCAGCTCCCGATGCCGGAAACGCTGCTGCGTTGCTGCTCGCCGAGCGTGTCGACGCGTCCGTCCGCTGAGATGGTCATCGCCGGGTCACGGATACAGCTTCTTGGCGAGGTCCATCATCGCCGGGCGCTCGGAGAGCTTGGTCGGGCCGATCAGCTTGGCATTGGCGAAGGGCTGCGCCTCGGCGTTGGCCCGCTTGGCGGCTTCCTCGACGACCGGCAGCATCCAGGCATTGGCGTAAAGCAGCTGCGAGTCGACGTCGAGGAAGTGCTGCATGAACAGCCGCGCGGCGTTGGGATGCGGCGCGTTCTTCAGCATCGCCAGATCCATCTCGGCGAACGGCGCCCCTTCCTTCGGGATCACCACCTTGACCGGAAGGCCCTTGAGGTCGGACGCGAAGGCGAACACCTGCGGAATGTAGATCGGATATTCGCCGCGGGCGACGCGCCGCGCGTCGTTGCGCATGTCGCGGCTGAACACCGGCTTCTGCTCGGCGAGCTTGCGGTTGAACTCAGGGCCCATCTGCTTTTCGAGCAGCGCGAACAGCGTGTTGCCGCTGCCGAGCGGACGCATGTCGTCCGACAGGATCTTGCCCTTCCACTTCGGATCGGTGAGATCGTTCCAGCTGGTCGGAACGTCGCCGTCCTTGACGAGGCGGGTGTTGATCAGGATGCCCATCGGCTGCACATAGGCCGGAATGCTGTAGTCGCTGGCCTTGAACGGCGGCCGCAGCTTGGCGGCGTTGGGGATCTCCGGCAGCTTCTGAATGAAATCGCCGTTCTGCAACTGCTCTTCGATCATCGTCGTGGTGACGATTTCGACGTCGCCGAGGAAGCGGTTGGCAGCCTGCTCGGTGCGGATGCGTTCGGTTAGTTCGCTGGCGCGCAGATCGAGGCTTTCGACCGCGATGCCGTATTTCTGCTCGAACGATTTCAGCACGGCGTTAAAGTACGGCGCGCCGAGCGCCATGTTGTAGACGACGACCTTGCCTTCCTTCTTGGCGGCGTCGACCACCTTATTCCACGCCGCGTCGTCGGCCGCGGACGCTCCCGAAATCGCCATGCAAGCGGCCACAGCCGCAACTATCAGCCTGAACAGCACCTAGTCCCTCCCGTTTGATCTTTTCTTATTCGCCGTGCGGCGCCGTCAGACGTGCAGCACGACGTAGTGTCGGTCGACCTCGACCTGAAACGTTTCGGCGCGTAGTTCGCCTTCGACCAGCGCGCCGCCCGGCTCGACTTTCAGCTCATAGCTCTTCACCTTGGTGCGCGACGGATCGCACCATGACCGGCCGGTCCGCAGGTCGAACTCCCAGCCGTGCCACGGGCAGCGCACCATCTCGCCGCGCCGGCTGACCCGATAGGACCCGGGCTCGCTGGCTTCGATCACCCCGGTGAGCCGACCCTTGCACAGCGACGCGCCCTCGTGCGGGCAGCGATTGCCGACCGCGAGGTACTCACCGTCGACGTTAAAGATGCCGATCTCGCGGCCCTCCACCGTGACGACAAGCCGCTCCCCGGCCGGAATCTGGTCGACGGTGGCGACGACGTGCCGTGTCATTTATCGAGTCCATAGAAGTGAGCGGCGTTGCCGTACAGGATCTGTTCGCGCTGCGCCTGGGTCAGATTGGCGCGAAACGCGTAGCGCGGATCGTCGAAGTCCCAATGCGGATAGTCAGTGGAGAACAGCATCCGGTCCCAGCCAACGCGATCGAACAAATCGAGCAGTTCGGCCGCCGTCGCCGGCTCTTCCATCGGCTGCGTGGTGAACCAGACGTTCTGGCGCACATACTCCGACGGCGGCCGCTTGAGATGCGGCACTTCGCTGCGCAACCGCGCCCAATGCTTGTCCATTCGCGCGCTGAGCGACGGCACCCAGCCTAGGCCGCCCTCCATAATCACGACGCGCAGCTGCGGATAGCGCTCGAACACGCCCTCGAACACCAGGCTCGTCAGCGCGGACTGCATGATCTGCGCGACCGAATGGTGCTCCTCCATGTAGTAGGACGGCCAGCCCCCGGCGGTCGACGGATGCCCGTTGGTGCCGCCGACATGGATGGTGATCGGCAGATTGTTACGCACCGCGGCCTCGAAGATCGGCCAGTAGCGGCGACGTCCGATCGGCTCGTCGGTTTTGGGCAGGATCAGGATCTGCGTGAAGCTCGGATCGCCGCCGCGCGCATCGATCTCGGCGACCGACGCGGCAGTGTCTTCCTGCGCAACCAGCACGGACGCGCGCAGGCGCGGCTCCTGCTTGACCCAGCGTTCGACCTGCCAGGTGTTCATCGCCCGCGTCAGCGCCGCGCCGAAATCGAGATTGCGCTGGCTGCCCGGATTCCAGCGCAGCGGGATCAGCATGCCGACCTCGACGCCGTTGGGATCGAGGTGCTGCTGCTGCATCAGCTTCAGGCTCGAACCCGGAGGACCACCCTCCTCCGGATAGGCGTCGGTGCGGGCGGCGTCCGGTGACATCCGCGGATGCGACAGCGCCTCGGAGAACGCGTGCCGCAGATGGCTGCCATAGATCGTCAGATGATCGATCCAGCGACGCTCCAGATACGGATGCACCTCGGTCCACGACGTCATCGCCGGATGAATGTCGCAGTCGATCACCTTCAACTTGGATTTTGCCGCCTTCGGCCGGTCGAGTTCGACGATGCTCATCGGGCGGGCTCCAAAGAGTTATCCGTGGATTGATCAGCGCTGGCGAGGCGCTGATAGGTGGCGAGCGCGTTGTCGGTCGTGATCTTGCGGACGAGGCCCGCCGGCAGACCGTCCGGCAGCGCCGCATCGCCGTCGAATTGCCAATGCGGATAGTCGGTCGAGAACAGGAACAGTTCGTCCGACTTGATGTGATCGGCGAGCCGCAGGATCGCCTCGGCTTCGTCCGCGGCGTCGATCGGCTGCACGGTGAAGCGCACATGGTTGCGGATGAGCTCGGACGGCGCCTGCGTGACCCACGGCACCTCGGCGCGGACGCCCTTCCAGGTCTTGTCGGCGCGCCAGATGAAGCCGCTCAGCCAGGTCAGGCCGGATTCGATGAACACCACCTTGAGCCGCGGAAATTTGGCGAACACGCCCTCCGCGATCAGACTCTGCAGCTGGCTCTCGAACGCGGTCGATTGCGCCACATAGTCTTCGACATAGTAGGACGGCCAGCCGACGCCGGTCGGTGCGTAGCGATACGTGCTGCCGGCATGAATCCCGATCGGCAGTCCGAGGCGCTCGGCGCGCTCGTAAATCGGCCAGAGCTGACGGCGGCCGAGCGTGGTCTCGCCCGATACCAGCATCAGGATCTGCACGAATCTGCCATCGGCAGCGCAGCGATCGATCTCGTCAACCGCCAGTTCGGTGTTGTGGGACGCGACCGTGATCGACGCCCGCAGGCGCGAGTCCTTGTCCAGCCAGTGCTCGCGCAGCCAGTCATTGGTGGCGCGGCAGAACGCCGACGCCATGTCCTCGCTGTGCAGCGCCTGCGCGCCGTACAGGCAATTGAGAATGCCGAACCGCGGCTGAAAACGGTCGAGCACGTGACGCTGCATCGCCTGCAGCGAGGTGCCGGGCTTGGCGCCGCCCTCAATCTGCCAATCCGGCCGGCAGGCCAGCGGCGTATTCTGCGGATAGCTGGTGAGGCTGAGATTGAGTCGATCGAGCGCACGTACGTGCACCATCTCGCGCCAATAGTCGTCGAGGTAAGGCAGCAGAACCTGCATCCCCGGGACTGCGGGGTGCAAATCGCAATCGATCGCGCCCGCAAAAGCTGCGGGACCTGTCCCCGTCATCGGCGTCTCCCGTCCCGCGGCGTGTTAGTGGTATCCGAAGGTTGAGCTTATGTTGACGGATCAATTAAAGACTTGTCAAGAAATTTGACTTGGATCAATGCACCGCAGATCAGGACGGTCAGCGGAACTGACACTGGGGAGTGACGACTTGGCGACGCGCAAACTGTCGATCGCGGAGCGACCGGTCGACGCGGCATCCGCAGCCACGCGATCTCTCACGCAGGACCATCTCGCGGTGCTGGTGTCGACGATCGGGATGCGGCTCAGCCGCGGATCGTCCGCCTTCTACAGACGCGCGTTCGACATCAGCACCGTCGAATGGCGACTGCTGATGACGCTCGACCGGATCGAAGCGCTGAACGTCAGCGAGCTGTCGGAGGCCGCCTTGGTCGACAAGGCCGCGGTCAGCCGCAGCCTCGTCCTGCTCCAGGAGCGCCAACTCATCGATGTGGAACAGACCCGCTCCCGGGGCCGCGCCGCGATCGCACGCCTGACCGCTGATGGCCGTGCCTTCGTGCGCAAACTCGGCGCGGTCTCGAGCGAGCGCGACGCCCGCTTGTTCAAGACCTTCGCGCCTGACGACAAGGCCGCCCTGCGACGTCTGTTGGAGCACCTCGCCAAAGCGCTGGACGACGCAGATTGGGACAGATGAGCTGAGGCTGCCCTCCAGATCACTTGGTCGCTTTCCTCCAGGCACAACGCGCAGTGACGTCTGGCCCGCGCCCCTCATCGGTGATCGAATACGTCCATGAGCGCACCTTGGATCAATCTGGCCGTCGCCTTGGCACTCGGCTTGTTCATCGGGCTGGATAGGGAACGTCGCAAAGGTGACGGCCCTACCCGGAGCGCCGCCGGCATTCGCACCTTTGCGATCACCGCGCTGCTCGGCGCACTGGCAGTCCTGATCGGCGGTACCTGGTTGCTGGTCGCTGCCGTGGGCGGTCTGGCGGCCTTGACGGCGATCTCCTACTGGCAAAGCCGTCGCACCGATCCCGGACTCACCTCCGAGGTCGCGCTACTTGCCACGCCCATGATCGGGGCGCTGGCGATGTCGGACATGCCATTGGCCAGCGGCGTCGCTGTCGCAGTCGTGGCGGTGCTTGCAGCAAAACCCGCTGTTCATCACTTCGCCAAGCGCACCTTGTCCGAGACGGAGGTCAGCGATGCCCTCGTCTTCGCGATCGCAACGGCGGTGATCTGGCCACTGCTTCCAGACCAGCCGTTGGGACCATACGGATCGCTCAACCCTCACAAGATCTGGCTTCTGGTCGTCCTGATCCTGGCGATCGGTGGCGCGGGCCATATTCTCGGCCGCCTGCTCGGCCCGCGATTCGGCCTGCCTATTGCTGGACTGGCTTCGGGTTTCGCGTCGAGTACCGCAACGATCAGTTCGATGGCGCACCGGGCCGCGAATGACCCTTCATCGCTGCCGGCTGCGGTCGCGGGAGCCGCGCTCTCGACGATCGCGACATTCGTGCAGCTCGCCGTCATACTGTTTGCCGTAAGCACGCCGACCCTGGTGATCATGGCTCCGGCGCTCGCAGCGGGAGGAAGCGTCGCCGCCATCTACGGAATCGCCTTTACGCTCGTCGCACTCAGATCGACCGGGTCCGAAGCGCCGCTGGACGGTCGCGCATTCAGCATTAGGACCGCGCTGGTGCTGGCTGCCACGATGGCCGTCATGTTGATGATCGCCGCCATCTTGCGGGATCGATTGGGCGAGGTCGGGATCGCGATAGGCGCTTTGTTTGCAGGTCTCGTTGATACTCATGCCGCGGCGATATCCGTCGCCTCGCTCGTCGCATCCGGTACCCTGCTTCCCGAGCAGAGCGTCCTGCCAATCGTTGCTGCCATGACGTCCAATGCCCTGATGAAGGTCGCGATGACACTCGGCCCCGAGCGCGGCCGTTTTGCGGTGCGGGTCGTTCCCGGGCTGGTGCTATCCATGATCGCAACCTGGGCGGTGGCGAGCACGATGGCGATGCGATGATCGCGGAGGCTGCCATTGCAATACACTTCGGTGAGGTCCGCTTCTGGCTCTCAGCGACGTGCTTCGTCAGGTGGGCATCACTGCAGGCACGAGTGAGCAAGAATGCAAGCCTGCATGCCACTGGCGATGATTTCGAGCCGCGCTCCTCACCTATGGAAGTGTGAGAAATTCGGACCCCTCAGTCCTCCGCTCCAGACGAGCGATCGGTTTTCGCTTCCATGAGGCCATGGCTGATGAATTTGCGATAGGTCTCGACCGCCTCGGACAAGGCGGCGTCAATATTTTGACTTCGTGCGACCTGCTGCGAAAAAACATAATCGCGCGCCGAGATCAGCAGATAGGCGAGTGTGTCGAGTTCGCTCTCCTTGTACTGCGGCAATTCGCCTTGATGCCAACTGCGCATCAGCGCGCGCCGGAACCGCGCCAGAATATTGTCTATGTGCTTGCGGTACGCTGCTGGCGCCGCGACCGGGGCCTCGTGCAGCAGGCGGAAAAACCAGGGATGCTGCCGCGCGTATTCCAGAAATCCGACAAAGCCGCGGATCTCCATGTCGACGAAACCGGACGCGCCCTTGACGCGGGTGTGCAGGAACTCGAGCACCTCTCGGCCCTTCATCGGCAACAGGTCATCGAACAATTCGTCGCGACTGCCGAAGTAAGCGTAGAACGTGCCGTGGCCAAGACCGGCGCGCTCCATGATCCGCGAGATCGAAGCTTCGGCGTAGCCGTATTCTCCGACGATCTCGGCCGCGGCGTCGTAGATCGCCTGCCGGTTGCGGACGGATTTTTCGGCGCGAGTGAGCTTGCGAATCCGGCCGTCGGGCGCGCGAGACGAGGCGGGATTGGCGGGCCGGGTGAGCGCGGTCTTCGTTCTCGCCATGGATGCGATTCAATGCCTCTGCTAGGCTGCGCCAATTGCGACTTGCGATGCTCGGCTGTGACCGGCCGAACATCGCTGTTTTAGCTGCCCCGCCCCTTCAAGACCAGCCACCGGCCTGAAGCTGCGGAACGGTCATTTGAGCAACGGACAGGCCTTGTCGCCGAGCGGACGCCAGGCGTTGTCCGGCTCGATCTCGCTGACGATCTGGTAGTAGTCCCACGGCTCCCTGGACTCCGCCGGCGTCTTCGTCCGTGCCACATACGCCTTGCGCGGCAGCCGGCCGTCCTCCCGCAGCTTGACGCCGTCGGTGTAGAAGTCGTTCACCGGAAGCTCACGCATCTTCGCCATGACCTTGTCGGCGTCGAAGCTGCCGGCGGCTTCGACGGCCTTGAGCAGATGCATCGTCGAACTATAGACGGCGGCGTGGGCCTCTGCCGGCATCACCTTGTTGCGTGCGAAAAACCGCTCGGACCATTCGCGGGTCCGCTTGTCGAGATTCCAGTACCACACCGTCGCGAACAGGATGTTCTGAGCCTGCTGCGGCCCGAGGCCATGCGCGTCGGACAGCAGGAAAGCGAGCGCGACGAGCTGCTGACCGCCGCCGCCGAGCCCGAATTCGTGCGCTTGCTTGATCATGTTGGTGAGGTCCTGCCCGGCCGTGAGAAACGCCACGGTGTCGGCCCCGGACGACTGCGCCCGAACCAGAAACGACGAGAAGTCCATGGTGCCCGGCGGATGGCGAACGCTGTCGACGATCTCGCCGCCGCTTGCTGACACGACTTTCTTCACCTCGCTCTCCAGCGAATGGCCGAACGCCCAATCCTGCACGATCAGAAACCATTTCTTGCGGCCCTGCCGCAGCAGCGCTGCGGGCAGCGCGTGCGCGAACAAATAGGAATCGTGGCTCCACTGCGCGGTGTTTGGTGAGCACGCTTTGCCGGTGAGATCGGCGCTCGAGGCACCGGCGTAGATGGCGATCTTGTTCTTGCTCTGAACCAGTTCGCGCACGGCCAGCGCGACCGCTGAGTTGCCGATATCCGTCACCACATCGACGCCGTCGACGTCGAACCATTTCCGCGCGATGCCGGCGCCGATATCGGGCTTGTTCTGATGATCGGCGAATACCAGCTCGACCGGCCGGCCGTTGACCGTCTTGCCGAAATCCTCGATCGCCATGCGCGCGCCGTCGACCGAGCCGGCGCCGAGCGACGACGAGAGAATACCGGTCATATCGGTGAGTACGCCGATCTTGTACGGCCGATTGTCCTGCGCGCCGGCCGAACCGGCCAGCAGTGCCAGTGCCGCGATCGCGGCGATCCAAACCTTCATGTGATAACCTCCCTGCCTTTATTGTTGATCATAAAACAAACACTACTTCAATGCGTTGTCAAATAATTGACTTGCGAGTCGAAAGTCGAATAGATTGACCGCAAGAAGACTTAGACGAGCAGCGGGGAGACGCGAATGGTCGGATCGGCAGACGCCGGCGGTCGGATTCCAGCCGAGGCTGAGACCGCCACGGTGTTCGATCTGGTGCGGCGCCAGGCCTCGCAGCGCCCCGACGCCATCGCATTGACGGCGGCGTCGCGGTTCGGCGGAGAACACAGCCTGTCCTATTCGGCGCTGCTTGACCGGGCGACCATGCTCGCCGCCGGACTGTGCCGGCTGCAGCTGTCGCAAGGCGACCGCGTCGGCCTGATGTTCGACAACGAGTCGGCGCTGGAAGCGGCGATCACAATGCTGGCGCTGCATCGGCTCGGGCTCGTTGTCGTGCCGGTGAACACCCGCTTCGCGGCGGAGGAGATCGTCTATGTGCTCGGCAAAGCGGACTGCGGCGCCATCGTCGCGGCACAGGAATTCGTGGCGCTCGTGTCGGCGCTACGGGAACGCATTCCGTCGCTGCAATCGATCGTCGGGGTCGGTGACAAGCTGCCCGCAGACGTCATCGATTGGCGGGAAATGGCAGAGACGGACGGGACGATATTCACGGCGTGGCCGGAGGTCTCGCCAGATGCGATTTCGGAGATCCTGTTCACGTCCGGCACCACCGCGCATCCGAAGGGCGCGGTGATGACGCACAGCCGCAGCGTGATCTCGGCCTACGGCTTCGCCGACGCGCTGAGCTTGGACGCCGACGACGTCTACCAGAGCTTCTTTCCGTTCTTCACCACCGCGGCATTGCACTGTGTACTGCTGCCGTCGTGGTGGGCCGGCGCCGAAGCGGTACTCGACCGACGGTTCGATCTGCCCGAGATCCTCGCCCGCATGCATCGTCGACGCGCCACCAAATACATCGGCGCGCCAACCTTCTACGTCTTCCTGCTGGAGACTTACGATCCCGCCGCGCACGATCTGTCCTCGATCCGGATGTTCGATTATGGCGGCGCCTCGATGTCGGTCGAAGTGATCCGCAAGCTGGCGGCGACCTTCCCCTCGGTCGAATTGCGCCAGACCTACGGCATGACCGAAAGCGGCCCATCCGGCACGGTCATGCGCGGCCCAGACAATCTGATCAAGCCCGGCGCGGTCGGCCGGCCATGGGCGCTGACCGAAGTGCGCATCGCCGGCGGCGAGGGCTGCATTGTCGGGCCGGGCGAGCGCGGCGAGATTGAGATCCGGAGCCCGGCGGTGATGCGCGAATATTTCGGCGAGCCGCAGCTCACCGCAGCGACCTTCCACGACGGCTGGCTGCGCACCGGCGACATCGGTTACCTCGACCAGGATGGCTATCTGTTTCACGTCGATCGCAAGAAGGACATGATCATTCGGGGCGGCCACAACATCGGCTCGCTCGAAGTCGAAGAGGTGTTCTTCGCGCATCCCGCCGTGGTTGAGGCCGCGGTGATCTCGGTGCCGCATCCCAAGCTGGGCGAAGACATTTGCGCGTTCGTCGTGCCGCAGACGGGACACACCATCACCGCCGACGAGCTGCGCGCGTTCTGCATCGGCAAGCTGGCCGACTACAAAATACCCCGATGGATCGAATTCGCCGACACGCTGCCGCGTGGTCCGATGGGAAAGGTGCTGAAGACGCAGCTGCGCGATCGGGTGCAGCAGCGGCTTGCCGAAGGAGACAGGAATGCAGTTTGACGATTACCAGGCGTTGCGCTTCGACCGGCGCGGGCGGGTGCTGACGATCACCATGAACCGACCGGACACCCTCAACGCGGTCGACGCCACGCTGCATCGGGAATTGTCGCGCGTGTTCATCGACGCGGCGCTCGATCCCGACTCCGACGTGATCGTGCTGACCGGCGCCGGCCGCGCGTTCTGCGCCGGCGGCGACGTCGGCTGGATGCAGGATGCCATCGATCATCCGGAGAGCTTCGAGACCACCGTGTCGGAAGCCAAGGCGATCATCTTCACGCTGCTCGACTGCGAGAAGCCGATCATCGCCAGGATCAACGGCCCGGCGGTGGGGCTCGGCGCCACGCTCGGCTTGTTCTGCGACGTCATCTTCGCCGATGAAGCCACCTATATCGCCGATCCGCACGTCTCGATCGGAATGGTGGCTGGTGACGGCGGCGCGGTGATCTGGCCGCAGTTGATCGGCTTCGCGCGCGCCAAGGAATACTTGCTGACGGGCGATCGCATCCCGGCCCGCCGCGCGGCCGAGATCGGGCTGATCAACCACGCCGTTCCGGCGGCCGAACTATCGGCGGCGGTCGACGCCTTCGCCGACCGGCTGGCCGGCGGCTCCACCAAGGCGATCCGCTGGACCAAGGTGACCACCAACATCGCCTTGAAGCAGCTCGCCCACAGCATGATGGACACCGGCCTCGCCTATGAGGCGCTGACCAATATCAGCGACGACCACCGACAGCGCGTCGACGCGTTCCTCAAGCGCACCGCGACCGGGAGCAAGGCGCGATGACCGGGCGGCTGGACGGCAGGAAGGCGCTGATCACGGGCGCCGCCGGCGGCATCGGGCTGGCGATCGCACGGCGTTTCGCTGCCAACGGCGCGCAGGTGGCGATTGCCGACCTGCAGCAGCAGCGCCTGAGCGCGGCGCTGACCGAGCTGCCGGACAAATCCGTCGCGGTGGTGGCCGATATCTCGTCGGAGGACGGCGTCGAGCGGATGCTGGCGGACGCGGAAGAGCGGCTCGGGCCGCTCGACATCCTGGTGAATAATGCGGGGATCGCCGAGCCGATCGTCCGCACCGTCGATCAGAAGCTCTCGGACTGGGAGCGCGTCATCGACGTCAATCTGCGCGGCACCTTCCTCGCCTGCCGCGGCTTTGCGGCCCGGGCGCTGCCGCGCCGCAGCCCGGGCGCCATCGTGAACATCGGCTCGGTGGCGGGGCTCGGCGGCATCCCGAGCTCGAACGGCTACGGCGTGTCGAAGGCAGCGATCGCGCATCTGACCCGCAACCTGGCCTGCGAATGGTCCGCGAAGGGCCTCCGGGTGAATTGCGTCGCGCCCGGCTACATCGATGCGCCGATGTCGGCCGAGATGTTCGCCGACTCGCGGGTCGATCGCAGCCGGATCGAGCAACGCGTGCCGCTGCGACGCCTCGGCGCCGCCGACGAAATCGCCGCCGCGGTGGCGTTCCTCGCCTCCGACGATGCCTCCTACATCACCGGCGTCGTGC
Source organism: Rhodopseudomonas palustris (assembly GCF_003591005.1). Taxonomy (GTDB): domain Bacteria; phylum Pseudomonadota; class Alphaproteobacteria; order Rhizobiales; family Xanthobacteraceae; genus Rhodopseudomonas; species Rhodopseudomonas palustris_K. The sequence continues at coordinate 19,486 of NZ_QYYD01000021.1, forward strand.
TGCCGGTCGATGGTGGCTGGTGCGCCTATGGCGGGCCATAGGCGCGTTGCAGCGGGATCACCTCACCGCGGCGGCCGCGCGGTGATCACCGGTGGCGCGACTCGGGCTCGCTAGCGCCCTGCTTCGCGGTCCCAGGCCGTGGCCGCGCCCCGCTTGCGCAGCACCGCGCGCTGGACCTTGCCGGTGGCGGTCTTCGGCAATTCCCCGACGAACTCGATGTAACGCGGCGCCGCGAAGCGCGGCAGCACCTTGTCGGCGTGGCTGGTGATGGCGCTGACGTCGAGCGCCGCGCCCGGTGCCGGCACGATCGCCAGCATCAGTTCGTCCTCGCCGCCGGGAATGCTCGACGGCACGGCGTATGCGGCAACTTCCTCGATGCCGGCGAGATCGCCGAGGGCTTCCTCGACCTCGCTCGCCGCGATGTTCTCGCCGCGCCGGCGGATGCAGTCCTTGATCCGATCGACGAAGGTCACGAGACCGTCGGCGTCCATGATCGCCGCATCGCCGGTGTGAAACCACAGATTGCGCCACGCCTCGACGGTGCGATCGGGCATGTTGTGGTAGCCGGCCATGAAGCCGAACGGCAGTTTCGGCCGGACCAGGATCTCGCCCAGTTCGCCGGGCGGCTTGCGCTGGTCGGTCTCCGGGTCAGCGATGATCAGCTCGAAATGCTCGTCATGAACCCAGCCCGCGGCGCCGGGCGCCGATTGGCCGAGCCGTCCCCAGATCGGGATGTTGACTTCGGTCATGCCGAAGCCGGACAGCACATCCTTGACGCCGAAGCGGCGGCGAAACTCGGCGTCGTGCGCCGGCAGATTGGGCGCGTTGCAGACGGCGCGTAGCGCGTTGTCGCGGTCGCTGTCCTGCGGCGGCTGCACCACGACGAAGGCGGCCAATGCGCCGAGCGAGTTGGTCACGGTGCAACCGTGCTCACGGATGTCGCTGATCCAGTTCGAGGCGCTGAAGCGCTGCCGGATCACCGCCGGGATGCCGACCTGCAGGCTGGCGCCGAGCTGCATCAACAGCCCGTTGGCGTGAAACAATGGCACGCAAATGTAGAACACATCGCGCTCATGGAGCTGCATCGCCTTGCGCTGGCCGACGCCGTACAGCGTGCAATGCGCGTGCGGCATCAGCACGCCCTTGGACGGACCACTGGTGCCCGACGTGTACATGATGCAGGCGATATCGTGACCGGAAGGCAGCGGGCCGTCATACGGCGCCGCGTCGCGCCAACCCTTCCACGAGATCAGCTCGCAACCGGCGCGCGCGGCAGGGACGCAGTCGTCGGCCACCAGGATGGTACGCAGCGAGCCGACCTTGTCCGCAACCTCGAGCACGGCGCCGAGCAGCGAGGGATCGACGATAGCGATGCCGGCACCGCAATTGGTCAATTGATGCTGCAGAAAAGCGCCGCGGAGTTCGGTGTTCAGCATCACCGCGACGGCGCCGAGCGTGCCGATGCCCATGAAGCTGCGCACGATGTCGGTGCCGTTCGGCATCAGCACCGCCACTGGATCGCCCGGCTTGACGCCGGACGTGGCCAGATAGCTGGCGATGCGCCGCGCGTCGATTGCGGCGGCGCCGAAGGTCAGGCTGTCGCCGTCGACCGTCTTGAGCCACAGCGCGTCCGGCCGCGATTGCCCCTGGGTCTGCAGAATGCGCGGGAGAACCCAATCCTGCGTATCAGCCGACATACTCAATTTGCGTGCTCCAGTTGCTAGTCGCGGTCTTAGTGCCGCGCGACGATCAAGAGATCGCGGGCCTCGTCGAGCTGGCCGGCCGGGCCGCTCCAGGTCAACCGCCCACTGTCGATCAGGTGAAAATGGGTCGCCAGCATCTGCGGCACCTTGAAATTCTGTTCGACGAGGACGACCGCGGTCCCCTGCTGATGAATCTCGCCGATGGCGGCGATGATCGCGTCGATGATCACCGGCGCCAGACCTTCGGTCGGTTCGTCGAGCAGCAGATAGTGCGGATTGGCGAGCAGCGCGCGGCCGATCGCCAGCATCTGCTGTTCGCCGCCGGACAGCGAAACGCCGTTGGCCTTGCGCCGCTCCGCCAATCGCGGGAACAGCGCATAGACGCGCTCGCGGGTCCAGTAACCTCTCGGGTGCAGCACTTCGACCAGCCGAAGATTTTCCTCTGCGGTGAGATTGCTGAAGATCTGCCGGTTCTCCGGGACCAGCCCGATGCCGCGCCGGCTGCACACATAGGTCGGCAGACGCGTGATGTCCTCGCCGCCCAGCCGGCGCTCGCCGTGGCTTAGCGCGTGCGCTCCGGCCAGCGCGCGCAGCAAGGTCGACTTGCCGGCGCCGTTGCGCCCGATCAGCGCGACGATATCGCCTGGGGTGACCGCGAACGACACCCGGTGCAGCGCCTGGGCTTTGCCGTAGAACACGTCGGCGTCGCGCAGCTCAAGCATGGGGCGCCGCCTCCGAACCGAGATACAAGCGTCGGACCTCGGCGTTGGCCCACACCGCGCTCGGACGATCCTGCATCAGCACTTCGCCGCTCACCATCACCACGACCTCGTCGGCGATCTTGTCGACGGCCTCCATGTTGTGCTCGACCAGCAGCACGCTGCGGCCCTTGCGCACCTGCTGCAGCAGCGCCATGGTCGGTTCGATCTCGGCCTGGCCGACGCCGGCGAGCGGCTCGTCGAGCAGCAGCACCTTCGGGTCCGGGATCAGCGCGATGCCGATTTCGACCGAGCGCTGCTTGCCGTGACTGAGCATCGTCACCGGCCAATCGAGTTCATCTTCCAGCCCGACCAGCGCCGCGACCTCGCGGGCGCGCCGCTCCAGTGCCGGCCAGCCGGACACCGGCCGCCAGCACGGCTGCCAGCCGAAGGCGCGCGACTGCGCCGCCAGCCGCAGATTTTCCAGCACCGTCATGTCGTGGAAGATGTTGATGATCTGGAAGCTGCGGCCGAGCCCGGCGGCGGCGCGGCGGTGGACCGGCAGCCGGGTGATATCGACGTCGCCGAGCCTGATGCGGCCCGAGGCCAGCGCCACCCGGCCGCTGATCGCGTTAATCAGCGTCGTCTTGCCGGCGCCGTTCGGGCCGATCAGCGCCAGCGTCTGGCCGGACCGCAGCTGCAGCGAGACGTCGCTGACCGCGCGAAACGCGCCGAAGCGGACCGCGACCTGCTCACAGGCAAAAGCGGGAGGAGATGTCAGCGGCGCCACAGCTTCTTCCCCAGTCCGGCGATGCCGTTCGGCAGATAAATCGTGCAGACGATGAAGATGACGCCGAGCAGGCCGTACCAGTGCTCGGTGTGCGCCGACAGCTGTTCGCGCAGCAGCTCGACCAGAGCGACGCCGATCACCGGACCGATCAGATGGCCGCTGCCGCCGAGCAGCGTCATGATCACCACGTCGCCCGAGATCTTCCAGCCGAGCAGCTGCGGGCTGACATACATCATCAGCGACGCCAGCAGCGCGCCGGCGAGGCCGGACACCGCGCCGGACAGGATCAGCGCCGTCAGCCGCAGCGCGCCGACGTTGAATCCGACCTGTTCGGCCCGCACCGGATTCTGGCGGATGCCGCGCAGCGCCTGCCCGAGCGGCGACGCCTGCAGCACGCCGCAGAACGCCAGCGCGGCGACGAAGAAGCCGAAGATCACCCAGTAGAAATTGGCGGCGTTGAAGAAGTCGATGTCGAACGCATGCGGGCGAGGCACGCCCGGCAGCCCGTCGACCCCGCCCGACAGCTGCCGCAGCCGCGTCGTCATCACGATCGCGATCAGTTCGGCGAGCATCAACGTCATCAGCGCGAAGTACAATCCGGAGACGCGGCGGCCGATCAGGCCGAACAGGCCGGCGGTGGCGCCGCCGACCACGATCGCAGCAAGCATCCCGGCGGAGAACGGCAGCTCGGCCGACAGCATCGTCCACGCCGCCGCGTAGGCGCCCATCCCGAAGAAGGCGGCGTGGCCGAACGACAAGAGCCCGGCGAGCCCGAACGAGATGTAGTAGCCGAGCGCAAAGATCGACCAGGCCATGATCAGCGCGGCGAAGTACAGCACGCCTTCGTCGGCCGACACGAGCGGGGTCGCGGCGAACGCCAGCGCCAGCACCACGACGGTGATCGCGTTCGCATAGCGTGTGATCGTCATGACGTCCGCAGCCTTATTCCGAACAGGCCTTGCGGCCGGACCAGCAGCGTCACGACCAGGACCCCGTAGGTGGCGATGTCGATCCATTCTGCGGCGTATTGCTGGCCGTAGGCCCGCGTCATGCCGATCAGCAGCGCGCCCACGACCGCGCCGCGGATGTTGCCGAGGCCGCCGATGATCACCACGATGAAGCAGTCGAGGATGATCGAAAAACCCATCTGCAGCTGGATCGGCAGCATCGGCCCGGCGATCGCGCCGGCGACCCCGGCCAGCGCCGCGCCGAGCGCGAACAGCGCGGTGCGAACCCGGCCGACGTCGACGCCCAGCATCTCGGCCATCCCGGCGTTGTTGCTGCTCGCCCGCAGCACGAGGCCGAGCTTGGTGCGTTCGATCCCGAAGAACAGCAGCACGACCATCGCGGCGCCGAACAGCACGACGAACAGCCGATACTTCGAAATGTCGGTGCCGAACAGATGCACCGCGCCGGACAAGCCCGGCGGCGGCGCGATGTTGTGAAGCTGCAGGCCCCAGATCATCCGCACCGCTTCCTCGATCACGAGGATCAGACCGAACGTCGCGACCAACTGGAATTCGTGCGGCCGCTCATAGATCGGCCGCAGCACGACGCGTTCGATGCCGGCACCGACCACCGCCAGCACGATCGGCGCCACCAGCAGCGCGAGCCAGAAGTTCTGCGTGGTGGCGGCGACCTGATAGGCCACATAGGCGCCCAGCATGTAGATCGCGCCGTGGGCGAAGTTGATGATGCCCAGCATGCCGAAGATCAGCGTCAGTCCCGCGGCGAGCAGGAACAGCAGCATGGCGATGCTGAGGCCGATGACGAAGGTCGACATCTGTCGCTCGCAGGACCGTGGCGGGTGAGGTTTGGGTGGGTTGGCGGTCAGCCGGCTGTCGGCGTCATGGGCACGGCTTGAACAAGGTGGTCGCCGGCATGGTCTCGACCACCTTCATGACCACCGGCATGCCTTCGCTGCCCGCCTCGGCGACACCGAACAAGCCGACCTGCTCGGCCTGGTTCTCGCAGGCACGAATCCGCTTCACGCCCTCGACCGAGTCCTCGCGCACGCTGGTCTTGAACGCGTCGACCCATTTCTCCTTGTCCCAGCTCTTGGTGCTTTCCACCGTGTCCAGCCACCAGCTCAGACCGTCATAGGCTTCGCCGGCGTACTGGCTCGGCAGCTCGCCGTATTTCGCCTTGTAGGCCGCGACGAACTTCTTGTTGCGGGGCGTGTCCTGGCTGAAGTGATAACGCAGCGTCGAGCTGACGCCGATCGAGCCAGCCGGCCCGACCGCCTGGCCGAGCGTCTCGTCCATCAGCATCGTGCCCAGCACCTTCATCTTCTGCGGCAGATTGATTTCGCCGCCCTGCTTCAGCGCAGTGACGACATCGCCGCCGACGACGATCAGCGCCAGCCCGTCCGCGCCGGATTTGACTGCCTTGTCGAGGATGATCGAATAGTCCTTGGATCCGATCGGCGCAAACTCCTCGCCCACCACTTCGATGCCCTTGCCGGCAAGATCGGCCTTCAGCTCCGTCCACATCTCGCGGCCGACCTGATAGTCGGCGACAATGCCGTACATCTTCTTCACGGACTGACGCTTGGCGAATTCGCCGATCATGATGTTTTCCATCGGCACCGTGTTCGAGGTGCGGAAGGTGTAGCGGTTGCCGTCTGTGCCGGTGATGCGCGAATCCGCCGACAGCGTCACGATCATCGGCACCTTGCGCTGACCGGTCAGCTTCATGATCGCCAGCGTCGAGCCCGACGACACCTCGCCGAACACGGTGTCGACGCCTTGCGACAGCGCGCGAGTGGCCTTTTGCACCGCAACCTGCGACGACGTCTCGGTGTCTTCCCAAACGATTTCGATCGGCTTGCCGAGCACCTGACCGCCGCGCTCTTCGATCGCGATGGTGGCTCCGCGCCGCATGTTTTCGCCGATGATGCCCCACGCTCCGCTCAGCGAGACGATGCCGGCGATCTTGAATTTGTCGCGGGTCTGTGCCGACGCGGGCAGCGCGATGCCGGACAGCACGGCGATCGACAGACAGATGCTTGCGGTGAGCCGTTTCATGATGCCTCCCTGGATCTCTGTACGTGGCGCTTGCCGCGCCCTTGACGCCAGGTAATATCACCGGCACGGCAATATATCAATAATGTTTCACTAATTGGGAGGACGGCCATCGTGAGCGAGATCGCCCCGCTTGCTGCAGACGCGAACACCGACAGCGAGGACCTGCGGCAACTGATCGCATTCGTCGGCTATCGGCCGAACGCGCTGTTCACCATGGCCAAGCGTCCCGGGCTGCTCGACGCGGTGCTGGGCCTGGTGCGCGTCACCGTGCGCGGCGACGGCCAACTGTCCGAAGGCCTGCGTTTCCTGATCGCGGCCGAAACCAGTCGCGCCGCCGGCTGCCGCTACAGTGCGGCGCACGCCGCCCACGCCGCCGCCCATGCCGGGGAGCCCGAGGACAAGATCGCCGCGCTGCCTGCGTATCAGTCGTCGGCGCTGTACGACGCGGCGGAGCGCGCCGCGCTGGCTTTCGCCAGCGTCGGCGGCGAACTGCCGATGCGCCCCGCGGCGGCGGCGTTCGCAGCCGCCCGAATCCACTTTCCGGAACCGGCACTGATCGAAATACTTGGGGTTATCTCGGCGTTCGGTTGGTTCAACCGGTGGAATTCGCTTAACAACTCCGACCTCGAGGCCGAACCTGCGGCGTTTGCCCAGCGCATCGGCTGGCTGCAGCCCGAACAGTTCATGCGAAGAAAGGCCTGAAGCAATGACACGCGTGCTGCGGAAGGCGGAGAGCCGGCGCGACAGCAAGGCCCCGTTCTCCTTCAGCGAGCAGTCGCTTCACCGCACGCTCGAGCTGGTGTTCTACGCCCACATGGAAATGGCCGACCTGGCCAACCAGGTGCTGGCCCTGCACAAGCTCGGCCGGGCTCATCACCGGGTCTTGTACTTCGTGGTGCAGCAGCCGGGCATCACCGTCAACGAATTGATCTCGATCCTGCGCATCACCAACCAGGCGCTGTCGCGGACGATCAATCAGCTGGCGCAGATGCAGCTGATCGAACAGAAACCCGGACAGCAGGACCGCAGGCATCGCTGCAACTTCCCGACCCCGAAGGGCATCGCGCTTTGCCGGCAGCTCACGCGGCTGCAATATCAGCATATCGACCGGAGCCTTGCCGGCGTGCCGCGCGAGGATCTGAAGGTGTTCTGGGACGTGCTACTGCGGATGGTGCGCGAAAAGGACCGCGCCTGGATCACCACATCCGATCAGCTGAAGTGACGGCGCCCATCGCGCAGGCCTGGGCCACCACCGTGGCCGGCAGCGTTGTTGCACGTCGCCTTCGCGCACTATGGTGGCCGGCCGCCGTCTCGGCAGACTTCAAGCTGTCTCTTCAGGACGCGAGCGAATAGGACTTGAGCTCGGCTTCAGCATGCCGGGGCGAGAAGCATGTGACGTGCGCGCCGGGCGAGCTTAGCATGTGAACGCTCCGCTTCATCTCCTCGAGGATCAGCATTTCCTTCTGCTCGAGTTCGCGGACCGTGCCGCCGACGCCGAGCGCGAATGTGCGGCCGTAGCGCTGGATCGGGGTCATCATGCCGATCACGCCCTTCCCTCGCTGCACGGTGTGCTTGGAAAATACGTAGCCCTGCTTCTGGATGGTGTGGACCTGCCCCAGCACCTCCGACAGACCCACCCGCTCGGTGTCGCTCTTGCCGTAGTTGATCCGCCGAACCAGCTTGTCGATCGCCGCGTCGCTTTTCGAGCTCAGCAGCAGCCAACCGAGACCCGACCTTGCGATCGAGCGGACTGTCCCGGCCCTGATTGCGACGTTCGCGCAGGACGCGGGAATGAAAACATGAACGTATTGGGCAAAGACGTCACTCTGCGTCGCGATGCTGACCGGCTGTTCGGTGATGGCGCTCAGCCGCTCCATGATGCCGAGCACCTGGTTATCGTCGAACAGCGCGCCCGGCACCCAGTGTCCGAGAGCGTGGCAGCGCATGGTCGGCATGTAGGTGCGCGAAGCGCGGTCGTAATCCAGATAGCCGAGCATGACCAGGCTCTTCAGCAGGACGGACGCGCTCGACACCGGATAGCCGAATTGCTCGGCGATTTCCTTCAAACTCGAAGGTCGCTGGACCACATCGAAATATTCGAACACTTCGAAGATGCGGCCTGCGGTCTTGATGACGCTTTGTTCAGCCATGATAACCTCCCTGGACGTATTTTCGTAAAGCGTGATGCGCTCAGCCTGCATCCTGGCGCGCCAGCCCTCCGACGAGTTGGATGGCCTGGACGCATACCGCTTCGCGATCGAACGCATCCGAATTGACGCGGAGCTGCAGCGCTAAGCCGCGCAGCATGCCGACAATCAGCGCGGCCAGCACGGCTGGGCGCACGGCTGCGTCGATCTCGCCGTTGGCCTGCGCCTCGACGATCATGCGCTCGAGGTAGGTGCGGAAAGCCCTGTCGGCCGCAACGAACGCGCTGCGGATCTCGCGATCACTGCCGAGCGCCTCACCAAGCAGCACGTAGAACGCGCGGCTGGCGGAGTCGGTCGAGGCCTGCGCCAAGAACGATCGGATCGCGGCGTTCAGCGACGCCAGCCCGCCCGGCATCTTGTTGTCGCGGGTGACGCGCTGCAGGAAGCGCTTCTGCACCTGTTTGGTCACCGCCTGAATCAGGCCGGCCTTCGAGCCGAACCGCGCCATCACCAGCCCATGGCTGAAGCCGGCGCGTTTGGCGATGGCATGGATCGACGCCTTGGCGCCTTCGGCGGCCACCAGCTCGATAGCGGCATTGAGGATCGCCTCGGTCGACTCGGCCGCACGCGCGGACTGCTTGCTGACGGCCGACGACTGCGCGGCAGGCATGATGACGGTTCTCGTTGCCTCGACCATGGGTTTATATATGATCATATACCGAAAGTCGATGCGTCTGGCGTGGTGCATCGGTCAAAGTCGTGGAGAAGACCCAAGATGCCCCGCGCCTTCGAGCCCGAGCTTGTTCCCGTCCTGCCCAATCACCGGTTCGATGAGGGCGCCTTGCTGCGCTATCTGGACAGCCACCTCGCCGGATTCGAAGGCCCGTGCCGCGTGCAGCAATTTCAGGGCGGCCAGTCCAACCCGACCTTTCATCTCGCCGCGGCATCCGGCAACTACGTGCTGCGCAAGCGGCCAGGCGGGACGCTGGTGCAATCCGCGCATGCGGTCGATCGCGAGTATCGCATCATGGCGGCGCTGGGCGGCACAGGCGTGCCGGTGCCGAAGGCGCTGCTGTACTGCGCCGACGCTGCGGTGATCGGCACGGATTTCTTCGTCATGGCGCACCTGCCGGGGCGGATTATCACCGATCCGCTGATCAAAGGCGTCGCCGTGGCCGAGCGCGACGCGATCTACCGCGATCTCGCGCGTACGCTGGCGCGGCTGCACGCGGTTGACCCCGCCAGGGTCGGCCTCGGCGACTACGGCCGCGTCGGTGACTACATCCCGCGGCAGCTGGCGCGCTGGTCGAGGCAATACGCCGAAACCAACCTGCCGCAGGTGCCGGAGATGGACGAATTCCTCGGCTGGCTGCGCGAGCGCGTGCCGGCCATTCGCGACGAGACCACGATCGCGCATGGCGACTATCGGCTCGGCAATGTCATCATCCATCCGACCGAGCCGCGCGTCATCGGCATCCTCGACTGGGAGCTGTCGACGCTGGGCCATCCGCTGGCCGACCTGGCTTATTGCTGCCTGCCCTGGTATCTGCCGCCCGACTTGAACGGCCTCGCCGATGAAGACGCCGCAACGATTCCGTCGCAGGCGCAATTCGTCGCCGATTATTGCGAGCAGGCGGGGCGCGACGCGATCCCGGATTTTACCTTCTTCGTGGTGTTCTCGCTGTATCGCTGGGCCGCGATTGTCGCCGGCGTGTATCGCCGGGCGCTCGATGGCAATGCCTCGGATCCGCGCGCCATCGGCTCGGGCGAGCGCTTCAAGCACATCGTGAAGACGGCGACGGGGCTGATCCGCGCGGCGTAGCGATCAGAAGCCGTACAGCGCCGCCGCGTTGTCAACCAGAATCTTGCGGCGCGTCGCGGCGTCCGGGATGCACGTCAGCATCAGATCGATTAGCACGCTCTCGGCCGGCAGGGTCTCAGGCGTATGGCCGACATGCGGCCAGTCGCTGCCCCAGACCAGCCGATCCGGGTTAGCAGCGACCAGCGCCTGCATGAAGGCCGCCGTGTCGTCATAAGGCGCGCCCTTGCGCGTATTTCGATCGGCACCCGAGATCTTGCACCAATAGCGGCCGGTCTTCAGCCGCGCCAGAAAGGACTGAAAACCCGCATAGTGCACGGTCTTATCAGTCATGGTGCGGCCCATATGGTCGATCACGAAATCGAGCGGCAGCGCTTCGATCTCGCCCGCGAGCGCGTCGAGGTCGCCGGTCTCGATCCACAGCTGCGCGTGCCAGCCGCGCTCGGCAATCCGCGGCGCCAGCGTCTTCAAGCCGTCGAAGCTGAGGCCGCCGCTCGACACCGGCTTGCCGTCCTGACGCAGCATGTTGACGCGCGCGCCGCGAAACCCCGCGGCGGTCAACTCGTCGAGCCGCTTGTCGCTGACGTCGTCCTGCAGCACCGCGACGCCGCGGAGCTTGTCCGGAAAACGCTTCAGCGCCTGCAAGGTCACTTCGTTGTCGGCACCCGCAGCCAGCGCATGGACGATCACACCGCGCGCGATGCCGATCTCGTCCCACATCGCGAACAGCGCTTCGACCGGAAACTCCTGCACCGGCGAGAAGCGGCCCTCGGACTGCGCCGGGTAGGTCGCGAACGGCCCGTAGATATGCACGTGACAATCCGTACTTCCGTCGGGAAGTCGCTTGCTATCATCTGCCATACTGGCCTCCGCAACCGGCGATCACACGCCGAGATAAGCTTCCTGGATATCCGGCGCGTTGGCGATCTCGCTGGCCGGCCCCGCGCGGACGATGCTGCCGACGCGCAGCACATAGGCGCGGTCCGCGATCTTCAGCGCCGCGCGCATGTTCTGCTCGACCAGCAGGCTGGCGATGCCTTTGGCTTTCAGCTTGCCGATCGACGCCAGCACGAATTTGGTCAGCACCGGCGACAGGCCGAGCGACGGCTCGTCGAACAGGATCAGCTCGGGCCGCGCCATCAGGCCGCGGCCGATGGCCAGCATCTGCTGCTCGCCGCCCGAAAGGCCGCCGGCGAGCTGGAAACGCCGCTCCTGCAGGCGCGGAAACATCGTCATGACATCGTCGATCGTAAATGTCGGCCCGCCCCCGAAGGCATCGACGATGCCGAGGTTGGCCTCGACCGTCATGTCCGGAAAGATCTCGCGGCCCTCCGGCACATGCGCGATGCCGAGCCGGCTGGTCTGCCATGGCCGGCGCCCATCGATGCGCTTGCCGTGAAAGACGATTTGTCCGGACGTGATCGGCAACACGCCGGAGATGGTGTTGAGCAACGTCGTCTTGCCGGCGCCGTTGGCACCGAGGATGGCGACGATTTCGCCCGGCTGCACGCTGATCGCAACATCGCGCAGTGCCTGCACTTTGCCATAAGCAGCCGAGAGGCCTTCGATCTTCAACAAATCAGTCATCGTCGGATCCGAGATAGGCGGTGATCACCTCGGGATGGCGGAACACCTCCTCCGGCGCATCGACGGTGATAGGTCGCCCATCGACCAGCACCAAAGCGCGGCCGCACAGCGCCTTGATCACCGTCATGTCATGCTCCACGATAACGACGGTGCGGCCCTGCGCCACCTTCTCGATCAGCGCGATGAAATCCGCGGTCTCGCGCCCGTTCATGCCGGCGGCGGGCTCGTCGAGGAACAGCAGCTTCGGATCGGACATCAACGCCACAGCCACCGCGAGGCGGCGCTGCACGCCGTAGGACAGCGTATTGCCGATGCGATCGCGATCCTGCGACAGGCCAGACATTGCCAGGACATCCTCGGCCTTGGCACGAAACGCGGCCATCTCGGTGCGATACGCCTCGCTGCCGACGATGCGACCGATCACCGAATGGGTGAAGCTGGCGTGGCGGCCGTACAGCAGATTGTCGTAGACGGTGGCCTCGCCGAACACGGCCGTGCGCTGGAACGTGCGCGCCACGCCGGAGCGTGCCACCACATGCGGGCTGATCTTGCCGACGTCCTGCGCCAACACCTCGATCCGCCCCGAGGTCGGCTTGGTGATGCCGCAGAGGACGTCGAAGAACGTCGACTTGCCGGCGCCGTTCGGACCGATGATGCCGAACACCTCGCCCTCGCCCACTGTCAGGCTGACGCCGTTGAGCGCTACCACGCCGCCATAGCGTTTGACGATATCGATGGCGCGGATCGCGACCGGCCGACCGCCCGTATCAGCGAGAGCTGTTTGCACGGCGACCTCCCTTTAATCGCGACGCCAGGCTGGCGATGATCCTGTGCAGGCCGCCTGGCGCGAAAATCATGATGACCACGATCAGCAGCGAGAACACCAGCACGCGGACATTGGGATCGAGGTCGAGATAATACGGCAGGATGCTGAAGATCACCGCGCCGATGATCGGCCCGACCAGCAGCCCGGTGCCGCCGATCAGCACCGCCAGCAGCGCATCGACGGTGTTGGCGACGGAGAAAATCTCGGGGGTGACGATCTGCGTGTACGGCACGCACAACGCGCCGCCGAGCGCCGCGATCGGCGCGCTGAGCATGAACGCCTTCAGCCGCTGGCGGAACACGTCGACGCCGATCGACTGCGCAAGGTGGCGGTTCTGCCTCACGCTCTCGATTGCCGCGCCGAATTGCGACGAGCGCACCGCGTGCAGCAGCAGCACCATCGCGATCAGCACCGCGGCGCACACCCAGAAATAGGATCGCGGCTCGGTCATCAGCAGCGGGCCGAACTTGATCGGGGGGAAGCCGAAAATGCCGAGCGGACCTTCGGTGAGGTGCGTCAGGTTCAGCGCCGCCACCATCATCACGCCGGACAGGCCCCACGACACAATCGAGAAATAGGCGCCGGTCAGCCGCAGCGTCATCCAGCCGATCGCCGCCGCGGCCGCCGTCGACAGCAGCATGCCGACCAGGATCGTCACCTCGTAAGGCAGGCCGAACTTCACCATGCCGATGCCGACGCTGTAGGCGCCGAGGCCGAAGAACACGCATTGGCCGAGCGGCACTTCGCCGAGGCCGCCGAGCATCAGATTGAGGCTGAGCGCGAACAGCGCGAACGCACAGGTGTAGCCCGCGAGAGTGATGACGAAGGTGTTGGTGACGAACAGCCCGAACACGACCGCGACAGCGGCGGCCGCAAGCGTCAATGCCGGCACTGCCCACGATCGACGGGGCACGGACGGCGTCATCATGTCGGGCTGCGCCGCAGCCACATTTTCAACAGAGCCGGTCATCTCAATGCCTGTAGAGTTGCGGGCGGCCCATCAGCCCCTGCGGCCACAGCAACAGCACCGCGATCACCAGCGTCCATCCGAGCGCCGGCGTCCACGACACCGACACGTAGGTCTCGAACAGCGCATTGGCGACGCCGATCAGCAGCGCGCCGAGCATCGCACCGGTGATGCTGCCCATGCCGCCGAGGATCACCACGGTGAAGCCTGTGATCAGCGTGGCGTGACCCATCGTCGGATAGGCGGTGACAATCGGCGTCAGCAGAGCGCCGGCGAGGCCTGCCGCGGCGACGCCGACCACGAAGGAGAGGCTGCGGATCAGCGGCACGTTGATGCCCGAATACAGCGCCCCGCGTGGATTCTGCGCCACCGCAAGCACCTGCTGCCCTTTGACTGAGAACCGCAGCCAAAGACCGAACGCCGCCAACACCGCGATCGAAACGACCAGCACGAAGATGCGCTGCCCGGTAATCAGGATGTTCGCGACGGACAGCGTGGTCTGTGAGAACGGCGAGCTGATCGGATGCGGATCCGGCCCGAACAACAGAATCAGCGCCGCCACGAAGGCCTGCCCGAGCGCGAAGGTGACGATCAGGGAGCCGTGCGAGCCCTCCTCGTAGACCACGCGGCGGATCACCAGATATTCGGTGACGAAACCGACGATCGCTGTGGCCACGAAGGCGATCGGCAGCGACACCAGATATGGCACGCCGTAGCTGTTCAGCAGGAACACCGCATAGGCGCCGATCGCGAAGAACGCGCCGTGGGCGAAGTTGGCGATGTGCAGGATGCCGAACACCAGCGTCAGGCCGACGGCGATCACCGCGTAGCTGGCGCCGAGCACCAGCCCGTTGACCAGCGTTTGGATCAGAAGCGTCATGCCCGGCTCCTTGCGATCGCACTCATCACTGCACGCGGACCACTTCGAGCTGGGTCAGCTTGCCGCCCTTGACCTGCTGAATATAGAAATTCGGCGCCCGCGCCCGGCCCTTGGCGTCGAATTTCAGCTCGCCGCGCGGCGACGGCCAGGCGTTGTCGCGCAGCGTCTTGGAGATCTTGTCGTAGTCGGAATCGGTGCCGGCCTTGTCCATCGCGGCGGCGATCGTCTTGACGGCCTCATAGATCACCAGATTGCCCTTGCCGGGGTCGAGATTGTACTTCTTCCGATAGGCCTCGATGAACGCATTCGCCTTGTCGTCCGCGCCCGGCACCATGAAGATTTCGCCGGTGATGACGCCGTCCATCGCGCCTTCCGACGGCGCCAGCATGCCGGGCACCACGACGCCGGGCGACATCACTTCCTTGGGGAAGCCGCCGAGCTGACGGATCTGCTTCCACAGCTGCGCGGCGCGCGCCGGATAGGCATCCGCGACGTAGATCATCTCCGGATTGAGCGATTTGATCTTGGTGATGATCGAGGTGAAATCGTTGGTCTCGGCGTCGTAGGTCGAGACGTTGACGAGTTCGATATTCGCCTTCTTCAGGCTCTCGCGCAGCAGTTCCAGCACCGTCTTGTTGAATTCGGTGTTCTCGCCCATGTAGGCGACGGTCTTCGGCTTCAGCTTGTCGACGATATAGGCGTTGAACGACATCGCGTTGGCCGAGACGGTGTTGTTGACCTGAAACAGCCATGGGCTGCCCTGCTCGGTGATCGCGTCGGCCTGCGCACCGGCGTTGACCTGCAGGATCCTGTTGCGCGTCACCGATGATTCCGCCAGCACTACCGAGCTGTTGGTGCCGCCGGTGATCGCCTTGACGCGGCCCATCGAAATCAGCTTCTGCACCGCGGCGACGCCGCCCTGCGGCGAGCCCTTCTCGTCCTCGAACACCAGTTCGATCTTGCGGCCGCCGAGAATGCCGCCGGCGTTGTTGATCTCTTCGACCGCCAGCTCGGCGCCGCGCTTGGAGTCCTGCCCGTAGGTCGCGGCCGCGCCGGACAGCGGCGCTGCGATGCCGATCCGCACGGTTTCTTGCGCGATCGCGCCGGAGCTCAAGAAGCCGAGCGCGAGGGCGACCGCGGCGAGGCGCTTCGTCGAGTTATGCATGCTGTGTTCCTGAAGGTGCGTTGAGTCGGATCAGAGATTGCGGCGGAACAGCGCGAACAGCCGCTCCCAGTGCCGCTCAGCGCTGTCTTTGTGATAAAGGCGGCGGGTCGGAAACGCGAAGCCGTGTTCGGATTCCGGATACATTTCGATGTGGCCGTTGACGCCGCTCTCGTCGAAGATCTGTTTGAGCTTCTGTAGATCTTCGTTGCTGATGTAGTGGTCGTGCTCGGCGCAGGCGAGATACATCTCGCCCTTGATCTTGTGCGCAGCGAGGTGCGCGGAGTCCGGCGCGTCGGTGATCAGGCGCGCGCCGTAGACCGAGGCCGAGGCGCCAACGCGGTCCGCGAAGGTGCCGGCGTTACGCAGCACATAGCGGCCGCTCATGCAGTAGCCGACCATCCCCACCTTGCCGGGCCGCGCCATCTTGTCGGCGTCGAGATACTTGAACAGCTCCGCCGTGTCCTCCTCCACCATCGTGTTGGTGAGGTGGCGATTGAGCTTCCACAACAATTCGATCTTGTCGGTGTAGGCCGGGTCGCGCAGCCGGTTGGCGTCGAGATCGACATAGCGCGCCAGCCGGTAGTACATGTTCGGCATGATCACGTAATAGCCGACCGTGGCGATGCGGCGACACATGTCGGCGAGCTCATCGCGCACGCCGACCGAATCCATGTTGAAGATCACCACCGGGAATGGGCCATCGCCGTCCGGATGGTAGATGTAAGTGTTCATCGAGCCGTCGCGCGTCGCGATATCGACGACCGATTCCTTCATGAATCCTCTCCGAATTTTGTTTGTTGGCGCATCGCGCAAGTTGGATCGATTATGCGCCCGCGACCTTCGCCGTCCAGCGGATTCAGGATCGCGCCCAAACTTCCACATTCGTGAAAATCGCCGAAGCAGCACGTGACCGAACGTCGCCGCCGCGCCTGGGTAGCTGCCCAGAATTCACGGATGTGAAAGACGCCGCTCGCGGGCGAATTTGCTTGGCACCGCGCGCCCCGTCGCGATACGCGCGACCAGCACCGGAGGCTACTCATGTCCAGCGAGCACATCCTCACGACGATCCAAGACCGCGTCGCCACCCTCACCTTTAATCACCCGGCGCAGATGAACGCCTGGGGCCCGGCGTTGGAAGCAGCATTGCGGGACGCGATCGCCGTATGCGCCGCGAATGACGAGGTGCGTGCGATCGTGCTGACCGGCGCGGGCCGCGCCTTCTGCGTCGGCGCCGAGATGGGCCGGCTGGCGTCCAACTCTTCCGCGTCGCAACCCGCCGCGGCCGCGGTGGTCCCGGAAACCGGCACGGGCAATTTCGATCAGCGCTACAGCTATCTGCTCGATGTGCCGAAGCCGATCATCGCCGCGATCAACGGGCCGGTCGCGGGCGTGGGATTGTGCATCGCGCTGTATTGCGACCTCCGCTACATGGCGGCTGGCAACAAGATGTCGACCTCGTTCGCGCGCCGCGGCCTGGTCGCTGAGCACGGCAGTGCGTGGATGCTGAGCCGCCTGATCGGGCCGATGAACGCAGCCGACCTGCTGCTCTCGGCGCGCACCATCACGGCGGAGGACGCAGCCCAGATGGGGCTGGTCCGGGTGCTGCCGCAGGACGGCTTCCTCGCCGGCGTTCAGGCGATCGCGTCCGACCTCGCGAACCTGTCGTCGCCGCGATCGATGGGGATCATCAAGCGACAGCTCAACCTCGCGCCGTTCCAATCGCTGGCTGAGGCGACCAAGCTGGCGGACGACGAGATCGCCAAATGCCGCGGCACCGAAGACTTCAAGGAAGGCGTAGCGCACTTCGTCGAAAAACGCCGCCCCGCCTTCACCGGCCGCTGAGCGGCGCGGGGTCCGTTTGTTGGTTGCTTCAGTCGTTATGGCTTTCCAGGCGCACTGAGTCTTCATCCTGAAAGGTCCGCCCCGATCGACGGCGTTCTGAATGGGGCGATTCTCTATCCACGCATCATGCCCGGCCTTGTGCCGGGCATCGACGCCTTGCTGACGGGAGATGCAGAACAGGCGTGGATGGCCGGGACAAGCCCGGCCATGACGAGACTCATTGCGATCTGAACGATCGCGGAAACTCCCAACTGCGCTAGCGCCCCTTGAAGTTCGCGACGCGGCGCTCGGCGGTGGCTTTGACGCCTTCCTTGAAGTCTTCGGTGTCGCGCAGGCGGTTCTGTTCCTGCAGTTCGTGGTCGGTCGCGGCGGCGATGCGGTCGGCGAGGCCGGCGCGCATCGTGGCGCGCGTCGAGAGCAGGCCGAGCGGCGAGCATTCGGCGATTTCGCTGGCGAGCTTCATGGCCTCGTCGCGCACCTGATCCTGCGGCACGCAGAGATTGGCCAGCCCCATCCGCAGCGCGTCTTCGCCGGTGACGCGGCGGCTGGTGTAGAACATCAGCTCGGCGTTGTTCTTGCCGATCAGTTCGGGAAGCGCGGTGGTGAGACCGAAGCCGGGGTGAAAGCCGAGCTTGGTGAAGTTCGCCGCAAAGCGGGCTTCCGGACAGGTGACGCGGAAGTCCGCCGAGATGGCGAGGCCGAGCCCGCCGCCGATTGCGGCGCCCTGCACGGCCGCGACGATCGGCTTCCTGTTACGATAGATCCGGACCGCCTCGACATACAACTCGTTGCCGCCGCGCGTGCGGTTGGCAGTGGCCGGCGCGTTGGAGAAGTCCGCGCCGGCACAGAACGCCTTGCCCTGCGCGGCCAGCACCACTGCCCGGCAATTCGCATCGGCGTCGATGGCATCGAGCGCGTCGGCGATGTCCTTGATCAGCACCACGTCGAAGAAGTTCAGCGGTGGCCGGCGGATTTCGATGGTGGTGACGTGGCCATTGGCCTCGACATGGATGTCGCGCTGCGTGCTCATAGTGATGTCCTTTGTTGTCAGCGCAGGCCGAGCCCGCGCGCGATGATGCCGCGTAGCACCTCGGTGGTGCCGCCCTGGATGGTGAGCTTCGGCGCGATCTTGAGGTTGAAGGTGAGGCATTCGTCGAACGCGGCGTGATTGGAGGACTCGGGGTCGGCAAACGCCGCGAGTTCGCGCGCGCGGTGCGGCAATTGCTGCTCCCACAGCGTGCCCATGTCCTTGACGATGGCCGCTTCCACCACCGGCTCGCGCCCCGCGGCGAGCATGCCGGCGACCGACACCGACATGCGGCGCAGCGTGTGCAGCTGAGCGACCAGGCGCCCGATGCCTTCCGCGGCGCGGATATCCGGATTGGGACCGACAGCGCGCACGAGTTCGGTCAGCACCGCGTAGGTTTCGAGGAATCGCTCCGGCCCGCTGCGTTCATAGGCGAGCTCGGAGGTCGCCTGCTTCCACGCGCCGTCGATCTCGCCGAGTACGTGGTCATCGGGGATGAACGCGTTGTCGAACACCACCTCGTTGAATTCGCGCTGGCCGCTCATCTGCCCGATCGGATTGCAGGCGATGCCGGGCGTCTTCATGTCGACCAGGAACGAGGTCAGGCCGTGGCGCCGATTCTCCTTGGTCGACGGCGACGTGCGGAACAGGCCGATCATGTAGTCGGAGACGTTGGCGTTGCTGGTCCAGATCTTGGTGCCGTTGACCGACCAGCCGCCGTCCGTCCGGGTCGCGCGCGTCTTTGCCGCGAACAGATCCGATCCGGAGTCCGGCTCGCTCATGCCGATGCAGAAGCTGATCTCGCCGCGGATGATACGCGGCAGGATGTCGGCTTTGATCTTCTCCGAGCCGTAGCGGATGATGGTCGGGCCGCTCTGCCGATCCGCCACGAAGAAATGCCGCACCGGCGCATTGGCCACGCGCATCTCCTCGGTGACGACGTAGCGCTCTAGGAAGCTGCGCTCCTGCCCGCCATATTGCTTCGGCCAGGTCATGCCGATCCAGCCGCGCGCGGCGACGCGCTTGGCGAAGTCCCTGGCCAATTCGGCGCTGCCGCCTTCGCGCTCCGGCGTGAAATGGCCGGCGGCGATTTCCTCCGCGAGAAACGCGCGGACGTCGGCGCGCAGTTTCTGGCAATGCTCCGGCAGGCGAATGGGATCGAAGCGCAGCGCTGCGGTCATAGATGTTCTCCTGCTTAGCGAGATGCCACGAGCGGCCACAACTCATCGGCGCCATGCTCGGTCACGAACCGGCCGAGCTCTGCCGCCCAATGACTTTCGGAGCCGAAATCGTCGCGCCACGACAATGCGCGCAGCGAATAGCGATGCAGCACATGCTCGTCGGTGTAGCCGATGGCGCCATGGACCTGATGCGCGATGCCGGTCGCCGTCTCGGCAGCCTCGCCGCAGCGGATTTTTGCGGATGCGATCTCGAGCAGCGCTTCATCGCTCCCGAGCGGCAGCGTTGCGATGGTCTGCGCCGCCGAGTTCGCCGCGCTAACCGCCGCCGCGACTTCGCCGGCGAGCCGCGCGAGATTGTGCTGCACCGCCTGGTATTTCGCGATCTTCTTTTCGAACGCGACGCGCTCGCCAGCGTAGCGCACGGAAATCTCCAGCAGCGTCTCGAGCGCGCCTGCGATCTGCTGGCAACGCACCGCGCTGCCCATCAGCGCGAGTTGCCGCATATCGAAGTCACCGGGCGCGTCCGCGGCCGCTACCGGCTGAACGCGATCGAACACCACATCGTCGCTCGGATCGCCGGCGAGCGACGAACCCTGCCCGATGCTGCAGGCGCTGCGCTCGACCAGCGCGATCGTCACGCCCTCCCCTTCTGCCTTGGACGCGGCCACAACGATCAGCTGGGCGTCGCGGGCAAACGGCACGCGTTGCGCGGTGCCGCTGATCGAACCATCAGCCGCGATCCGGCAAGGCCCGCGCGGCCCGCTCGGCGCCAGGGTCATCGTGCCCTGCGGCGCGGCGATGCCGGCCCGCGCCAGCAGCCAGCCAGCCAGCATCGTCTCGGCGAGCGGGACGGCGAGCGCCGCACGCCCGGCGGCACGCAAAACGCCGAAGCCCTCTTCAAGGCTGACGCCGGCGCCGCCATGCGTTTCGTCGACCCACGACAGCAGCAGTCCATTGTCGGCCAGCGCCTGCAGCAGCGGCGCTTTCCAACGCTCGTCCTTCGTGGCGATGACGGTTTGCGGATCGGCGAGATCGCGGAAGATGCGCTCGGCCGTCTCCACGACGATCAACTCATCGTCGGACATGACATGGCTCCTTGAGAACAAAGATCAGTTCGCTCACGCCGTCGCGGCCTGATGCGGCGGTTCGGGCGTGGCGACGACGCCGTCGGCTTCGAGCGAGGCGATATCGGCTGCGCCGAGGCCGAGATATTCGGCGAGGATCTCGTGCGTGTGCTGGCTGAGGCGCGGGGACGGCCGATCATCGGCCGGATCGGCGCCATGGATACGCAGCGGACTGCCCGGCACCACGATGCGGCCGAATTGCGGGTGATCGATCCAGCGCAGCATGCCGCGCTCGTGCATGTGTTTGTCGTTGGTGACCTCGATCAGGTCGCGCACCGGCGCCGACGGCACCTTGAACTTGCCGAACACCCTGAAGGCTTCCGCCTTGGTGTGGCGCGAGGTCCACTCCGAAATGATGCGGTCGACCTCGTCGATATGGACGACGCGGGCGGGCTTCGAAGCAAACCGCGGATCGCCGATCAGATCCTTACGGTCGATCGCGCCGAGCAGGTTCGCCCAATGCGTCTCGTTGATGCCGATGATGGCGATGAAACCATCCGACGTCGGATAGACGTTATACGGCGCGGCCGCGAGTCCGCCGTGGCGATTGCCGGTGCGCGGCGGCGCGATGTTCTTGTCGTAGACGAAGGCGAGATTGGACGCGAGCGTCGGATACACCGTCTCCTGCATCGCGACTTCGACCAGGCGGCCCGCGCCGGTGAAAGTGCGCTCGTACAGCGCGGTCATGATTGCCGCGTAGAGATGAATGCCGCTGAGAAAGTCCACCACGGCGGGCCCGCATTTCACCGGCGGACCATCCGGAAAGCCCGTGACGCTCATCAGCCCCGACGCGGCCTGCACGGTGATATCCATCGCAAGATTGTCGCGGTCCGGGCCGGACAAGCCGTAGCCCGAACCCGACGCGTAGATCAGCCGCGGATTGATCGCGGAGAGCACCTCCCAGCCGACGCCGAGCTTGTCCATCACGCCCGGCGCGTAGTTCTCCAGCAGCACGTCGGCCTGCGCGACCAGCTTCTTGAGAATGTCCTTGCCGCGCGGGCTTTTCAGATCGAGCGTGATGCCGCGTTTGTTGGCGTTCAACATGGCGAACGGAACAGCCGCGCCCTTGCTGACATTGACGCGCTGCCGGATCGGTTCACCTGCGAGCGGCTCGATCTTGATGACGTTGGCGCCGGCCTGCGCCATCAGGAACGTGGCGTAAGGTCCCTGATAGACCTGGCCGAGATCAACGACGGTCACCCCGTCGAGCGGTCGATTTTTGCGATCTGCCACGATTCAACTACTCATCTGCGCGAGGCGTCGACGAACGCGCGCTCGCTTCACCGATCGTCAATGTGTGAGACCGCCCCGCGATAATCCAGCGGAAACGGCGCGCCGGGCTCATTTGCATATCCGTGAAAAACGCGGCCTTGCTATTTGGCAGCGCGCACCGCGGCGGTCGACGATGCGGTTGCGATCAGCCGATCGTCGGCGTCGCGAAGTTCGGCCTCGAGGAACGCGATGGTGCGGCCGATGCGAACCACCTTGCCGTACGACCTGTAAGTTCCCGGATGCGCGGCGAGCAGAAACGCCACCTTGATCTCGAGGCTGGCGACCGACGTGCCGGGATCGGACAGGAAGTGACACGCCGTCGCCATCGCCGCGTCTAGCCATCCGGTGACGATGCCGCCCTGCACGATGCCGCCTCTCGGATGTCCCGGCACCGAATGGCAATGGCGCGTTTCAGCTAGCCACTCCATCGTCGCGCGGCGCAACGTCTCGTCGTAGCCGATCAGCCGGCCGTTCAGCAGATCCCACGCCGGCGGGTGCCGCGCCTGGATCATCGCCACGATCTCGGCGACGCTGTGAGTCTCAGCCACGCGACGCGCCCTCCTCGGCAAGGCCGCGCTGATAGGTCGACGGATTGCAACCGAAGCCGCGCGAGGCGCGCTTGGCGAGCCAATAACCGGCCTGCGCCGGCACGTCGGCATAGCGCGACGCGACGCCGAGTTTCTCGGCGGCGTCCATCGCCCAGTTCGGATTGTTGAGGAATTCGCGGCCGACCGCGACGAGATCGGCCTGGCCCTTTTGCAGAATGTCTTCGGCCTGGTCGCCATGGATGATCAGGCCGACCGCCATCGTCATGATATCGGCCTCGCGCTTGATCTGCTCGGCATAGGGCACCTGATATCCATAGCGCGTCAGGCGGGCGAAGTTCGGCACCTTGCTGGTCGTGCCGCCGGTGCTGCAATCGATCACATCCACGCCGCGTGTCTTCAGCTCCTTGGCGAGCGCGACGTTCTCGGTCGGTCCCCACCCGGCATCGTCCTCGATCGACAGCCGCATGAACAGCGGCTTCTCGGCCGGCCAGTGCTGACGCACGCACTCGGCGACCTCGAGCGCAAACCGCATCCGGTTGGCGAGCGATCCGCCGTATTCGTCGGTGCGCCGGTTCGACTCCGGCGACAGAAACGAATGGATCAGATAGCCGTGGGCGCCGTGCAGCTCGATCATGTCGAAGCCGCAGGCATGCGCCCTGGCGGCGGCGCGGCCCCAGGCGGCGACCGCCTCCGGAATTTCATCACGACGCAGCTCCCGCGGCGTTGTCCAGCCTTCGCCATACGGAATCGCGCTCGGCCCGATGATGTCCCAGTCGTCCCAATCCGCCACCTCAGGCACGCGCGACAGCGGCCCGTCGCCTTCCCAAGGACGCTTGCTCTTGCCCTTGCGGCCGGTATGGCCCAGTTGCAGGCCCGCCGCAGCTCCGTTGGATTTGATGAACGATGCGATCCGGGACAGGCCGGGAATGAATTTGTCGTCCCACAGCCCGAGGTCGCCGAGCGTGCCGCAGCCGCGCCGCTCCACCTTGGTCGATTCGACGATCACCAGACCGGCGCCACCCGCGGCGAAGCGGCCGACATTGACCAGATGCCAGTCGGTGACGAAGCCCGCTTCGCCCGAATATTGATGCATCGGCGCGACGACGACGCGGTTCTTCAACGTCAATCCTCGGATTTGCATCGGCGAGAACAGCAGCGGCGCCTCGGACATTCGAACCTCCCGTGATTTTTGATCATCCTACGGCCCATCTACGGCGCGCGCCATCCGCCACGTGTGAGCGCCGGATTTTTCACGAACGTGAAAATGGAAGGCGCAACGCCAAAAGCGGCGGAAGCTGATCGCCTTCCCCGGCACGGCCCGTTAGCGTTGCCGAAAACACGTCGCAACGACAATGAACGGGAGTAATCGCCATGCGATCCGCCTTGCTGCTCACTGCCTTGTTGGCCCTGGTCTTGCCCTCAACGGCTGACGCCCAGGGAGCCAGGAAATACGGACCCGGCGTCACCGATACCGAGATCAAGATCGGCAACATCATGCCCTACAGCGGGCCGGCCTCCTCCTTCGGCAACATCGGCAAGGCCGAGGCGCAATTCTTCAAGATGATCAACGACAATGGCGGCATCAACGGCCGCAAGATCAACTTCGTGTCCTATGATGACGGCTACAGCCCGCCGAAAACGGTCGAGCAGGCGCGCAAGCTGGTGGAGGACGACGAGGTGCTGTTCCTGTTCAACCCGATGGGTACGGCGGGGAACAGCGCTATCAGGAAGTATCTCAATCAGAAAATGGTGCCGCAGCTGTTCGTCGGCTCGGGCGCGACGAAGTTCAACGATCCATCGGCATTCCCCTGGACGATGGGATGGCTTCCCAGCTACCAGGCTGAGGCACGCATCTATGCGCAATACATCCTCAAGAATATTCCGGATGCGAAAATCGGAATCCTTTATCAGAACGACGATCTCGGCAAGGATTTCGTCCAGGGCCTGAACGATGGCCTGGGCGGAAAGATCAAGCCGGTGATGCAGATTTCCTACGAGTTCACTGACCCGACCGTCGATTCGCAGATCTCGCGCCTTCAGGCCGCAGGCGTCAACGTTCTGCTGAACGCATCGACGCCGAAATTCGCCGCCCAGGCGATCCGGCGGGTCGCCACGTTGAAGTGGGACGTCACTCACTTTCTGGTCGCGCTGTCATCGTCGGTCGGCGCCACGATCCGTCCCGCGGGCCCGGAGAACGCCGTTGGCCTGATCTCGAGTTCCTACGCGAAAGACCCTACAGATCCGAACTGGGCCGACGATCCGGGCTTCAAACGCTATCAGCAGTTCATTACGAACTATCTGGATGGCGCCGACAAATCCGATCCCGCACTGCCTTACGCATTCAATGCCGGCAATCTGATCGTCAAGGTGCTGCAGCAGTGCGGCGACGAACTCACGCGCGAGAACGTCATGAAGCAGGCGGCCGATCTCAAGAACGTCGAGCTCGACATGCTGCTCCCCGGCATCAAGATCAACACCTCGGCGTCGGACTATGAACCGATCGACCAGGTGCAGATGATGCGCTTTGACGGCGCCTCATGGGTCCGGTTCGGAGACATGTACACTGCAGGCATTGCTTCGAACTAATCGCGCGCGAGCGTTGCGGCAATTTCGCTCGATGCCTCCGCGTCAGACTGGGGGTCGGCACCGCCGGCTCCCAGGCGCCGGAGTAAGGACGACCAAACAGCGAAAACCGGTCAGAGGCCTCGGAGCGGTGTGCGGCCAAGCCAGCCAATTTCTTTAGCTCGGCTCGATCTACCGACAAAAAGCATCACGTGAGGCCCTCGATCAGGAAAACTCCATGATCACCGCATCGACCGCCAGCGTGGCGCCGGCGGCGGCGTGGATCTTCTTGATCTGGCCGTCGCGTTCGGCGCGCAGCACGTTCTGCATCTTCATGGCCTCGACCACGGCGAGGGTTTCGCCGGCCTTGACCTCCTGGCCTTCGGTGACGGCGATCGACACCACGAGGCCGGGCATCGGGCACAGCACCTTCTTGCCGGTGTCGGCCTTGTCGCCTTCCTTCATCCAGCGCGCCGCGGTGGCCTCGCGCTCGGTGAAGACGTTGACGGCGACCTCGTAGCCCTGATGCGCTAGCCGGAAGCCGTTGGGGATGGCGCGGACCTGCATCGCGACCGGGTGGCCGTCGAGCGTGCCTTCCCACACCGGTTCGCCTGGAATCCACGATGACAGCAGCTGATGCGACGCGCCGAGCGAGCCGTCGGCCTCGACGAAGCGGACGACGAATCCCTCACCCTCGCGGATGACGTCGAGCGGAATCTCGGTGCGGTCGAGCCAGACGCAGCGGCGGCGTTCGCGGATCACCGCGCGGCCGATCATCTGGCCACTGATCTTGCGCTTGCGCTCGCCGATCACGCGGTCGATCGCGGCACCGACCGCAGCGATGCGGCGGGCGACCTCGCCCTCCGGCGCGCGCGCGCCAAAACCCTGCGGGAATTCCTCGGCGATGAACCCGGTCGAGAGGTTACCCTCGCGCCAGCGCGGATGTGTCATCAGCGCCGACAGGAACGGGATGTTGTGCCGGATGCCGTCGACATAGAACGCGTCGAGCGCGTGCGCCTGCGCCTGGATGGCGGCGGCCCGCGACGGCCGTGGGTCACCAGCTTGGCGATCATCGGGTCGTAGAACATCGAGATCTCGCCGCCCTCCTGCACGCCGGTGTCGTTGCGCACGGTGACGCCGTCAAAACTGCTCTCGGTCGGCGGGCGATACTTCACCAGGCGGCCGATCGACGGCAGGAAGTTGCGGAACGGATCTTCCGCATAGACGCGGCTCTCCACCGCCCAGCCGGTCAGGTGCACGTCCTTCTGGGCGATCTGCAGCTTCTCGCCGGCCGCGACACGGATCATCTGCTCGACGAGGTCGATGCCGGTGACCATCTCGGTGACCGGATGCTCGACCTGCAGGCGGGTGTTCATCTCCAGGAAGTAGAAGCTCTTGTCCTGGCCGGCGACGAACTCGACGGTGCCGGCCGAGTCGTAGTTCACGGCCTTGGCCAGCGCCACCGCCTGCTCGCCCATCTTGCGGCGGGTGACCTCGTCGAGCAGCGGGCTCGGCGCCTCCTCGATCACCTTCTGGTTGCGGCGCTGGATCGAGCATTCGCGCTCGCCGAGATAGATGACGTTGCCGTGCTTGTCGCCCAGCACCTGGATCTCGATGTGGCGCGGATCGACGATGAACTTCTCGATGAACACCCGGTCGTCGCCGAACGAGGCTTTTGCTTCGGCCTTGGCGAGGTTGAATCCTTCGGCGACCTCACTGACCGAATGCGCGATGCGCATGCCCTTGCCGCCGCCGCCGGCCGAGGCCTTGATCATCACCGGATAGCCGATCTCGTCGGCGATCTTGACGGCGTGCTTGTCGTCCTCGATCACGCCGAGATAGCCCGGCACGGTCGAGACCTTGGCGTGCGCCGCCGCCTTCTTGGATTCGATCTTGTCGCCCATCGCGGCGATCGCGCTGGGGTTCGGACCGATGAACACGATCCCGGCGTCGGCCAGCGCGCGCGGGAACGCCTCGCGCTCGGACAGGAAGCCGTAGCCGGGATGCACCGCCTCGGCGCCGGTCTTCCGGCATGCTTCGACGATCTTCTCGATCACCAGATAGCTCTCGGCCGCCGCGGCCAGTCCGATCAGCACCGCCTCGTCGGCCATTTCGACGTGCAGCGCGTCGCGGTCAGCCTCGGAATAGACGGCAACCGTCTCGATACCCATGAGCCGCGCCGTCTTGATGACCCGGCAGGCGATCTCGCCACGGTTGGCGATCAGAATTGTCTTGAACACAGCTGTTCCTACAACGGCATGTTGTCGTGCTTCTTGGCCGGGACTTCCATCTTCTTGTCGCGCAGCATCGCGAGCGCGCGGGCGATCCGGCGCCTCGTGGCGTGCGGCATGATGACGTCGTCGATGTAGCCGCGTTCGGCGGCGACGAACGGCGACAGGAAGCGGTCCTCGTATTCCTTGGTACGGGCCGCGATCTTGTCGGGGTCGTTCATGTCCTGGCGGAAGATGATCTCGACCGCGCCCTTGGCGCCCATCACGGCGATTTGCGCGGTCGGCCAGGCGTAGTTGATGTCGGCGCCGATCTCCTTCGACGCCATGACGTCGAACGCGCCGCCATAGGCCTTGCGGGTGATCAGCGTCACCAGCGGCACGGTGCATTGCGAGAACGCGAACAAGAGCTTGGCGCCGTGCTTGATCAGGCCGCCGTATTCCTGCGCGGTGCCCGGCAGGAAGCCCGGCACGTCAACAAAGGTCACGATCGGGATGTTGAAGGCGTCGCAGAACCGCACGAAGCGTGCCGCCTTGCGTGAGGCGTCGCTGTCGAGCACGCCGGCCAGCACCATCGGCTGGTTGGCGACGAAGCCGACGGTACGGCCGGCGACGCGGCCGAAGCCGGTGATGATGTTCTTGGCGAACGTATCCTGCAGCTCGAAGAAGTCGCCCTCGTCCACGACCTTCAGGATCAGCTCCTTCATGTCGTAGGGCTTGTTCGGATTGTCCGGGATCAGCGTGTCGAGCGAAAAGTCCTCGCGCTCGATGTCGTCGAAGCTCGGCCATTCCGGCACGCCTTCGGACGAATTGGCCGGCAGGAAGTCGACCAGCCGGCGCATCTGCAGCAGCGTCTCGACGTCGTTCTCGAAGGCGCCGTCGGCGATCGAGGATTTGGTGGCGTGCACCGAGGCGCCGCCGAGTTCTTCCGGCGTCACCACCTCGTTGGTCACCGTCTTGACCACGTCGGGGCCGGTGACGAACATGTAGCTGGTGTTCTTCACCATGAAGATGAAGTCGGTCATCGCCGGGGCGTAGACGTCGCCGCCGGCGCAGGGGCCCATGATGACGCTGATCTGCGGGATCACGCCGGACGCCTGCACCACGCGGCGGAATACGTAGGAGTAACCCGCGAGCGCCGCGACGCCCTCTTGGATGCGGGCGCCGCCGGCGTCGTAGAGGCCGATGATCGGCGCACGCGCCTTCAGCGCCATATCCTGGATCTTGGTGATCTTCGCCGCATGCGTTTCGGACAATGAGCCGCCGAACACGGTGAAATCCTTGGCGAACACGAACACCTTGCGGCCGTTCACGGTGCCCCAGCCGGTGACCACACCGTCTCCCGGAATTTTGGTCTTCTCCATCCCGAATTCGGTCGAGCGGTGCTGGACGAACATGTCCATTTCCTCGAACGAATGCTTGTCGAGCAGCAGGTCGATCCGCTCCCGCGCGGTGAGGCGGCCGCGCGAGTGCTGCGCGTCGATGCGCTTCTCGCCGCCGCCGAGTTTGGCACCGGCGCGACGTTGTTCGAGGGCTTCGAGAACGGACCTCGAGCGGCGCGCCTTATCTATGAGTTTTGCCGAGTGGAGGCAGGTCGGTGCAGATGCCTTCGAAAACGTCGGCGGCCATGCCGATGGTCTCACCGAGGGTCGGATGCGGGTGAATGGTCTTGCCGATATCGACTGCATCGGCACCCATCTCGATCGCCAGACAGATTTCCCCGATCAACTCGCCGGCATGCGGGCCGACGATCACGCCCCCGACGATGCGACCCGTGTCGGCGTCGAACATCAGCTTCGTCATGCCATAGGACGCGCCCGATGCGATCGCCCGGCCGGACGCGGCCCATGGGAATTTGGCCGAACGAATTGTCCCGCCGGACTCAGCAACGTCGCGCTCGGACTTGCCGACCCAGGCGATCTCAGGATCCGTATAAGCGACATTGGGGACGATCTTCGCCGCAAAGGCCGCCGGCTTGCCGGCAGCGACTTCCGCGGCGACGTGCCCCTCATGCACCGCCTTGTGGGCCAGCATCGGTCCGCCGACGACGTCGCCGATGGCGAAGATGTTGTGCGCTGTCGTTCTCATCTGGTCGTCGACTTTGATGAAGCCGTGATCGTCGATTGCGACGTCGATCCGGTCGAGGCCGAGCGCGCCGCTGTTGGGAACGCGGCCGGCCGATTGCAGCACGAGATCGTAGGATCGCGTCTGGACCGATGCGCCCGTGATACCAACCGTCACGCCGCCCGGCGTGATCGCGGCGGTTGTTACGCTGCTGGCAACGTCGATATGCTCGAAGCGATGCGCGTTGCGCGAGCGCCAGATTTTCACCGCATCGGCATCGACGCCGGCCAGGATATCGGGGAGCCGTTCGACGAGATCGATCTTGGCGCCGAGCGCGCTGTAGACGGTCGCCATCTCCAGCCCGATGATCCCCGCGCCGATCACCAGCATGCGTTGCGGAATGCTGCGCAGCGCGAGCGCGCCGGTCGAAGTCACGACCCGCTCGTCCTCGGGAAGCATCGGCAGTTCGACTGCGCGTGAGCCCGTCGCGATGATGCAGTGTCCGAATTCGATCTGCTGCGCACTTGCCGCAGCGCCGGCGACCGCGAGCCGCGTGGCGGAGACGAATGTCGCCGTGCCGCGGATCACGGTGACGCGGCGCGCCGCCGCCATCTGGCTCAGCCCATCCGTCAGCTTCTTGACGGTGCTATCCTTGAATGCGCGCAATGCCGGCAGATCGATCTGCGGCGCGGCGAAACGAATGCCGGTGTCGGCGATCCGCTCGGCTTCCTCCTTGACCGCCGCAACATGCAGCAGCGCCTTCGACGGGATGCAGCCGACATTGAGACAGACACCGCCCAAGGTGTCGTATCGCTCGACGAGCGCCGTCTTCAGTCCGAGGTCTGCGGCCCGATACGCCGCCGAATATCCGCCGGGGCCACCGCCGATCACGACGAGGTCGTAGCGCTGGATATCACTTGCGCGCGGGCCGGCATCGGACTGGCTGGGCGAGACCGTCTCGGCTTTCGCGCCGAGCTCGCGCGATGCCGTCGCCGCGGCCATCGCGATGAGCGTGCCTTGGGACACCTTGTCGCCGACGCGGAGGGCGACGCTTGCGATCACGCCATCGAGCGGCGACGGAATCTCCAGCGTCGCCTTGTCGGATTCGACGACGATCAAGGCCTGCTCGCGCGCGACGACGTCGCCGGGCTTGACGTGAATTTCGACAACTTCAACGTCGCGGAAATCCCCGATGTCGGGGACCCGGATCTCTTCTGTGCGCTGCATCTCTATCCTCACAAAGCCAAGCGCCGCAGATCGGTCAGCACCGAGGCGACGAAGCCGAGGAAGCGGGCTCCCGCCACGCCATCGACCACGCGGTGATCCCACGACAGACTGAGCGGCAGCATCAGCCGCGGCTCGAATTCTCTGCCGTTCCAGACCGCTTCGGTGGCCGCACGCCCGGCGCCGAGGATCGCTACCTCCGGCGCGTTGATGATCGGCGTAAATCCCTGACCGCCGACGCCGCCCAGAGACGACACAGAGAAACAGCCGCCCTGCATATCGGCCGAGGCGAGCTGTCCGGCGATCGCCTTGTCGGCGAGCGAACGCATTTCTGCGGCGATCTGCCGAAGGCCCTTTCGGTCACAGTCTCGGATCACCGGCACGACCAGACCTTTCGGCGTGTCGACGGCGAAGCCGATATGGACGTAGCGCTTGAGGATCAGCTCGTCGCCCTCGAGCGACGAATTGAAGCGCGGGTATTTGATCAGCGCCAGCGCCGCCGCCTTGATCAGCAGCGACACCATGGTGAGCTTCGCGGTGTCTTTCGCCGCCTCGGCATTGGCGAGCTGGCGAAACGCTTCGGCGTCGGTGACGTCGGCGCGGTCGAAATTCGTCACATGAGGAATGACGCTCCAGTTGCGCGCGAGATTGGTGCCGGTCAGCTTCTGGATCCGCGTCAGCGGCAGACGCTCGACCGCTCCATACTTTTCGTAGTCCACCTTGGGCCAATCGAGCGGCGTATGGGAAGCCGGAGTCGTCGCCGGTCCCGATCGCACCAGGCCGTTGACGAAGGCCGCGACATCCTCGCGCAGGATCCGGCCCTTGGGGCCGGTGGGCACGACAGCGTCCAGCGCAACTCCGAGCTCGCGCGCCAACGCGCGGACCGACGGCGATGCATGCGCGGCGCCGGAGGGCTGCTGCGGTGCGCGTGCTCCCGAGTCAGCGACTGGAGCGGCGGGCGCCGGCGGCTTCGGCACCGCGGCCTGTTGCGGGACAACGTGCTCCGGTTTTGGCGCCGGCACAGCCGGCGGCGGCGCGGGGGATTCGCCGCGACCTTCAAGGATCATCAGAACCGAGCCTTGCGAGACTCTCGCGCCGACATCGATCAGCAGCTTGGTCACCGTGCCCGCGGCCGGGGACGGCACCTCCATGGTGGCCTTGTCGGATTCGATCGACAACAGCGGCATGTCGATGGTGACCTCGTCGCCGACCGCCACATTGATTTCGACCACCGGAACGTCTTTGTAGTCGCCGATATCCGGCAGAACGATTTGCATAGAATGCGACATGGCGCTTCGCCCCTCTCTCAGCGGGACCAGGGCGATGGGTCGCCGGCCGGCAATTGATAGCGCGCGATCGCGTCGGCGACCTGCTGCCGCGTGACGTCGCCCGTTTTCGCCAGCGCCGATAGCGCCGCGACGACGATCTGCTGACGATCGACCTCGAAGAAGGCGCGCAGCGCCGCGCGCGTATCGCTGCGCCCGAAGCCGTCGGTGCCGAGCACCGTAAACGGCGCTTCGATGTAGGAGCCGATCAGTTGCGGATAGGCGCGGACATAATCCGACGCCGCGACGATCGGCGTGGTGCCGCCGAGGCACTTGGCGACGTGGCTTTCGACCGGGTCCGACAGCGGCGCGAGCCGATTGGTTCGCTCGACCTCGCGCGCGTCTCGCGCCAACTCGGAATAGCTGGTCGCCGACCAGACTTCGCTCGACACGCCCCATTCGCTGTCCAGCATCGACGCGGCGGCGAGCACTTCCGGCAGAATGGCGCCCGAGCCGACCAGGCGTAGCTTCGCCGGTCCGTCAGCGCTCGGGCGAACCCGATAGAGGCCCTTGATGATGCCCTCTTCCGCATCGGCGGGCATCGAGGGCTGCGCGTAGTTCTCGTTCATTACCGTGAGGTAGTAGAACTCGTCGTTGCCCTGCTCGAGCATCGACCGCATGCCGTGATCGACGATCACGGCCACCTCGTAGGAGAACGCCGGATCGTAAGCCCGGCAGTTCGGCACGGTCGCCGCCATCAGATGGCTGGAGCCGTCCTGATGCTGCAAGCCTTCGCCGCCGAGCGTGGTGCGGCCGGCCGTGGCGCCGATCAGAAAGCCACGTGCACGCTGGTCCGCCGCCGCCCAGATCAAATCGCCGACGCGCTGAAAGCCGAACATCGAGTAGTAGATATAGAACGGCAGCAACGGGAAGTTATGGATGCTGTAGGAGGTCGCCGCGGCGGTCCAGGATGAGATCGCCCCGGCCTCGGTGATGCCCTCCTCGAGCAGCTGACCGTCGATCGCCTCCTTGTAGTACAGCATCGAGCCGGCATCCTCCGGCTCATAGAGCTGCCCTGCCGGCGAGTAGATGCCGACCTGCCGGAACAAATTGGCCATGCCGAAGGTGCGGGCTTCGTCGGCGACGATCGGGACGATGCGCGGCCCCAGCGTCTTGTCCTTCAGCAGATTGGTGAACAGCCGCACGATCGCCATCGTGGTCGAGGTTTCCTTGCCGTCGCCGCGCAGCGCGAACTCGGCATAGGATTGCAGCGGCGGCACGGGCAGCGGCTGCGAGGCGCGTCGCCGCGCCGGCATGTAGCCATCGAGCGCCGCGCGGCGGGCGCGCAGATACTGGATTTCCGCGCTGTCCTCCGCCGGCCTGAAGAACTCCAGGTTTTCGACCTGCGCGTTGCTGAGCGGCAGAGCGAAGCGATCGCGGAACGCATACAGCGCGTCGACGTCGAGCTTCTTGGCCTGGTGCGACGTCATGCGCGACTCGCCGGCGCCGCCCATGCCGTAGCCCTTTTTGGTCTTCGCCAGAATGACGGTGGGCCGGCCCTTGGTGTCCTTGGCGGCAGCAAACGCCGCGAACAGTTTCTTGAAATCGTGACCGCCGCGCTTCAGGCCATCGATATCCGCGTCCGACATGTGCGCGACCAGCGCCCGGACCTCCGGATCCTCGCTGAAGAAGTTGGCGAGGTTGTAGGCTCCATCCTTGGCGCCGAGCGTCTGATATTTGCCGTCGACCGTCTCGGCGAATTTGCGCAGCAGCGCGTGCTTGCTGTCGCGCGCGAAGATATCGTCCCAGTCCGATCCCCACAGCACCTTGATGACGTTCCAGCCTGCGCCCTGGAACAGCGATTCCAATTCCTGGATCACCTGGCCATTGCCGCGGACCGGCCCGTCGAGGCGCTGCAGGTTGCAATTGACGATGAAGGTGAGGTTGTCGAGATTTTCGCGCGCCGCCAGTGCGAGGCCGGCGATCGATTCCGGCTCGTCCATCTCGCCGTCGCCAAACACGCCCCAGACGTGTCGGCCCACCGTCTGCACCAGACCGCGGTGCTGCAGATACTTCATGAACCGCGCCTGGTAGATCGCGCTGATCGGCCCAAGGCCCATCGATGCGGAGGGCACCTGCCAGAACTCGGGCATCAGCCAGGGATGCGGATAGGACGACAGGCCGGGACCGCTCAGTTCCTGGCGATACAGCTTCAGATTCTCGTCCGACAGCCGGCCTTCGAGAAACGCGCGTGCATAGACTCCGGGCGACGAGTGCGGCTGGAAATACACCAAGTCGCCTTCGGACTCCGCGCTCGAGGCGCGGAAGAAATGATTGAAGCCGACTTCAAAAATCTCCGCGGCGGAGGCGTAGCTGGCGACGTGGCCGCCGAGTTCGCCGTAAGCCTTGTTGGCGCGGACCACCATCGCCAGCGCATTCCAGCGAATGATCGCCGTCAACCGGGTCTCGATTGCGATGTCTCCGGGATAAGGCTGCTGCCGCTCCAGCGGAATCGAATTGCGATACGGCGAATAGGGCGGCGCGTCCGGCAGCACGCCGAGCTCCTTGGCACGCCGGTCGAGCGCAGCCAGAATGAAACGCACGCGTTCCGCGCCTGCGCTGTGGTGGAGCGACCCTAGCGACGCGAGCCAATCAGCGGTCTCGACCGCGTCTTGATCGGCGTGGGCTTTGCGCGGCGGATCGATGTGTACAGTCATGCGTCGGGCTCCTCGAAAGCCCGCACGTGGTAGCATCGGGTACTGTGGCACGTGCTGCTGAATACGGCCGCGGTGTGGGCTCGTATGCAGCATTCTCTGCTGCGGGATTAATCAGGAGATGAGCGCGCTACGCTGCGTCGCGGCTTTCTCGACGTTCCGACGACGGAGAATGCCGAATGACTAAGCGTACACGCGCAGGTAGCGGGCATCATGTCGCGGACCGGCGGAACTGACGGCTTGCCGCGACTAGTGACCTGCGCTTGGAAAGCAGCTAATCTCGGATCGCCATCAGGAGTGCGCCAACGCCTGGCAGATTTGACGAATTGGCAGGATGGGAATGCCGCCCGAGACCGAATTCGATCCAGATTTTGCACGGATGGATCTGCCTGATCTGCGGATCAACTACGACCCGGTCGATCCGGATCAGTTCGACCGTCCCATCACTTCGTTCTGTCTTGAAACCAGCAAAGACAACGACGATCTGCCGCTGCACTCGCACCGCAAGGGGCAACTGGTCGTCGCGTCTCATGGCTCGGTGATGTGCCGGGCACCGGGCGGCTTGTGGATCGTGCCGCCGCAAGGCGCGGTGTGGATCCCGGCCGGCGTGCAGCACAGCAACTGCGTCGCCGATTTCGGCAAGCTCTACACCGTGTTCATCGATCCACAGGTCAGCATGCTGCCGCGGACCTGCTGCACGCTGATGATCACATCGCTGGTGCGCGAGTTGATCCACCGGCTATCGGTGTTCCCGCCGCTCTACCCGCTGGAGGGGCCGACCAGCCGCCTCGGGCGGGTGCTGCTCGACGAGCTGGTCCAGATGCCGACGACGGATGAAATGTATCTGCCGATCTCCGCCGACGCCCGTCTTCAACACCTCGCGACATCGCTGCTGCAGAATCCCGGCGACCGCAGCACCATGGACGAGGTCGCTTCGCGCTATGCGATGAGCGAGAGCACATTTGCCCGCCTGATCGTGAAGGAAACGGGGATGACATTCGGGCGCTGGCGACAGCGTCTGCACATCCTCGTCGCGATGCAGCGCCTCACGGCGGGCAGCTCGGTGCAGGCGGTGTCGCTGGAACTCGGGTACGAGACGCCGAGCGCGTTCATCACAATGTTCAAGAAGACGATGGGAAAGAGCCCTCGGCGCTTCCTGGCCGAGCGGGCGCGCATGATCAATTCGGAGATCTTGTCGTAGCGGCTCTCTCGCCGCTCCGGCCGCCAGTGGTGACGGCCCCACGATCATGGTGGGGCCGCATAGCGTCGGAAGGTCAGCGCTTGCTGTAGGGCGCGAGCGGATATTCAAGCGACGCTTCGGCGATGGCCTTTGGAGCCACCACCCGCGGCCTGCCCTTCAGGCCCTGCAGCATCACCATCGAACAATGAATATTCTGCCCGGTGTCGTCGAACTTGGTGTTGTCGCCATACATCAGCGTCGGCTTCAGATCGGTGGCCTTCAGCGCGCCGTGAATCGCCGCCGATTCTGTCGACGCTGCCCGCGTCACCGCATCTGCGACGATCTGCACGGCCTCGAACGCGCAGCCGGCATTAGCATCGAACCAATCGTTCGGGTAGTCGGACGTGAACATCTTCATGATCTTGTCGGTCTCGGCCCCCTTCGGATTGAGCCACAGCGCCGACAGGATCGGCCCGTCACCGTATTTTCCGAGCGCGTCGTGATACGCCTTGTCGGACACGCCGTTGGAATTGGGCGAGAACACCATCTTCGGATCCCAGCCCTGCTTGATGCATTCGCGCGCGATCATGATCGCGTCGTTGACGCGCGTGACCGAGATCAGCGCATCGGCGCCCGACGCTTTCGCCTTGGCGACCTCGACCGACAGATCCTTGGCCTTCTCGTCATAGGCGACATACTGCGCGATCTTGAGCGGGACATCGACTTCCTTCCAGGCCTGACCGATGCTCGCCGCGGTCGATTGCCCCATCGTGTTGTTGAGATGCAGCACGACGGCGCTGCTCGGCGGATCCTTTAGCGTGCCGAGCACCGACTTCAGTTCGGCCAGCGATTGCCGCACGATGGTGAGTGACGTCGGATAATAGCGGAACACCTGGGTGAAGCCCTGCGAGGTCACCTGGGTGGCGCTCGCGATGTGGACCACCATCGGCACCTTGGCGGCCTCGCAGGCCTGCAGCGCCGAGATCGTGGCGCCGGAATCCCAGGCGCCGATCAGCACGGTGCAGCCCTGCCGGATCAGGCTCTCAGCAGCGATGCGGCCGTTCTCCGGGCGGCTCTGCGTGTCAGCGTGAACGATCTCGATGTCGAGGCCGAATTTCTCACGCGCGAACTTGGCGCCGAGATCGATGCCGCGCACGCAGGCCTGGCCGGGAAACGCCAGCACGCCGCTGCTCGGCATGATCGCCCCGACCTTCACCTTGGTCTTCGCCGCGAAGGATGGCCTTGTTACCAGGCCCGCCGCAATTCCCAATCCGGTTCCGACAATCGTCCGCCGCGTGAGTCCGCCTTGCTTGGTCATCTCGATGCCCTGTTGCTGAAGGAAAGAAAACGATCTCGACTCGTAGCTTCGTCCACGTAGTTGCGACCGGCGTCGGCAAGCGTCGCCGTGCGCTGCGCCGGCCGCCGTTGTCAAAGGCCCATCTCGGCCTTGATCAGTCGTTCCTCGGTCTCGTCATAGAGCGAGGCGATCAGCGCGTGATAGCGCTCGTTGATCTGCTTGCGACGCTTCTTGCGCGTCGGCGTCATCACGCCGTTCTCCAGCGACAATTCCTCCGGCAGGATGCGGAACGCCTTGATCTGCTCGGCTCGCGCCAGTTTTCCGTTGGCCTTGCCGATTTCCGCCTCGATCAGCCGGTTGACGATCTCGGAGGATGCGAGATCTGCGTAGCTGGCGATCTTGTCGTCGCGCGACCTTGCCCAATCCATCGTGGCGGTGGCATCGACCTCGATCAGCGCGGTGAGATATTTTCGTCCCTCCCCGATCACCGCCGCTTCGGAGATGAAAGGGCTGTGCCGCAGTTCGTTTTCGATCTGTGTCGGGCTGATCGACTTGCCGTTGGAGGTGTTGATGATCTCCTTCTTGCGGTCGACCAGCTTGAACAGCCCATCCGCCGACACCTCGACGATGTCGCCGGTGTAGAGCCAGCCGTCGCGTAGCGCTGACTTGGTCTCCTCCGGCTTGTTCCAATAGCCGGCAAACAAGCCCGGCCCGCGGACGATCATCTCGCCGTCTTGCAACACGGCGGTTTCCCAGGCCGGATCGGGCAGCGGCACGCCGACATTGCCGGCCTGCGGCCACTCCGCCATCTGCACCAGATTGGCGCCGACCAGTTCGGTCTGGCCGTAGCATTCCTTGAGCTGCAGGCCCCACAGCTGCCACAGCGACATCAGCTCGGACGGCATCGCAGCCGACGAGGTGAACGCGACCTTGAGCTCGTCGAAACCGATCTCCGCGAGCAGCGGCTGGAACACCTCGGCGCGGCAAGCCGCGAACAGTTTGGCGACGAAGGCATCCTCGTCGCCGCGCTGACGGTCTTCGAGTGCCCGGCGCGCGATCGTCATGGCGAGGGCGTAGTTCGGATTTCCGGCCGCGCCGGCCGGGTGCACTTTGCTGAGGATCTGGGTCGCAAACCGCTGATAGAATCGCGGCGGCGCCATGTAATAGGTGGGCTTCACCTCCTTGATCGTCTGGGCGAAGTCCGCGGTGGTCTCGCCGAAATACGGAACCGCGTCGGCGAACAGCGGCAGCGCCGTCGCCTGCCCGCGCGCGACGGTGTGCGACATCGGCAAATGCACCACCACCCGGTGCTCGTCCTCGCGCATGCTGGGGCCGAACAAGGTGATGCAATGAGCGCCGGCCAGAACGGAGAGATGCGTCAACATCGCCCCTTTAGGATTGCCGGTCGTCCCCGACGTGTAGCCGATGCTGACCACGTCCGACGCCTTCGCGATCGCGCTCTCTTTTTGCAGATAAGCCTGCGCGTTAACGTCCTCTGCGCCGACGAACTCGGCGAGCGACGTGATCGACGCTGTGGCCTCGCCGGTCCAATCGGGATCGAGCACGACGATGCCGCGGAGTTGCTCGGCCTGACCGGAGGCGAGCACGATGCGAAGCTGCTGTTCGCCGCCGACGAAGGCGAACTTCGCGCCCGAGTCCGTGAGGCAGTAAGCCACTTCTTCGGACGACGAGGTGAAGTACACGCCCACCATGACGCCGCCGGCGCACATCGTGGCCATGTCGGCGATCAGCCACTCTTCGGACGAATCGCCCATGATCGCGACCCGGTCGCCGCGTTCGAGACCAGCACGCCGCAGCGCGCTGGCCAGGTTCACGACACGCTGCGCATAGGCGCCCCACGTCATGGCGGTCCAGACGCCGTGACGTTTCTGTTGCAAGGCGATCTTGTCGGGCCGCTCCGCGAGCCGCGCAGCCAGAAGCTGCGCGACGGTCGTATCGGCCAACTGGGCGCCGGATGTAATCGCAGCGACGTCCATCTCAGCGCTCCGCGAAACGCTTGCGCTTGGCGGCGAATGCGGCGACCGCCTCGGCCCGCTCGGGCGATTTGAACGTCAACATCTCCAGCGCCGCCGAGGTGTCGAGCAGCAAATGGGTGTACTGCTTGATGATCTTGTTGACGCTGTATTTGGTCCAGATGATCGATTCTTTCGGCCCGCTCGCCAGCAGCTCGGCATACTCGATCGCGGCATCGAGCACGCTGCCGTCGGTGATCACCTCGTTGATCATGCCGATCGCGGCCGCTTTCTCGGCGGAGATGAATTCGCCGGTCATGAGATAGTGCTTGGCCCGGACCGGCCCCATCAACAGCGGCCACATCACCGCACCACCGTCGCCGGCGACGACGCCGGCATTGACATGCGTGTCGGCGAAGCGCGCGGTCGCGCTGGCGTAGATCACGTCGCAGAATAGCGCGAGCGTGGCCCCGAGGCCGACCGCAACGCCGTTGACGGCCGCGACGATCGGAACTTCGACTTCCAGCATGTTGCGGATCAGGTGACGACCGCTGCGCGTCGGCGACGGCAGCGTGCCCTTGTCCAGCGACTTCTGGTCGCCGCCCGAGCAAAACCCGCGGCCGGCGCCGGTGAGAACGATCGCGTTGACGGAGCTGTCGTGATCCAATTTGACGAAGACGTCTTCGAGCTCCTCGTGCATCTCCCAGTTGATGGCGTTGAGGATCTCCGGGCGATTCATCGTCACGACCGCAACGCCGGTGGCGCGCTTGTCGACGAGCAGATACTTGTAGTTGAATTGCGACATCGATCTCACCGTTGCTTACTGGTTCTGGCTGCGCATCTGGCGGATCGTGCCGAGGATTTCCTCGGTCGGCCGCACGACGTTGTTGCGATCGTTGAAATGCGGGATCACGTAGCGGCCGACCATGTCGATCGCCTCCATGATCTTTTCGTGCGGCACGGAGTCCATGTGCAGCAGCACTTCGTCGATCCCCATGGCCTCGAACTTCTCGATCTGGCGGATGACCGTATCGGGGCTGCCGCACACCGTGGTGGCCGACTCGTTGACCAAGTAGTCCCAGTCATTGGCGGCACGCTCCATCGACGGCACGCTCTCGCCCATGTATTTGTAATCGTCGGCAATCGCCGCGAGGCGCGGATAGGCGTCGGTCGAGATCTTGGCGTAGTGCATCAGCGGGCCGGCATAGTCCGCCTTGGCCTGCTCGTCGGTCTTGCCGATGCCGATGAACAGCGGGACGCCGATGCGCGGACGCTGCAGCGGGCCTTCCTCGTCGCGCTTCCAGTTCTTGTGGTAGGCGTCGATCAGCTTCTGCTGGGCGTCCCAGCCCTGATAGATGTTGCTGCTCATCACCGCGAAGCCCTGCGACCCCGCCCAGACGTGGCTGCGCTCGCTGGTCGCGGCGATGCCGATCACCGGATGCGGCTTCTGCAGCGGCTTGGGCACCAGCTGACGCGGCGGGATCTGGTAGTACTTGCCGTCGAAGGTGAAGATGTCCTGGCGCATCGCCTTCTTCAGCAGCGCCAGCCCTTCTTCCATCTGCGGCAGCGTCTCGTTCGGGTCGACGTTGAACGCCCGCATCGCGATCGTCGTATTGGCGCGGCCGCCGTAGAATTCCATCCGGCCGTTGGACAGGATATCGGTCACCGCAAGCCGCTCGGCCGAGCGCAAGGCGTGGTTGATGCGCTGCGGCATCAACGTCACGGCCGCGCGCAGCTTGACGCGCGACGTCACCGCGGCCAGATAGCCGAACACCACTTCGGGCGCCGAGCTCGATATGCCGCCGAGCGCGACGTGCTGCTCGGAGAGCGCGACGCAGTCGAAGCCGACTTTCTCGGCCAGGCGGACTTCGTCGACCAGTTCGTGAAGCCTGCGCGAGTAACTGTGGCCGACCTGGGTTTCCTGCTCAGACCAGAACCCAAACGTAAGTGCCATGTCTCAATCCTTTTAGCTTTCGAGATGGCACAGGGTTTCATAGGCAGAGCGATATTTTCGCCCGAAGGCCGCGCCGCGTAGCAACGCTTTCCGAATTTTATGCTGTCCGCATTCGTAAGATGGCAGAAGCCGCAAAACGCATGGATGCGCGGGGCCGTCAGCGGCGGGCGTCGCCGGCCGGAGTGCCGCCATCGAACGTCTCGATCAGCAGGTCGGCGACCGCCGCGAGGCAGGCTTCGCCGATCTCACGGCTCGCGCCGAACGGGCTGCCGATCACGCCGTTAGCCGACACCGAGCGGATGCCGTTCTTCCACATCATTTCGAGATCGGCCTCCGACAAGCCGCCGAGATGGCCGACCTCGAAGCGGTCCTGCCTGACGCTGTCCGGCCGGATGACCATCATCAGCGAGGTCTCGGCGATATCGGCGTGGCCGCCGACGGCCGCCACATCGCCTCCGGCATCGCGCACCGCGTGGCGCCACGTGTCGATCCATGTCGTCGAGTCGGTGAACGCCAGGATCTCGACATCCGAAGAGACGGCTTCGCGCAGGCGACCGAGCATGTCCTTGAGCACCGGAAAATTGCCGATATGGCCTGAATGGATGAGGATGCGCTTGAACCCGTGCCGCGCCATGCTGGTGCAATAATCGAGACAAATCGCTTCGAGCGTCTCTGGGCGCAGCGAAATCGTGCCTGCGAACGGCAGGTGGTGAGACGAGCAGCCGGTCTTGATCGTCGGCGCCACCAGCGTGGCGCCGCGGCGGCGCGCGATCCGCTCGGCCAGCGCGTCGGCATGATCCGCGTCCATGCCCAAAGACAAATGCGGCCCATGCTGCTCGACGGCCCCGAGCGGGATCACCACCGTGGTGCAGCCTTGCGCCAGCGCAGCGGCGATTTCCTCGTGGCTCATCTGCTCCAGATAGAT
The DNA here is from genome assembly GCF_003591005.1 of Rhodopseudomonas palustris. Classification (GTDB taxonomy): domain Bacteria; phylum Pseudomonadota; class Alphaproteobacteria; order Rhizobiales; family Xanthobacteraceae; genus Rhodopseudomonas; species Rhodopseudomonas palustris_K. Next base: position 61,474 of record NZ_QYYD01000021.1, read on the forward strand.
CTGGTCGGGATATCCGCGCGCCATCAGCTCAGCCCTTATTGTTCTTCGACAGAAACCTCGCCCGCGCGTTGGTCGAACTCTCGGCTGTGACGTAGGCGTCGAGATCCGCCACGGTCATCTCCTCGAGCGCCTGATCGCTCATCTGGGCGGTGCGGTTGAGCGATCGTTTGATGGCGTGGAACAGCTTGCGGTCCTTCTGCCGCAGTGCGCCGCAGACCTCGCGGGCCCGGGACGCCACCTCCGCGGTCGCGACGATCTCGTTCACGGCGCCGATCGCCACGGCGTGCTCGGCGCCGACGAGGTCGCCCCAATACAGCAGTTGCTGCGCCGCCCGCACGCCGAGCTTTTCGACGGCGCGGCGCATGCCTTTGGTCACCGGCAGCAGGCCGTGGTTGATTTCCGGAAATCCGACCTTGCACGCCGCATCGGCCACGACGTAGTCCGCATGCAGCAGAAACTCCAAGGCGCCGCCGACCGCGTAGCCGCGAACGGCGCAGACGATGGGCCCCGGATAAGTCTCCATCACCACCAGCAGTTCGTGGAAGAACCGGATGCGCGGCCTTGCGACCTCGAGCCCCACGACTTCCTTGATATCGCCGCCGGCGCTGAAGAAGCGGTCGCCGCTGCCGGTGAGAATGATGCCGGGCGGGCTCTCCTCGCCGGCAAGGCCCTTGATGGTGTCCAGCAGTTCGACGATGAGCTGCGCGTTCAGCGCGTTGGCCGGCGGCCGGTTCATGGTGATCGTGACCAGATCGCGATCGCGCTCGATCAGGAGGGAAGTGGTGGTGTTCATCGGCAAGACCCAGGCGACAGGCGGCTGCAACAGAAGGGAATCGGTGGACCGGACGGCGGCGGCGCAACGAAAGTCGCCACGCCAGCGGGCCAAGCGAGACGGCGCGCCTTACAGTCCCAGATAGGCACGCTGGACATCGGGGTTCTCGAGCAGATCGCGGCTCGGTCCATGCAGCACCACCGAGCCGTTCTCGAGCACATAGCCGCGGCTGCTCAGCGCCAGCGATTTCGCGACATTCTGCTCGACCAGCAGCACCGTGATGCCCCGGTCGTTGAGCGATTTGACGACGTCGAACATCACGTCGGTGAGCGCCGGCGACAGCCCGATCGACGGCTCGTCGAACATCACGATCTCGGGCTTCGACATGATCGCCCGGCCGATCGCCAGCATCTGCTGCTCGCCGCCGGACAGCGTGCCGGCCAGTTGGTCCCGCCGTTCGCGCAGCCGCCCGAACAACTGATAGACGGAGTCGAGCGTGGTCGCGCGATCTTGCCTCGCGCGCTTCAGCGAGCCGCCGATCAACAGATTGTCCTCGACCGAGAGCGCGCCGAAGATCTGGCGGCCTTCGGCGACCTGGGCGATGCCCATTTCGCAGATGTCCCACGGAGGCCGCCGCGAAATATCGACCCCGTTGATCCTCACGGACCCGCGCGACGACGGCACGATCCCGGCGATCGAGCGGATCAGCGATGTCTTGCCGGCGCCGTTGGCGCCGACCACGCAGATTAGTTCGCCCTTGTGGATGCGGAGCGAGACGCCGTTCAGCGCATTCGAGCCGTCATAGGCCACGCACAAATCGTCGATGGTGAGCAGCGCATCGTCAGGCATGGAAGCCGGCTCCCAGATAACTTTCCAGCACCGCAGGATCCGCCACCACTTCCGACGGTTTGCCCTCGGCGATCTTGGCGCCGTGGTGAAGCACCACCACGGTCGACGCCACTTCCATCACGATCCGCATCACGTGCTCGACCAATAGGATCGTCAGTCCGCCCGCGGCGAGCTTGTGCAGCACGCCGACGACGCCGGCCGCTTCCGTCGGCCGCAGCCCCGCCATCACCTCGTCGAGCAGCAGCAGTTTGGGCCGGGTCGACAGCGCCTTGGCCATCTCCAGCATCTTGCGATCGGGCAACGTCAACTGATCGGTGCGGGCATTCGCCTTGCCGGCGAGCCCGACGCTCTCGAGCGACTCATAGGCCTTCTCACGCGCCTCCTTGACGCTCGTCGTCCAGCTGAAGGCGCCGACCATCGCATTCTCCAGCACCGACATGTCTTTCATCGGCCGAACGATCTGGAAGGTCCGCGCAATGCCCATGCGGCACACCGCTTCGGGCGGCTCGCGCTCGAGCGAACGGCCTTCGAACACCACCTGCCCGGCGGTCGGCCGCAGCGCGCCGGCGACGAGATTGAAGCAGGTTGTCTTGCCGGCGCCGTTCGGCCCGATCAGCGCGGTGATGCGGCCTGCCTCCAATGAGAAGCTGACGTCGTTGACCGCGACCAATCCGATGAACGCCTTCGTGAGGTTCTTCACTTCGAGCAGCGCGGTCATTCTTCGACCTTCCGCAATTGTGCAATCGGTCCACGCGCCGGCAGCTGGATCGCCTCATAGCGCCGGACAATCGCCGGCCAGATCCCGTCGGGCAGAAACCACACGACCAGGATCAGCACCGCCCCGTAGGCGACGCTGTTCAGTCCGGGCAGCCCTAGGCTGTCGCCGAGCGCTCCCATGGCGTGATGCAGCGGGATCGCCGCCAACGAGCCGACCAGCGGACCGAATGCGGTACCCAAGCCGCCGACGACGGGGCCGATCAGGACGTCGACCGAGATGCCCATGCCCATGATAGAGTCCGGAAAGATCGCGCCCTGCACCAGCCCCAGCACGCCGCCGCCGATCGCGGCCGTCGCGGCCGAGATCGACACCACCAGAACCTTGTGGCGAAAGGTTCGCACCCCCAGCGCGCGGGCGGCCTCGTCGTCATCCCGCATCGCCCGCCAGACGTAGCCCCAATAGGACCGCGAGATCATTTCCGTTCCCGCGACGCCGAGCGCCGCGAGGGCGAGCGCGACGAAGTAATAGAACCGCGCGTCGCCGCGCAGCATCGCCAGATCCATCGCCCCGCTCGGCGCCTGATAGAACAGGCCCTGCATGCCGCCGACATAGTCCCAGCCGCCGAACATGATCCGGGCAAATTCGGCGGCCGCGATCGTCAGCAGCGCGAAATAGATGCCGCGGACTTCAAAGCGAAAGCTCAGCCACGCCAGCACCGCGCCGACGAAGCCGGCTATCACCGCGCCGAGCAGCAGACCGATCCATGGCGTGATGCCGTATTTGATGTTCAGGATCGCGACCGCATACGCCCCGATCCCGACGAACAGCGCGTGACCGATCGACAGCTGCCCGCCGATCCCGAGCATCAGGTTCCACGACTGTCCCATGAAGGTGAACAACAGGACGATCGTCAGCAGCGAGATGACGTAGGCGTTGGACGTGCCGCCCACCACGGCCAGCACGGCGAACACCAGAGCGCCGGCGCCCCAGCGCTTGATGTCGCTCAATCGATCAGATGTCCTTTGCACCGAAAAACCCCCTCGGACGGAAAATCAGGATGATGATCAGGAGCGCGTAAGGGAGTGCTGTTTTCATCGACGGCGTGAACATCAAGGCCGCGATCGCCTCGGCAACCCCGATCGTCAGGCCGCCGAGCAGAGCGCCGCCGAAGCTGCCGAGACCGCCGACGATCACCGTGACGAAGGCCAGCAGCGTGAAGTCGACGGCGAGATAGGGCTGCGCATCGAACAGCGGAGAGATCAACGCACCGGCGACGCCGGCACAGGCGGTTCCGATGCCGAAGGTCACCGCATAGACCCGCGGGATGTTCAGCCCGACGACCAGTCCGCCCAGCCGATTATTCGCGGCGGCGCGCAGCGACCGGCCGAACGCGGAGTACTTCAGATAGGCTCCCAGGGCGGCGATCAGCAGTCCGGCCGTCGCGGCCGCCTGGATGCGGGCCCAGTCCAGCGTGAGCGGCCCGATGCTGACGGTCTGGAACGACAGCTGCGACGCCGTCGGCCGCGGATCCGGACCGAACGACATCAGCAATACGCCGCTAAACAGCAGCGAGAGGCCGATAAAGACGATGAATTGATAGTGATGCGGCCGATTGACGAACCGCTTCACGACCAGCGTCTCCAGCAGATAGCCGAACACGAACATCACGACCGCGGCGATCGCGGCGGCGACCACGATCGGAACGTCCCAGACGCGAACGGTCCAATAGCCGATGTAGATGCCGAACACGACCATCTCGCCGTGAGCGAAATTGACGACCCGCATGACGCCGAAGATGATGGTGAGGCCAAGCGCGACGAGGCCATAGACCAGCCCGATCAGCACCCCGCCGGCGAGAACATTGAGCCAGAGCGACAGCATCAGCGACCGACCGCTGACGGATGCGCGATGGAAAGTCTGAGTCGTCCTTGCATGCTAATCGGCTCCATCCTGGCTGTGTCGAAAACGCAAAGGCGTGGTACGTCGTCCCATGTCTCAGAGCGCTGTTAGCGCGGCGAAAGATCCGCCCACGTAGACGAGGGGCTCACAGCCGGTTCTCGTCGTCTGAGCCACCACCTCTCCGGTGAAGATGGTGTGACTACTCTCGCTGTAAGCATTCACGACGCGGCAATCGAAACTGCAGACCGCGCCGATCAGACTTGGCGCCCCGGTCTTGAGATCGCACCACAAACCGTCTGCGAAGCGGATATCGCCCTTGCTGCCGTCCTGCCCGGAGAACTTGAGCGCCAGATCGAGGTGCTCGACGCCCAGAATGTTCCAGCAAAACGCCCCGCTGCTGAGGATGGTGTCGTGCGCGCCGGCGGAGCGATTGACGCACACCAGCACGCTCGGCGGAGCCGCCGACAGCGAGCAGCCTGCCGTCAGCGTCAGACCGTGGCGATACGGCGCCTGGCCTGTCGTGACGATCGACACCGTGCCCGGCACGTGGCGCATCGCGGCCCGGAATTCTGCAGCATCGAACGGAATCGCCTCGGACGGCGGCGGTGTTGCGGACGACATGGGCACGACTCGTGAATTCATGGCGGAGATGCGTCCTGTGTGTCTGGCAGTCCGGGCCGCATGCGCCGCTGCCCTGGTGAACGTCTGAACTATTTGGCTACCTGGTAGAACTGGATGACGTTGCCGCCCGGATCGCGCAGTGTCACCGCGCGGCCGTGACTGGCCATGTCCCGAACCGCACCGACTTCTGCACCCATGGCTGCGGCTCGCTCGACCGCAGCCTCGAGATCATCGACATCGAACACGACGACGGCATCTTGCAGTTGGCTCGATACCGACTCCGTCGGGCCGGCGACGCAGAAGGCTGCGGCATCGCTGACGAACTGGATCCACTTGCCGGGATCGGCGAAGCGCACCTTCAAACCCAGGCCTTCGTAGAACGTGGCCAAGCGCTCCGGATCGTTCGCGGTCAGGTAGACTTGCTTCAGCTTCACGCTCGACAATCCAAACCGACCGCCGCCCAAGTGCGATCGTGGGATGGATAGTCTCTCGAGACTCTCAGCATTACTGCTTGAACAACGCGCGTCGCAGAAGCTTCATCAGCATTTTATGCTGCCACGACCCGTCGGAGCGCCTGATTGGGTCCAGCGAGGTCAACCTGCATATCGCATGTGCAAAAAATGTATCGAAAATAGGCAATTAACATCTTGATCGCAATGCACAATTCGAAGTTTGACGGTTTTTCGATACAAGTCGGCGTTTTGTCGAAATCCCACAAGCGCGATTGCGGTTAGCTTTTACCTCGCAAGTGCATCACCCCGCAAACACGGGTGGTACACGCCGCAAGAAGACTGCCGGATTTGGGAGACACGCGATGTCCACGACCTCTCTCGACAGAATTGATATCAAGATCCTGAACGAGCTTCAGCAGAATGCGAGTTTGACGAACGTCGAGCTGGCATCACGCGTCAATCTCTCGCCATCGCCGTGTCTGGCGCGCGTGAGAACGCTGGAAAAGCTCGGCGTGATCGACCGACGGATCGCGCTGCTCGATCCCGCCGTGCTCGGCATCGGCGTCACGGCCTTCATTCAGATCAAGCTGGAAAAGCAGGTGCAGACGTCGCTGGAGAGCTTCACCCGATCGATCGACCGCCTGGCCCAGGTGATGGAATGCTATCTGATGACGGGCGAGAGCGACTACATGCTCCGCGTCATGGCGGCCGACATCGAGGATCTCGAGGACCTCATCGTCAACAAGCTGTCTCGCATTCCCGGCGTCAGCAGCATTCGGTCAAATCTGGCTCTCAAACGCATCTCTCACAAGACAGTGCTGCCGATCGACAGCAATCGGCCGATCACCGTGAAGGCTTGCGCCAATCCCTCGCGTCCATTGGAGCGCTCCCCGAGACCGCGATACGACGGAGCCAGCGCTTCGCTGCCCGATGCGCCAATCGGGCTCGACACGCATTGTCACAGCTACAGCGTAGAAAGACTATGAGATGACCGATGCAATCCGTCCCAAGTTCGGGCCGGCAGTCAACACTCGCGACGACGACATTAGCAGAGCGCCCGAAGAGGATTCCGGCCTTCATGATCCGGACGCCTCTTTCGCAAGCGGGCATAAACTTCAGAAACATGAATTGAGATGACTGCATCCATCAAAGCCGCGCTGCGGGCGTTTTCAGAGGGCGAAATCCTCGTGGTCACCGACGATGACGATCGCGAGGGCGAAGGCGATCTCGTGGTCGCCGCCTCGCTGTGTACGGCCGAGAAGATGGCCTTCATCATCCGCCATACGTCCGGCATCGTCTGCGCCCCGATCACGCTGGAGGACGCAAGACGCCTGCGGCTTGACCCGATGGTTCTCAACAACGACTCCGCGCATACGACTGCATTCACCGTGTCGGTGGACTACCGGCCGGACAACGGAACGGGCATCTCGGCCGAAGAGCGGGCCTCGTGCTGCCGCGCCCTCGCCAACCCCAACGCCGGCGCCAGCGATTTCTGCCGGCCGGGGCACGTCTTTCCTCTGATCGCCAAGGAGGGAGGCGTCCTCATGCGCTCGGGCCATACCGAGGCCGCAGTCGACCTGTGCAAGCTGGCCAATCTCGAGCCGGTTGGCGTGATCAGCGAACTGATGAACGACGATGGCTCGGTGATGAAGGGATCGCAGGTCGCGGCGTTCGCGGACAAGCACAAGCTGAAACAGGTCACCATCGCCGACCTGATCCGATTCCGACAGGCCCGCGAAACTCTGATCGAACGCGTCGCGAGCGTCACGGCGGAGAGCCCGATCGGCCCGCTCCAAGGCTATTCGTATCGCTCGCCTTTCGATCCGATCCATCACGTCGCCTACATCTATGGAGAACTCGGTGACGGCACCAACGTGCTCACGCGATTCTACAAACCGAACATCCTGCGTGATTTGTTCTCGGGTCAGGAACAAGCAAGGATGAGTGTCATTCTGCAGCGCTTTAAGGACAACGGCAGCGGCGTGCTCGTCTACCTGCGCGACGGCGCGGCGGGCGTTCCGCCGGCGCCGCTTGGGCCGGCCACTTCCCGTGAGGACGATCGAAACCGGGAGTGGCGGGAGATCGGCGTCGGTGCCCAGATCCTACGGGATCTGAAGATCACCTCGATCCGTCACCTCACGTCCTCGACGCATCACTTCAAGGGACTTTCCGGCTTCGGCATCGAGATCGTCCGCAACGAGGCGCTCTGATCGTCGTCTGGCTTTGCAAGCACGCCATCGACTTGGGCTACGTCAAACCGTTGGCGATCCGACCGCATCATTGCAGTCAACGACAAAATCATCGATGTATCTGCTCAACTATCATCGGCCCGTTCTACGGCTTCGTCGGCCGAACGCGAAGGCCTATCCGGGCACGATCCGGAACTGGTGGGGCCAGGGCATTGAGCGGCGCCGCGAAGGCCCACTACCACTGTATTAAGGCATTCTCGGGAGACCGGCTTCACCGATGACCTTAAGGCGATCCGCGTGCGACGCTGGTATTGCATGGCGATGACAGTCAGATCATGCCGATCACGGCATGCTGACGACGCACGCCGAGGTGCTGAACGCCGATCGCTCGCCTTCATCAATGGCTGAGACTTGTGACGAATAGCTCGGCGCCGTCCTGCTCCGGCAGGCGGCGCCGTTGCGATTTCAGCCGTTGCTTGACGCGCTTACTTGGCGTCGTTTCTTTTGAAAACCTGCCTTGCCAAACGGCAGCAAGGCCGCCGTGTGGACGTTATCAGCTACACACATCAGTATAGTTACGGAGGCCGGCGTTCGCTGCAACACTGTCGGGCAAGGGAATATCGACAGAGGGTTACTGTTATGCCGTCTTCACAAGCCTGCGGCCGACCGGCGTCCGACGCGTCCGACATTATCGATCCAGCGAGTCGCGAGATCGCACGGCTGATCGCTGTGCTCGGCCACGATCTGAAGCAGCCGCTGCAGATCGCGATGTTGTTCATCGAGCGCGCCTTACAGGACGATCTCGCCACTCCAGCGGCGCATCGTCTCTCGGTCGCGATGAAGGCGCTGGGCCGGCTCGACCTCGAACTGAGCGAATTGGCCTGTTCGTCCCCCTACAACGCCAATGCTGCGTCACTTGATCAGGCTGTCGATCTGGAGCAGGTGCTCGACAAGGTCGATCGCGATTGGACCGAATACGCCCACGCGACGGGCGTCCAGCTCATCATCGACAAGCCGGTGACGGCGGTGCGCTCGAATAGCACCATGCTGCAATCCATTCTGCGCAACCTGATCGGCAACGCGGTGAAATTCTCGCGGCGCGGCGGCTGCGTCTCGGTGCGCTGCCATCTCGACGGGCCGAGCGTCACCATCGAGATCATCGACAACGGTCGGGGCATTTCCGACGCCGACCTCTGCAGGATCTTCGATGCTTTCCAACGCGGCGACAAGGTCGGCGAGACCGCCGGTCTCGGTCTCGGTCTTTACATCGTGCGCGAGACCGCGCACCTGCTGCGCCATCCGATCACGGTGAGATCCGTCGAAGGCGAAGGCTCGACATTCAGCGTCGTGCTCCCGCGCTATCTGGATTGACACCGACGCGGCGGTGGCCGCGCTGGCCGGTGACCGCCTTGCGCGGCCAGGCAATATCTGCCGCGGAGAGGACGACAGCGACGTTCCGGACTTTCGCGAAGGGATAGCCAGCGCCGCCGCCATCGCTACGCCAACCGAGTGCACACGGAGTCACGCCAACGCGTGCGCCGCCCCGGATAGAGGGTATCAGGCGCAATCGCGCTCGTTCTCGACGTGATTGGGTGTGATCAGCTCGGCGGGCTCGTCGTAGCCGAGGCGGCTGCTGGCGAACACCAGCGCCATCAGCCCGAAGCCGACCATCAGCGAAAAGCCGACACCGATCGCGAGGGCGAAATAGCCGGCGGCCGGAACTTCGGTCCCCGGCGCCGAAGCCCAGCCGATCCACGCGATGACCACCGCAGCCACCAGCAGCACGCCAAGACTCACGATCAGCACGTAGCCCCCGGCGCTCGTCGCGCGCAGGCTTACCACCAAGTTCCGGATCAGCCGGGTCCTCGTCGGAGCCATTGCCTTCGTCATCACCCTGCTCCTCAATCGCTTCTGCATGCGCGTTCACGGATCGGGACAATGCGGCTTGGCGCGGGCCCGCGGAAGTCGACGCGAGGTTGGTGGCACAAGACGAGAGCATGTCCCGCCCACACCAAAGGTCATGAAGACAACGCCACTCGGCCCGGGCAACTTCGGAGCGCACCGCGGTCAAGTCGCATTCCGACCGCCGGTCATCGGCCGCGCCGCCCCCATCGGCGCGGCCGCAGCTCCGCCTCGGCTTCCATTACTCTCATCACGACGACGGAGGGGGCATGCGGTCGGACAAGGAAGATAAGGCAAGGCGCAGCGACACAGCGCGGCAACGCAACGCGCATGCCGACGAATTGCTGGACGAGGCGCTGCGCGAGACGTTCCCCGCCAGCGATCCGATTGCCGTGGACGTCCCAGAAGCGCACGGCGTTCGACCGAAACCTGCGCGCCCGCGGCCCTCACCGAAAAGGAAGACATGATGTCGGCTGACCATAACCACTCAGCGTCGGATCTCTATGCGGATCCCCGCAGTCCGATGTTGCCGAAGGCGGACATGCGGCTCGACGTCTCCCGCGCCGCGCTGGTGGTGATCGATCCCCAGATCGATGCGCTGAGCCCGAAAGGCGGCGCCTGGGCTGTGGTGGGCGAAAGCGTCACCGAGCACAATGTCGTGCCCAATCTGGTCCGGCTGTTAGCGGCTGCCAAGCAGGCCGGCATCATGGTGGCGGTGTCGCCGCATCACTACTACGGCTGGGATCACCGCTGGAAGGTACACGGCCCGCTCGAAGTCTTTCAGGCCAATGCCGGAATCTTCAACCGCGCCGGTCCCTACACGCTGGACGGCTTTCGCGACTCCGGCGCCGACTTCATGCCGGAGTTCAAGCCCTATATCGAGGACGGCAAAACGGTGATCTGCTCGCCGCACAAGCTGTACGGACCGCAGGTCAACGATTTGACGCTGCAGCTTCGCAAGCAGCGCGTCGACCAGGTGATACTCGCCGGAATGCTGGCGAACATGTGCGTGGAATCGCATCTGCGCGATCTGCTCGAGAACGGCTTCGAGGTGGCGGTGGTGCGCGACGCGGTCGCGGCGCCGAAGCTTCCCGAGGGTGACGGCTACGCGGCGGCGATCATCAACTTCCGCTACATGGCCAACGGGCTGTGGACGACCGACCAGACCGTCTCGTTTCTCGGCGCGGGCTGAGCCTCTCCCCTCGGGCAAGCCGGGCCGACCGCGTCGGCGGCGCCCCTGCGCCGCCGACGTACTTCTGTTGAGAGAGATTACCGATGAACGACGTGCCCGCACAGCCACATCCTGCCGCACTGCCCGCCAAGCGCAGCGTGATCCTGCCGCGGCACGACCAGACCTTTCCGGTCCTGACGGCCGCGGAGATCGCGCGGGTGCGGCGCTTCGGCGAGCTGCGTCGCTACGAGGACGGCGACGTCCTGATCGAGACCGGTAAGCCGGGAGCGGGCATGTTCGTCGTGCTGGCGGGCCACGTCGCCATCTCCAAGCGCGACGGCTTCGGCAACGTCACGTCCGTGACCGATCAGGGCCCCGGCCAGTTCGTCGCCGAGGTCGGACAACTGTCCGGCCGCGCGGCGCTGATCGACGGTCATGCCGACGGCGACGTCGAAGCCATCGTGATCGGACCGGAGCGGCTGCGCGCATTGCTGATCGCGGAAGCCGATCTCGGCGAGCGCATCATGCGGGCCCTGATCCTGCGCCGCGTGAGCCTGATCCAGGGCGCCGCTGGCGGACCGGCGCTGATCGGCCGCGACAACGCCCGCGACGTCATCCGACTGCGCGGATTTCTCACCCGCAACGGTCATCCGCATCACCTGCTCGATCCCGCAACCGACAAGGATGCGGCAGATCTGGTGGCGCGCTACGCACCGTCCGAAGCCGACCTGCCGCTGGTCGTCGTTCCTGACGGCACTGTGCTGAAGAACCCGTCACTCACCGAACTGGCCCGCGCGCTGGGCATGATGGTCAGCAATGCACGCGGTAAGCTCTACGACGTTGCCATCGTCGGCAGCGGACCTGCAGGACTTGCCACCGCGGTCTACGCCGCCTCCGAAGGGCTCGCCGTCGCCGTCTGCGACTCCCGCGCGTTCGGCGGCCAAGCCGGAGCCAGCGCCCGCATTGAAAATTATCTCGGCTTTCCCACCGGCATTTCCGGCATGGCGCTCACCGCGCGCGCCTACAATCAGGCGCTGAAATTCGGCGCCGACATTCTGATTCCTGTCACCGTCACCTCGCACGACTGTGCGCGGACCGACGGGGCGTTCACGCTCGGCCTCGACGATGGCGACCAGATTCGCGCCAAGTCGGTCGTGGTCGCCAGCGGCGCGCGCTATCGCCGCCCGCAGATCGACCGGCTGTCCGACTTCGATGGACGCGGCGTCTGGTACTGGGCCTCGCCGATCGAAGCGCGACTGTGCAAGGATCAGGACATTGTGCTGGTCGGCGGCGGCAATTCCGCCGGCCAGGCGGCCGTGTTCCTGTCCGGCTTCGCGCGCAGCATCAAGATGGTGATCCGGGGCGGCGGTTTGGCGGCCAGCATGTCGAGCTATCTGATCGAGCGGATCGAGGCAATGCCGAACATCGAGCTGATATTCAACCACGAGGTGATCGGGCTCGACGGCAGCGCCGAACACGGGCTGCAGTCGATCCGCACCCGCGACCGGCTGCGCGGTCGCGACACCGTGGAGTCGATCCGTCACCTGTTCCTGTTCGTCGGTGCCGATCCGGCCACGAGCTGGCTGCAGGGCTGCGGCGTCGCGCTCGACCGCGCCGGCTTCGTGATCACCGGCGCCGCGGAGTCCGGCCGGCTGGTGCAGACGCTCGAGACCTCGGTGCCCGGCGTGTTCGCGGTCGGCGACGTCCGCTCAGGCTCGGTGAAGCGCGTCGGCGGTGCGATCGGAGAAGGCGCGCAGGTCGTCGCCGCGCTGCACGGCTTTCTCGGCGAAGCCGCCGCCGGCGCCCTCGCCTGAGCGCGCGACAAAACCGGGCTGGCGCACCAGCCCGGCTTCTCTACCGCGGAACCGGTTGGTTATCAGTAGCGGCGTGCGCCGCCGGCGCCAGCGATGTAGTAAGCGAGCTTGCCCGCGCTAGTCTGAACGGACTTGATGGGTCGCGACATCAGCGTTTCCTTTATGGGAGTATCTCGACTGGCGAGATGCTTCAGGCGAGCTTGATGTCGGACAGGTCGATCGAGACCACCAGCGGCTCGGGCACCGGGTGGCCGTCGGGCCCACGAGGATAGATTTTGCGCGCGGTCGGGATCTTGACGCCCTGCACCTCGGTGTAGCCGGAAATGTAGTGGGCGCCCGGCGTGTTGCCGGCGATCTCGACGTCGTAGTCGTGCCGCTTCAGCAAGCCGTCGGCGCCGGCATACAGAGTCTGCACCGTGCTGTGGGTGGCGATGCTGCCGGGGAACGTCACTTTCAGCCGCTGCCAGGTCTCGCCGTTCTCCTGCCAGTCGGACAGCGCTTCGGTCTTGACACCGTCGCGCGCCAGCAGGAATGGCAAATTGAGATAGGTCCACATCGCGATGCCGGCGAAGTAAGCGAGCTGCGGCTCCGACCACGGCGTCTCCAGCGTGTGGCCGGCGAACGAGGCGCGTGGATCAGCAAGCTGCTCCAGCACGCGCCCGCCACGATTCTCGAGACGCACCTCGCCGGGGCTGAAGCGCGAGACCTTGCCGTCCGGACCGAACGGCGCATGCGAAGCCCATTCATCCTTCAGGCCGACCGTGACGGATGTTTCGTTGAGTTTGCCCGGATGGCCCTTGAGACCCCACAGCGCCCCGCCCTGCTCCAGCTTCGCGGTCAGGCTTTGATAGTTGCGCCACTCGGCGAGGTCGCCGTGAGCGTTGATGATCTTTGTAGCAAGCGGATCCATGGTGTGTCCTATCGATGGGCCGGCAGCGGCGGCGTGCCGGGGCGATGGCGTGCGGATATCACGCCGTCGCAGGTGACGGCGTCGCGGTGGGCAACGCGACGAACCGCACGGTCATCGGCGCGCCCTGAGGCAAGTTGCATCTTCCGCCGGCCGGTGGGTGACGACGTAAAGCGGCGGCGCCTCCGAAGATTTGGCAGCTTTCTCTGCGCCTGTGCATCATACGGAGTTGTGGGTCGCATCGACTTCGGCATGGCTCCGCCAAGCGACGCATCGCCCCGACAGGCTCGACGTCCAGCACCGGCACGTCCGTTCGCAACCGGCCGGCCAAGCAATATTTTCTTTGGTGTAGGTGCACGCGACCATCGCACGCCACCGAAACGCCTTGGTCGGGCTCGGCCGACGCCGCGATTTGGTCGACCCTGCCGCATGATCAGCGAACGGAGATGGCGAATGATCGGTCGACGCAAAATCCTGCGATGGGGCTTGATCGTAATGATGGGCTCGGCGGTGCTGATCGGTGGCGCTCGGGCGACGGAGACGAAAATGGAAGTCAAGACGATACACAGCGCCTTCCCGTTCTCGGACACTGTGGAGAAGCTGCGCACGACGCTCGAAGCCAAGGGCTTCACCATTTTCGCTGCGATCGATCAGCGCCAGGCAGCGCAGTCGGTCGGACTCGATATGCCGCCGACCACTCTGTTGATCTACGGCAATCCCAAGGGCGGCACACCACTGATGCTGGCGGCACCGGATTTTGCGTTGGAACTGCCGCTCAAGCTGCTGGTGCGCGAAGACGCCGGGAGCAAGGTCCTGGTAGTCTACACGCCTGCCGCAGCGCTCGAAGGTCGCCATGGTCTGCCGGCAGGCCTCGCCGCCAAGCTCGGCGGTGCAGAGCCGGCCATCGCCGCCGCCGTCGGCGCGCCCTCCAACTAAGCCTCCTCGGACACGGATCACACCATGAAGCCTGTCTCGCAAGACGGGCCGCGGTCGCTCACGCGCCGCGGCCTGCTGAGCGGCGCCGTCGGCCTTGCCGGCGCCGCCGCGACCGCCGCAAAGGCCGACAGCCTGCTCGACGTGCCGCCGCGCGGCCCGGGCGCGCCGCTGTCAGCGCGCAGCGAACGCTCCAAATACGTTCAGATCGCCCGCATCCCGGAATCGACGCCGGGCAAACGTCCGGTCGACCCCAGCGAAGCGATCAACTCCAAGGCGCCGATCGACAAACTGGTCGGCCAGATCACGCCGGCGGATCTGCACTACGAGCGCAGCCATTCCGGCGTGCCCGACATCGATCCGGCACAGCATCGCCTGCTGGTGCACGGCCAGGTGAAAAAGCCACTGGTCTTCACCATGGCCGATCTGCGGGCGATGCCGTCGGTGTCGCGGATCGCGTTTCTGGAATGCACCGGCAACGGCTGGGAGAACTGGAAGGAAGCGCCGCCCGATCTCACCGTGCAGAACACCCACGGGCTGATCAGCACCAACGAATGGACCGGCGTGCCGCTGTCCTATCTGATCGATCTCGTCGGCGTCGATCGACGCTCGACCTGGATGCTGGCCGAAGGCGGCGACGGCTCGGCAGTGGCGCGCAGCATTCCGCTCACCGACGAGATCATCGCCGAGGGTATTCTCGCCTATGGCCAGAACGGCGAGCCGCTCCGCCCCGCCCACGGCTTTCCGCTGCGGCTGTTTCTTCCCGGCTTCGAAGGCAACCTCAACATCAAATGGCTGCGGCGGCTGAAGTTCGGCGACCGCCCGTTCATGACGCGCTGGGAGACCGCGCGCTACACCCAACTGCAGGCCGACGGCAAGGCCCGGCAGTTTCAGCTGCATCAGGACGTCAACTCGGTGATCACCCGCCCGTCCGGGATGATGCAGATCAAGCCCGGCTATCACCGCATCTGCGGGCTGGCGTGGAGCGGCCATGGCCGCATCACGCGGGTTGAACTCAGCACCGACGGCGCCAGGACGTGGCGCGACGCGACGATTGTCGGCGTCGCGCTGCCGAAGGCGCAGACGCGATTTGAGGCCGACTGGGTGTGGGACGGCAAACCGACCAGGATCGTCAGCCGCTCCACCGATGAGAAACACAACGTCCAGCCGGACCGCGCCTCGCTCATCGCCAGGACCGGCACCAACGCGCTGTTTCACTACAATGCCCAGCAGACCTGGGCGATCGACGAAACCGGGAAGGTGCGCAATGTCCTGGCCTAACAGCGTTGCGCTCGGCATCGCGGCCGTGCTCGCCTGCAGCACCATCGCCGGCGCCGGTGAGTTCGGCCGTCCGGCAACGCCGGAGGAGATCGCGGCCTGGAACATCGACGTGTCGCCCGACGGCAGCGGCCTGCCCCCCGGCAAAGGCGACGTCGCGCACGGCCGGCAAGTGTTCGAGGACAACTGCTCGGCCTGTCACGGCGCCAACGGTGAAGGCGGCTTTGCCGATCGCCTGGTCGGCGGCCGCGGCACGCTCGCCTCGGATCGTCCGATCAAGACCGTCGGCAGCTTCTGGCCCTACGCCACCACGCTGTTCGACTACATCCGTCGCGCCATGCCTTACCCCGCGCCGCAGACGCTGAGCGACGACGATACCTACGCGGTCGTCGCCTACATCCTGCATCTGAACGGCATCGTGCCGGCAGACGCCATGCTCGATCGCAGCAGTCTGCCGCAGGTGAAGATCCCGAACCGCGACGGCTTCGTCCCCGACAGGGAATTCCGCGTCATCACCAACTCACGACAGCATCAAGGGAGAAAGCCATGACGTTCCATCGCGGTCATTTCAACCGGCGCGCGGCGCTCGGTCTGTTCGGACAGGCCGCCCTGCTCGCCGGCGCCACCGGCTCCGCGTCCGCCGCGACCTCGTCCGCGCACGATCAGCCCGGCAGCGCTGGTCTCGAAATGCTGAAGAAGCAACTGGCGGCGGCGCCGCGGCGGCGTGACTTCAACACCGTCCCGTTCATGGTCACCCGGAAGGACCAATGGGATCACGAAGCCGCCGAGCTGGTGCTGGCCTATCGCAGCCGCGCGCTGCAGGTGTGGGAAGCCACCGAGATCAGCGCGCCGTGGCTGAACCTGATGCGCGAGGCACTCAACGGCCAGGTGTTCGCGCACGGCAACCCGGGCTTCCTCGCGGTCGCGGCGGTGCATGGCAGCGCGCATCTGGCGCTGTACGACCAGTCCGCCTGGGACAAGCACGGCCTCGCGGCGCTGAGCGGCGGCGCGGCAAGCCGGAACGTTTACGTCGCCGCCAAGGCCGGCACCTCGCCGTCCGACGATCTGCAGAACATCACCGGCTATTACGGCCCGGACAACAGCAAGATCGCGACGCTGCAGCAGCGCGGCATGGTGTTCGTCGCCTGCCACGATTCGATCCACGCGATCGCCCGCAACCTCTGCCATCTCGGCCGCGGCGAAGCCTGCAGCGCCGACGAAGTCGCCGCAGATTTGACCAACCATCTGATCCCCGGCGCAGTGCTGGTCCCGAGCGTGGTCGCGTTTCTGATCGAGCTACAGCGGGTCGGCTTCACCTACGCCAAGGCCGGCTGAGCCGCTTCCGGCGCGCAGCCGGGTTGTCAACTCAGCTCCGCCGATCGGGATGAAGCGCGATCGGCGGGACGAAGCCCTTCCGCTTCACGGACCGGCCGCTTCGGCCAGCAGCCAGTCGCGGAACGCCATCACCGGCGCGTTGCTGTCGAGCGACGGCGGATAAACCAGGAAGTGCGACATCGGCAGCCGATAGCTGTGCTCCGACAGGCGGACCAGCCGGCCGCCGAGCAGATCCCCCCGCGCCACCGACTGCCGCGCCAACGCCAGCCCCTGGCCATGGATGGCGGCTTCCATCAGCAGATTCGCATCCAGAAAGGAGTTACCGACGATCCTGCGGTCGATCTGCACACCGCACGACCTGAACCACGCCGACCACGGCACGTTCGGATCGATCAGCATCCGCTCGTTGACGAAAGCGCGCGGGTCTCTGGTGAAGCGGCCGTCGTTGTAGTGCGGGCTGCACACCGGAAACACCTCCTCATCCATCAGCCGGATCGCGTTTAGCCCCTTCCATGCTCCGCTGCCGAGGCGGACCGCGATATCGACGCGATCGGATTTGAAGTTCGCAAGCAGCCGGTCGGAGCGGACGTTGATGTGGATCTGCGGATAGCGCTCGTTGAATTTCGGCAGCCGCGGCAGCAACCACCGCGCCGCCATCACCGGCAGCATACTGACCGTAACCTCGACATCAGGCCCGGAGGACGACAGCGCCGTGACGGCCGCCGTCAGCTCCGCTAACGATCGCGTGACCCGGCCGTGCATTCGCCGGCCGCTCGGCGTCAGCTCCATCCGGTGACCGGCGCGTTGAAACAGCGTGACGCCGACCTGCTCCTCGAGCTGTCGGATGCGCTGGCTTACGGCGCCGTGGGTAATGTTCAACTCGTCCGCGGCCCGGGAATAGCTGCCATGCCGCCCAGCGACCTCGAACACCCGCATCGCTTCAAGTGACGGCAAACGGCCCATTTCCATAATTGTTAATTTTTCTAACAGAGCCCGTCAATTCATATGGTTGGGCGAGCGTTCGTGCCCGTGGTCAGGTCCAGGCCTGCGCATCGGGAGTACGTGGTCGTGAACGGTCCTGCACATCCGTCCAAAGCGAGGCGCGAGGCGCCCGAGCCGGGCCCGCGGCGCCACACCCGTGTCGACCTGCTGCTAACGCACCCGGTCGGCTGGACGATCCTGCGCCTCGCGATTCCGAATTCGACCGTAATGCTGGTGCAGGTGCTGATCGGCCTGCTCGAAGTCTACTTTGTCGCCAGGCTCGGCCTCGATGCGCTGGCAGGAGTCACTCTGGTGTTTCCGCTGCTCGCCCTCACCGTGGCGATCTCGCAGGGCGCGACCGGCGGCGGCATCGTCACCTCGGTCGCCCGCGCGCTCGGACGCGGCGACGCCGCCGAAGCGAACGCCTACCCGTGGTATGCGCTCGTGCTGGCTGTGCCGCTCGGGTTGGCGACGACGACCTTTATGTACGTGTTCGGCCCGCCGATCTATCGCGCGATGGGCGGTCACGGCGCGGCGCTGGCGATCTCGCTGCAATACTCCGGCGTGGTGTTCGGCGGCGCGACGCTGATCTGGACCTTCAACCTGCTGCTGGCTGCAGTGCGCGGCACCGGCAATCTGCGCGTCCCGGTCGTCGTGGTCTGCTCGGGCGCGGCCGTCCTGGTGCCACTGTCGCCGCTGCTGATCTTCGGTGGCTTCGGCGTCCCGGCGCTCGGCCCGATCGGCGGCGGCGTCGCGCTGCTGGTGTACTACGGCGGCGGCAGCCTTGCCTATGCGGTCTATCTGTGGGGTCATCGGGGCGTGCTGCGACCGTCCCGGACGCCGCCACGGCTGGCGCTCGCGCCGGCGCTCACTGTTCTGAAGATCGGCGGCGTCTCGGCGATCATCGCGGCAAGTACCAACGTGACGCTGACACTGGTGACGGCCTATGTGGGCGCCCACGGCATCGCCGCGCTGGCCGGCTACGGCTCGGCGTCGCGGCTTGAGTTCCTGCTGGTGCCGATCTCCTACGGCATCGGCGGTCCGGTCGGAATGGTGGTCAGCGCGAGCCTTGGGGCCGGGCTGATCGAACGCGCGCGGCAGGCCGCCTGGACCGGCTCCGCCATCGGCGCGGCGGTCACCGCGGCGATCGGCCTCGTCGGCGCGCTGTTCGCGCCACAATGGATCGCCTTGTTCAACGACGACCCCGTCGCGATAAGCGCCGGCGTGCAGTATCTGCACGACGTCGGTCCGTTCTTCGGCTTCTTCGGCCTCGGCTTCGTGCTGTATTGCGTCGGCCAGGCGACCCGCCGGCTGAGCGCCTCACTGGTCGGCGCCTTGACCCGTGCTCTGATTGCAGCCGCCGGCGGCTATCTACTGTTGCGGTGGCACGCCAGCCTGATGTTGAACTTCTTCGCCGTGTCGGCCGGTATGATGGCGTTTGGCCTGATCCCGCTGTGGAGTCTGATCCGGCGCGTCGGCTTCGAACGGCCCGGGGAGGCCTCGCCGACTGTCGCGCTGCTGAAAAGCTCGTCGCAATGACGCCCTCACCCACGTGCAGTGGACAAGTCACGAGCGCCCCCGATGCCCTCGACACCAAGGACGTGCCGATTGCGATGAGCCCGACCGAGCAGATAGTCCGGATCACCGAACGGCAACGACTGATCCGGTCCGGGGCCTGTCGCTGGTCAGCCGGCTGTGGGGACCGCGGACGCGGTGCAGGGAAAATGCATGCAGCTGCGGTTCTTTGCTCGCCGGCCCGCACGGCCCCGATCGCCGAGCCGCGGCATAGGGTGCGCTTCAAAGGCGAACTTGGAACAAGCGGACAAAGGGATGCAACAATACTGACCATCTTTAATATGCTGGTCATCATCGCTATGTCTCGACCACTGCTTCGCCCGGCGGTTCGGCCGGCGCTGCAGGTCACGCATGGTGCATCGGCAGATCGAAATCACATCCATCGGGAGCTGCACCGCCGGATGGCAATGCGACCAACATGACCTTATCGCCCGATCTCCGCTTCAATCCGCCGGATGTGTTCAATCTCACGCGGGAAAGCGTCGTCGTCCGCGACCCTTCCGGTCGCATCCTGGCGTGGAATCGCGCGGCCGAGCGACTTTACGGATGGTCGTCCGAAGAAGCCGTCGGGCGCGTCGCGGACGACATGCTGTGGAGCACCCCGCCCCTGACCCGTCCTGCACCGGGGAGCAACGACGTCTGGACCGAACAGATTGTTCGCGTCGGTCGGGATCGGGTGACGCTGCTGATCGACGCCCAGTTCACCGCTCGCCGCAACGCCGACGGCGCGCTACTGGACATCGTGGAGACGAGCCGTTCGGTTTCCAGCGAACGAGCGGCGCTGTCACGCGAGGGCGAACATCGCTATCGGACGCTGTTTCACGCGATGCCGACCTCCTATTTGGAGCTCGACATTACCGCGATCAGGCCGTTCATTGCGCAGCACCGTGATCGCAGCATCGCTGAGATCAGAGCCCATTTGCTGGCCTCACCGGAGATCGTTCAACAGATTATGCGCGCCACGAAAGTGGTCGATGCCAACGACCACGCGGTCGAAGTTTTCGGCGGCGGCGACCGCGAAGGCATGTTCGACTCTGTCGAGCCGTTCTGGCCGCCGGAGAGCCGCGAAGTCTATGTCGACAGCATGATCGCCAGACTGCAGCAGGTGCCACGCTTCACCCGCGAAGTCACGATGACGACGCTGTCGGGCTGCCGCATTCACTGCATTTTCACCGCGTGCCTCGACGCGAAGATCGTCGGCGACGGTCGCGTGATCATCGGCATCGTCGATGTGACGGCGTTGACGGTCGCGAACCGCACGCTCGAAGAAGGCCGCGAGCGCTACCGCGCCCTCTTTCACCTGATGCCGATTCCGCTGTGCCGAATAAACACCGACGTGGTTGCGGCGATCCTGAAGACATTCAGCCGCGCGCAGCGACAGGATCCGGAAGCGGTGCTGAGTGCACGGCCCGAGCTGATGCACCACATCGCCAATTCCTCGTTCGTCGAAGAGGCCAATGTCAGGGCCGCGAAGATTCTCGGCCTCGAAGCCCCTGACGATCTCCGGGGTCTACCAGCCGGATCGTTGCTGTCGTCTCGCCCCGACACGTTGCGACGGTTGGCACTCGCCTCGATCCGGGGAGTGCCGTTCGAAGAGGAAACCCAGATCGTCTCGCCGACCGGAGAAGAACTCGACGTGCTGCTATCGATGAGTTTCATCGAGCACGCCGGCAGCCGGTTTTCTCTCGCCGGACTGATCGACATCCGGGACCGGCTCAAGGCCGAAGGCGACCTCGCGACGCTGCGCGCGGACTTCGCGCACGCGGCGCGAATTTCGATGCTCGGCGAGCTCGCCGCCTCGATCGCCCACGAGGTTAACCAGCCACTTGCGGCAATTGGCGCCAGCGGCGAAGCCGGCCTGCGCTGGCTCGATCGCAGCCCGCCGAATCTCGATCAGGTCCGCACCCAGCTGACGCGGCTGGTCGGACAGGCCGAGCGCGCCTCGCGCATCATCGAGCGCATCCGCACCACCGCGAAGAGCTCGATCCCCGAGCGGCAGACGCTCGATCTGTCAAAAGTCGCCCAGAATGCGGTGAGTTTCCTCGACCACGAGGCACGGGCACTTCGGGTGTCGCTGGATTTGCGCCTCTCGGTCGACCCCTGCCTGGTGGTCGCGGACAGAACGGAGCTCGAACAGGTGATCGCCAATCTGGTGATCAACGCGATGCAGGCGATCGTCAGCAGCGAGGTAAGGAACGGCCGCGTGGTCGTCGGCGTCGGCGCGACCGAACATTGCGCGGAATGCTACGTGATCGACAACGGTCCCGGGCTGGAGCCACACGTTCAGAAAAGACTGTTCGAAAGCTTCTTCACCACCAAGCGTGAAGGCATGGGACTTGGGCTCTCGGTGTGCCGATCTATCGTGCAGTCGCTGGGTGGCACCATGGCTGGTGAGAACCGTAGCGACGGCGTCGGCGCCCGGCTGTCGTTCCGGCTCCCGCGCGCGAAAGCGCCACCGAGCACGGCCTGCTAACGCGCCGCTACAGGCGCAGCACGGCAATCTTGTTGACGATGTCGGCCGCTGAGGTTGCCTTCAGCTTACGGCGCGCGCTGGAGCGATGCATCTTCACCGTGATTTCAGAAACGCCGAGCTCATGGGCGATCTGCTTGTTGAGCAGGCCGCGGCCGACGCCGCGCAACACGTCCCTCTCGCGTGCCGTCAGGCGTTCGGCCAAGCGGCGAAGTTCGATCAGGTCTTCGTCCTTGGAGCGTCGGTCCTTGTCCTCTCGCAGCGCCTTGATCACCGCGTCGAGCAATTCCTGTTGCCGGAATGGCTTGGGCAGGAAATCGACCGCGCCGGCCTTCATCGCGCGTACGGAAGTCGGGACGTCGCCGTGCCCGGTGATGAAGATGATTGGAACATGCACGCCCATCTCACTCAGGCGAGATTGCAGTTCAAGCCCGCTGGTGCCCGGCAGTCGGAGATCGAGCACCAGGCAGGCAGGCCTGTCCGGCAGACCGGCGTCGAGCAATTCCTGGGTCGATCCGAACAGCATGGCTTCGATGCCGACTGACGCCAACAGGTCGCCGAGGCTGTCCCGAACCGCAGGGTCGTCGTCGACGACCAGAACGACGGGAGTTTTGACAGGCGCGGCCAACGTCTTGCTATTCGGCACCTTGGACACCGACGGTTGAGCCGCGAACATGGCTTGCCTCCCGGGTTTCGGGGGCGCCGACGAGTTCGGTTGAAATCGCGCTGTACCGAGCACCCCGACCCAACGCTACCAAAGTCGGGGGGCTCGCTCAACGGGCCGGTATTTTGCCGAGCCTATACCTAGGTAGTCGTTCAGGTTCGGCCAACCTCGTTGCATGCCCGGCAGCGCTCGTTCAGTGTGGCCGGATGGTCAGGCACGGCCGATAGCGCGGATCTCGGGACAATTTCGGCATCTGTGAGAGCGTCCGGCACTGCCGCGACCGTAAGGAGGCGCGCGTTTTGCCTGGACCATTGTTATCTATCATCGACGACGACGACGATGTCCGCCAGTCCTTGCAGGATCTGGTCGAGAGCGTGGGGTACACCGCCAGGCTGTTCGAGAGCGGCGAGGCCTTCCTGGCTTCAGATGCTTTGCTCGAGAGCCAATGCATTATCAGCGACATCCAGATGGCGGGGATGACAGGCGTCGCGCTGGCCGAACAACTGGCGCGTCGTGGAAACCGAACGCCCGTAATTCTGATCTCCGCTTTCGCAACCGAGGAAATGCTGCGCGGGCTGCGCAACGCCAACGTGATCGCGGTCCTACCCAAACCGCTGCAGCCGAACGCCCTGATCGATCAGATCAAGTCGGCCCTCGCCGGCCGATCCTGACACGATCGAGTGCCTCCCCGGGTCGTAAGTCTCTCGCCAGCACGGCACAGCCAATCGGCGCCGTTTGGACACGGCCGCTGCTGCAATGTTCTGCTGGCTCACAGCGCAGCCTCGTCGCCGGCCTTCCCCCTACCGACTGATGGGATCTTGCAGCCCTCGGCATGATGGCGCGCGGCCGGTTCGCTGCTGATAGTCTGATCATTCGTTCCGCAGCACGACGCTATCAACCGGAAAACAGCAACAGGAAAACAGCCGGATGACTTCGATGTCCCGTCGCCCTCGTACATCTTCACACCCGCGCATCGTCGTCGCAGGTGCGACCGGTCGCGTCGGAGCCGCGCTAACAACACGGATGGCCGCAGATCCGGTCGACCTCGTGGCGCTGACTCGCGATGTGCGCACCGACCGAATTCCGGACGGCGTGGCCATCGCCACCGTTGATTTCTCGGATGTCTCCTCGTTGTCGTCTGCGCTGCGCGGCGCGGATCGGTTGTTTCTGGCACACGGCACCTCCGACAGACAGTTGGCAAATGAGATCGCGCTGATCGACGCGGCGGTGGCCGCCGGGGTCTCGCACATCGTGAAGCTGTCGGTGATGGGGCCGCCGACCCGGCTGCACCCGTTCGACTGGCACATGAAGATCGAAGCGGACCTCGCCACGCGTGACATCGGCTACACCGTTCTCCGCCCCTCCACCTTCGTGAACATCCTGGCACGCGCGGCGAAGGCCGTCGCCGAAGATAGTTGGGGCGGCGCTGCCGGTGACGGCCGTGTCAACCTGATCGATACGCGTGACATCGCCGAAGTCGCGCGGCACGCGTTGCTCGACGATCGCCACATCGAGTCGCAGCGGGCCTACCACCTCACCGGGCCGCGAGCCGTCAGCATGCCGCAGATCGCCGAACAGCTCTCACGTTTGCTCGGGCGTAAGGTGGTCTATCAGCACCGCACCGCCTCCGCACATCGCGACGTTCTGATCGCTTCCGGCATCAACGAGCTGGCCGCCGATCTCCTGCTCGGGCTGGACCAGCTGTTCAATCAATCGGTGCTTGCCGAAACGACCACCACAGTGGCCGAAGTCACGGGGCGTGAGCCGCGATCGACCGAAGATTGGCTGGGTGACAACATCGCGGCCTTCCAGACATCCTGACGGAATTTCGCTCCAGACCGAGAGCACGACGGTGACGGAAACGCTGCCTCTTCCGGGACTGAACGGGAGCTCTTCATCACGCGGCACGCAAGGCGTGCCGCCCGGCGAGGCGCATCCCGACTGATCGCCACAGCGTAACCTCGCTGTTGGGACGGGCGCGACGCCGTGCTCATCGATACGCTACGAAGCACCGCGTAGAACGCCGAGCTCGCCGACTGGATCACGAGCGAGTGCCGTCAACTGTGGCGCCGCGCAGGCGGCCAGGCGCCGAAGCTGAAAGCGCTTACCGCGACAGCTCCGCTACGTCAGCCAGGCTCCTGAGCAAGCGGAAGATCGAAGGAGAACACCGCGCCTCCGGCCGGCTGGTTCGTCACCGAGAATTGTCCTCCCATCGACTCTACGGCCGAGCGGCAGATCTGCAGGCCCATCCCGATCCCGTTGGCCTTGGTCGTGAAGAACGGCTCGAACAGCCTGTCGACGTGCTGCTCGGGAATGCCCGGTCCGGTATCGGCCACCCGAACCCGTATCAGCTCGTCGTCGGCGTCGATCTCGATCGTGACGCGGCGTAGTCCCGGCTGCTCCCGCATTGCATCGGCGGCATTGTTCACCAGATTGACGAAGACCTGCTGCAGTTCGATCGGATCGCCGCTGACCTGTAGCGGCGCGTCGCTGCAGACGATCTCAAGTTCGACATTCGCCCGCCTCAGATCGTGCGCCAGCAAGTCGCGCGTTTCGAACAGCAGTCGACATAGATCGATGGCTCTTACCGCGCGCCGTCCGGCGACGATGTTGTCGCGGGTCCGCTGGACGATCCCGGCGACGCGCTGCGCCGTCCGCTCGACGCGCTGCAGAATGCGATGGAGCATCGCGATGTCCGTCTGTTCGCGGGAAAGCAGCCGCAGCCCGGTCTGGGCATCCATCAGCATCGAGGCGATCGGCTGATTGAGTTCGTGGGCGATCGATGCCGAGAAGGCGCCGACGGTTGCGACGCGGTTGGCGCGTGCAAGTTCCGCCTGCGCGGCCCGCCGCATTCCCTCGATGCGCTCCTGGTCCGAAAGATCGACGTGGCTGGACAGATGCAGCCCGTCCGGCAGCCGGATCACCGTGAAGTACACCGGCACCCGGCGGCCGCCCTTGCCGATCAAAACGGTCCGGCCGTCGATATGATCCACGCCGTCGTAGTACATCACGAGCTGCCGCAGCAAGATCTCGCGTCCATCGTCCGCGATCTGCGCAGGCGGAAGCGCCACCAGATCGGCGACGCTGTCGTACCCCAGCAGCCGTGCCAGCGCTTCGTTGACCCGGGTGGTTTGGATTGCGTTCAGGGTGCGAGACAGTTCATCGGGATGCGCAGCCATATAAGACCGCAGATCGGCCACGCCGCTCGCCTTGAGATGGTCGAGGATTGTCTCGGCGGCGTTGAAGTCCATCTCCGCGAAGGTCATGTTGCTGATGTCGAACAGGCCGGCGTAGCGACGCTCGGTGCGCATCAGTTCGGCGGTGCGCTCGGCGACGCGTTGCTCGAGCGTTTCGTTGAGCTCGCGAACCTTCTGGTGAGCCGTCACCTCCTCGTGAATGTCCGAGATGCCGCCGTAGTAGCGAACGTCTTCCGAGCCTTCCGTCACCCGGACCGGACGGCCGACGAGCGAAATCCAACGATAACTGCCGTCGGCGTGGCGTAGTCGAAAATTCGCCCTCAGTTCCCTGCGTGCGGAGAAAGCTTCGCGCTGCAGGCGCAGGAAGTCGTCGCGATCATCCGGATGATAGTCGTCGATATAGTCCTGCCGGCGAATCGTCTCGCGAAAATCCCGGCCGGTGATTTCCGTATATCGACGATTGTAGAAGTCGATATTCGCCTCGGCGTCGGCGCGCCACAGAATTTGCGGAACCGAATCGGTGAAGTACGCCAACTCTGCCCTGCTGATTTCCAGCTCGTTGCGCACGCGCTGCAGTTCCTCCTTGGCGAGGACCTCGTTGTGAACGTCGGAAAGTCCCCCGTAGCGGTCGACCTGACCGGTCAGGGGCGACAGGACCGGATTGTCGTAGATCTGCATCCAACGATACGAGCCGTTTGCCTGGCGAATGCGTACCTTCAGATCGGTCTGGGTGCGATTGGCCACAGCGGCCGAAACCGTCTCGTTGAGGATCGGGATGTCGTCGGGGTGCACGACATCGTTGTATCGCTGCCCTTCAAGGACGGACCATCGGTCGAGGCCGGTGACCGCCGTCCAGCTTTCGTTCAGATATACGATCTCACCGCGAGGGTTGGAGTGCCACAACACGTAGGGCACGGAATTCGCAAACAGCTCCACCTCGGACCGGCTGCGTTCGAGATCCCGCTTGGTCGCCTCGAGCCGCTTGCGGCTGA
The DNA here is from genome assembly GCF_003591005.1 of Rhodopseudomonas palustris. Lineage (GTDB taxonomy): Bacteria > Pseudomonadota > Alphaproteobacteria > Rhizobiales > Xanthobacteraceae > Rhodopseudomonas > Rhodopseudomonas palustris_K. The sequence continues at coordinate 88,193 of NZ_QYYD01000021.1, forward strand.
CCAGCAGTGCTGCAGTGACGCCGATCGCCACACAGGCGAACAGGCATCGTAATAGGCTCGCAGGCGACAGATCATCGATATGAACAAACGCCAACGCGACGACCGTCAAGGCCACGCAGACCTGGGCGCCACGCACAACCAGAGTCGTGCTGCCCGCGGCGGAAACCAGCACCAGGACGAGCAGATAAAGGATCGAGATTGAGAGATCGAACTTCGGTTGGCTGTCGATCCAAAACACGAAGGCCGCGAGCAATGCCGCCAGGACCAAAGGCACTGATTTGTGGAAACGCTCAGCCATGCCCTCAAGCTCTTTCCGGGTTGAACCGCATGGGCGCTTTCGTGGTGACGCTTCAATAAAATGACTGATGCACCGCAGCTTCGCTTTCTAAAGCTAGCTTCAGAAGTTGGTCGCTGTTGCGAGGCGGGCAGCACGATGCACGACGAGACAATGTGATGATCGCGCGGGCCTCCGTGCAACGTAGCACTGCCTTACTTTGCACGCGCTGGTAACGACCTCATACCGAGGTATGGGTTGCCGGCAATGCAGACATCGAGTGCCTCGTCGGCTCTCCTCGAAGCAGCTTCCCAAGATTTCGAGCCTCTCTGCCGGGCCGCCCATCATGCTCACAATGGGATCGAAGCTCGACGCCGCGTAACCCCCGGCGGGCGGGCGGGCACATCCCGGTCTTGTGGATGCAGGGGCGGGTCACCCGCCCGCCGCTATCCCCACGGGCGGCACCGGAGGGTGTTGAGGCGCGCTCGTCGCCGTGTTAGGCAACGCCCGACGCGGGTGTAGCTCAATGGTAGAGCAGCAGCCTTCCAAGCTGAATACGAGGGTTCGATTCCCTTCACCCGCTCCAGCCCGCATCTGATTGATTCTTTTTAAATTTTTCCGCTTTAGGTGCACGGTTCGTTGATCCGTTGGATCGGCCGGGAACGCCCTCACGTCGCCGCCGACCGCCCTCGCACAGATAATCCCGCCGTCCCCGTTTTTGGAACTGTTCGCGCGCGCTTCGGTTGTGGGGGAACTACCCTACCAGCGGAGGCGACGATGGGCTTTTTCAGCAAGGATATTCAGACCATGGAGGACATGCTGCTGCATGGGCTCCGCGACATCTATTATGCCGAACAGCAGATCACCAAGGCGCTGCCGACCATGATCAAGCAGGCCACCAATCGGGACTTGGCGGCCGGGCTCAAGGCGCATCTCGAAGAGACCGAAAAGCAGATCGAGCGGCTCGATCAGGTGTTCAAAAAGCTCGGCGAGAAGCCGTCCGGCATCGACTGCCCGGCAATCGACGGGCTGATCAAGGAAGCCAACGAAACCGCCAGCGAGATCGCCGACAAGACGGTGCTCGACGCCGCGATCGTCGCCAACGCGCAGGCGGTCGAGCACTACGAGATCGCCCGCTACGGCACGCTGATCGCGTGGGCCGAGGAACTGGGCCACGACGACATCGTCCGCTTCCTCACCACAAACCTGAACGAAGAGAAGGCGGCCAACACGAAGCTCAACACCGTGGCGCTCCGGAAGGGCGTCAATCGCAAGGCCGCAAGCTAAAGGATAACTGCCATGAAACGTACCATGATCGCGCTGGGCTGCTGCCTGCTGATGGCATCGCCCGTTCTGGCCCAGTCGGTCGGCGAAAAGACCGGCGTTAATTCCGTACTCGGCGTCGCGCCGACCACCGCGGACTTCATCAAGCAGGCGGCGATCAGCGACATGTTCGAGATCCAGTCGAGCAAGCTCGCCGAGCAGAAGGGCGACGCCGCCACCAAGACCTTCGCCAAGCAGATGGTGGCGGACCACACCAAGACGAGCACTGAGCTGAAGTCGCTGATCTCGTCGGGCAAGGTGAAGGCCGAAGTGCCGACCCAGCTCGACGACGCGCATCGCAGCAAGCTCGACAAGCTGACCAATGCGAGCGGCGCCGACTTCAGCGAAACCTATGTGGAGCAGCAGGTTTCCGCCCATAAGGACGCGGTGTCGCTGTTCGATCGCTATTCCCGCGGCGGCGAAAATGCCGAGCTGAAGAACTGGGCCGGCCAGACCCTGCCTGCGTTGAAGCACCATCTCGAGATGGCGCAGAACCTCGACAAGCAGCGCTCGAACACGACTTCGCAGTCCAACAAGTCGAGCAAGTAAAGCCTCGTCCCGCCCAGCCTCCTCCCGCCAGCCTCGGCCCGGACGCACCCGCGTCCGGGCCTTTCTTTTGGGCACCGCGCTCGCTGCACCGAAACGGGCAGGAACCGAATGCAAAATGCGGCATTATCGCGTCAGCAGGTGGGGGATTTCGTCAATGATACCAAACCGATCGAGTTCAATCGGGGTTGGGCCTCTGGCCGAGCTTCGCAATTGCGCCTGCGCGCCAACCCGGAAGGACCCGTGATGACCGATACCGATACGCTCGACCCGCCGCCGTCGACCACCGCAGCGCCGCCTCAGGCCGAACCCAAGCCGAAGCCGGAGCCCGGCTATCACGTCGTGACGGACAACAGCACGGTGCGCGAGGGCCTGCCCTTCCCGCTCGGTGCCTGCTGGGACGGCGAAGGCACCAACTTCGCGCTGTTCTCCGCCAACGCCACCAAGGTCGAGGTGTGCCTGTTCGACGGTGACACCGAACGCCGCATCGAGCTGCCCGAATATACCGACGAAGTCTTCCACGGCTACATCCCGGATGTTGGCCCCGGCACCTTCTACGGCTATCGCGTGCACGGCCCCTACGAGCCCGAGAACGGCCACCGCTTCAACCCGAACAAGCTGTTGCTCGATCCCTACGCGCGCGCCCATGCGGGCGAGCTGAAATGGGACCCAGCGGTGTTTGGGTACCAGATGGAAAGCGGCGACGACACCACCTTCGACGAGCGCGACAGCGCCCGCTTCGTGCCGAAATGCGTCGTAGTCGATCCGGACTTCGACTGGCGCGGTGAGCCCGGCCGCAAATTTGTGCCGTGGGATCAGACCGTTGTTTACGAGACTCACGTCAAGGGCTTCACCAAGCTGCACCCGGGCGTGCCGGAGAATCTGCGCGGGACCTATGCGGGTTTCGGCTCACAGGCCGTGGTCGACTACATTGCGTCGCTCGGCATCACGGCGGTCGAACTGCTGCCGATCCATACCTTCGTCAACGACAGCTACCTGCTCGAGAAGGACCTGGTCAATTACTGGGGCTACAACACCATCGGCTTCTTCGCGCCGGATCCGCGCTACGCGGCCGACGTGCCCAACTCGCTGCGCGAATTCAAGGAGATGGTGTCGAAGCTGCACGATTCCGGCCTCGCTGTGATCCTCGACGTGGTCTACAACCACACCGCCGAGGGTAACGAGCTCGGCCCGACGCTGTCGTTCAAGGGCATCGACAACGCCAGCTACTATCGCCTGCTGCCGGATCAGAAGCGCTACTACATTAACGACACCGGCACCGGCAACACCGTCAACCTGTCGCATCCGCGCGTGATCCAGATGGTCACGGACAGCCTGCGCTACTGGGCCGGCGAGATGCATATCGACGGCTTCCGCTTCGATCTCGGCACTATTCTGGCACGTGAGACCCATGGCTTCGACGAGCAGAGCGGGTTCCTTAAGGCGGTCATGCAGGACCCGCTACTCAGTCAGGTGAAGCTGATCGCCGAGCCGTGGGATTGCGGCCCGGGCGGCTATCAGGTCGGCGGCTTCCCGCCCGGCTGGGCGGAATGGAACGACAAGTTCCGTGACACCGTGCGCGACTATTGGCGCAGCGAGGCCTCGGCTGCCGCATTGGCGCCACGGCTCGCCGGCTCCGGCGACGTGTTCAATCGCCAGGGTCGCCGCGCGTGGACCAGCGTCAACTTCATCACCGCGCATGACGGCTTCACCCTCAACGACTGGGCGAGCTACAACGAGAAGCACAACCTCGCCAACGGCGAAGACGGCAAGGACGGTCACTCCGACAACCGCTCCTGGAACTGCGGCGCCGAGGGTCCGACCGACGACGAGGAGATCCGCACACTGCGCGAGCGCCAAAAGCGCAACATGCTGGCCACCCTGCTGCTGGCACAAGGCACGCCCATGCTGTTGGCGGGCGACGAATTCGGCCGTACGCAGCAGGGCAACAACAACGCGTATTGCCAGGACAACGAGATCTCCTGGGTGCATTGGGACCACGACGACGCCGCGAAGGATCTGCTCGCCTTCAGCCGGCGGCTTATGGAGCTGCGCCGCGACTATCCGATGCTGCGGCGGAGCCGGTTCCTGACCGGTCAGCATGACGAGAAACTGGACGTCCGCGACGTCACGTGGATCAACGCCAATGGCGGCCCGATGCAGCAGGAGCATTGGGACGACGGCAACGTCAAATGCTTCGGCATGCTACTGGACGGCCGCGCCCAGAAAACCGGCATCCGGCGCAAGGGCGAGGATCAGACGGTGCTTCTGATCACCAACAGCTTCGACGGCTTGGTCGAGTTCACGCTGCCGGAAGTTCCTCACGGCTCGAAATGGTCGCTGCTGATCGACACCAACACTGCCGACGGAAAGCCGGGAGAAATCTTCGACTGCGGCAGCGTCTACCAGGTGACGGCGCGTTCCGTGCTGTTGTTCGAACTCCTCGATTAGTTCTGCACTGCCGCAAATTTGCGCAGGCGTTCAGCCGGTTATTGCGGAACCGACTGAACGCCGCGTCATTGAAGCTCGACAAATTCAATGACGGTCAAATTGGAGATTGCGGGTGAAAATTCGAGCGGGCTACAACATCATCTTCCAATGCTTCCAGGACACTCCGATGAACCTGCTGCTCAGCGTTCGTCCGGAGCGGATGCAGGATGTCATCGGCGAGCATCGGATCAAGTTCTCACCGGACGTTCCGGCGCGTGACTTCATCGACATGTTCGGCAATACCTGCACGCGGATCGTCGCGCCGGCCGGGCAGATCGAGATCAGCAACAATTTCCTGATCGCGGACTCCGGCCTGCCCGACGAAGCGGCTCCTGGTGCCCGGCAGTTGCCCGTGGCGGAGCTGCCGGACGACGTGCTCGTCTATCTTCTCGGCAGCCGCTATTGCGACACCGACAAACTGTCCAACCTCGCCTGGTCGATGTTCGGCGGCATCACGTCGGGCTGGGAGCGCGTGCAGGCGATCGTCGACTACACCCACAATCAAATCGAATTCGGCTATCACTACGCCCGCAACGATCGCACCGCGGCCGAAGGTCATGCGGAGCGGATCGGCGTGTGTCGTGACTTCGCGCATCTGGCGGTGACGCTGTGTCGCTGCATGAACATTCCGGCGCGCTACTGCACCGGCTACCTTGGCGACATCGGCGTACCGATCGATCCGGCGCCGATGGATTTCTCGGCGTGGTTCGAGGTCTATCTCGACGGCCGCTGGTACACGTTCGACGCACGCCACAACCATCCGCGGATCGGTCGCATCGTCATGGCTCGCGGCCGCGACGCCGCCGACGTGGCCATCTCGACCTCGTTCGGCACCGCGCAGCTGGTGAAGTTCGAAGTGACGACCTACGAGGTCACCGAGCAGTCGGAGGAACAGTTGCAGCCCCCTTTGCAGAAGGTGGCTTGAAACTCTGATGCTACTGACCGCTAGGGCTTGGGTGGTCGCGGCCCTCCTTGATTATGAGCTGAAGTAACGCTGCCTCTCCCCGTCATGCCCGGCCTCGTGCCGGGCATCCACGCCTTTCGGACCGAAATGCAGCAAAGGCGTGGATGGCCGGGACAAGCCCGGCCATGACGAACTGATGGGTCTCTATCGAAACAAACGCCGCGCCTATTGCACCCGCATCGCGAGCGCAGCGAAGCAATCTAGACCCAGTGCACGGGGCTTCTGGATTGCTTCGTCGCTTCGCTCCTCGCAATGACGGAGAGGCTCGGCGTCTGTCACGGACGGAGAAGCCGAGTTTGCGGTGGGTGACGGCAGCTTTAATTCGTCACCACGCCCAGCGCCGTCTCCGAGCTGTCGCTGCCCGGCACGGTAATCCGGACTTCGTGGCCGAACTTGATGGCGTTGGTGGCGGCCAGCACGGCGGCTTCGAAGGCCGCTTCCTTACTGGCGTAGTCGCCGACCGGGTCGTTGTCGTGGCGCACGCCCCAGCTGTCGTCGGTGCCCACGATATCGTAATAGGCCTTGCCCATCTGCGCCTCCGTTTTCACCGTTAATGAAGGCCGCGGGCGATGGTTCCTGTCGGCGCTCGGCCGCGGGACTTGCCGGCGGCTGCACCGTCCATCCATTCCGGCCCCAGCGCTACGCCGCCCGTACGGTGCCGAGGAATTTCTCGACCTCCAGCTTCAGGCGGCCGCTGTCGCCGGACAGCGACTTCGCCGCGTGCAACACCTGCGACGACGCCGCACCGGTCTCGGTGGCGCCGCGCTGCACGTCGGTGATGTTCGCCGATACCTGCTGGGTGCCTTGCGCGGCATGCTGCACGTTGCGGGAAATCTCCTGCGTGGCGGCGCCCTGCTCTTCCACCGCGGCTGCGATGGTCGAGGAGATCTCCGACATCCGGCCGATGGTCTCGCCGATCTGCCTGATCGCCACCACCGACTGATCGGTCGCGCTCTGAATGCCGCCGATCTGCTGGCTGATCTCGCCGGTCGCCTTGGCGGTCTGCTCCGCCAGGCCCTTGACCTCCGCGGCGACCACCGCGAAGCCGCGGCCGGCCTCGCCGGCGCGGGCCGCCTCGATCGTGGCGTTGAGCGCCAGCAGGTTGGTCTGGCCGGCGATGGTGTTGATCAGTTCGACGACGTCGCCGATCCGCGCCGCGGCCTGGGCGAGGTCTTCGACGCGATCATTGGTGCGGCGGGCCTGCTCGACGGCCTCATGGGCGATGCGCGCGGACTCCTGCACCTGCCTGCTGATCTCGTTGACCGACGAACTCATCTCCTCGGTCGCGGATGCCACCGACTGAACATTAGTGGAGGCTTCTTCGGACGCCGACGCCACGACGGTGGCGAGCGACTGGGAGCGTTCGGCCGTCGAGGTCAGCGAAGTGGCGGAGGCCTCGAGTTCTTCCGACGCCGACGACACGGTGTCGACGATCTCGCCGATCGCACTCTCGAAATCGGCGGCGATGCGCAGCATGTCCTGCTTGCGCCGCGCTGCGAGCTCGCGATCGCGCACGATGTTCGCCTCGGCCTCCTCGCGCGCCTTGCGCTCGGCGTTGCGCTGGATGATGCCGACGGTCTTGCCGATGTCGCCGATTTCGTCGCCGCGCTCGGCACCGACGATCTCGACGTCGAGCTTGCCATCGGCGATCTGCCCGAGCGCGCCGTTCAGCCGGGTCAGCGGACGCGCCACGCCGAGGAACGAGAACAGCGCGGAGCCGATCAGCACCAGGATGATAGTCGCGCCAAACGCCAGCGCCATCCTGCCGGACCAGGCGATTTCCGCAGCAGCCTTGGCCTTGGCTTGCTGGGCGGACTGCTGCGCCTTCTCGACAGCGCCGCGCAACAGCGTCGCGGCTTTGTTGGCGATCGGGATCGTCTGATCGCGGCTGATGCTGTTCTTCAGCGCATCGGCGGCGAACGCGTCCGAGGTCGTCGTCAGATAGCTCTTCAGCACGCCTTCGAGGTCACGAACGGCAGTCCGGCTTCTCCCGTCCGGCGCCTGCTCGCCGGCCCGGCGCAAGCCGTCGGTGACAGCGGCAACCTTGCGCTCGACCTTGGCTTTCTGGTCCTTGTCCTCGACGACGAAATACTGCCAGCCGATGGCGCGGACGCCGTCGAAATCGCCGTCCGCCTCCCGCAGCGGAGCCAGCGCCGCCTGACCGCCGAGTACGCCCTCCAGCGCAGCGACCTTGGCGTCCCAATCGGCCGCGATGCCGATGCGCTTGGCGTTGAGGTCGAGAACCCTGAGCTGCTGCTCGGCCTGCTGCTCGGCGCCGACCGCGTAGTCGGTCGTCATCTTCTTGATCTCGATGAACTTGTCTCTGTCGGCCCCGGTCGCGGTCGCAATCGCCGTGTCCAGCAGCCTGGCCTGTGCCAGGCGGGCGACGTTGAACTCGCTGCGGCGTTGCTCGAACTCCTTGAGCGACCGCGCCAGCCGCACGCCACGCACCGCGAGCTGCATGTTACGCATCTCGGATTCGGCGATCAGCGCGCTCTCGGAAACCACCGCCTCGCGATCCGCCACGCCCGTCGCCTCGTTGACCCGAGTTTCGGTCATGAATTGATTGGTGACCATGCCGGCGGCCAGCAAGATGCCGATCAGGCCGGCTAGCCCGAGCTTATTCCCAATGCGGTTCAGTTTCGACACAGCGAGGCTCCTGTTCTGCCTCGTGTGTAGCCGTGAGGATCCTCAGAGCCGGTTAATACCAGGCTACGTAGTAATACCGGGCGACCAAAGGCTCGGGCTGTCGCACGGTTATCTGCGCTGCAGACGGGAGATATCCGTGACCTGAACCGTCACGGTCCGGGCCCGGCCATCGCGCATCACCTGGAGCTTGACCTCATTGCCGATGCCGACGTTCTCCAGCGTCGCCGCGAGGTCCGACATGCTGTGCACCTCCTGACCATTGGCGCCGATGATGACGTCCTCGACCGCCCCGGTCTCGCTGGCGCCGACCAGACCGGCGCGGGCCGCCGGCGAGTCCGGCAGGGTCCGGACCACCACGACGCCATCGATACCGAGCCGGGCTGCCTCGGTCTCGTCGGCCGCGATGACGCCGATCCCTGGCACCGGCACCGTTCCGGTGCGGATCAATGCAGTCACGACGCGGTTGACGGAGTCGACCGGAATGGCGAAGCCGATGCCGGCCGAGGCGCCGGAGCCGGAGATGATCGCGGTGTTCAGGCCAATCAGCCGGCCGGCGCTGTCGAGCAGCGGTCCGCCGGAATTGCCCGGGTTGATCGCCGCGTCGGTCTGGATCACGCCGCTGACCTCATGCGCCGCCGCGGTCGGCAGCCGCCGCTGCAGCGCGCTGACGATGCCGGTGGTCAGCGTCTGCTCCAGCCCATAGGGGTTGCCGATCGCAAACGCGGCCTGCCCGACCTGCAGGTCCGACGACGAGCCGATCGCGATCGGACGCAGCGCGGTGCGTGGCCGCTCGAGCTGCAGCACGGCAAGATCGTAGTTCGGTGCGGTACCGACCACGCGCGCGGTAACGAACTCGCCCGACGACAGCCGCGCTCCGAGTGCGCTGGCGCCCTGGATGACGTGATTATTGGTGATGACGTGGCCGGCCGCGTCCCAGATCACGCCGGAGCCGGACTGCACGCCGCCCTGCGGATCCTGCTGCTCGAACGACGGCGACGGCCGCCGCCGCGACTGGGCATAGACGTGGACCACCGACGGCGACACCCGCTTGAACAGCTCGATCGTCGAGGTTTCCGCCGGCGCCAGTTCGCCGCGAGCCGTGACCGTCCGCGGCTCGGATACCGAGAACCACAGCGACGCCAGATAAGGCTGCGCCACCCAGGCCGTCGCCAGCAGCAGCAGCCAGATCACCGCGATCCGCAGCAACAGATCGGTGCGGCGAGCGCGGCGCGCTTGCGGATCGGGTGAAGGCTGGCTGGGCGGAACGGAGGGCGACATCGGTCAGGCGATCCTTGCAACTTGGCGTCACGCCCAAAAAATGGCGAAGCCGGCCGCTTTTCACAACGGCTGCCGCGTTAATCCTGCGCAACATTGCTGCTCCCGCCCCCACCTCACGCAGGACCACAACATGAATTCGCAGCCATAAAGCGCCCGCACGACCGTCGCCGAGTGGCACCCGCACGCCGCTGGTTCTATATCCGGCACCAGCGCAGCAATCCGTCTGCCAAACAGGCTATCGATGTCAGATCCCTTCTCGACCATGATGCTGGTGATTTCGGTGTGGGCGTTGCCGCTGCTCATCGCCATCACCTTCCACGAAGCCGCGCATGCTTATGCGGCGCGGATGTGCGGCGACGACACCGCCTGGATGCTGGGCCGCGTCACGCTGAACCCGCTCAAGCATATCGATCCGTTCGGCACCGTGTTGCTGCCGCTGTTGCTGCTGGCGATGCAATCGCCGTTTCTGTTCGGCTACGCCAAGCCGGTGCCGGTGAATTTCCGCGGGCTGCGCAATCCGCGCCGCGACATGGTGCTGGTGGCGGCTGCGGGTCCTGCAATCAACATCGTGCTGGCGCTCGCCGCCGCCTTGGTGCTGAGGCTGTTCGGCGAAGTCTCCGGCGCGACCGGCGAATGGCTGGTTCGCAACCTCGCCAACGCGCTGCTGGTCAACGTCGTGCTGGCGATCTTCAACATGATCCCGATCCCGCCGCTCGATGGTGGCCGCATCGCCGTCGGCTTGCTGCCGCGCGTGCTGGGCCGGCCGCTGGCGCGGCTCGAACCCTACGGCATGCTGGTGCTGATCGGCTTGGTATTCCTGATGCCGCTCGCCGGCCTCGGCGGCGCGACCCAATGGATCGCGCAGTCGAGCCGCTACGTCGTCGAAGCCATTTTGCGGCTCACCGGGAACGCGTGAGCGCGCGAGGCTGCGGGAGTTACAGCAGCTTATCCGGTGTCAGCGGCAGATCGCGCAGCCGCTTGCCGGTGGCGTTGAACACTGCATTGGCGACAGCAGCCGCAACGCCGGTGATGCCGATCTCGCCGATGCCGCGCGCGCCCATCGGGGTTCGCGGATCCGGGATATCGGTCCACAGCACGTCGATGTCCGGCACGTCGAGATGCACCGGGACATGATAGGACGCCATCGAGGCGCTCATGATCCGCCCATTGCGTTCGTCAAGCAGCGTCTCTTCGGTCAGCGCCATGCCAAGCCCCATGATCATGCCGCCGCGAAACTGGCTGGCCGCGGTCTTGGGATTGAGGATGCGGCCGCAGTCGAAACTGCCGACGAGGCGATCGACCCGAACTTCACCCGTGACCTCGCTGACGCGCAGCTCGCAAAACACCGCCGACCGGCTGTGCATCGAGAACTTCAGCATTTCCAGCGGCGCGCCGCTTTCGCCGATCGCGCTGATATCGCTGCGTCCGGCGCGCTGCAGGATCGAGGCGAAGCTCTCGTGCCGTGATGGTTCGTCGATCTTGCGCAGGCCGGCATCGGCGTACTCGACCTCGCCGGCGCGTAGTCCGGCCAGCGGCGTATCGTTGCCGGCAAGCCGCAGCAATTCGCCCGCGAGCTTGACGCTGGCGGCGTTGATCGCAGCGCCGAGCGAGGCGGTCTGCGACGACCCGCCCGCCATGCTGGCGAACGGCAGGCTGGTATCACCGATCGTCACGATCACGCTGTCCAGCGGCAGCCCAAGACGGTCCGCTGCGTGCTGGCGCTGCACCGTCGTGGTGCCCATCCCCATCTCCTGGGCGGCGCTCGCCACGTTGGCGCGGCCGTCGCGATCGATGGTGATGCGGGCCGACATGCCCGGCATCCTGACATAGGGGAACGACCCGGTGGCGCAGCCCATCCCGACCAGCCATTCGCCGCGCTTGACGGATCGCGGCGTGGCGACGCGGCGCTGCCAGCCGAACCGCTCGGCGCCGAGTTGATAGGCCAGCATCAGGTCGCTCTGCGAATGCGGCGCGCCGCTCACCGGATCGCGATCGGCGACGTTGCGGCGGCGCAGTTCGATGGGATCCATCCCCATTTGATAGGCCAGTTCGTCAATCGCGCTTTCGATCGCGAAAGTCCCGACCGCCTCGCCGGGCGCCCGCATATAGGTGTTCGCCAGCACGTCGAGATCGACCGTGTGCTGGACGATGTCGAGGCTTTCGGCGGCATAGAGCGAGCGGCCCGACAGCGTGAAGGCTTCGTCGCAGGCGCTGTGCGGCTGCTTCACCGAGTAGCCGTGGTGCAACAGCGCCGTGAGCTTGCCGCCGGCGTCGGCGGCGAGCGCGACGCGCTGTTCGGTCGGCGAGCGGCCGCCGATCAGCCGATGCATCGCGGCGCGCGACAACGCGATGCGGACGGGACGGCCCGCCAGCCGGGCCGCGGCGGCACCAAGGATCTGGTGATCCCACAGCGCCTTGCCGCCAAAACCGCCGCCGACGAACGGCGAACTGACATGGACCTGGGAGTCCTTGATGCCAAACACCTTGGCGAGCGAGCCGGCGGTGCCGTACAGCATCTGGGTCGCGTCGTGCACGATCAGCCGGTCGCCGTCCCAGCGGATCGTTGCGGCGTTGGGTTCGATCGGATTGTGATTGTGCCACGGCGTGCGATAGACCGCGTCGACCTGATAGTCCGCGGTCTGCAGCGCGGCGAGCGCGTCGCCCCGCTTCAGCCGATTGCGTTCGATCATCAACGAATCCGGCGTCTGCGCGTCGGCCTTCGCCTGCTCGAACCGCGTCCGCGCTGCAGCCGCGTCATAGCGAACGACGACCAGTGTCGCCGCGTGGTCGGCCTCCTCCTGCGTCTCGGCCAGCACCACGGCGACGACCTGGCCGTTCCAGCGGATCTCGGGATCTTGCATGACCGGCAGAATGTTGTTGCCGGCGGCCTTGAGGTTGGTCAGGCCGACCGGCGGCACGACCGCGAGCTTCGGCGCGTTGCGGTGAGTCATCACCAGCGCGACGCCGGGCGCGGTTTCGGCGGCCGCGATATCGAGTTCGGCGATGCGGCCGCGGGCGATCGTCGAATGCACGCAGGCGGCATAAAGCAGCCCCGGCATCGGCACCTCGGCCGCAAACCGCGCCGCGCCCCGCACCTTTTCGGGACCATCGAGGCGCGACTGCTGAGTCCCCAGCGTCACCCGCCGATCGATCAGCGGATCCGGCGTGGCGCCGGGCAGCCAATTGGCGGGAACGTAGCCCATGGCGGCGCGAACCCCGCCGACGATAACGTTCTGCAGCTTGCTCATGCACGATCTCCGCTCAGTTCGCCGAGCACGGCGGCGATGGTTCGTTTGGCGAGGTCGATCTTGAAGGCGTTGCCGGACAGCGCCGCCGCACCGGCCATCTCGACCTCTGCGGCCATCAGAAACAGCTCCTGGCCTGGAGCTTGTCCGCGCAGCACCGCCTCGGCGCCGATTGCTCGCCACGGCTTGGCGGCGACACCGCCGAGTGCGATACGCACGTCGGCGATGCGGCCATCCACCAATTCGAGCCCCGCCGCCACCGACACCAACGCAAACGCGTAGCTCGAGCGGTCCCGAACTTTGCGGTAGGCGGAGTTCTGCGCCGCCGCGCCGGATGCGAGTTCGACGGCGGTGATCAGTTCGCCGGGCCGCAGCATGGTCTCGAGCTGCGGGTCGGTGCCGGGCAAGCGATGGAAGTCGACCAGCGCAACGCTGCGCGCGCCGCCAGGCCCGGTGAGATGCACGGTGGCATCGAGCGCAGCGAGCGCCACGCACATGTCCGAGGGATGCGTCGCGACGCAGTGATCCGAGGCGCCGAGAACAGCATGGCTGCGATTGAGGCCGTCGATCGCGTCGCAGCCAGCTCCCGGTTCGCGCTTGTTACATCGCGAACCGGACGCATCGTAGAAGTACGCGCAGCGCGTCCGCTGCAGAATGTTGCCGCCGACGGTGGCCATGTTGCGGATCTGTGCCGAAGCGCCGGCCAGCAAAGCACGCGCCAGCATCGGATAGCGCGCACGCACCACTGGATGCGCCGCGACGTCGCTGTTGCGGGCGGCCGCACCGATCAGCAGGCCGCCGTCATCCGTTTCATCGATCGTGGCGGAAAGCCCCGACACGTCGACCAGCGCGTGCGGCGCCTCGACGCTCTGCCGCATCAGATCGACCAGATTGGTGCCGCCGCCGAGATAACGGCCCTGGCTGGCGCCGGCCATCGCGACCGCGTCCCGGACGCTGACGGCGCGCTGATACTCGAACGACCTCATGCGGCTTCTCCGCGCACGAATTGCTCGATCGCGTCGACGATGCCGTTATGCGCGCCGCAGCGGCACAGATTGCCGCTCATCCGCTCGCGGATCTCGTGGCGGAGATCGCCGTCCGGGCCGGCCGACAGATCGGCGGTGACGTAGCTCGGCTCGCCGCGCGCAAGCTCGTCGGCCATGGCGATCGCCGAGCAGAGCTGCCCCGGCGTGCAATAGCCGCACTGAAAGCCGTCATGGTCGATGAAGGCCTGCTGCAACGGATGCAGCCCGTCCGCGGGCGCCAATCCTTCGATCGTCCGGATCTCGCAGCCGTCAGCCTGGACCGCCAATGTGAGGCAGGACAGCACCCGCCGGCCGTCGATCATCACCGTGCAGGCGCCGCAGGCTCCCTGGTTGCAGCCGAGCTTGGTGCCGGTCAGGCCGATCCGCTCTCGCAGCAGATCGAGCAGCGAGATCCGTGGGTCGTCCGGTGCAGGGAATCCCATTCCGTTGATCACGATCGACATGACGCCTCCGTATTGCGGCTTCGCCACGAAGCCTCGGGGACATCAAAATAATACGAAGATCGTACTGTTCAAGTTTCGTTATCTGCGATTTTTTCGCTTAGCCGGATCAGCTCGTTGCGCTCCTGCGGGTCGAGCGAGCGCAGCATCATCCGGCAGGCGTTGCGATAGCCTGCCGCGTGGGTCTCGATCACCTGCAGCCCCGCAGGCGTCGCCGTCAGCGCCACCGCGCGGCGATTGGCCTCGAGGCGCTGCCGCTCCACCAGCGTCTTCTTGACCAGCCGATCGACCGCCGACGACATGGTCGTCAGCGCGACGTTGAGAAAGCGTGCGACATCGCTGACGCCGCAGCCGGGATGATCGCCGATGAACACCAGGGTCTCGGCGTCAAGCACGTTCAGCGCATTGTCGGCAGCCGCGGCGGCTTCGGCGACCTTGAAACGACGGGTGAACCGCTCAAAGGCGCGGGTCAGCTGCTCGACCTGTTCGGCGGTGGGCTCGGTCATGCGCGGAGCAATCCATTTCGGCACGCTGCCGCAAGCAACCGGCGCGAAGCTTGAACGATCCAGGGTGCGGTCGGGCTAGCGATAGATAGCAGGATCAGGATGGTGGGGGAGGCAGGACTCGAACCTGCGAAGCCATGAGGCGGCTGATTTACAGTCAGCTCCCTTTGCCACTCGGGACACTCCCCCGCCCGTGCCGCCGGCCGAACGCCTGTGGCAGGCAAAACCGGAACCGGACAGCCGCAGCGAGCCCGCGGGCGGGCCTGCAACGCGGCGCGGTTATGGGCGATGCAGGGGGGCCAAGTCAACCAATCCCATGACAATTTCTCTACGCAACAAGCCTGATGGGGAAATTGCCTTGGCGGCGGGGCCATCTTACAAGCGGCCGATGAGTTCGAAAGACCGAAATCCCCGCTTTCAGCGCCGCGACGACCGCCCGCGCGGCGGCCCGCCCCGATTCGATCGCCGCGGCCCGCGCGAGCGCGAGCCCGACGGCATTGCGATCCTGTATGGCTGGCACACCGTCACGGCGGCGCTGGCGAACCCGAAACGCCGGATCCGCAAGCTGCTCTTGACCGAAAACGCCGCGCGAAAACTCGCCGACGAGGGCATCGTCACCAAGGCACCGACCGAGATCGTCCGGCCTGGTGACATCGACCATCGGCTTGGTCCGGACGCGGTGCATCAGGGCATGTTGGCGGAGGCCGATCCGCTGGATGGGCCGTCGATCGACGCCCTGCCCTCCGACGGCATCGTGCTGGTGCTGGACCAGATCACCGATCCGCACAATGTCGGCGCGATCCTGCGCTCGGCGGCGGCGTTCGCCGTCAAGGCGATCGTCACCACCGCGCGGCACAGCCCGGAGGCCACCGGGGTGCTGGCGAAGTCGGCTTCGGGCGCGCTGGAGCTGGTGCCGCTGGTGCTGGTGCAGAACCTCGCCCGCGCGCTGACCGAGCTCAACAAGCGCGGCTTCCTCACTGTCGGCCTCGACAGCGAAGGCAGCGCCGATCTCGCCGCCGTGGAGCTGCACGCGCCGCTGGCGCTGGTGCTCGGCGCCGAGGGCAAGGGTCTGCGCCAGCTGACGCGCGAGACCTGCAGCGTGGTGGCGCGGCTCGATATGCCGGGCGAGATCAAGAGCCTCAACGTCTCCAACGCCGCGGCGCTGGCGCTGTATATTGGCGCCAGCCGGCTCGGCCTGATGCGCTGAGCGAGCCCGACAGCAAACGCCCGCCCGCATCGCTGCGGACGGGCGCTCGTCGCTGTAATCAGGCGATCAGTAGTTTCGGCGCAGCACCGGCCCGCGCGGACCGTGATGGCGCGGCGCGCCGTAGTGGCCGCGATACGACGCCGCGCGATACATCCCGGCGCGATGGTGATGGCGGACGTGGTGACGGCCATAGCTGTAGACCACCGGCCCGCTCATCGGGGCGCCCGCATAGTGGTGCGTCATCGCGTCGGCATAGACACCGCCGGTGTAGGCCGAGCCGGTGCGCCACACCGACACCGGGCGATCGTCATAGGTCGCCACAGGCGCGAAATTGCCTGGGCCCGAATAGGTCGGTCCCTGGTTGACGTAGTAGTAGCGCGTCGGATCGGGCAGCCGCTCGAACGCCGTGACGCCGTAGCCGGCGCCGTAACCGTAATCATACGGCAGGTAAGCGGCCGAACCGCAGGCGCCGACCGCGCCGCACGGCGTACAGCCGCCCGTCAGCAGCCCGCCGCAGGCGGACGCCGGCGCGGCGCTGACGGCTACGACGGCCATCGCGGCCATCAATCCCGAAATCATCTGACGCATGTTTACTCTCCTGAGTGCACGTTTCTTGGTTGAGATCGACCCGAAGTCAGCCGCGCGGGCCGCGGAAATTGGGCTCTGGCCGTAGCCGTCCGCCACCTTCGTCAATCGGCGGCGCGACAATCACCTGTGGCGGATCCATCGGCACCTGGGCCGGCGCAGGCTGCGGCGGCCGCGACTCGACCTCCCAGGACTGATGGACACGCTCGGCCGGCTTCGGCAGCGCCCGGTTCGCCGGCGGTTCGATCTCCAGCCGACCGTAACCGGGCAGCCGGTTCGAACTCGGATAATACGGGCCGACCTGCGGCAGGCGGACCGGCCGGCTGCCGTAAAACGTCGGCTGCCGATGCACGCCGCGCTCCAGACCCCAATCGCCCTCGACCACCGTGTAGGACACGTCGCGGCCGTTGATGATGATCGGTACGCCCGGGCGGCCCGGAATCACCACGGCGAAGCCGCCGCTGTCGGCCAGCGCCGGCACAGGCGCCGCGGTCAGCGTCAAAAGCAGCATCGCCTGCGCGGCGCGCGGGATCAGAAGGTTCATCGCCATGGCCTCGAGCGTAGGTGAAAAGCTTGCCGGATGGGTTAAGGCGCAGCAGCGAAGCGCCGGTAAGCCTAACGCACAGCCCGGAATCCGGGTCCGATCGCTCGGCGTGACCAGCGAATCGTTAACGCGGATGGGCCGTAGTCCCTGGAGAAGGCGTGGTGCCGGCGGAGAGGATCGAACTCCCGACCTTCGGTTTACAAAACCGCTGCACTACCGCTGTGCTACGCCGGCAAGGCCTATTGCGCGGAAACAGCTAGCAGCGTGTGCCGCTGGCGACAAGACCAGGAGCGGCAAGTTCACGCCGGACCCGTCGTTCGCCTCGCAGCGCGGTCGCCATCAGCATCGGCGAAAGCCCACGCTTTTTAGGAACCGGTCGGCTATGATCGGCTTTTTCCATCATGAGCAACGACAAATTCGACGACCCGAGCCGCAAGGGCAACGAGCCCGCTCCGCTGTTGATGATCGCCGTCGCGGTGATCCCGCTGCTGGGCGTGGCGGCGTGGATGCTGCTGGGCTGAGCCGATCCTGAGCGACAGCACGCGGGCCATCCGCTCGCAGGCGCGTGGCGACTGGCCGCGGGGAGGATGGCGCCGGCGGTCGCCGGGCTTTCAGCTCAGGCTCCCGCAGTCCTGCAGTCGCGGCCCGGTCTAGTGCCGCGATGCCAGGGCGGCCGCGATGCGGCCCTGGACCACGACGCCGAGCCAGATCACCACCGTCGACAGCGCGGCGGCGGCGATGACGAGTAGATCGACGTTGGCCATCGGACGCTCCTCTGCGCGATGGCGCCGCCATTGTATATGCACCTGACGGGGCACCGTATGAGTTCGGGCGCACGAACGGCGGACGCGAAACCTGCCGATCCTCGCCCTAATGGCGGCGGGCTGCTTTGATGCCGGTCAATCGCGGGCTACAGCCAGCGCGCCAGCACCGCGACATTGACCGTGCAGGCCAGCAGCAGCGCCAGCGTCAGGCCGACCGGGACCCCTTGCAGCAGGGTTTTCGAGATCGTCGTCATGCCGGAACCATCGGGCGATTCTGGTTCCGGAGTCCCGACCGATATTTTTCCGGACGTTTAAGGCTTGTTAACCTTCGATTCCCGCAGCGCGCCGCGCCCCGGTCAAACAAAAAGGCCGGCGCGATGGCCGGCCTTCCGTGGCGGTGAATGTCGCGGTTTCAGTACTTCGCGACCGCCGGGCCGCCCCAGCCGAACCGATAGTTGATGCCGGCCTTGACGGTGTGGTCGTCGTTGCGGAACGAGGTGCCGGCCACGTCGGCCGGGCCGCCGGTGAAGTTGGTGTCGCCGAACTTGTAGTACTGATACTCGACCTTGGCGGACCAGCTCGGCGCGAACATGTATTCGAGGCCGGCGCCGATCGTGTAGCCGTCGTTGCGGTTGCCCGAAATGGTGTACGGCGACTGGATGCCGCCCGCCGTATTCACGCCGAGCGTCGAGTCGCGGAACGCGTAACCGCCCTTGGCGTAAACCAGCGCCGGACCCCAGGTGTAGCCGAGCCGGCCGGTGACCGAGCCGAGCCCGCGGGTGTTCTCGGTCGCGGTGCTGCCGCCCGGGAAGATCACGCCGGTGTTGTTCGACGCCATCCAGCTGTACTGCGCCTCGACGCCCATCACCCAGTTCGGTGCGAACTGATAGTCGAAGCCGCCCTGCACGCCGCCCATGAACCGACCGGCGTCGCTCTGAATGTTGTTACTTCCGGCGAACGCGCCGCCGACATTGCCGCCGATATAGAAGCCGGTCCAGTTGTAGACCACTTCCGGCGCCGTATAGGCCGGCGGCGCCTTGGTGTAGGTGCGCGGACCGAGATCGGCAGCGACAGCGGGTGCGGTGAGCGCGCAGATCGCGGCGGCGCTGAGCAAAATCTTCTTCATCGTGTCCCTCGTTCGATGTCGTCCGATGTGCTCAAAACATGATGGCGTCAGTTTGGTTGCCCGGCGGCGGCGCTGCAGCAAGCTTCAAGCCGGACTGTGACAGCGGCGCAACAGATTGGAACCGCCGTTGATTCCTATTAGTCGCGGCCAATGAGGATTTGGTCCGCGTTACCGCGACAATTTTTCCAGCTCGGGAAACGGCGCGTAAACCGCGCCGGCGCAGAGCTCGGCCGCGGTGCCGGCGACGCGGTCGAGCCGGCCGTTGACGTGCACGATCGCCAGTTCCTGCGGCCGGCCGCCCTGGATGAAGCGCACGCAGGAGACGAATCGCACCCGACCGGCGACCTGGCGCTGCACCGGCTCGGCCATGGCGGCGTCGCGCAGCCCGACCGGATTGTTGAGGTAGCTACGGAGAAACGCCGGGATCTCGCTGCGATAATTCGCCGGAAACGGCTGCACCGCGTCGCCGCCGTCCGGCGGTCCCGCGTCGTCGCTGGTGACGCAGCCGCAGAGCGCCGCGGCGGCGATCAACGCGAAGGCGAAGCGGGCAAGGACAGGCACGGGCGGCTCGTCGGATCGGACAATGACGCAGCAGCAATAGCTGCTTCGTCCGCTTTATCAAACCCGGCCCGCGGATGGCGGCTGACGCGGACTTGATCCGGACGGACTGCCCGCGCTGCCGAAGCCGGTTGCAAAGCGTCGGCGGGCTGGCGAAGCTGGGCGCGGCCGTTTGACCCATGCCGGCCTGAAACCACGGCGCGGGCGCGGACGTATCGACGGCAAGCCAGTTCGCGCCGGGCGCCATGCCGGCGTGGGCTGCAACGGACCGAGATCCAGCCGGTGCCGGGAATGAACGCCGGCATGCGGGGTTGTGGTGGTGAGCCATCGCGCGGCGATCGGCTCGATCAGTGGAGGACAAGGATGACCGGACGACTGCTTGCTGCTGCCCTGCTCTCGGCTGCGCTGATCGCGCCGCCGGCCGTGACGCCCGCGCTCGCGGCGCCGGATTCCAATCCATCGCCGCCGCCGTCGTCGGACGGCAATTCGAGCGGCTCGAAGAAGAAGGACAGGCGCTCGGAGCAGCGCTTCCAGGACGGCTACCGCGCCGCCTATGCCAGCATCTACGACCGCGCCGACTACGCCCGCGCGATCGATCAGCTCAAGGCGCTCGGCCACGACGACAACGCCTCGGTGGCGACGCTGATCGGCTATTCGTATCGCAAGCTCGGCGACTACAAGCTGGCGCAGGCCTGGTACGAGCGCGCGCTGACGGCCGATCCGAACCACACCAAGACCTGGCAGTATTACGGCCTGTGGCAGGTCGAGCAGGGCAATCGCGAGCGCGCGCAGGTTCATCTGGCGCGCATCGCCCAGCTCTGCGGCAACACCAGCTGCGAGGAATACACCTCGCTCGCCGCGGCGATCGGCGGCGCCGGCGCGTCGTACTGACAGCGTCCCTGACAGCGCCCGCGCGGCACGCGGCTATTTATCGCCACACGCGCGGCGGCCTCACCATCGGCCGCCGCGTCGCCGCTCGCAGTTCCATCGCTTGCCCCGGCGGCTCGACAAATCGCGCAAACCTCGTATAGACGACGGCGATGAAACCCGCGCGCTCGCGGCGTTTCGAGCCAGAGCCTGCGCCGAGCCCGCCCCGAGTTGCACCATGACCCCTGCCCCGCGGCACGACCGCATCGCCTTCGTCGCGAGCACGAGCGTTGAAGCTCAGACCGCGCTGGCGCAGCTGACGTCGCTGTACGGCAATATCGATCCGCACGAGGCCGACGTCGTCGTCGCGCTCGGCGGCGACGGCCTGATGCTGCAGACGCTGCATCAGCAGATGCGCAGCGGCAGGCCGATCTACGGCATGCACCGCGGCACGGTCGGCTTCCTCATGAACGAATACTCGACCCACGATCTGCATCGCCGCCTCGCCGCGGCGCGCGAGACCGTGATCCATCCGCTGTTGATGCGCGCCACCGACATCTACGGCGAAGTCCACATCCACCACGCCATCAACGAAGTCTCGCTGTTTCGCCAGAGCCATCAGGCGGCGCGGCTGCGCATCATCATCGACGAGCGCGAGCGCATGCACGAACTGGTCGCCGACGGCATCCTGGTCGCCACTCCCGCCGGCTCGACCGCCTACAATCTGTCGGCGCAGGGCCCGATCCTGCCGATCAACGCGCAGTTACTTGCGCTGACCCCGATCTCGGCGTTCCGGCCGCGGCGCTGGCGCGGCGCGCTCCTCCCCGACAACGCCTTCGTGGTGATCGAAGTGCTCGAAGTCGACAAGCGCCCGGTCGCCGCCGTCGCCGACCACGACGAAGCCCGCGACGTCCGCCGCGTCGAAGTAATCTCCGACAAGACCATCGCGATGCGCATGCTGTTCGACCCCGGGCACAGCCTCGAGGAGCGGATTTTGAGCGAACAGTTTGGGACGTGAATGCGTGCGGAAACGGTGAGGCAAACCGGAGGCAGCCACGACAGCCGGCGACGTGGTGCGTTGCGGCGGTACAGTGGCTACGATCCTTTTTTGTACGCCCTCACGATGGCGTCGGCGCACACGCCGACACCGCCGATCATTGGGCGCGTGTCGCACGCGCCACAGCCAATCGGACAATCCTGACATATGTCGCGCGACTGTTACGCAGCTTTAGATTAGATTTTCAATTGACCCTTGCGCATGGCGCGGGTGCCTTAATTCGCCGCATCGGTCAATCGGCCAGTGCAGCCGCAGCGCGATGGCCGGCCTCGGGCATGGCCGACTTCGACACAAGTCCACGACGCAGGCGATGGACGAGCGCGCATTGCGTCGCTAGGTTGCAGCGATGGGAACTCAAGCGTTTCGTCGATCGAGCAGTTCATCGCGCGTTGGCAAGGCCGTGAAGGCGGGCAGGAACGCGCGAACTACGTCTCGTTTCTCACGGAATTGATCGCACTGCTCGGTTTGCCGAGGCCGGACCCGGCCGACGCGACGCACGAGCACAACGACTACGTGTTCGAACGCGCGGTGAAGAAGGCCGCCGAGGACACGACGTCCTACGGCCGCATCGATCTCTACAAGAAGAACAGCTTCGTGCTCGAAGCCAAGCAGAGTCGCTGGCAGGGTCAGAAGAAAGAAGTCAGCAACCCGAGCGCAGCGGTCGGCACCGACACCGCCGGTGCGACCCGCGGCCGTCGCGGCGCCGATCGCGCCTGGGACGTGCTGATGCTCAACGCCAAGCGGCAGGCCGAAGAGTATGCCCGCGCCCTGCCCGCCTCGCACGGCTGGCCGCCCTTCATCCTGGTCTGCGACGTGGGCCACTGCATCGAGGTCTATGCCGACTTCACCGGCCAGGGCAAGAACTACACGCAGTTTCCCGATCGCCAAAGCTTCCGCATCTATCTTGAAGACCTGCGTGACGACGTCGTCCGTGAGCGGCTGCGCAAGATCTGGCTGGAGCCGCAGGCGCTCGACCCGGCGCAGCAATCCGCCCGGGTCACGCGCGACATCGCCAAGCGGCTCGCACAGGTGTCGGTCGCATTGGAGAAGCAGAACTACGCGGCCGACGACGTCGCGATGTTCCTGATGCGCTGCCTGTTCACGATGTTCGCCGAGGACGTCGGCCTCTTGCCGGACAAATCGTTCAAGCATCTGCTCGAAGACTGCGAGCGCAATCCCGAGGCCTTCGTCCACGACGTCGGCCAGCTCTGGGAAGCGATGGACACCGGGCAATGGGCGCACGCGCTCAAGACCAAGGTGAAGAAATTCAACGGCGAGTTCTTCAAGAGCCGCGCCGCGCTGCCGCTCGGCGGCGCCGAAATCGGCAAGCTGCGTGAAGCCGCCGAATACAACTGGAACGACGTCGATCCCTCGATCTTCGGCACGCTGCTGGAGCAGGCGCTCGATCCGACCGAACGCAAGAAGCTGGGCGCGCACTACACGCCCCGCGCTTATGTCGAGCGATTGGTGATCGCCACCATCATCGAGCCGCTGCGCGAAGACTGGCGCAACGTGCAGGCGACCGCCGAAACGCTGCGCGGCGCCGGCGATCTCGCTGCGGCCGCCGCCGCCGTGCAGGCGTTTCACGACAAACTGTGCGAGACCCGGGTGCTCGACCCGGCCTGCGGCACCGGCAACTTTCTTTACGTCTCGCTCGAACTGATGAAGCGGCTGGAAGGCGAAGTGCTCGAAGCCTTGCTCGACCTCGGCGGCCAGGAAGCGCTGCGCGGCTTAGGTTCGCACAGCGTCGATCCGCATCAGTTCCTCGGCCTCGAAATCAATCCGCGCGCCGCCGCGATCGCCGAGCTGGTGCTGTGGATCGGTTACTTGCAATGGCACTTCCGCACCAAGGGCGCCCCGCCCGACGAGCCGATCCTGCGCGCCTTCAAGAACATCAAGGTGAAGAACGCCGTGCTCGACTGGGGCGGCGCACCGCTGCCGAAGATTGTGGACGGCAAAGAGACCTACCCGAACCCGCGCCGGCCGGACTGGCCGGCGGCGGAGTTCATCGTGGGGAATCCGCCGTTCATCGGCGGCAAGGATATCCGCGCGCGCGTGCCCTACGCCGAGGCACTGTGGGCGGCGCATGCGCATATGAACGAGTCCGCCGACTTCGTGATGTATTGGTGGGACCGGGCGGCTGAACTGCTGACCCGCAAGGGCGCTGTGTTGCGCCGGTTCGGTTTCGTGACGACCAATTCGATCTCACAGGTGTTTCAACGCCGGGTGATGGAGAAGCACCTCAAGGCGAAGAAACCGATCTCGCTGATCATGGCGATCCCGGATCATCCGTGGACCAAGGCGACGCCGGATGCTGCGGCAGTGCGGATTGCGATGACTGTTGGTGTCGCGGGAACTCATGAAGGTGTCCTGCACGAAGTAACTCAAGAATCGAAACTCGATACAGACTCGCCTGAGATTTCACTGAAGCCGTTTGTGGGCATGATCAACTCGGATATTACCATAGGCTCCGATGTCACCTTGACCGCGTCCCTTGAGGCGAACGAAGGAATTTGTTCGCCCGGTGTCAAGCTGCACGGCGCGGGATTCTTAGTAACTCCAGTCGAGGCGGATCATCTCGGGCTGAGAAAGCGTTCGGGACTTGATGCAGTGATCAAGAGGTACAGGAACGGCCGCGACCTGATGGCGCGCGCGCGCGAATTGATGGCCATTGATCTCGATGGATATGATATCGACGAAGTCCGCAAACAATTCCCGGAAGTTTATCAACATCTGCTAACGCGAGTTAAACCGGAGCGAGACCGCAACAACGAAGAGTATCGCCGCGTAAACTGGTGGCTCTTCGGACGACGGAACACGCTAATGCGCGGATTCACATCTGAATTGCAGCGCTATATAGCAACCGTTGAGACTGCAAAGCATCGTGTTTTTCAGTTTCTTGACGCCTCGATCTTGCCTGACAACATGCTCGTTGCGATCGGCTCCGACGACGCAGCAGTTCTTGGCATCCTGTCTTCTCGCATCCACGTCGTCTGGGCGCTTCGTGCCGGCGGCTGGCTCGGTGTCGGCAACGATCCGCGCTACTCGAAGTCCCGCTGCTTCGATCCCTTCCCCTTCCCCGACGCCAATCCGATTCAGAAGCAGACCATTCGGGTGATCGCCGAGGAGCTCGACGCGCATCGCAAGCGCGTGCTGGCGGAGCATCCGCATCTGACGCTGACCGGGCTGTACAACGTGCTGGAGCGGATCAAAGCGGGAGCCGTGCCGCACGCACAGCCGTCATCCCCGGGCTTGTCCCGGGGATCCACGCCTTCGGGGCGCGCCCGCAAGAAAGGCGTGGATGGCCGGGACGAGCCCGGCCATGACGGAGAGATTGGTGTGCGTAGCCCAGGTGTTGAAGGCAATGTGCTGACGCCGGACGAGCAGCGCATCTTCGACGACGGGCTGGTGCTGATCCTCAAAGAACTGCATGACCGGCTCGATGTCGCGGTGGCGGAGGCTTATGGCTGGCCGGCGGATTTGTCCGACGACGAGATTCTGGCGCGGCTTGTCGCCTTGAACAAGGAGCGCGCCGCCGAGGAGAAGCGCGGGCTGGTGCGCTGGTTGCGACCGGACTATCAGATTCCGCGGTTCGCCAAGGGCGTCGATCAGCAGGCCGCCAAGGAAGAAGGCGCGCAGATCGCAGCTTCGCTCGATCTCGGCGAGACCAAGCAGAAGCAGTCGTTCCCGGCCGGCGCGGTGGAGCAGACCGCCGCGGTGTTTGCGGCGCTCGCTGCGGCCGCCGGCCCGCTCGATGCCAAGGCACTGGCGGCGCAGTTCAAGCGGACCAAGACCACCGAGAAGAAGATCGCCGAAGTGCTGGCCTCGCTGGCGCGGCTCGGCTACGTCGCCTCGGCCGACGGCGTGACCTTCGCACTGCGGCGCGTCGCTTAGCGCGGTTCAGCGGGCGATGCGACTTCTGCCGGCAAAGGCGAGAAGGCGGCGGCGCAGGGCCTCGCCTCTAGATTCCGGGTTCGGCCGCAGCTGCGCTGCGTCCGCCCCGGAATGACGGGCTTGGGGCGGGCGGGCGGGCCGTGACGTAGGCAGCGTGGTTGCAGCAGCTCGATGCGGCAGCGCGTTGTGCGGCGTCGTCGGTCCACCGCGCGCCGCTCCTCCTCTTCGCTGGCCGTGTGGAGAAGCGACGTAGCACCGCCTCTCCACGAGTCTTCCGGGGCGCGAGCGCAGTTCGTGAACCCGGAATCTCGATGCCCGGACGACGGCCTGTAGTGCTCGACCATGTCGGGATTCCGGGTTCGCTCGCTGCGCGAGCGCCCCGGAATGACGGTGGTGGGGCTCCGGGTTGTTGGGTTGCGGGCCTGTGGCTTGGCGCCGGGAGCCTGGGGGGTGAGCGGTCTCGGCGAGTTCTCGGCGAGGCCTTGGCGAAGCGTTGCCAGGCCTTGGTAGCGCTAAGCAGGGCCGGTGCTGTCGTCCTCACTGCGCAAACATCTCCCCACTTCCTTAAACCTGCCGCAACCATCGATGGTCTGGGTTTTCAATTTCACTGACTAACTCATACATTTTCGCCATGCGGGGTGGTGGGGGCTCCATGGCGGATCGCTTTATTGCTCGGTGGCAGCACCGCGAGGGGGGCCAGGAGCGGGCGAACTACAGCCTGTTTCTCACCGAGCTGTGCGACGTGATCGGGGTCGAGCGGCCGCAGCCGGCCGGCGCGACGCACGAGCACAACGACTACGTGTTCGAGCGCGTGGTGAAGATGGGCGGCGTGTCGCTGGGGCGGATCGATCTGTACAAGCGGCACAGCTTCGTGCTCGAGGCCAAGCAGAGCCGCTGGCCGGCGGAGCGGCGGCTGTTCGGGCCGCGAAGTGCCGCCGCAGTGCGTGACGAGGCGCGCCGCGGCCGCGGCGCCGCGCGCGCGTGGGAGGGGCTGATGCTGAGCGCCAAGCGACAGGCGCAGGACTACGCGCGCGCACTGCCTGCCTCGCACGGCTGGCCGCCGTTTCTGCTGGTGTGCGACGTCGGCCATTGCATCGAGGTCTATGCCGACGTCTCGGGGCGCGGCGACGACTACGTGCACTATCCGGATCGCCGCAGCTTCCGCATCTATCTCGACGATCTGCGCCGCGACGCGGTCCGCGATCAGCTGCGCCGGATCTGGAACGATCCGGGATCGCTGGCCCCGGCGCGGGACGCCGCACCCGGCCGCGGCATCGCCGAGCGGCTGGCGGCCTTGGCGCCGCCGGGGCCGTCGATGCGGCCGACGGCGAGGCCGGCGTTGCCGGACCACCCGTGAGCGGCAGCGCGCTACTCGTGATAGAACGGCCCGTGCGGCGCGGTCAGCGAATGGTCCCAATGGCTGGCGTGATGGCTGGTGGTGTGGCACTTGGCGCAGCGGTAGTCGCGCACCTGATAGCCCTGCACCAGCGGGCGGTTGCCGATCAGCTCGAGCGGCTCGTTGCAGGTCGGGCAGATCGGGGTCGTGGTCATGCGCGCCTTCCGAATCGGTAATATTACGAGGTTAGTCGGCAGCGCCGCCGGCGTCGCTGTAGCGCGATACGTCGCGTAAAATATTCACCCGCAGAATATTCGCCCGGTGGCAGCCGCCCCGCCCGTCCGGCGCAGCGACGACCAGTTGGAAGCCCGCCGATGTACAAAACTGATCAATCAGTGCGCCGCCTGACGAGCGCATGACACCGCCGGCAGAGATATGCAACTGTGTAGATATTCTGATTTCCAGACGTTTCCCCAAGTTTGAACTTGATTTGCGCGGCAGGATAAGCGAGCGATGCGCTCGCCGCTGATGCTCGATCACGACGCGAACAGCGCTGCTGCAATGTACAATAATGAACAACACACTCTCGATCACTGAGATCCTGCAGATCGCCATGAACGACCGTCAGAGCGAAGCGGTCGGGGAATTTTCCCGAGTCTTCGAATGTGGTCTTCAGCAAGCCAAGACCGTGATCGACGAATTGCTGGCCCTGCTCGATGCGCATCGCCGGACCGCCCTGCGCGACGCGATGGAGGCCGAAAGCCACGGCGACTACGTGGTCTTCACGCGCAATTCGCACCACGATCAATGGCATAGTCACGCATTGTTCGATCGCAATGCCGCGATGCAAGCGGCCGCGCGACTGATCGACCAATTCGACGAAGCCTTGGTCGTCAAGGTGATCGCAAAGTCGGCCACGATCCGCACCCTGCGCTCGCTCTGAATGACATATCAGTCCGCAAGGTGATCCGTTTCACCGCCCCTCCGCGAGTCATCCCGGGGCGCGCGCCAACGGGTCCAGCCTTCGGCTGGCCCGATGACAGGCTCCGCGCGTGAACCCGGAATCTCGGCCGCGGAGTTGAGGCTGGTGGTGCTCGACATGTCGGGATTCGGGGTTCGCTCGCTGGCGCGAGCGCCCCGGAATGACGTGATTGGGGTTGGGGGGCGCGTCCCGCGGGGCGCCGTACAGCGGCGCGACGCGCCGCCGCCCCTTGCCTCTGCGTTGCTAGGCCAAGTCAAATGTCAGCGTGCCGAGCTTTTCGATCTTGCTGGTGATGCGGTCGCCGCTCTTCAGCCAGACTTGCTTGTCCTTCGACATGCCGATGATCACGCCGGAGGGGGTGCCGGTGAAGATCAGGTCGCCGGGTTCGAGCGCGAACAACTTTGATGTGTAGGAGATCACCTTTTGCGGGTTGAAGATAAACTTCGACGTGTTCGACTTCTGCCGCGGCTCCTTCTCGTCGTTGACGTAGGTCTCGATGCTGAGATTGTTCGGATCGACCTGGTCGGCCGTGACGAAATACGGCCCGATCGGCGCAAAACCGTCGAGCGTCTTGCCGACCATCCACTGTCCGCCCTTTTCCAGTTGCAGGTCGCGTGACGAAAAATCGTGGCCGACCGCGTAGCCCGCCACGTAGCTCAGCGCGTCGGCTTCCGAGACGTTGCGAGCGGTCTTGCCGATCACGATCACCAGCTCGGTCTCGTAGTCGAACTTGGTCGAGATTTCGGCCGGCGGCAGCTTGATGGTGGTTTTGTGCGGCGCCAGCGTGTTGTTGTATTTGTTGAACAGGATCGGCTCCTTCGGCAGCTTCTCGCCGGCCTCCTCGGCGTGCTCCTTGTAGTTGAGGCCGACACAGACGATCTTGCCGGGATCGGTGAACAGCCGGCCGAACTTGATCGAGGCTTCGTCCTTGACGAAGTCCGGCTTGTCTTTGGCGGCGGCGATCAGCCGCTCCAGCGCCGGCGTGCCGCCGACGGCCAGCAGGCTTTCCAGCGATTGCGGCACGTCGAGGTTGAGCGCCTTGCCAGCGGCGGCGACGTCGAGCACGCCGTTCGGCAGCTTGACGCCGAGCGTTTCGCTGCCGTCTTCCTGCAGCATCGCCAGCAGCGTCATGCCGCGCGGCATCTGCGGCGCGGCGGCGGTCGCGGGCGCGGCGGCCTGGGCCGGCGCCAGTTCGCCGAGTGCGGCGCCGCCGATGCCGGCCGCCACGGCGGTCCTGATAAAGTCGCGTCTGGTCGTCATGCGTCCCTCCCGTATGATTGTGCTTTGCCGTTCACGCCCCTCGCCGTGAACATGGCCGAGCTTAGCGGGGCCGCGCCGAACGACCAGCGTCGCCACGCAGCCCGTTTGCATCGGAGCCATGCGGCCTGCGCCGCAGCGAGCGCGATGCAGCATGGCCACCGTTCGATCGCTCAACCCTTCCTTAACGCCACATGGGTTAGCGTTAACGACACGTAACGTGCGCCCGGCAACGCTCACAGTGTCCTGATGTTTCGCATCGACTTCAACAAACTGCGCTTCCTGGTGTGCGACGACAATCCGCACATGCGCCGTATCCTGCGCACGCTGCTGCATTCGTTCGGCGCGCGCGAGGTGTACGAGGCCGAGGACGGCGCCACCGCGCTGGAGATGTCGAGCCACGCCGCGCCGGACATCATCATTACCGATTGGGAAATGCCGATCTTCGACGGGCTCGAACTGGCGCAGATGATCCGCCAGCCGGACAGCAAGGCCAATCCGTTCGTGCCGATCATCATGCTGACCGCGCATTCGGAAAAGCGCCGGGTGACGCTGGCGCGCGACGCCGGCATCACCGAATTTCTCGCCAAGCCGATCTCGTCAAAAGCGCTGTATCAGCGCGTCCTCAACGTCGTCGCCAGCCCGCGGCCGTTCATCAAGACGCGCAATTACTTCGGGCCGGACCGCCGCCGCAACACCTCGAGCGGCTACATCGGGCCGGAGCGGCGCGGCAGCGGCGAGGCCGACATCATCCAGCAGCCGTCGCTGCTCGACAAAGCCAAGGTGGCGAGCTGACGATGACACCACGCCCCGGCGATCTCCAGATCGCGACCTTTTCGGATCACCAGGTGATCACCCAGGCCAACCCGCTGCGCAAGGTGATGCGCCGCGTCGGCGGCGGGCCGGCCGACGATCCGATCGCGCGCGCCGAGCGGGCGCTGGCCGACCTGTCGGGCGAATTCGCCGCCTGGATGAACGTCGAAGCCGACCGCCTCGCCGAAGCGCTCACGGCGCTGCGCCGCGACGGCGTCAACGAGGACACCCAGGGCGAATTGTTCCGCGCCGCGCACGACATCAAAGGCGACGCCGCGACGTTCGGCTATCCAGCGGCGGCGGCCGCCGCCGAGAGCCTGTGCCGGGTCATCGAACACGCGCCCGACCTCGCGCGCGTGCCGGACGAGATGCTCGCCAACCACGTCAACGCCGTGCAGGCGATCGTGCGCGAAGGCGCGCAGCCCGGCAAGGACGAGCTGCAGCGCGCGCTGATCAGCAAACTGCGCAACGTCGCCGACGAGTATCTGGCCGCCGTCAACCGCGACCGCCCCGACCACCTCGAAGCGATCCTGGCGCCGAGCATCGTGCCGGGCGAGTAGTTCGTCGCGGTTGCGGGCGTCTCGTAAGCCCCAAGCACGTCGGCTTCGCCCACCCCACGCACGTCGCCTCGCCCGCCCCAAGCACGTCGTCCCGCCCGCCCAAGCACGTCATTCCGGGGCGCGCGCCCTTCGCGCGCGAACCCGGAATCTCAGGCGCGCAGTCAGGACCAGGGGCGCCCCCCCGGGAGGGGGTGACCGGTTTGGCCGCCCCGCGGGCAGCCATAGGCCGGCCCCGAC